>NZ_JBYCZP010000019.1:0-105624 GCF_057586295.1 Rhizobium sp. SRI_017 | reverse complement strand
CGCTCATCTGATAGCGCAGCTTCAGGGGGCGCTCGATAGTGACGCGGCTGTAGCCAAAGTCCGCGTTGTCGAAGAGCTTGGATTTCTCGTTCGCCTGGAACCGGCCATAGCGCCGGACTATATCGGCGATCTGGTCGGGTTAGTCGGCGCGGTCATCACCCGGCTCGGCCATGCCTTCACCGATCTTGCGGCGCTTGTCGCCTTGGCTGCGGTGTATGGGAATCCATGTCTCGCGCGCATCGACAAGCTGGATTGTGCCCTTGCGCTCCTTCGCCTTTCGGTTGGTGACGATCCAGATAAAGGTTCCGATGCCAGTGTTGTAGAACATCTGCGCCGGCAGGGCGACGATCGCTTCGAGCATGTCGCGTTCGATGATCCAGCGCCGGATTTCGCTCTCGCCGCCGCCCGCGCCGCCGGTGAAAAGCGGTGAGCCCTAGAACACGATGGCGGCGCGAGATCCGTATATCTGCGCCTTCGGATCAACATCCTCGAATTTCGAGATCATGTGCTGAAGAAACAGAAGCGAGCCATCATTGACGCGCGGCAGGCCGGCGCCGAAACGCCCCTTGAAGCCCAGCTTCTCGCTTTCGCGCTGGATCTCCTTCTGCTGCTTCTTCCAGTCGACGCCGAAGGGCGGGTTGGCGATGAAGTAATCGAACTGCTTCCCTTCAAACCGGTCTTCGGTGAACGTGTCGCCAAACTACACGTTCTCACCGCCGCCATTGTAATCAACCTGCTTCATGAGCATGTCAGACGCTGCCGTGGCAAAGGCGCGCTTGTTGTACTCCTGGCCATAGACGTAAAGTTTCGCCGCCGCATTGTGCCGGCACATGTAGGATTGCGCCTCGGCCAGCATCCCACCTGTGCCGCAGGCCGGATCGAGCATCGTTCGCACCGTGCCCGGCCGGCGGAGTAGATCATTGTCTTCTATAAAGAGGAGATCGACCATGAGGTGAATGACTTCACGCAGGGTGAAGTGATCGCCCGCCGTCTCGTTCGCCAACTCATTGAAGCGGCGGATAAGGTTCTCAAAAGCGAGGCCCATCTGCTCGTTCTTAACCTTGATGGGGTGTAGATCGACTTTCAAAAACTCCTTCAACACCAGGTAGAGAATAGACGACCGACCTCTTTCGGGCTCTCGCCAGCTGTTGATACGCAAATTTTTGGATCCTTCGCGACAGCTCACCGCTTTGCTGCTATCCACAAACAACAGTTTTGATGTGGCTCCTTGTAAGCTGTCGCGCGACCTCTGGGGCGGCGAAGCTCGTCAGACTACGCTATCAAAAAAAGCGCACTACAACCACATCCGACAAGCGCAACCAAAAGCTGAATAGGCGCAAATGTGGGGGCAGAGCGATCGCAACAAGGTGTAAACCTTGGAAAGTTTGGTGGAGCTAAGCGGGATCGAACCGCTGGCCTCTACATTGCGAACGTAGCGCTCTCCCAGCTGAGCTATAGCCCCAACCATGGCCCGAAGCGGGCTCACGGAATAGATAGCAGACCGCGACCGAAATTCAATGCTATCAGGGGGAAATTTCGCCGGCATCAGGCGTTTACCAAGCCCGGGCGGAACCATTGCGCGGCCATGAAATTCGGCTAAGCATTCCGCTGATCGATCGATAAGGAGGGCCCCTTGGCCGCATTTGGAACGTCTGGCCTGCGCGGGCCTGCCACGGATTTCACGCAAGAACTCTGCACCGCCTATGTGACCGCCTTCCTTGAACGCTGCGCCGATACGGCCTCGGGCCGGACCGCCTATGTCGGGGCGGATCTGCGCGATTCGAGCCCGCGCATTGCCGGCCAGTGCCTGGCCGCGGTCAAGGCGGCCGGCTGGACGCCGGTCTGGGCCGGCAATGTGCCGACGCCGGCGCTGGCCGCCTATGCCATGGCGCGCTCGGCACCGGCGGTGATGATCACCGGCAGCCATATTCCCGAGAGCTACAATGGCATCAAGTTCTACCGGCCGGATGGCGAATTCCTCAAGGAGGACGAGGCGCCGGTGAAGGCGCGGGCCGAGGCGATCGAGAGCGAGGGCCGCAATGTCGCGCCGATCGAGCCGGGCGAGCCGCTCGACGATGTCGCCGAGAGCTATGTGCAGCGCTATGTTGCCTCCTTCGGGCCGGATGCGCTCAAGGGTCTCCGGATCGGTATCGACCTGCATTCGGCTGTCGGCCGCGACCTGACGCAGCGGATCTTCCGCGGGCTCGGCGCCGATTGCCATCCGTTCCGCCGGGTCGACACATTCATCGCCGTCGATACCGAGGCGCTCGACCCTGACGATATCGCCCGGGCCCGCAGGCTGATCGGCGAGGAAAATCTCGATGCGGTGATTTCGACCGACGGCGACGGCGACCGGCCGCTGGTCATCGACGAGACGGGACGCCAGATCAATGGCGACGTGCTCGGCGTGCTGACCGCCAAGCTGATCGGCGCCAGGACCGTGGTGACGCCGCTGTCCTCGACCAGCGCGGTGGAGGAATCGGGCTGGTTCGAGACCGTCGACCGCACCCGCATCGGCTCGCCCTTCGTGGTGGCGGGCATGGCGGCGGCGAAGGCCCATCCGGTGGCGGGCTTCGAGGCCAATGGCGGCTTCCTGCTCGGCGACGATGTGGCGCTGTCGCGCGGCGTGCTGACGCGGCTGCCGACCCGCGATGCGATCCTGCCAGCGGTCGCCGTGCTGACGCTGGCGCGGCGCGAGGGCAAGTCGCTCTCGGCGCTGGCGGCCACCCTGCCCCCGCGCTTCATGAAGGCCGATCGAGTGAAGGATGTGGCACCGGACAAGGGCAAGATTTTCCTGGGTGAGATGGAAATGTCGGAGACATTCCGCACCGCCTTCGATCCCCTGCTGGCCAGGCCGGTCGGGATTTCCGTACTCGACGGCGTGCGGATGGCATTCGCCAATGGCGACACGGTGCATTTCCGCCAGTCGGGCAATGCGCCGGAAATGCGGGTCTATGTCGAGACCGGCTCGGCCGAGGGCACCGATCGGCTGCTCGGCGAAATGATGGGGAAATTGGCGGATTCGTTCTGATTTGCAGGTTTTGAGCAAAGAGCAAGCGCATGTGGCTTTGCCCCTCACCCTGCCCGACGGCGTCGAGCCACGCGTCTCGACCCGTCCTCCGGACCCCGGCAAACGGGGAGAGGGGATGATTGGGGCGACGACCGTGCCACAGCTCCCTTCTCCCCGTAATGACGGGGAGAAGGTGCCGGCAGGCGGATGAGGGGCAACGTCAAATGAGGTTGCCCTGGTTTTGAGGAGGGGACGATGATTGAAATCCGGGATGCCGAGGCGGGCGACCTCGAGGGCTGGCTGCCGCTGTGGAAGGGCTATTGCGACTTCTACAAGGTCGAGATCGCCGTCGATATCACCATGTCGACCTGGGCGCGGGTGCTCGATCCGATGAATGTGCTGACCTGCCGCCTGGCCGTCGTCGGCGGCAATCTGGTGGGGTTTGCCCAGCACCACACCCATCTCACCACCTGGGACAAGCGGCCGACCTGCTATCTCGAGGACCTGTTCGTCTCGCCCACGGCGCGCGGCCTGGGCGTGGCCCGCGCCCTGATGGACGACCTCGTGGCGCTCGGCAAGGCGCGGGACTGGGCGTCGGTCTACTGGATCACCGCCGAGGGCAATGCTTCGGCACGGAAGCTCTATGACAGCTATGTCGGGCGGGATGAATTCGTGCGGTATGCGATTGGGATGTGAGGGCAGCGTGGGCATGCTGAGTTCACCCCTCACCAACTTCGGCCAGGGGTTCACTCACGTTCACCCGGCCTGTGTATCCTCTCCCACAAGGGGAGAGGTAAGCTCGCGGCACGACCTCAGTCTCCCTCAAGGTCGAGATCGCGGCAGGCCGGCGCGGCATCTTTACCTCTCCCCCTGTGGGAGAGGATAGCAAGCCCGCATGAGACGAAGTCGAATGCATGGGCGCGCTTGGTGAGGGGTAAATCTCGGTCGATTCCATCCACACACACCTCCGCATTCACGCGAGCCGTTCCGCCCCGTGGTTTGACCATGCACGTCTCCCGATCCCCCCACTTTCGCAAAGGATATCGGCCGGGGCACGAAACCGTGCCACGTTAGTAATGACTGCCTCGCGGCAGCCGATAAGGCCCGTTTCCGTGCCCCGTTCGGTGGTTTTTCCCGCGCAACTCCGGTCCCTCTGCGTCACCGAATGCCTCGGGGTGGCGGAAGCCGGGGTAACCTTGGCCTCCACGCCCACGATGTTCCTCCGTCCTCCATCGCTGGCAGTCCGGAAGTGCCGGTCCATCACCCCCGGCTGGCATTCGAATGCCTCCTATGCCTCACAGGCACGCCAGGCCCTTTTTCAGGCCTGAGGAGGACCATTTTCTGCGACAGGCCCTGGCATGGAGCTTTGCGTCGTCTCTCCACACCAGCAACACCGGTCCCGCCTCGACGCATCGCCATGCGTGGTAGCCGATGCGGGACGGAAACGATTCTCGCACGGTTTCGAAGACCGTGGAAAATCGGGCTTAACCGACGGAAGCCATTGAGAAAAAGCCGTACATTTTCCTGGCCTCTTCCAGCGGCCGGCAGGCTCGGCTAGGCTTGACCAAACAGGAGGGGACGATGAACCAGAGCCTTGCCCATGTAGCGCTTGTCGTCAGGGATTATGACGAGGCGATCGGCTTTTATGTCGGCACGCTCGGCTTCGAGCTCGTCGAGGACAGCTACCAGCCCGAGCAGGACAAGCGCTGGGTGATCGTCAGGCCGAGGGGTTCCGGCACCACCTCGCTGCTGCTCGCCCGCGCCTCGACGCCGCATCAGGAGAAATATATCGGCGACCAGGCGGGCGGGCGGGTGTTTCTGTTTTTGCAGACGGATGATTTCTGGCGGGATTACGAGGGGTTGAAGGCGAAGGGGGTGGAGTTCGTGCGGGAGCCGACGGAAGCGGGGTATGGGACGGTGGCGGTGTTTAGGGATTTGTACGGGACGCTTTGGGATTTGGTGGAGTTTGGGGATGGGCGGGGGTAAGGGGACGGCCGGAAATTCAGCTCCTCCGGTCTATCTCCGTTCGTGGAACTCGATATTCAGACACTCCTTACCATGTGTCTACATGCGAAATCTCGGTCCGCGTTCGGGGTTCATCCGCCCAGAGCCGTCGGCGGCGGTCTTTTGCTATTGAATCTTCAGAAGCCGCTCGATCGGTTCCGAAAGCCCGTGGGCAACACTACGCACAAATGACAGAGAGTTTTGCGATCTAACGGAAACGGCGTAGTTTAACATACCATGATTTAAATTTACCCTCTTATTTGAAGTTTCGAATTTTGAATAAAAATTGTCCATTATTTCCTTTGTTTCTCCGATATATTGCTTCTGAGCTCGGAAATTGTTTGACCCTTGGTCGACGTAAATCAAATTTATATCTATGTTGTTGTGATTATCATCAACGGAAATTTCGAGTTTTATTCCACCATATATTTCGAGCCAACCTTGATCGGTAACGTCATCCCATACATATCGCCGCCCGTTGGAAACGCTGCACGAAGGAGTAGAATGTTGAAGTCCAGGCGCTTTTCCTGATCGACGCGACTAGCGTCGATGATCGCTCTTGCAACACGAAGCTCCAAGCACTTCCAGAGCGAACTGCCACTAGTCCTGACCGCAGAGTTCACCCTGCTTTCCCAATCAACGCTCATACTCCACCCCGCCATAGGGTGCTGGCCACCAAAGAGTGCGAAGGCCGTCATAGCAAGGCCGTAGCCATCAACTTTCGTGGACCGTGTCGAAATTGCGCCAGCAGGGTCGGTTTGTTCAGGCGCGAGATAGCCGAAATCGTCCCTCGACTCGAATATTATATCTTTTTCGCTAGAGTTTTTGTGCCAAGACATGTCGAAATCAAGCACATACAACTTTTCGTAACTTCCCTCTGCATAATCCAGCCCCTCTAGCATAATGTTAGATGGCTTAATGTCTCGATGGAGCACCATTTCCGGCAATTTATGGCATGAATCCACTATATTCCCTATATCTACAACAAGCTTAACCTTATTGCTCCAATTGAATATGTGAAGCAATCCAAATAGCTCCTGCAGAGAATTTCCAGAGACTATATTCATAATAATCGTCGGAGGCATTTCGAATGCCTCTACAATTGGCACTATGCCGTCTACACCATATTTTGTAAGAATTTGCATTGAGCGAACCCCGCGACGAAATCCGCCAAGCATTTCTCGATTTCCCACAATGTTACTGTGCATTATCTTTACACAAACAACTCGCCCATCTTCCGCGACTGCCTGGAACACTTCGCCAAAGTTCCCGGAACCCAGTTCTGGAAACTTTATCTCATAGCCGAAAAACATGTTGTCAGGAGGCGACTCGTCTTTATAGAATGATTTTGTCTGTATTGGGTATCTATATTTCTTGCAAAATTGCTCGAATCTGTCGTAAAGATCATCTCCTGTAAGCCCTTCCAAATCTCTCACAAGTATATCTGAAAGTATTTTTCTTACATCCTCGCATTCGTATTGCGCGATGTCTTTGGGAGAAATCGATGCCCCTTCATTCGTCCCAAATGTCCTAACCGCTGTAATCTGAGGCGGAAGCCTTTGAACGTCAAACGAGTCAAACGAAATTAGATCGCTCGTCCATACAGACAGAAAGTTCTCGTGCTCACTATCATTGGATGCCCTGTAAGTAATCTTTTGAACATCGTTGTCCTTCGCCCATTGGTCTGATGCAGAGTCTGTGCGCGTCGTCACCCAGAACAGACGTGGCGGCATGAAGCCCGCTTCTTTGAGGCGGAGCAAAGGTGCCGAGATTGCAATATCATCGGCGCTCAAGCCAGCGAATATCACTGTGTTGTTCATGTATACGGACGATAGAAAAAGTGAATGTCCCGCTGTTTTTGTTAGGTTTTCCAGCTCTTGTTGAGTAAGTATCCACGTTGATGGATCGGAAATGTGACCATGCATGTAGACAAGATACGGCTTTTCGTCGCTGATAAGTTGCCACTTGCGGGCGATCTCGATCCCATAGATTGGAATCGTAGCACTATGACTCTGCCTCTGTGCAAACGCCTGACCTGTGAATGGGTCCAGATTGAGGGTTATGACGCCTTTGGGGGACAAGTTAAGCAAGTGATCATAGGCTTGCGGCAGCGAGTAATTTCGAGTGTCCAAGGCATCTCGAATAATGCCGTTATAGGTCGCACTCCCTAGCAAGTCTTTGGCCAACTGAAAAAAAGCCCAGTAGTCTTCAGTTGTTGAAGCGCGCTTGAACCTCGGATCGGAGAACCTTACGTCGGATGATGTTTTTGCCGTATAGAGGTTATCTATTTGCAGCTGTACCTTTTCTCGCAATGCTTTCCAGTCCGGAAGACCGGATGATTTGCTTACGCCCGAACCCACAACTATAGTAAGCGGAGCAATCCGTTCACCATAGGCCCTGCGCAGGAGCTGATTTGAGGGCTGATTGAGAAAATCATCATACATCCCGCATACCTCATACCTTGCCGAATACGCAGAGCCTACGTCCGCACCGACATTGCAGCAACAATGCGTTATAGAATTCACACACCTATCGGGCGAGCGTTGGCCGTCTGAAACTCGACTCTTAGTAGAAATTGCGACTTTCCGCAACGCGCGCACTTTCAATGACTCCATTCCGGAACCCCACCCCGCCCTCCCGCATTTCTCCCTCCGCATCAACCACGCGGAAACCTCTTATGCTGAAATGGGCTCTCATCTTCCTCGCCATCTCCGTCGTCTCAGGCATTCTCGGCTTTTCCGGGGTCTCCTCGGCCACGGCGACGATTGCGAAGGTTTTGTTCGGGCTGGCGCTGTTGCTGTTCGTGCTGTTTCTGGTGCTGGCCTTTGCGATTACGGGCAGTGTGTGGTGAGAGATGGGATTACCCCTCACCAAGTCCGTCCAGCCAATCGCCTTCGGCTCTTGGGGACTTCCTATCCTCTCCCACAAGGGGAGAGGTAGGAACGCGGCATCGCCTCGCCGCGAAGGAGGGCAGCAATTGCGGCACCCTACCTCTCCCCTTGTGGGAGAGGATAGCAAGCCTGCATGAGACGCAGTCGAATGCCTAGGCGCGCTTGGTGAGGGGTAGGACCGGCGCCCTATTCCCCGCGGTCCTTGAGCGCCGCAAGGATGCTTCGGCAGACAAAATCCAGTCCGGTTTCCACCTCTTCGTTCCAGAAGCGCATGACGCGGAAGCCGTCCGCCCTGAACAGGGCGTCGCGTGCCGCATCGCGTCGGCTTTCGGCATGCTGGCTGCCATCGACCTCGATGATCAGCATCTCCTCGAAAGCAACGAAATCGAGGATGTAGCCTTTGAGCGGAACCTGGCGTCGGAATTTCACGCCATCCATCTGGCGACTGCGGATCTGCTGCCAGAGCATGGTCTCGGCGCGCGTGGCATCGTTGCGCATGGCGCGAGCGAAGGTCCGATGGTGTTTGGGCGGGACGGCGTGCGGCATGGGGTGAGAGTTGCGGGAATTTTTTCGATATGCAACCTGTTTTTGGAGCGATGGGACCCCTCACCAACTTCGGCCATGGGTTCGCTTTGCTCACCCGGCCTTCGTATCCTCTCCCACAAGGGGAGAGGTAGGGTGCCACACTCTCGGCCCTCACTTGTGGCAAGGCGGTACGGCCGGGTCGACCTCTCCCCTTGTGGGAGAGGATAGCAAGTCCGCGAGAGGCGAAGCCGATCGCTGGACGCGCTTGGTGAGGGGTAATTTCTTGCCCTCGCGCGGCCCGCGCTCCGGCCTTCTTCGCTCAAATCAACTTCATTGATTTGCCCGGCTGCGCCGGTCGCTACGAAGACTCCCATTTCGCATCGCAACATGCCATAAGCCCGGCCAAACACCCATTCTGGCCGGACCGCACGCTCCATGATTCGCATCGAAAACATTTCCAAGACCAACAGCCATCGCATTCTCTTCCTCGAGGCCTCGGCGGCGCTCAACCGGGGGGAGAAGATCGGGCTGGTGGGGCCGAATGGCGCCGGCAAGACGACGCTGTTTCGGATGATCACCGGCGAGGAAGTGCCGGATGAGGGGCAGGTCTCGGTCGAGAAGAACATCACCATCGGCTATTTCAACCAGGATGTCGGCGAGATGGCGGGGCGGTCGGCGGTGGCCGAGGTGATCGCGGGCGCCGGGCCGGTGAGCGTCGTGGCGGCGGAGCTGCATCAGCTCGAGGCGGCGATGGTCGATCCCGAGCAGATGGACCGGATGGACGAGATCATCGAGCGCTATGGCGAGGTGCAGAGCCGGTTCGAGGAGCTCGACGGCTATGGGCTGGAGAGCCGGGCGCGCGAGGTTCTGGCCGGCCTGAGCTTCTCCGAGGAGATGATGGACGGGGATGTGGGGAAACTGTCGGGCGGCTGGAAGATGCGGGTGGCGCTGGCGCGCATCCTCTTGATGCGGCCCGATGCGATGCTGCTCGACGAGCCCTCGAACCATCTCGATATCGAGAGCCTGATCTGGCTGGAAGAGTTTTTGCAGGGCTATGACGGGGCGCTGTTGATGACCTCGCATGACCGGGCCTTCATGAACCGCATCGTCGACAAGATCATCGAGATCGATGCCGGTTCGCTGACCTCCTATTCCGGCGACTACGAATTCTACGAGCGCCAGCGCGCCGAGGGCGAGAAGCAGCAGCAGGCGCAGTTCGAGCGGCAGCAGGCGATGCTGGCCAAGGAGATAAAATTCATCGAGCGCTTCAAGGCGCGCGCCAGCCATGCCGCGCAGGTGCAGAGCCGGGTGAAGAAGCTCGACAAGATCGAGCGCGTCGAGCCGCCGCGGCGGCGCCAGACGGTGGCCTTCGACTTCCGCTCGCCGCCGCGTTCGGGCGAGGATGTCGCGAACCTCAAGGGCGTTCACAAGCAATATGGCCAGAAGGTCATCTATGACGGCTTCGATTTCATGATCAAGCGGCGCGAGCGCTGGTGCATCATGGGCGTCAACGGCGCGGGCAAATCGACGCTCTTGAAGCTGCTGGCAGGTGCGGCCGAGCCGGACCAGGGCACGGTGCAGATCGGCGCCAGCGTCAAGATGGGCTATTTCGCCCAGCATGCGATGGACCTGCTCGACGGCGACCGGACGGTGTTCCAGTGGCTGGAAGACGCCTTTCCGCAGGCGGGCCAGGGGCCGCTCAGGACGCTCGCCGGCTGCTTCGGCTTTTCCGGCGACGACCAGGAGAAGAAGTGCCGGGTGCTGTCGGGCGGCGAGAAGGCGCGGCTGGTGATGGCCAGGATGCTGTTTGATCCGCCGAACTTGCTCGTGCTCGACGAGCCGACCAACCATCTCGACCTCGACACCAAGGAAATGCTGATCAAGGCGCTCGGCGACTACGAGGGCACGATGATCTTCGTCAGCCACGACCGACATTTTCTCGCAGCTTTGTCGAACCGGGTGCTGGAACTGACGCCCGAGGGCATCCACCGCTATGACGGCGGCTATGTCGAATATGTCGCGCGGTCGGGGCACGAGGCGCCAGGCTTGCGGCACTAGGCCGCCGGGCGCTCGGCAATCGCGCTTGTGCAGCGGCGGGCGCTTGGCTATTTTGGCGGAACATTGCATCAGGCAGCCGGCAACGGGCATTCGTGGAAGGCCACCCAATGAGCAGGACGACGTCCGAGGGTTCCGGGCGCAGGGATGATGGTAAGCCTGCCATTACCGAAACTCGTGAATTCGTCACCGCCATGGCGGAGACGTCGCCGGCTATGCTGTGGATGGGTGACGAGCAGGGCAAGTGCATGTTCCTCAATGCGGCGCTCCAGCGCTTCTGGGGCGTGGACCCCGCCAATCTCGACGAATTCAGCTGGTCCTCGACGCTGCATCCTGACGATGTCGCCAAGCTCTCCGAACCGTTCGGCAAGGCGATGGCGGCGCAGACGCCCTTCGAGGTCGAGGCCCGCTACCGGCGCGCCGATGGCGAATGGCGGACGATGCGGACACTCGCCAATCCGCGTTTTTCCGACGACGGGCGCTTTCTCGGCATGAGCGGCGTCAATATCGACATCACCGACCAGCGGCAGGCCGAGGAGCATACGCAGCTCTTGATGGGCGAGCTCAACCATCGCACCAAGAACATCCTGTCGGTGGCGCAGGCGATTGCCCGGCGCACCGTGCGCGAGGCCTCGCCGGAGGATTTCATCCGCTCCTTCAGCGCCCGGCTCACCAGCCTCTCGACCTGCAACGACCTGCTGCTGCGCACCGACTGGTCGGGCGTCGGGCTCGACGAACTGGCGCGGGCGCAGCTCTGCCATGTTGCGGCGCTGGTCGGCGACCGGCTGACCGTCGGAGGCCCGGCGATCCGCGTCGGCTCGCGCGAGGCGCAGACACTGTCCATGGCGCTGCACGAGCTGTCGACCAACAGCCTGAAATATGGCGCGCTGTCGCACGAGACCGGGCGCGTCGACCTGACCTGGCAATGGCTCGAGCCTGGCCGCTGGGAGATGCGATGGCAGGAGACCGCGCCGGTGGCGCCATCGCCGCCCGATCGCAAGGGCTTCGGGCATATCGTCATGGTCGACATGGTGACCGCCGCGCTCTCGGCCGAGGTCGTGACGGAATTCCCGCCCACGGGTTTTGTCTGGCGGATGACGGCGGCGGCGGCGGCGAGTTAGAGCGCTTCGCGCGCCGCGATGCGGCCCATGGTGATGGCACCCTCGATATAGCCCGGATAGCGGGGCGAGAGTTCAGAACTGGCAAAACGGATCGGCCCGAAACCCTGGCGCAGCGGCGCCTCGGCATCGCCTGCACCGGGATCGACGACATTGTCGCCATAGGCGCCGCCGGACCATGTGTCGTCGGTCCAGTCGCGGATCGACATTTCGGTGATCTTGCCGGCTTCCTCACCGAGCGCCTCGACCAGCCGGTCCCTGATATAGTCGCGCAGATCCGCCTCCGGACGATCATGCCAGTGCCGGGCGAAGCGGCCGCCGATGAACATGACGAGACCGGAAACACCGTCGCGGCTGGCATCGCAGGCATAGAGGCCATGCGGCGCGCTCCACATGACCGTGCCGGCAAGGCCGTGCGCACGCCAGAACGGCGTTTCGTAGCGGATGAAGAGCTTGATGACATCGCCGGTGCCCCAGGCCGCGAAAGCCCTGGCGACCGACGCGGGGGCCGGCGGGTCGTAGGCGATGCGGCTTGCCATGACGGGGGGCACGCAGAGGATGACGCGGGCCGCCTCGAAGCGCCGGCCGCCGGCATGGACGATGGCACCGCCGGTGCCATGCTCGATGCGGCTGACGGGGCTCGACGTCAGGAGGCGGTCGCCCAGCGCATGCGCCAAGTCGTCGGCGAGCGCGTGCATGGTGGTGCCGAGGAAGGATTCCATCTCGGAAAATTCATTGGTGATGCGGGCATCGGTGGAGGCGAGCCAGGCAAAGGATATGTCATCGGGCGAGCGGCACCAGAGGCCCTCGATCAGACGCAGAAAGGCGGCTGCGACATCCGGATCGATATCCTTGTGGCCCGCGACCCACTGGCTGACGGTGAGGCCGGCCAATGCGGGATCGCTGGGGTCGAGATGGATGATGCGCTCGCGCAGCGCATCCACGCCAGCCCAGATTTCATAGCCACGGGACAACGGAATCGGCGGCTGGAACACTTCATCGCCATCGGCATAGGCCATGGTGATGTGACGGCCATGGGCACGGGCTAGGCCGACCAGTTCCGTCATGTCGCGGCACAGGAACTGGCCGCCGGAATCGATGCGGGCACCATCGGCGAGGTGGACCGATTCGACGCGGCCGCCGACGCGATCGCGGGCTTCGAGCAGCACGACATCCCTGCCCGCGCCCATCAGCTCCGTGGCGGCGGAGAGGCCGGAAAAGCCGGCGCCGACGACGATGACATCATAGCGGGAGGGTGCAATTCCAGGCGCGGCAGGCATTCCAAAATCCTTATTCTGAATGAATGTTCAATCAGAAATCACGCTTGCGCGCAAGTCCTGCGGAGCGAGGTGCGGCGCGCTGATGCCCTTCCGATGATCGCGCCGCAGCGTGGGATATCCGGTGTGCTCAGCGAACGGAATCGGTCACCGAGCGGATCACCACGGTCGCCATGGCGAACTCCTTCTTGCGGTTCTTGATGCCGTGGCGCCGGGCGATCCAGTCGAAATCGCTATAGGCGACATGGACCGAGCCGTCCTTCTTCTGGAAGACCAGCACGCGTACCGGCCAATCGAGACCGGATGTCTGGCGCGCCGTGATGAAGGTCGTGCCGAGCGCCGGATTGCCGAAGAGGACGAGGCGCGAGGGCAGCACCTTGTTTCCGGCCTTGTTGCCGAGCGCGGCCTGGTCGATATCGGCGAACAGCATGATTCCCTTCTTCTGGACATCGGCCTTGATGCGTAGAACGGTGTCATCGACCGAGTAACGGCTGGTCACGACGACGACGCCATCACGGCTGCCGGCCGTCGCTTGCGTGGTGGGACCGCCTGCGAGGAATGCGATGAAAACGAGGATGGCTCCGAAGAGGGAGCCTGGCAATCTGAACATGGGTTTCTCCTATGCCTTGGGTTGGATGCACGGGAGAAGAATGCCGGCGAAGCGCCGCGAGTGATAATGCCGTTCGGCTTGGATTTCGATGACGGGCGAGCATTGCAGGCAGGTTCAGATGCCATTGGCAAATTCCTCGGGCAGGCCCTCGATCGACTTGTAGGTGAAGGACTGGTCGTCGAATGTCGTCGTGAAAGTCTGATCCAGCGTCACGCCCTCGCGGGCGCCGGCGATCTTCATGATGACGGGATAGAAGCGGGCGCTTTTGTCCGATGTGTCGAAGCTGAGTTCCGCCGAGTAATCCGTGCAGGGCTTAGCGCTGCCGAGCACTTTGCCGTTTTCGCAATTGCCCTGATTGTCGTAGTGGTTGGGGATGTCGCCCAGGCTCACGATATCCTGACCACGGGCCGCGAAAATCGTGGCCGACGTGATGTTGTGACCCTGCCCCATCCAGCCACTCGTCGCCAGCCAGCCATAGGTATCGTCAGGACCGATCTGGCGGAGTTCGAACCGGTCTTCGGCCGGCACGGTGCCAAACGTGCCAAAGGCCGAATGAAGATCGTTCTTGGCCACGAGCGCGAGCGCCGATCCCTCCGTCTTGAAAATGATCAGGCCGAGCGCGCCGGCATCGGCATGCGATTGCCGGGGCTCGCCGTCATCACCGAGCACCGCGCCGCCGATCACCAGGAAGAGATGGTTCACGCCGCGGATGGAGACGTGGTCAAGGCGATGCGGACGCATGCAGACCTGCTCGTCGTCAAGGCGGGCGACCCAGCATTTCTTCGTCTGGTCGTAGGGGCCGTAATAATCCTCCATGACCAGACGCCACAGGGTCTTCGGCTGCCTGGCGGCGTCGGCGGGGATGGGGGCGGCAATGGCAGATGCAAAGCACAGGCCCGACAGGACCAGGGCGGTCAGGCCCGCGAGCAGCGATGGCTTGTTCATGAGGAACTCCTTGGGGCAACCGGCATCGACAGAGGTGCCGGCGCAATCGGTCGGGAGAATACGCTTGGGCCGGGCCACTCTATTCGCTGCGACGCGGAAAGAAAGGCTCGTCCACCCATCCGCGGCGGCCGGACGGAAACGGCCCCGGCGCGAACCGCCGAGGCCGAGACCGCTTCAATGCCGGATATCCCATGGAAAGCCGAGGCCCAGGAGGGGCCCGTCTTTTCGTTCCGGGAGACCCATATCAAGCAGCATGCGGTTGGACAGGTGAGAGATCCTGTTCGTTGCCCGGCGCTCCTTGCGGATGGCTCGAAGCAGAGCCCAGGCGGTGTTCCACGCACCGAAGGTCCGGTGCAGTTCCTCGATCGACGCAGTCAGTCGATCAACAATCATAGATTGTTTTTCTTGCATGACTTTTGTCCTGGTGCCATTACGCAACCAGGTCCTCTGGATGGAAGGACGCGCGCGTGAGGAGACGCGGAAATCGCTCCGCAAACACGTCGCGTCAGGTCAATATATGGGGGTGCCTAGTGGCGGAAGAACCGAGATTATCAGGCTCGGGACCAATTTCGGCCAATGCAGTACAGATGGCCGGTGGAGGTCATCATGGCCGATCCGCAAGCGAGGCGAACGGGTGCTGGAATGAGATTCATCTGCTGCCTCCTCTGTCTGAATTGCGGACGATGGTGATTACCATGCAGCTTGATGAAGTGCAACCCCACGATTGCGAATTGCGCGACTTGGAGGCGCCTGTTGCGGCAACGCAACAGGCCCGATGGCAGATCTCGATGCGCCTCAGGCGCCGCCGCACATATGCTGGCTGTCGGGCATTTCCCAGTTCGCGCCGGTGCGCAAGCCCGTTGTGGCGTAGACTCAGTGCCACATGAGTTCAGGGTCGTGGCGAAGGCGTGACAATTCCCTGGACGCCTGGAGCCGGGATCGTGTTCATGGCGCCTGAGTCGAAAATGGGTGATCGCGACGCTCTGAGAGAATCCTATTGAATACATACCGTACGTACGGTATGTATTGTTCATGCCAAGACCGACGAAACAGAATCCTGAACTCGGAGACGCGCGGACACGGTTGCTGGATGCGGCCTTGCGCCTGATCCGTGAGCGTGGCTTTGCCGCCACTTCCGTGGAAGACCTTTGTACCGCCGCCGGCGTGACCAAGGGGTCCTATTTCCATCATTTCAAGACCAAGGAGGCGCTCGGGGTGGCGGCCGCGGACCGCTGGATCGAGCTCACCAGCGCCTTCTTCGCGGCCGCACCCTATCACGAGCCAGAGGATCCGCGCGACCGGCTGCTCGCCTATGTCGCTTTCCGCAGGGCGATGATCGTCGGCGAGATCTCCGAATTCAGCTGCCTCGTGGGCACGATGGCGCAGGAGATCTACATGATCTCGCCCGCGATCCGGCAAGCCTGCGGCGAGGCCATGTTCGGCCATACCGCGACGCTCGAGGCCGACATAAGCGCAGCGATGGTGAAATACGGCATTGCGGGCGACTGGAGCGTCGCGAGCCTGGCACGGCACACACAGGGCGTGCTGCAGGGCGCCTTCGTGCTCGCCAAGGCCGGCAACGATCCGGCGCTTGCGCGGGAAAGTCTCGACCATCTCGATCGCTATGTCAGGCTGTTGTTCAAAATGCCCCAGGAGGAGCAAGCATCATGAACAGGATCACGCAACTCACCTGCCATTGCGGCAAGGTGCATATCGAGGTGGAGCGGGCGCCGCTCCTGAGCGCCGAGTGCCATTGCAACAGCTGCCGCGCTGCCGGCACACGGCTCGAAGCGGTGCCCGTCAATCCGCGCATGGTGGCACCGAATGGCGGTACCCGCTTCGTGCTCTATCGCAAGGACCGGGTGCGCTTCACCGCTGGCCTCGACCAGTTCAAGGAATTCCGCCTGAAACCGGACTCGCCGACGCGACGTGTGATTGCCGGTTGCTGCAACACGCCTCTGTTCCTTGAATTCAAGGGCGGGCATTGGCTAAGCATCTATGGAGGGCTGTGGCCGCACAACCAACTGCCGCCGCTCGACGTCCGGACGATGCTCGGTGACCGGAAGGACAAGCCGGTATTCGACGATGGGGTGCCATCAGGCACCTGGCCGACGGCGAAATTCTACGCCCTGCTGCTAAGCTCCTGGATCGCCATGGGCTTCCGGGTTCCGAAAATTCCCGTGACCGGAGGAGAGATCAATGCCTGACAGAAGCGAGAAGATCACGATCGAAAATATCGCCTCGCCCGGCCATACCTATCGGGTGGACCGCGCGAAATACGAGGCGATGCAAGAGGCGTTGATGGGAATCCTGCCGGCCGAGCCACCCGGCCTGACCGTGGCGGATGCCAAGACGGCACTGCTGCCGCATCTCTCCGAAGAGCTTTTCCCCGGTGGGGATAAGGCGGGATGGTGGCTCAAGGCCGTACATCTTGATCTTGAGGCCAAGGGCGTGATCGGGCGGACGCCGAAGCCCGTGCGGTTGTTCAAGAGGTGACTATCTTGCTCTCTCTTCTCCCCAGCGGGCCACCGCCGGGGCGAGCCGCCGGTCTCGCCCGTCCTTCGGACCCCCGCAGGGGAGAAGAGGGAGCAAGCTGCGTCCGCAACAGCCTGTGGAAAGCCGCCGATAGCCTCCGCATCGCGGCCTAGACTATTCAGTTCGTATTGTTGTCTTCGTTGGCCGAGAGCTTCTTCCAATTGCTGTCCTGTGCCAGCATGCCCTTGAGATAGGCCATGTTGGCCTCGGCCTGTTCGGCCGTCAGTTCCTGCCGGGCGATGGTCTCGGCATCCTGGAAGCGGCCTTGCAGACCGACCACGAGCGCCAGGTTCTGGCGGACGCGGCTGTCGGCGCCGGGCTGGCTGATCGCGGAGCGGAGATAGGTCTCGGCGGTCTTGAGGTCCTGTGTCAGCAGGTAGGACATGCCGAGATTGGAAAGCACCGAGGGATCGTTCGGCTTGATGTCGAGCGCCTCGCGATAGGCGGCGCGTGCCTGTTCGGCGCGGCCGAGCTGGTCGAGGATCGCGCCTTCGGCGGATTTCAGCTTCCAGTCGGGGCGATCGGGCGTCTGGGCGCGGTTGATCGTGCCGAGCGCCTGTTCGAGCTCGCCGGCGGCGGCCTGCGCCTTGCCATAGGTGGCCAGCACTTCGCGGTCGTTGGGAAAGAGGATCGCCATCTGGCGCATCACGGCGAGTGCCTGCGTGCTCTTGCCGGTCATACGGAGCACGGTCGCATATTGCAGGCCGGCCGTGCGATCCTTCGGGTTCTTGTCGTAGCGGGTGCCGACAGTGCGGGAGACGGCGGCGAGTTCCGTCTGCGTCATCTGTTCGATCGGGCGATTGACGCCGGGGATCGAGCCGGTGACGTCGCCGCGCTTGGTGGACGAGCATGAGGCGAGGAGCGCGAGGCCGACAATCGCAACTGGCAAGGCGAGCCGCTTCAGACCCATCGCGTGCCTCAACTGACCGATCATTGCCGAACCCCCGGAAAACGTCATGCGGCAGGCAAAATCTGCCGCAATCTTCACTCAAGCAATAATCTGTTAACCCTAATAGAATGTTAACGGGCGCATTTCCGCGTCCGCCTTCCGGCCGGTTTGCAAGGACGACCATGGCACCCTACCAGCTCATCGAACGCGCCTCTCCCTTCAACACCAAGGGCGGCAAGACGCTGCCGGTCTTTGCCGTGACGCCGGCGCATCTGGAGACCGAAATGGTCGATCCGGTGGCGCTCGAATGGGCCAGGAAGGCGGGGTGGAGGGCCGACAGCGGCGCCCTGCTGCTGGTACCCTCGGAAACCGGCAACCTCGGCGGCGCGCTTTTCGGCCTCGGCAAAACGCCGTCGGACCAGCCCTATCTCTCGGGCAAACTGGCGCGCCTGCTGCCATCTGGCGACTGGCATATCGAGACCGCGCCGCTAACGGCCAACCGGCTGCTGCTCGGCTATGGCCTCGGCAGCTACCGTTTCGAGAAATACAAATCCGGCACCGCCGACCGGCCGACGCTGATGATGCCTGCCGATGCCGATGCCGCGCGCATCAAGCGGCTGCTCGCCGGCGTATTCCTGGCGCGCGACCTGATCAATACGCCGACCAACGACATGGGGCCGGATGCGCTGGAAGCGGCCTTCCGAGACCTCGCGTCGCATTACAAGGCCGAGGTATCCGTGGTGCGCGGCGACGACCTGCTGCAGCAGAATTTCCCGCTGATCCATGCCGTTGGCCGCGCTTCGGAACAGGCACCGCGGCTGCTCAAGCTGCGCTGGGGCAAGAAGAACCACCGCAAGGTGACGCTGGTCGGCAAGGGCGTGACCTTCGACACCGGCGGCCTCGACATCAAGCCGTCCTCCTCCATGCTGCTGATGAAGAAGGACATGGGCGGCGCGGCCAATGTCATGGGCCTGGCGCTGATGATCATGGATGCCAAGCTTAAGGTCGACCTGACGGTGCTGGTGCCCGTCGTCGAGAATTCGATCTCCGGCAATGCCTTCCGGCCGGGCGACATCTACAAGAGCCGCGCGGGGCTCACCGTGCAGATCGACAATACCGATGCCGAGGGCCGGCTGATCCTGGCCGACGCGCTGGCGCTGGCCGACGAGGACGAGCCCGACCTGCTGATCGACATGGCGACGCTGACGGGGGCTGCACGCGTGGCGCTCGGCCCCGACCTGCCGCCCTTCTTCACCGACGACGAAGACCTCGCCGCGAGCCTCACCGATGCCAGCCTCGAAGTCGACGACCCGCTGTGGCGGCTGCCGCTCTACAAGGGCTATGAGAAGGACATCAACGCCAAGATCGCCGACCTAACCAACGCGCCCTCGGGTGGCATGGCGGGCGCGATCACGGCGGCGCTGTTCCTCAAGCGGTTCGTGAAGAAGACAGAGAGCTGGGCGCATTTCGACATCTATGGCTGGACGCCATCCGAACGGCCGTATGCGCCGGTGGGTGGGGAGGCGCAGGGGATACGGGCGATTTTCCAGATGCTGGAGGCGAAGAGCGCGCGGGGTTAGGATTCCCGGGAAGTTTCCACCCCTCACCAACTTCGGCCATGCGATCAGCTATGCTTCTCGCGGCCTGCGTATCCTCTCCCACAAGGGGAGAGGTAAAGTCGCGGCACCATCTTGCCACAAGCCAAGGCCGAGAGCGTGGCACCCTACCTCTCCCCTTGTGGGAGAGGATAGCAAGTCTGCGTGAGACGAAGTCAAATGCATAGACGCGCTTGGTGAGGGGTAAGCGCCCCGCTCCGAAGCCCAATTAACCACACCCCTCATCTCCATTTGCACATCCGCTCGCCTTCCCCGAAAATGGAACGGTCTCGAAACGATCGGAGCCGGTCTTGCCTGTGGAACTTTCTGCCTCGCAGGCGCTCGGCCTTTGGCACCAGGTGTCGCTCGGACAGGTGAAATCGGGTGCCACCGATCTCACCATGCGGCAGATGGCGATCCTCTTGCATATCTATCTGGTGCCGCCGCCGCATACGGTGCGGGGGCTGGCGGCGGTGCTGCATGTCACAAAGCCGGTGATCACGCGGGCGCTCGACACGATGGGCGAGATGGGGATCGTTGACCGGGTGCGGGATACCAGCGACCGGCGCAATGTGATCATAAAAAGGACATTGGCGGGTGCACTTTTTCTCGAAAAATTTGGAGATCTGGTGATAGATCAGGCCAGACGCCTGCCGTGAGGCAAGGCGGAGCCTGCTAGGGCAAAGCGAAGCTTGCCGGAGGATACCATGCTCGACCGTCGCCTGAATGCCTTCCGTTCCGACCTTGCCGAGAAATCGCTCGAGGGGCAGGTTGAGGCATTGCGGTTCGTCGAGGGTAAGCCGGCGCGGGTGAGTGCGCCGACCGTGGCGATGCGGCCGCAGCCGAGCCTCGCATCGGGAATCGACACGGAACTGCTGTTCGGCGAACCGGTGAGCGTGCTCGACCGGCGTGACGGCTGGGCCTGGGTGAAATCCGGCGTCGACGATTATGTCGGCTATGTCGAGGAGACGGCGCTTGGCGACGCCGGATCGGAACCGACGCATTGGGTGACGGCGCCGCGGACCTTCATATATCGCGACCCTGACATGAAGACGCCCTCGGTGAATGCACTTTCCATGGGCAGCCGCCTGACAGTGACCGGCGAAGCCGAGACGCGGGGCACGAAATACCTGCTGGTCGAGGGCGGTGCGGTCATCGCCAAGCATGTCGGGGCAGTCGATGTTCCCGTATCGGATGATTATGTGGCGGTGGCGTCGCGTTTTCTCGAGAGCCCCTATCTCTGGGGTGGACGTTCCGGCTTCGGGCTCGACTGCTCAGGCCTCGTGCAGCTTTCGATGATGATGACCGGCCGCAAGGTGCTGCGCGATACCGATATGCAACGTGCCTCTGTTGGCACGGAGATCGGCCGTGGCGATCTCCGGCGCGGCGATCTCGTGTTCTGGAAGGGTCACGTGGCCATCATGACCGACGGTGAGACGATGATCCATTCGAGTGGCTTCACCATGGATGTGTCGCATGAGGGGCTCGACGATGCGATCCGGCGCATCGAACCGATGTATGGCTTGCCGCTGATCTATCGTCGGCCGTCGTAAACAATTATCAGTATCGCATATCGATAATCGTTCAGTAATCGGAAACAATCCGTGCTCGCGGCCTGATATTTCCGAGCGCCGGGAGAAGGCGCATATACGGTTCATCCAATCAAGACCCGGCATGGCCGGAGAAAGAAGATGACCATGTTGAACCAGATCAAGGGACTGCACCACGTCACCTCGATGGCTGCGGATGCACGGCAGAACAACCTGTTCTTCACCGACACGCTCGGCCTTCGCCGCGTGAAGAAGACCGTGAATTTCGACGCCCCTGATGTCTATCACCTCTATTACGGCGACGAAGTCGGCACGCCCGGCACCGTCATGACCTACTTCCCCTTCCCCGATATCGGCCGCGGCCGCCCGGGTACCGGCGAAGTCGGCACGACCGTGCTTTCGGTTCCCGAGGGTTCGCTCGGCTTCTGGGAAGAGCGCCTGACCAAGAAGGGCGTTACTGGCCTCAAGCGCGAGGAAACCTTCGGCGAGAAGCGCCTGAACTTTGCCGGCCCCGACGGCGACGGTTTTGCGCTGGTCGAGGTCAAGGAAGACAGCCGCGCGCCGTGGACCGAGAATGGCGTCAGCGCCGATCATGCAATACGCGGCTTCCATTCGGTCGCCATGCGCTTGCGTGACGAAGGTGCGACCGCCGAACTCATGAAGTTCATGGGGTACCAGCAGCTCGACAAGAAGGATGGCGTGACCAGGCTGATCATGCCCGATGGCAATGATGCCAAGTTCATCGACCTCGAGACGATGCCGAACATCAACAGAGGCCTGCAGGGCGCGGGTTCGGTGCACCATGTCGCCTTTGCGGTCGACAACCGTGCGACCCAGCTCGAAGTGCGCAAGGCGCTGCTGGATACCGGCTATCAGGTGACGCCCGTCATCGACCGAGACTACTTCTGGGCGATCTATTTCCGGACCCCGGGCGGTGTCTTGTTCGAGGTAGCGACCAACGAGCCGGGCTTCGACCGCGACGAGGACACCAAGCATCTCGGGGAAGGCCTGATGCTGCCTCAGCAGCACAAGCACCTGCGGCCGATCCTGGCCCAGACGCTGCAGAAGCTGGAGGCGTAAATGGCGACGATCGAAGTTTCGCGTGAGCATGGCTATCTGCACCGGGTGAAACCCGGTGCAGAGGGCAAGCCGATCTTCTTCGTGTTTCATGGCACTGGTGGAGACGAGAACCAGTTCTTCGAATTCGGCGCCGACCTGGTGCCTGACGCGACGATCATCTCGCCACGCGGCGATGTCTCGGAATATGGCGCGGCACGCTTCTTCAAGCGCACCGGCGAGGGCGTCTACGACATGGCCGACCTCGCACGGGCGACCGACAAGATGGCTGAGTTCGTCGTGGCGCTGAAGGAAGAGAACAAGGCGGGCGAGGTGATCGGCCTCGGCTTCTCGAACGGGGCGAATATTCTTGCCAATATCCTGATCGAGAAGGGCAAGCTGTTCGACAAGGCGGTGTTGATGCATCCGCTGATCCCCTTCAAGCCGAAGGACAATCCTGATCTCAAGGGTACCAAGGTGCTGATCACAGCCGGCCGAACCGATCCGATCGGGCCGGAGCGAGTAACCCAGGCGCTCAACGATTATCTCCTTGGGCAGGGTGCCGATGTGACGATCGACTGGCACAATGGCGGGCATGAGATCCGCAAGAACGAGGTCGAGGCGGTGCAGCGGTTTTTGAAGTGACGCTGTGGCTTTGGTGGGGGTGATGATAACCCCTCACCAAGCGTGTCCAGAACTCGACTTCGTCTCGTTCGGACTTGCTATCCTCTCCCACAAGGGGAGAGGTAGACTCGCGGCGTGGCGGTGCCTCAAGCAAAGCCGAGAGCGAGGCACCGTGCCTCTCCCCTTGTGGGAGAGGATACGAAGGCCGGGTGAACTTCAGTGAACCCTTGGCCGAAGTTGGTGAGGGGTTTCACCACAGGAGCGTACTCCTCCCCTTGCGCACCGTGCCTCGCTCACGCAAGATCCGCATGCCTGTGAGGGAGGACGCCATGAACGACATGCCGACAACGCCGTCGAAGAAACCAGCCACATGGAAGCTCATACTGGCGGGGATTCTGGACTTCATCACCGCCTTCTCCGGCTTCGGCTTCCTGGTGGGGTGGTTGACCGGCGGCCTGACCGGCAACGGCTTCAGCCTCACCGGCGCCCCGGCGCTGGTCTGCTTCCTGCTGATCATCGCCTATTTCATCGTGTTCAACACATATCTCGGCGGCACGATCTGGCGGTGGATTCTGGGTGCGCGCAAGGTGCAGCCGTAGTCAGTTCTTGCAGGCGAAGGCGGCCTTGAGATTGGCGGGCGCTTCGTCCGAGCACGACGCCTTGTGCAGCGCGGCGCTGCAAACCCCGGAGAGTTTGCCGGCATTGTCGATCAGGCAGGACAGCGCGGCACTGCGCGACATGACCAGCCCGCAATTGGCTTTCACATCGTCCTGGCATCTGGCGCGTATTTCGGCGCGGCCATCGGCTTGCGCCGCTCCCGTCATTGCCAAGACCAGTGCGGAAGCTATCAAAATCAGTCTCATGAAAATCGTCCCCATTGTCTCAATCAGGTCGTGCCGGCGACGGAATTTTGTGCCGCGCCGCGGTTGAGTGCCCTATCACGAAACGCCTGTTCGGCGATACGGACGCCCTTCTGAAAATGCGCGAGATCGGCCTCATGTTCGAACTCCGTCCAGTCGCGGCAGCATTGGTCGATATCCGTGGGCTGAAGCTTGGACATGAGCTTTTCGAAGGACGTGGCGGCGGCATCGAGCCTGCCGGACATGGCTTGGGCGGCCGCGAGCCACATGGTGTGAAACGGACCGGCATCCGGCGACCGCGCCATGACCTCGGCAGCCTCTTCATAGGAGCCCAGCGCATAGAGCGTGTAGGCGAGGTCGCCGTCGTACCAGAAGGGCCGGAACGGGTTGAGCGCGATCGCCTTGCGGATCAGGGTGGCGCCTTCCTCGGGCCAGCCGCGCATGGATCGGACAAAGCCGAGCTGGGCGAGCGCATCGGCATCATAGGGATTGAGATCGTGGGCGCGTCGGAGAAACTGCTCCGCCGCCTCATGCTCCCTGAGATAGAGGCGGACGAGGCCCATGATGCGATAACAGCGCGACTCCTCGGGTTCGAGCGTGATGGCGAGCATCACGCGGTCGCGCGCGGTTTCGAGGACATGGCGCGGTGCGGCGCCGTAGTCGGCGATGATGATCTCGGCCAGAGCAAGATAGGCGTGGGCGAGCGCACAGTCCGGATCGAGCTCGATCGCTCGGAGGAGATGATCGCGCGCCCGCTCATTGACGCCGGCTCCATAGCCACGCAGGAAGGCGACGCCGCGGGTGAAATTCTCGAAGGCCGCGAGATTGGCGGATTGCGCCGGCTGCTGGAGAATGGCGCTGTCAATATTCGACACCAGCCGCGAAATGATCGTTGCCGCGATCTCCGCATTGACGTTGAAGAGATCGGTCTCGGCGAAATCGAACTGGTTGCCCCAGACCTGCTGCCCCGAGGGTGCGTGGCTGAGCGAGACCGAAACCAGCAGGCGTCCGGCGCGGCGCAGGACGGAACCCTCGACAATGAATTCGGCGCCGAGCGCCTTGCCGATCTCCGCGAGCGACGGTCGCTGGTCCACCGGAAAGGCGAAAGCGGAGTTCCGGGCGATGACGACGATCGATTTGAAGCGGGCAAGGCCGAAGGTGATCTCCTCGACCATACCGTCGATGATCGCATCATCGGCGCCGTCGGCGGCACGATTGCGGAATGGCAGGATGGCAAGGGATGGATAGGTCTGCTCCGCCGTGGCCGGAGGCACGGCAGATGCCAGCACATAGCCGCGTTTGGGGACAGTCTTCAGGAGGCCGTCGGCACCGAGAACCTTGCGCAATTCGCTGACGCATTGGGTGAGCGAATCCTCCGACACGAAGAGGCCCGGCCATACGGCTTCCAGCAACTCTTCCTTGGACACCACGCGACCACGGTTGTGCGCAAGATGGCAAAGGAAGGCGAAGGTCTTGGCGCGAACCGGCACCACGACGCCGTCGCGGCTCAGCATGCCGCATGTGGCATCCAACCTGAACTCGCCGATCTCGATGGCCGTGTCCGCCAAATCCGGAGCCCCCGCCGCGCAGAGGCTCTAGGTTTGGCCAATGTCAGGCCCAAGTCAAGAACGGCAAGGGCAGACGGGGCAGCGCGAACCAGCGGAGCGAGATACGCGGTGCCACCCATTTCGGCTTCGCGGGCGGCGATTTGAGGGATGAAACGCCGTCCAGGAAGTAGGCCTGTTCCGATCCTATCGGCCTGTCGAGACTGGACTGGACGAGGTCGAGATAGATATCGGCCCGTTCATGATCATGAAACCGCTCCGAGAGATGCCCTGCCATAGCTGCCTCCTGTCTGGTGTCACAGGAGAATGCGCGCCGCGGTGCCGGAAATCCTGAAAGAAATCCGAAATCTCGCTGAGCGGTGCTCATGGTACGTCCGAGCCGATCGCCTCTGATCCTGGCGGAAAGGTGCCTGGCCCTTCGGGTTGGCTGAAACGGGCCGCCTGATCGACCGGCCGGCTTGGCCGTAGAGCGAGGCTACGACGCGCGCCAGCCGGTCGACCATCCGACTCCGTTTGAGCCAACAGAACTGCTTCCATTTAACAATGAAGCGCTCTAGGCCTCAGGGCTGCTCGCGGATACCCGGCGCCGTGTTGTCCTCGTCGGGGTCGACATCGGACTTCACGACATAGCTGTCGCGGCCATATTTGAGGGCGGCCTTGACGGCGTCGGCGCTTGGCAGGTCGTCTGGATCGAGCGCATCGGGCTGCTTGCCATCGTGGAGTTCGCGGTCGGTCTCGTTGCGGTAGAGATCTTCGTCGTCGATATCGAACGGGCGGCCGGTCGTGCGGTTGTCGTTGCTGGGCTTTTCCATCGGGAGCCTCCTTGTTTCGCAGGGGCAACGCGGAGAGGCAACAGCGGTTCCGATTCGGATTTCTGCGGTCTTGCCAAAAAAGCTCGTCGAGAATGTCGGATTGGCCAATCGCCCTTCGTCGTGTCTGCGAACCCGGGGATACGGGCCATCAACGAAGAGGAGACCGACATGACCGAAGCCGAGGCCAGTACACCGATGCAGATGCCCAAGACGCTCAACAATCTCCTACCCTACCTGACTGTCGACGGAACGCAAAAGGCCGCTGAATTCTACAAAGCCGCATTTGGCGCCGAGATCGCTTTCGCGGTGCCGCCCGACGAGAAGGGCCGGACCATGCATATGCATCTCTATATCAACGGTTCATCGCTGATGTTGTCGGATGCCTATCCTGACTATGGCCATCCATACGAGAAGCCGCAGGGCTTCATGCTGCAGCTGATCGTCGACGACATCGACGTCTGGTGGGAGCGGGCGGTGAAGGCAGGAGTCGAGGTGGTGACGCCGGTGGAACTGATGTTCTGGGGCGCCCGCTGGGGCCAGGTGAGAGATCCGTTCGGCGTGTTGTGGGCCTTCAACGAGGACAAGAAGTAGTTTCCCTTTGCCCCTCACCCTGACCCTCTCCCCGCATGCGGGGAGAGGGGACGCTAGAGGCGCCAACAGTGCCACAAGTCCCTTCTCCCCGTCATAACGGGGAGAAGGTGCCGGCAGGCGGATGAGGGGCAACTGTACCGATCAGCCGACGGCGGCGATGATGCCGATCTCGACCTTATATTCCGGGCCGGCGAGCTTGGACTCGACGGTGGCGCGGGCCGGACCCTGGCCGGCCGGCAGCCAGGCTTCCCAGGCGGCGTTCATCTCGCCGAAGGTCGACATGTCGGTCAGCCAGATCGTGGCGGAGAGCAGCTTGGTCTTGTCCGAGCCGGCGCGGGCGAGCAGCGAATCGACGCTGGCGAGGATGTCCTTGGTCTGCTCGGCAACGCTGGCGCCTTCGCCGACCTGGCCGGCGAGGAATACGAAGCCGTTATAGACCACGGCCTGGCTCATGCGGGCACCGGGGTCGAAGCGCTGGATGTTCATGGAATTCTCCCTCAAATGAATGCGTGACGGGTCGCCGCGGCGGCCTGTCGGCCTTGACGAGGCGGCGTGCCCGCTGCCATGTCACATCGCTTCACGAGGAACAAGCCTTTGACGTCCGAGCCCGCCGTTTTCCGCAAGACCTACGCCGCCTTCCTGTTCGACATGGACGGGACGCTCCTGAGTTCGATCGCCGCCGCCGAACGCGTGTGGGGCGCCTGGGCGCGCCGCCACGGGATCGAGGTCGAGACATTCCTTGCGACGATCCATGGCATGCGCGCCGAGGACACGATCCGCCGGCAGAACCTCGAAGGCATCGATATCGATGTCGAGGTCGAATGGGTGCAACAGGGCGAACTCGACGATGTCGAGGGCGTGCATGCGATCGACGGCATCGTCGATTTCCTCAATGCCCTGCCCGACGACCGCTGGGCGATCGTGACCTCGGCGACGAAACAACTGGCGGGCCGCCGTCTCGAGGCCGCCGGAATCACGCCGCCGAAGACCTTCATCTCCGCCGAGGACGTCACGCGCGGCAAGCCGGCGCCGGACTGCTTCCTGCTTGCGGCCGAACGGCTCGGCGTGAAGGCGTCGGACTGCCTGATCTTCGAGGATGCGCCGGCGGGTATCGCGGCGGCCGAAGCGGCCGGTGCGGATGTGATGGTGATCACGGCGACACACAGCCAGCCCTATGAGACGCAGCACGCCAAGACCGGCAGCTATGTCGATATCGTCATATCCACACGCGACGATGGGCTGCTTTCGGTCGAGCGCCGGCGGGCTTGAACAGAGTCTCCTCGACCCATGCCGCCTTCAATCGATGAAGCTTCTGGTGATGCGGTAGCCGGCGCCCGCAGCGACCGCCGACAGTAAAGTGCCCCAGGCGAGGTCGACGACAGTCAGCATTGTCGACCAGTTCTTGAGCGTCGCCTGATTGGTGAGGTCATAGGTAGCGTAAGCGGCGAAGCCGAAAATCGCGCCATGGAGGAGAGCCGTGGCAAGTCCCTTGCCGGGCTCGAGGGACGGCAGAACGGCGAAGAATGTCAGCGCCGCCACGAAGATCAGGTAGAACAGCAATGCCGGCGCTACGCGAAACTCAGGCGCCAGCATGTCGCCGAGGGTTGGGCGGTAGAGCACATCGGCCATCCCGCGCAACCAAATGGCATCGATCGCCACGAAGATGATGAAGGTGGAGGCAAAAGCGACGACGTTGACCTTCATGCCCAAGTTCACGCTCCCTTACTTGATGCGCGTCCAGCCGACGCCCTTGCAGAGCAGGCCGCCGAGCACGCAGCCCTTGGATGTCATCTTGCTGTCGCCCACGTCGAGTGTGATCTTGTAGCTCATGTCCCGTTGGGGATCGAAGGCGGAGCCGCTATATGTGTTGTCCGACACTTTCTCGATCTTCATCACCAGCACGTCTCCGGCCTTTTCGCTCGGCGTACCCGGCTTGATCCAGGTATTGGTGGCACAGATATCGGCACCGCATTTGGCGATCTTGACCTTGGCCTTGCCGTCGCTGCGCGCCCAATCGCCGTTAATGTCCGCCGCCTGCGCCATGCCGGCGGCGCCAAGCGCGATCGCCGATGCAATCAACAGTGAAGTCTTCATGTCGTCACTCCTTGCTTCGCGGGACGAGATTACCCGTCCGCATGCTTCAACGTGTAGAACCCGACATTGATCGAGCCCTCTTCGAAACCCGCCTCGCAATAACAGAGATAATATTCCCAGAGCCGCTTGAACCGCTCGTCGAAACCGAGTGCCGCGACCGATGGCCAAGCCCCGCGGAAGCGACCGCACCAGTCGGCGAGCGTCCGGGCATAGGACTTGCCGAAATGCTCGACCTCCTTCAGCGCGAGGCCGGCGCGCCGGATCTCCGTGGAGAGCGCGGAATCCGAGGGCAGGAAGCCCCCCGGGAACACATATTTCTGGATGAAATCCGCGTTCTTCCGGTAGGCCCCGTAGCGCTTTTCCTCGATCGAGATGATCTGCAACAGCACCGTTCCGCCATGCTTGAGGCACCGGCGAAGGGTGTCGAAATAGCTCGGCCAATAGGCCTCGCCGACGGCCTCGAACATTTCGATCGATACGATGCGGTCGTAGGTGCCCTCGACATCGCGATAATCCTGGATACGAAGATCTACCTGGCCGGCCTTGCCGGAACGAGCGATTACATCCTTTGCCCAGGCGAGCTGCGACGGGGACAGCGTGATACCGGTCACCTCAGCGTCCGCTTCAACCGCGAGATGCTCGGCAAGCGCGCCCCAGCCGCAGCCTATTTCCAGAACGGTTTCGCCACCGTTGAGTTCCAGCTTTTCGTGAATGCGATTCAGTCGATGCTGCTGGGCCTCATCGAGGGTTCTGGTCTCTTCGGTCCAGATGGCGGAGGAATAGAGCATCGAGGGGTCGAGCCACGCCTTGTAGAAATCATTGCCCAGGTCGTAGTGGGCCTCGATGTTCTTGCGCGCGCCCTTGCGGGTGTTCGGATGGAGGATATGGAAGACGCGGTTGGCGAGGCGCATCAATAAGCTGCCTGATATCGCCGGCGCCAGTGCTTCATCGTTGCGGGCCGCGAGGCGAATGACGGCGGTCAAATCGGGCGTGGACCAGTCGCCGTCCATATAGGCCTCGGCAAAGCCGATGTCGCCCGAGGCAATGACCCGCCGCAGCATGCGCCAGCGCTTGACCACAATGACAGCATCCGGGCCGTCTTCCATGCCGGCCTTCTCGACAACGGCACCGGAAGGCAGCACCACGCGCAGGCGGCCATATTCGAGCCCGGCAATGAAGCGGCGCACGATGCGGGCGCCAAAACCATTGGCGCCGGGGCGGACATGGCTTTCGACGGAGATTGCGCTGTCTTCAAGCTGGCTCATGAGCGGAGACTTCCTTCGGGCGGGCGGGGAGCCGCACCACCGAAACGGGGTTTTCCGGAGGCGCGGGATGGGAAACCAGCCTGACGCGCTTCAGCCAAATCTTCAAGGCTTCCCAATGAATTCCACCAATAACTCTGAGCGTTAGGAACGGAATCGCAAAGAAAGCGGCAAGCAACGCCTTGTCCGTCAGCTCTTGCTTACGTGCCACATGGCGGGCGCCGAGCACCTTGCCCTCGGCGTCCGATGTGTCGATGCGGATCGAAAGCGTATCGTCGGGCGGATAGACACGGAACTCGTAGCGCAGATCCATGTCCATGAAGGGCGAGACATAGAAGGCCTTGTCGCAATGCTGGACGATCTCGCCGCCGGGGCCGATCTGATCGACCGGGATCATATAGGCATGACGTTCGTGAAAGGTATTGTCGACCTCCCAGAGGATCGCGGCGAGGGAGCCATCGCGGCGATAGCAGAAAAAGGTCGAGAGCGGATTGAAGGCCCAGCCGAGCAGGCGCGGCATGGTGAGCAGCCGGATCGGCCCGCCATCGGGCTCTATGCCGGCCGATCGCATGGTGCGTTCGACCTGACCCTTGAGGTCGCGGCCGCTGCCATCGCCACGGTCCTTGCGGTGGAAAGAGAAGAGGTTGAAGCGATCGACGGAAAACCATTTGAGGCGGCGGTCGGTCTCGTCGAGTTCGTCGAGATCAAGCAGCAGCGAATAGATCCGGTAGCTGAGCTTGTGCACACGGGGCTTTAGACGGGCATGGGTGACATGGCCGGGATAGAGCGCGGATGCGAGAGGCTGTCCGTGTGACGTCATGCCATGACCTCGACGGCCGCCGGCCAGGCGATCGGGCGGCGGACGATGCGAGCGCTTTCGGCGCCGACCTGCCAGGGGCGGCGGACGCCTCCGAGATCCTCGGCGACGGCCAGACCGGCCTGCAGGCCATCCTCGTGAAAGCCACTGCCGAAATGCGCTCCACAGAACCAGGTGTTGCGGACGCCTTGCAGTGACCAGAGTTCGTGCTGGGCGCGTTCGGTAGCAAGATCGAAGATCGGGTGTTCATATGTCTCGCTGCGGATGATGGTCTCGTCGCGGGGCGCACGGCAGGGATTGAGTGTGACGAAGGTGGGCGGAGCAGCACCGAGCGGCTGCAGCCGATTCATCCAGTAAGTAACCGACGGCTGACTGAGGCCGTCGGACGTGTCGGCGAGATAGTTCCAGCTCGACCAGGCGGCGCGGCGCTTCGGCATCAGGCTCGCATCGCCATGCAGCACCGCTTCGTTCGTCGAATAGCGGAAGGCACCGAGCGTGCGACGCTCGTCGTCGGTCGCATCGGTGAGCATGCGAAGCGCCTGGTCGGCATGGGTGGCGATGACGACATCGTCGAACAGGTCGGCATTGCCGCTGGCATCTCTGACCTCGACGCGGCCCGCCAGCCGTCGGATCGCTCCGACCGGCGTCGAGGTCAGGATGCGGCCTGCGAAACGCGACGCCATGCGGCTCACATATTCGCGGCTGCCGCCCTGGACCGTGCGCCACAATGGGCGGCCCCAGAGTTCGAGCAGACCGTGATTGCGGCAGAAGCGGACGAAATTTGCCGCAGGGTAATCGCCGACTTCCGCCGATGGTGTCGACCAGATGGCGGCGGCCATCGGATAGAGGTGCTCGTTGCGGAAGGCTCGGCCATAGGCGTTGCGGGCGAGATATTCGTCGAGCGACATGTCGCCCATGGTGGGCAGGTCACGCACGGCGTTTCGGTAGAAGCGCAATATGTCCGCCACCATCGACCAGAATCGCGGGCTCGCGAGATTGCTGGCCTGAGCGAGCAAACCGAGGCCGGTGCCGCCGGAATATTCGAAGGCGCCGTTACCGATCGAAACGGCGAAGGACATGCTGGAGGCTGCTGTCGGGACCTCGAGATGACGGAAGAGCGCGGTGAGGTTGGGATAGGTGACCTCGTTATAGACAATGAAGCCGGTATCGACCGCGACCCGTCCGGTGGGACTGTCGAATTCGACTGTGTTGGAGTGGCCGCCGATGCGGTCGGCTGCCTCGAAGACCGTGACGTCATGGCGCTGGGAGAGCAGCCACGCGGCCGAGAGGCCAGAGATCCCCGTTCCGATCACCGCTATCTTCAGCGGTCGACCGCCGCCGTTCCTATCGTGATAACCCATCGCGTCCCTCTCGGCCTCATGTGCTCGCCCGGATAACGGGATGCATCAGGATACGGTGAAGGGTGGCGGAAAGTTTCGTTCGGATCAGAAGATTCAGAAAATTTTCATCTTTTACCTCCCGGACGAAACTGAAACGCCCCTCAGAACGTAGCAGTTACATTCGACTAAGTTGGTGAGACGATCATGGATGCGATGCTGCTCCTGCTGCTTGCAATCGGCCTCTCGGTCACGATGACCGGGGCATGGGCGATACAGCGCATGACAGGTGCCAGCGGCTGGATCGATACGATCTGGTCTGCCGCGGTCGGGCTCGCAGGCATGGCGGCTGCTGTGTTCGCCGAGGGCGATGGCGGGCGACGAACCGCAGTCTTTCTCGTCATTGCTATCTGGTCGCTTAGGCTCGGCTCGCACATTGCCGCGCGGACGCATGGCGGTGGCGAAGATCCGCGTTATGAAAAACTGATCGCGGAATGGGGTGCTGCGGCCAGCCAGCGGCTTTGGCTCTTCTTGCAAGTACAGGCGGTGGCTGCCTTCGTTCTGGTGCTGGCGGTCTACATGGCCGCCGCCAGTCCTCAAGCCTTTCCACGTCTTATCGATTTTCTGGCCATTATTGTCGCGGTTATCGCAATTGCGGGAGAAGCGATTTCCGACCGCCAGCTTTCCGCCTTCCGTAAGACGCCGGAGGCCAAGACGGGCGTGATGGAGCTCGGGTTTTGGCGCTATTCGCGGCACCCCAACTATTTCTTCGAATGGCTGTTCTGGTGTGCCTGGCCGCTGATGGCGGTCGGGATACCCCTCGGCTGGAGCTGGCTGGCCCTGCTCGCGCCGCTGCAGATGTACTGGCTGCTCGTGCACGTCTCCGGCATTCCGCCGCTCGAACAACATATGCTGGCCTCGCGCGGGGAAAAATTCCGCGCGCTGCAGGCCCGCGTCAACGCTTTCTTTCCGGGTCCACGCAAAGGGGAATTTTCGTCATGAACATGATCGCACTCGCCATCAATGCGGCCGAACGCGCGCCAGTGCCCGACAGCGTGACCCTCGCCGGTATCGACTTTCTCTGCGCCCGCACCAAGCGACGGCTGGCGGAGATGCCCGATGCGGTCGAGGAAACCTTCGCCCGGGCGATGACCGATTTTCCCGTCGCGACCCATACCGACGAGGCGAACCAGCAGCATTACGAAGTGCCGGCCGAGTTCTTCGCGCTGGTGCTGGGGCCGCAGCGGAAATATTCGAGCTGCCTCTATCCGACCGCGACGACGAGCCTGACCGAGGCGGAAACCTACGCCCTGGCCGCAACGGTGAAACATGCGCGCATCGAGGACGGCCAGACAATCCTCGAACTCGGCTGCGGCTGGGGATCGCTCTCGCTCTATCTCGCGCAATATTTCCCGACGGCCGCGATCACGTCGGTCTCAAACTCATCGTCCCAGCGCGAATATATTCAACAACAGGCCCGCAAGCGTGGACTGACCAATCTTTCCGTCATCACAGCCGACATGAACGACTTTGTCGCGCACAAGCGGTTCGACCGGATCGTGTCGATCGAGATGTTCGAGCACATGTCGAACTGGCGGACACTGCTCGAACGCACGCGCGGCTGGCTGAAGCCGGACGGGCGGCTTTTCCTGCATGTCTTCACCCATCGCGACCGCTCATACCGCTTCGACCCGTCTGATCCGGCGGACTGGATCGCGCATCACTTCTTCACCGGCGGCATCATGCCGGCCTTCGACCTGCCGCACCGGTTCCAGGACATTTATGGCGTCGAACAGGAATGGCGTTGGCCGGGCACGCATTACAAGAGGACAGCGCTCGACTGGCTCGCCAATTTCGACCGCGAGAGCAGCCGGATCGATCCGATCCTCAAGCGGGTCTATGGTGCGGATGCGGGATTGTGGCGCCGGCGCTGGCGGTTGTTCTTCCTCGCGACCGCCGGGCTGTTCGGTCATGACAATGGCGATGTCTGGGGTGTGGGCCACTATCTGCTGGCGCCAACCGCCTGATGGATGGGCAGACTGAGGCTGACGAGCTGACCCGGGCGAGCGTGACGGTCGCCTGGGTGATCCTGCTCAACAAGCCGTTCTATCCGCTCTATGTCTGGTGGCTGGTGGGGTCGGGCACGCAGGCATCGCTCGCCACGCTTGTTTCGGTGCCATTCTTTCTGCTGGTTCCGTTTCTCGCGCGACGGTCGCCGCTCTGGGCGCGGATAGCGCTGCCGCTGGTCGGCATGGTGGATACGCTGTTCGAGACGAAGCTGTTCGGCTACGGCTCGGGCACCGAGCTCTTCCTCGCGCCCTGCATCATGCTGGTGGCATTGTCGTTTAATGCGGTGGAGGCGTGGTGGCAGCGGGGCATGGCGGCGCTGCTGTTCGTGGCATTCATCGCGGCCCATGGCCGGCTGGGCGAGGCGCTGCATGTGTGGAATGCGGATGAGCTTCAAACGCTGTTTTCGATCAATGCCTTTGCTGTGGCGAGTCTGATGGCGTTTGTTGCGATCCGCTATGCGGGTGTTCGCGAGCGTCGCTTGTGAGTTGAACGACGCGGCTTGCACCCGCTTCTCCCCCAGCGGGGAGAAGTGCCGAACGTAGTGAGGCGATGAGGGGGTCTTCTGGCACGACCTTGGCGCTTCGCGCACCCCCTCATCCGACCCTTCGGGCCACCTTCTCCCTGCTGGGGAGAAGAGGGAGCAAAACGCACACGCCGTCTCACTTCACCGGCAGCATCAAACCCGCCGATCAGCCAAGATCTCCTCGGCATCCTCAAGGCTCATGTTGAAGACCTTCTTCGCCAGATCGAAGCCGAAGCCGCCTCGGGCGAAGGTCGCAAGTTCCTTGGACATGCGTTTCTCGTCGAGTTCCACCTTGCGGAACGGGCCGAAGGCGCGTTTGCGGGCCAGGACGACGGCGGCGTAGAGGTCATCCGTCTCCTCGAGAGCGGCGGCCGCTGTCTCGCGGGCGATACCCTTGTGGGCCAGCCGCTGGGCGATGGCGCGCTTCGAACGGCCGCTGCGTATGGAAGACCGCGTAGCCACTTCAGCATAGGACTTGTCGTCAAGGCCGCCCACCTCGTAACCAAACTTCACGGCAAACTCGGCGCAAGCACGGATCTGTGGCTCGCTGATGCCGTCGAATTTTTCCTTTGCCTTGCGGCGGATGGCATCGAAGAGCTGCTTTTCCGTCAGCATCTGGCGTCCGAGGCGGTAGATGGTTGAGTTCTTCGCCCAGCTCAGCATTCGCGGCGTGGGCACATCAGAGGTTTCGGCCGGCCGCGGCTCTTCATCAGGCAGAAACAGGTCCTGGCTCACCGCCACATGCCCCGCATGCGGGCGCCGACATCGACGCGCATCGACCGCGGAGCATTGGGGCCGGCGGCGGCGCCCGCCCTGCCCTTCGGCCAGCTCGTGACTTCGAAATACTGCAGAAGCGTCGCCGGGATGAAGCGGGTACGTGAGGCGTAGACATGCTTGTCGCCTTGCGCATGCTGGCCATGGACGAAGAAGCGCTGCGGGGTGATCAGGTTGAGATCGTCCTTGGCGCGGGTCATGGCGACATAGAGCAGCCTGCGCTCCTCCTCCAGTTCCGGCGTCGAGCCGGTGCCGAGATCGGAGGGGATGCAGCCATCGACGCAGTTCATCACGAAGACCGAGGTCCATTCCTGGCCCTTGGCCGAATGGATGGTGGAGAGGATGAGGTAATCCTCGTCGAGCAGCGGCACGCCGGCCTGGTCGCTGGTCGCTTCGGGCGGGTCGAGGGTGAGTTCGGTGAGGAAGCGCTCGCGCGAGGTGTAGCCCGAGGCGATCTGTTCGAGCTGGATCAGATCGGCCTTGCGGGTTTCGGCGTCTTCGTGGATGCGGTCGAGATGCGGCTCGTACCAGAGGCGGGCCTGCTCGATGTCCGTCGGCCAGCCGGCTCCATGGGCGATGGCCTGCATGACGTCGACGAAAGCCGGCCAGTCGGCGCCCGTGCGCGGCGGGGCGGCCATTTCGGCGAGCGCCGTGATCGGCATCGGGCTGTCGGCCATGGCGTCGAGCACCTTGGCCGCCGAGGACGGGCCGATGCCCGGAAGCATCTGCAGCAGGCGGAAGCCGGCGACGCGGTCGCGCGGGTTCTGGGCGAAGCGCAACAGCGCCAGCATGTCCTTGACATGGGCGCTGTCGAGGAATTTGAGGCCGCCGAACTTGACGAAGGGGATGTTGCGGCGGGTGAGCTCGATTTCCAGCGCGGCGCTGTGATGCGAGGCGCGGAACAGCACGGCCTGCTGCTTGAGAATGGTGCCGGCCTCGCGGTTCTCGAGGATCTGGTCGGCGATGAAGATTGCCTGGTCGGCCTCGTCGCGGACGGTGACGAGGCGCGGGCGGGCATCGGATTCGCGCTCGCTCCACAGGTTCTTGGTGAAGCGCTCGCGGGCGAGATCGATGACGGCATTGGCCGCCTGCAGGATCGGCTGGGTCGAGCGGTAGTTGCGGTCGAGGGTGACGATCTCGGCTTCCGGCGTAAACGCCTTGGGGAAATCGAGGATGTTGCGGACATCTGCCGCGCGGAAGGAGTAGATCGATTGGGCATCGTCGCCGACAACGGTCAGCCCCCTGCCCCCGGGCTTCATGGCAAGCAGGATCGAGGACTGCAGGCGGTTGGTGTCCTGGTATTCGTCGACCAGGACATGATCCCAGCGTTCGCCGATCTCGCGGGCCAGGACCGCGTCGCCCATGGTCTGGGCCCAGTAGAGCAGCAGGTCGTCGTAATCGAGCACGTTCTGGGCCTGCTTGGCCTCGACGTAAGCCGCGAAGAGCTCGCGCAACTGGCCGCCCCAGGAAGCGCACCAGGGGAAGGCAGAGCGCAGGACTTCGTCGAGCGGGGATTCGGAATTGACGGCGCGGGAATAGATGGCGAGGCAGGTGCCCTTGGTCGGGAAGCGGTTTTCCAGCTTGGAGAAGCCGAGTTCGTGGCGGGCGAGGTTCATCAGATCCGCGCTGTCCTCGCGGTCGTGGATGGTGAATTGCGGGTCCAAGCCAATCTCGGGCGCGTAATCACGCATCAGCCGGGCACCGATCGCATGGAAGGTTCCGGTCCAGGCGAGCGCGTCGGTCAGCACGCCGGCATTGGGACCCAGGACCTGGCGGCAGACGCGTTCGACGCGGCGGGCCATTTCGCCCGCGGCGCGGCGGGAGAAGGTGATGAGCAGGATGCGGCGCGGATCGGCGCCACCCACAATGAGGTGGGCGACACGGTGGGCGAGCGTGTTGGTCTTGCCCGAGCCTGCACCTGCGATGATCAGCAGCGGGCTCGCGTCGAGATGCTCGCCCGGGCCGCTGCCATGGGTAACGGCGCGGCGCTGAGCGTCGTTGAGTTTTTCGAGATAGGCAGGTTCGATGGCACTCTCGGCCAGGGGCCTTGCACTCTGCATTCCACGTTCCCACGATGCCGGGCGCCGCATGCCCGGAACATTTGATGAACCTAGGAGATTCGGCGGGGATTGGGAAGAGTAGGGTATGTAGGCGATAAAGACCCCGCCCCGAAACCCCTCCCCACAAGGGAGAGGGGCCAACTCGTGGCACCGGCTCGCATCACAATGAGCTTTTCAACAAGCCGCAACGTTGTTTGAGGGCAGACGGGGAGCCGCAGATTGGCCCCTCCCCCTTGTGGGGAGGGGCTTCGGGGCGGGGTTTTTCCGAGTTCCCCCACCGGCCAACGCAATGGCAGTCGAGCTCCCCACCTGTCCGGCATGGCGCCCACATTGTCACAACGTCAGCGCAGCGGATCGTTCGCGAGTTCGATCGGCATGCCGTGCGGCGTGGCTTCGGCGGCGCGCTGCCAGCTGTGTTGCAGGCCTAGGATGGTGGCGGCGTCAGCGATGCCCTTGCTTTCCAGCAGGCCGGAGAGGGCCTCGACCCAGCAGTCGTAATAGTCGTGACCATCAGGATCGCGGTGCGGGCGCTTGACCTCCGACGAGAGGGCCTCGGCCCATTCAGCCCAGGTGAACAGGCCGCGGTCGAAAAGATGGACAGTGAGCGCGAAGGCTTCCGCCTGCCAGGGTTCGGCGAAGACGGGGTCGCCTTCGTGGGAACGCGGCAGGCCGGGTGTGTCGCGGAGCGCCGAAGGGACCTCACAGGTGCTCAAGATAGCTCTCCCAGGCGTCGATCGAGATGGTGAGGCCGGGCGCGGCATCCTCGCCCCAGATCTCTGCGCCGTCAAAGACGACGGTGTAGACCCATTGCGGGTTCTCGCCCTTGCCATGCGCATTGTCGTCGGGGAAGACGAAGGAGCCCTGGACGGTTTCGACCATACCGGTCTTGCCCTTGGCATAGCGCGGCAGGCGGCTATGGCTGGTTGGGGAGAAATTGCGGGTGCGGATGCGGTCGCCAGGGGCGAATTTCGGGGCTGCCTCCACGGGCCTGTCGCAGGGGCCGCCCTTGGCGAGCACGCCGGGGACCATCTCGGCTTTCAGCACGCGCTTGGGGGCTGCGCCGTCATTCTTCTTGTGACCAGCGGCGATCTCATCCTGCGTGGCAAAGCCGTGGCGGTCGAGCAGGACTTCAAGCGCGCGGATCCAGATCTCGTAATAACTCGCCGAGAGATAGGCCGGCGGCGGGATGTTTTCGCGGGCATGCCTCGACTCATCGATCGTCCAGGCGCCGAAGGCACCGCAGGAGAGCACGACGCCCAGCGCACGCTTTTCCCATTCGGCGTGGAAATAAGGCTCGTTCGGTTCGGGCGCAACCGGGCCGAAGCCCATCTGGCCGCCGAGATCGTGCGGGCCGTTCATCGCGCGGTCTCCGGGGTTCTGGCGATCGAGGTTCCGATCATCGCGTCGCGACTGACGAGATCGGCCAGCGCCGCCTCGTCGAGGCCCTCGGTACCGTCAGGACGCTCGGGGATGACGATGTAGCGGAGCTCGGCCGTCGAGTCCCAGACGCGGATCTTCTTGTCCTCGGGCAGTTCGATGCCGAATTCGGCGATCACGCCGCGCGGATCGATGATGGCGCGGGACCGATAGGCCGGCGCCTTGTACCAGACCGGCGGCAGTCCGAGCACGGCCCAAGGATAGCAGGAGCAGAGCGTGCAGACCACGAGATTATGGGTGTCCGGCGCGTTGAACACCGCCCGCATATGCTCACCCTGGCGGCCGGCATAGCCGAGGCTGGCAATGGCCGCGGTGGCGTCGCGCTTCAGCCAGTCGGCGAATTCAGGATCGGACCAGGCCTTGGCGACGACACGGGCGCCGTTCTTCGGACCAACCTTGGTTTCGTAGGTCTCGACGATGGCGTCGATCGCGGCCGGGTCGATCAGGCCCTTCTCGGTGAGCACCGTTTCGAGCGCTTTCACCCGCGCCTGCATGTCGGTGTAGCGATTGTCATGGTCGTGGTCGTGGTCGTGGTCGTGATGGTGATCGCTCATGCGAGGCTCCCTGTTCGGGAGGATATTTAGAGCGGTGAGGCGAGGGTGCCAAGGGTGGAGTGGCCAAGATGGTCTTGTGGAGGTCAAGACCCCTCCCCATCCCTCCCCACAAGGGGGAGGGCTAACCCGTGGTGAAAGTCAGTGCCTCAAGCGGAGTTGAGACCAGTTGCGACGGCGACGATTGGCGTCGTCATCGCGGCAACTTAAATCCTCCCCCTTGTGGCGAGGATTTAGGAGGGGACTTTCTTGGGAATACAGCTCAAGCCGCCCGGCTGTAACCCTGCCGCCCCTGCGCGGCCGAGCGGAACGAGAACTTGGCGAGCAACTTGCGGAGCGTGTCGCTCTCGGTGACCAGCGTCTGGCTCGCAGCCGAGGTTTCCTCGACCATGGCGGCGTTCTTCTGCGTCATCTGGTCCATCTCGTTGACCGAGTGGTTGATCTCCTTCAAGCCGGTCGCCTGTTCGCGGGCGGCGGTGGTGATCTGGGCGACCTGGTCGTTAACCTGGTTGACCAGGCCCTCGATCTCGACCAGCGCCTCGCCAGTCGAGCGGACGAGGGCAACGCCGCCTTCGACTTCGGAGGCCGAGTTCTGGATCAGCGTCTTGATCTCGCGGGCGGCCGTGGCCGAGCGCTGGGCGAGTTCGCGGACTTCCTGAGCGACGACGGCAAAGCCGCGGCCGGCCTCACCGGCACGGGCGGCCTCGACGCCTGCATTGAGTGCGAGCAGGTTGGTCTGGAAGGCGATCTCGTCGATGACGGAGATGATCTGACCGATCCGGCTCGAGGACTCCTCGATGCGGCCCATGGCGGTGACGGCGTCGCGGACGATGGCGCCGGAGCGGCCGGCGCTGGTCTTGGTCTGTTCGACCATGCGGCTCGCCTCGGTGGCGCGGTCGGCGGCGGTCTGGACGGTCGCAGTGATCTCGGCGAGCGCGCCGGCGGTCTCTTCGAGCGAAGCCGCCTGCTGCTCGGTGCGGCGGGCCAGCATGTTGGTGGCATCGCCTATCGAGTCGGCGCTTTCGTTGACGACGGCGCTGGAGCCGGCAATCGCCTGGATGACGTCATGCAGCGACGCGGCGGCCGCATTGAAGTCGTCGCGCAGCTTGGCATAATTGTCGCCGATGTCGTCGAGCGTGACCGTCAGGTCGCCGGCGGCGAGCTTTTCGAGGCCCTGGCCGAGGCTGCGGATCGCATGATCCTGCTGTTCGGCGGTGGCGCGGGCACCCTCCTCGCGCTGGCGGCGCTCGCTTTCGATCGCCTGCTGCTGGCTCGCCTCGCGGCCGCGCATCTGGCGGCGCTCCTCGACGGAGTCGCGCAGCACGACGAGGGCCTTGGCCATATCGCCGGCCTCGTCATTGAAAACCTGGTCGGTGATCTCGACGCCCGACTGCTCCTCGGCAACTGCCGCCATCTGCGCCTTGACCCGGCCGAGCGGGCCGACGACGCTGCGGACGATCGCAAAGGCGATGCCGATGATGACAAGCGCGCCGGCCACGGTGGCGACGGCCGCCCAGAGAGCGTTCTGCCAGTAAAGTGCCGCTAGGTCATCGGCATAGACGCCGGTGCCGACGATCCAGCCCCAGGGCTCGAAGCCGACGACATGGGAATATTTGAGAACCGGCGCATCGGCGCCCGGCTTCGGCCAGTAATAGTCGACGAAGCCCTCGCCGCTTGCCTTGACCGTATTGACGAATTCGACAAACAGGAATTTGCCGTTCGGGTCCTTGTTCTGACTGAGGTCCTTGCCGTTCAGCTCCGGCTTGATCGGATGCATCACCATGGTGGGATGCATGTCGTTGATCCAGAAGTAGCCGCTGCCGCCATAGCGCATCGACGAAATCACGTCGGCAGCGGCCTTCTGCGCCTCTTCGCGCTTCATCGTGCCCGCGGTTTCGAGCGCATGGTATTTCTTGAAGATGGCGATGGCCGTCGCATCCATCTGCGCCAGCCCGGCCTTGCGCTCGGCTTCGAGTTCCGAGAAGGAGTAGTTGAGCGCAAACGTCATGACGCCTGCGAAGATGGCGATGGCCAATCCGACCAGCATGTAGAGACGGGCGGCGATGGAAAACTTGCGCATAGAACTCGAATCTCTCCAGGAACACCTGACGAATGTAAGTTCTGCGCGTTAACAGAAGGTAATTGCTAATTTAATCAAATATTACATAAGCTTGGACCGACGAAGCGCGTCAACCACCATTAACGAGCCGCAGGATAAGCTGGTGGATGTTGCCGCCGTCCCCCAGTTCGACGCGGTCGAAATCCCGGCTCTTTTGGCGTTGTTCGTGCGAGATCGCGGCAAGGCGGCGGGTGAGTTCCTGGCGAATCTTCTTGCAGTTCGGGTCGTTCTCGACCGTCAGCCCGACGCTGATGCGTTCGATTTCCTGCACCATGTCCTTGATCATTTGGCCATGCACTTTCTCATGATCGCGCACGCCTGTGATGAACAGGTCCCAATTGCTTCGGACATTGCCAGTGAGGCGCGAGGCGGGCTTCGGCAAGGTGTAGGTGATGGTCAGCTTTGGCTTTGCGCTTGCCAGGACACAGCCACCATTGCGGAGCTGGTAGTCGCGCGTCCAGGTCAGCTTGAAGGTCGTATGCGCGATCGTCCGCGTCAGCCCGCCGACCTCGGGACCACGCTCGCCAATCGAGGCATAGAGCTCCGGCCCGGTCGTGCCCTGGATCCGATAGGGCTGCTCGCGCTCCACTGCCTTCCACTCGGCCGCGAGCGCCGGCGCGGCCATCAGAACAGCTGCGACGAGCCCGCCCGCCGTGACACTCAACCGCAATGAAATCTCCTGCCCTCGCCGTACTTTGCGGCGCAGACTAGGGAAATTTCCGCTCGGCTTCAACATGGCATGGTGGGCTCAAGGGAATCCGCTTGACATCACCGACTGATGGGATTTACCTCGTAATTGTCAATTTGAGGCCTCAATATTAACCTCATTTTGAGGCGATTGGCTGGAATTGGGGTTGAGGAGCCCGGATTTGCCACAAAAGCCGGATCGCTGACCGAGGAGGATATGCCGGGAACCGGCATCACAGGAGGAGACCAGCATGCTCAGACGGACGTTTCTCGGCCTAGCGGCCGCTGCCACGATGGCAGTTGGCGCTTTCTCACCGGCATTGGCCGCCGGCAAGACATTCTACTGGATTTCGCATGGCGCACCGACCGACCCGGTCTGGACCTACTTCCTGGCCGGCGCCAAGCAGTGGGAAAGCGACACCGGCAACACGGTCAACACCTCATTCCATTCGGGCGACGTGCCGTCGCACCAGGAAGCGGTGCGCGCAGCGATCGCCGCCAAGGCTGACGGCATCGTGACCTCGAGCCCGGATCCGGGCAGCCTGGTGAAAGTGGTGCAGGAAGCGCGTGATGCCGGCATTCCCGTCATCAACATCAACACGCCCGACCCGACCGTGAACTTCAATGCCTATGTCGGCATGGACCTGCAGAAGGCGGGCGCCGCCTGGGCACAGTATCTCGTCGACAAGAAGCTGGTGAAGGAAGGCGATTTCGTCTGGATGCCGGTCGAAGTGCCGGGCGCCACCTATGGCGTACAGGAAGAAGAGGGTATTGCCACCGTCTTCAAGCCGCTCAACATCACCTGGGAAGTGACCGATACGACGCTCGACCAGGGTGAAATCATCAACCGCATGAGCGACTACCTCACCGCCAACCGCGGCAAGATCAAGGCGATCATCGGGCTCGGCGACCTTGTCACCGGTTCCGTCGCCCGCGTCTTCAACCAGGTCGGCGTCAAGGCCGGCGAAATCCCGGCCGTCGGCTGGGGCAATTCGCAGGACACGACGCAGGAAGTGATGGACGGCTTCGTCAACGCCGCCATGTGGCAGGATCCGCAGGCCACCAGCTATATCGGCCTGTCGATGGCCGCCATGGCTGCCGCCAAGGTGCCGCCGGGCTTCAACGTCTATGTCGGCACACTCTATGAAAAGGACACCGCCCAGCTCTATCACGACATCATGGGCGCCAAGTGATCTCCTGAACTCACCGCCCGGCCATTCTCTGAATATCGAGGGCGGCCGGGCGTTTCCATAGCGCTGACTGCCCCATGGCCCGGACTGGCGGACACACATGCAAAATCGCACCTTTCTGCAGCGCTTCATCAGCGCGCCCGAATTCGGACCGCTGGTCCTGCTGATCGTCGAGCTGGCGATCTTCACCGTGGTCAACCCGACCTTCATGTCGGGGCTGAACATTTCCAACATCCTGACATTCACTGTCGAGCTCGGCCTGATCGCCCTGGCCATGACGCTGCTGATGACGGCCGGGGAGTTCGATCTTTCCGTGGGGTCCGTGTTCGGCTTTTCGGCCGTGATCATGTGGGCCCTGTTCAACGCCGACCTGATGCCGATGTGGGCGGCCTTTCTGGTCGCCATTGCCATTGCCATGTTCATCGGCTGGGTCAACGGATGGTTCGTGACGCAACTCAACATCCCATCGTTCCTGGTCACGCTCGGCATGCTTCTGGTCGTGCGTGGTTCGGCGCTCTACATCACATCAGGCTTTCCGCAGCGGACATGGAGCGCCGAAGGCGCCTGGCTGGCCGACGTGCTGGTTGGCGAGTTCACGATCAATGGCTTCCGCGTTTATATGTCCGTCTTCTGGTTCGCGCTGTTTGCGATCGGGACGCATTACGTGCTGACCCAGACGCGGGCCGGCAACTGGATCCAGGCGTCCGGCGGCAACGCCAATGCCGCCCGCGCACGCGGCGTCAACGTCAACCGCACCAAGGTGCTGCTCTTCATGTTCTCGGCGGCGATGGCGGCCTTTGCCGGCATCATATCGTCGATCCGGACCTCGGCTGCCAATCCCAACAGCGGTACCGGCTACGAGCTTGAAGTCATCGCCATGGTGGTGATCGGCGGCACGGTTCTCACCGGCGGTCGTGGCACGATCATCGGCACGGTGCTCGGCATCTTCATCCTGCGCGCCATGCGCAACGGCATCGTGCTGATCGGGGTGCCGGGGCTGGCCTATAACATCTTCATCGGCGCGATCATTCTCGGCATGATGGCTCTCCATTCCTGGCTCGAACGCCGACACAATGCAGGAACCTGACCATGGCAGACGAACTGGTCCGGATGGACAATATAAATAAGTTCTATGGTCGCGTGCATGCGCTCCGGGACGTTAGCCTTACCGTGAACCACAACGAGGTGGTCGGGCTTCTGGGGGACAACGGCGCCGGCAAGTCGACGCTGATCAAGGTGCTTTCGGGCGCCGTGCCGGTGACCTCGGGCGACATTTTCGTCAAGGGCAAGCGGATCGAGATGCACTCGACCACCGATGCCATCGCCAACGGCATCGAGACGATCTACCAGGATTCGGCGCTGGTGCCGCAGTTGTCGATTGCGCGAAACCTGTTCCTGGGCCGCGAGCCCCTGAAAGGCCCGAGTTTCCTCAATCGCATGGATCATGAGGCGATGAACGCGGTCGCGCGCGACCTGCTCAAGAAGGTCGGCATCACCAAGGACATTCCGCCGAACACCCCGATCGGATCGCTCTCCGGCGGCGAGCGGCAGGCCGTGGCGATCGCCCGCGCCATGCATTTCGACTCGGACCTCATCATCCTCGACGAACCGACCAACAATCTCGGCGTGGCGGAAACCAAGGGGGTGCTGAACTTCGTGCGCGAGGCGCGCGACACCGGTCATTCCTGCATCTTCATCGCCCACAACATCCACCACGTCTTCCAGGTGGTGAGCCGCATCATCGTCATGCGCCGCGGCAAGATCGTCGCCGACGATATCGATCCGAAAAAGACGACGATCGAGGAGGTCGAGCGCGTGATTACCGGCGAGGAGATATTGGAGGCGGTGGAGGGCTGAGTTCCACCGACCTCGTCCCAATCATCCCGTCGGCATCCGTTCGAACTTCTGCAGCGTGGGATCCATCTTGTCCCATTCATGGCCGCGAATGGCATAGGTGACCACCTGAGGCTTGAAGAGGCCGGGGTCGTCAAGGCTGGCTGCGTTGACCGCGATGAAATCCGGCATGGCGACGAAGGTCAGGTAGACCGGCGCTCCGCAGGTCGGGCAGAAGGCGTGGATCTTTTCGTTGCCGCTGTCGCCCGCGACCCGCCAGGTGCTTGCTTCACCTGATATCTTCATGTCGGCGCGCCCGGGGAAAGTCAGATAGGAGCCGTGACCCGTGCCGCTCAGCTTCTGGCATTCACGGCATTGGCAGTGGTTCTCGAAGATCGGCTCCCGGCTCGTTTCGTAGCGGATGGCGCCACATGCGCAGCCGCCAATATAGGACCTGGCCATGTCGGCCTCCTCTCAATGATCTGGATTCGACGTCGATAGGGGGTCAGGCTGCTTTCGGCTTGGCGAAAATGTCGAGGCCCTTGCCGGTTTCGAGGAAAGATTTCATGCTGGAAAGCACGATCGGCCAGCCCTTGGTGACGCCGTTCGCCATGCCGCTGCCGACGACGAGGTCGTCATGGGTGACGGTCAGCTTCACCATGTCGTTGAATTCCTCGATCCCGAAGGTCACCCGGCTATAGGCTTCCGGGTCTTCGGACTGGGACTGATTGGCCCAGCTGATGACCAGCCTAGATGGCGGCGAGATCTCGATCACCTTGCCGACGAGTTCGACCGTGCGGTCGTCATTGGCTTTGACATGTTCCCATTTCGAGCCCTGCCGCCAGTCGGAGACATTCTCGTGGCCCCAGTAGCGCTTGGCGATATCGGGTTTGGTAATGGCCTCGAACACCTTTTCGGGTGTCGAGAGAATGTAGGTCACGTAAACAAAGCTGGTCATCTCCTTGGCCATCGTCATTCTCCTTCGAGTTCTCTTTTCAGGTCGTGCAGCAGGCCGAGCCGCTGATGTTCGAATTTCTTGATCCACCGCTCGTAGACTTCGTAAAGCGGCACGGGGTTGATGAAATGAAGCTTTTCCCGGCCACGCCTGACGGTGCTCACGAGATTGGCGTCTTCCAGTATTCCGAGATGCTGCGTGGCCGATTGCCGGGCCATGTCCAGGTTTTCGCAAAGCTCACCCAGCGACTGCCCGTTCCTCTCGCTGAGGAGGTCGAGCAGCATTCTGCGTGTCGGATCGGCCAGCGCCTTGAAAACCTTGTCAGTGTCCATCGTCTCACTCATTGCAGATATAATAGGCAGGTAAATACCTGCATGTCAAGCGCAGGTATTTACCTGCCTACAAGAGCCGTTAGCCCGAACAGAGCGGGGTGACCCCCGCGACCGAAAGCGGTCAGATCTCGCTTGGGATGTTTTCGGGAAAAACCGACTGGATGCGCACAGTGGTCTGCGGGATGTCAGTCTCGCCGTTGATGGCGCGGACGAGGCGGTCGATGGCATCTCGGGCCTCGACGCGGGCATTCTGGTCGATCACGGCGTCCATGACGCCGTCGAGCAGGTAGGCGCGAGTATAGTCCGTCAAGTCATGGCCGATGAAGACGACCGATTGTGCCCGGCCCTTTTCGATCAGTGCGCGGCCGATGCCTTCACCGCCGGCGCCGATGCAATAGATGGCGAGCAGGTCGGGATAGCGGTCGAGCAGCGTTCGGACTTCCTCATAGGCGCGATCGGGATCCTCACGCACCTCGGGCGGCGCGACGATCTCCATATCAGGGAAACGTTCGCGGAGAATGTGGCGGAAGCCCATCTCGCGTTCCTCATGGCCGCGATAGGCGAGCGCGCCGGCGATCAGCGCCACCTTGCCCTTGGCGCCGGGCAGGAAACGGCCGATGAGATAGCCGGCAAGGCGTCCGGCGGCGCGGTTGTCTATGCCGACATAGGAGACGCGGCCGACATGACTGATGTCGGAGACCAGCGTCAGCACGGTGACGCCTCCGGCAATCAGGCGGCGGACGGATTCGCGCACCAACGGACTGTCGAGGCCGATCAGGCCAACGCCGTTGGACTTTTCCTTGAGGCTGTCGAGGGTCGCCGCAATCTGTTCCGGCTCGATCGCCTCGAAGCGGTGGATATGGACATCGACATCACCGCGCTGAGCGGCCTGACGTTCGAGATGATGGGCGAGATCGGCGATGAAGGCATTGCGGCCGCCCGGCAGCGCGAAATCGAGCCGGAGGCGGCGCGCGGCGCCCTGGACGCTTTCGCCCGAGAGGCTCTCCATCACCTTGATCACATGAAGGCGCGTATGCTGCTGGACGCCGTCCCTGTTGTTGAGAACACGATCGACGGTGGCCTTGGACACACCTGCGATGCGGGCGATCTGCTCGAGCTTCGGACGGCTGGTCTTCACATAGTGCCCCGGCTGACAGGCGCAGGATCGCGCCCGGAAAACATCAAAATGAGGTTTATCCGGAAAAAGACAGGAATACCAGATGCCTGGCTGCCAGCCTTGAAAGCGCAATCCATCGCTTCGAGAGCAGGGATGCTCGCCGAATTCGATGGCCCAGGATGTCGAAGGAGAAAATGCGGAGAGGAATGCGGTGGCGGGTGGAGTCACCCGCCACGGATCATCAGCGGCAAGACATCGTGTAGCTGCAAGGGAACGCGGTCGGATTCTCGCGTGTCGAAAGCTCGAAGGCAGACGCGCCAAAGGTTGTTGCCACCATGGCAATGAGGAGGAAGTAGATCGGTTTCATGTTACGTAAGTCCCTAGTCACATATCGAGACAGAATCGCACGCCGCCGCTGTCCCGGTTGAAGCCGTCATCATGGAGGCGCATGTCGAAAGTGTGACAATCGCGAACAGAACGTAGGCGAAAATCTTCGTCATGGTTAACCCCCGGTAAACGACTGGCGCATGTGGCAAAATTGCCTTGGGCGCCTCATCGCACGGGACCGGATTTGCGGCAGTCACTTTTGTAACAGGGCCATAATGGGGGAAGGCTGCACAGAGCTTTCGAGGCTGGATTCGGCCTTTCAACGCTCAAAGCTTGCGGGCGTTGTCGATGGCCCAGCGGATATATTCGAGCATCAGCTCTTTTTCGAAGCGGCGGAAGCCCTTGAAGAGCTCCTGGTCGGCGTCGCGCGCAGCCGCAAGGGCCGGCTCCTCGATCGCCCTGGCACGAGCGGTCAGGTAAATGCAGGTGGCGCGCCGATCCTTGGGATGTGGCTGGCGCAGGATCAGACCGTCGCGTTCCATGCGCGACAGCGTGTTGGCAAGTGTCGCCTGTTCGATATCGAGCCGATCGAGCAGTTCGCGCTGGGTGATGCCGTCTTCATTCCACAATTCGACCAGGACGGGGAACTGGCCTGGCAGGAAGCCGAGTGCATTCGCGCGGGTTGCGAGCGACTTCGAAAAGCCCTTCGCAAGCAACGTGGAAAGATAGGCGGCTGATTCCATGCGGTCAAAATTCATTTGTGCCGAATTAAGACAGAAATCAGTGGTTTCACAAGACGAAAACACACTACTCCCCAGGACAGCCCAAGAAAAAGCCGGCCTTGAGCCATTTGAGCTCAAATAACCGGCGGACAATTCGCTTGCAGGGAAGCAGGCAAGGGCCCGGAGAGGGGGAATAGGCCCTTGCCCGCACTTCTTGCTGACACGGGCGGGGGACGGAGCCGCGGTCAGCTATGGTGACCTCGTCAGGAACACCAGCAATAGAGATATGTTGTCGGCAACATGGATCTTCAAGATGATGCAACATTACAAATTTGCAATCGCGGATCACAGGCGAGTGATCACGCCTTTTCGCAGGATGATGTTGCCATAGAGCGCCGGTTCCGACGTCTGTACGATGGTATGGCTGGTGCGGACGCGGGCGTAAAACAGCTCCGGTGCGAGCGGAACGACCGGCCGATCCGGCTCCCAGCGTCGGCAGATGTCGATCATCTTCTGGTGAACAGGATCGGGAATATCGGGGCGATCCGGAACCACGGCGCGAAAGATCGCATGATCCACGGCATGATCGATGGGCAGGACCGAGAGCACGGCATCGAGCACCTGTGCGACAGTGAGACCATCGGCCCGTACCAGCCTCCGGGCATGCTCCTCGCCCGGATAGTTGCCGTCCACCAGTGCGATCTCGTCGCCGTGACCCATCGACCGCAATGTCGACAGCAGCGCGGGGCTCAGAACGGGATCGAGACCTTTCAGCATTATGCCATTTCCTTGAACAATACGCTTTGATCAATGTGATAGCGCGAGAAGAGCGGCAGGCTTGCCGCCCCGATGGCGCGCGCGGCGGAGCCGACCAGACCCTCTTCCACGACTGGCGTTTCAATACCCTGCAGATTGAGGCCGGCAAGTTCGCGGCGCGCCACCGCCGTCACCGCCCGGCGGATCTCGGCCGAGAAACCGCCATCGATGATCACGGCTTCGAAATCGATCACCGAACACACGGTGGCGATGGCGAGTGCCAATGCCCGGCCGGTCCGCTCGATCCAGAGCTTGGCGATATCGCCGAAATCATCCCATTTCTCAGGCGTCAGCCAGATTGATGACGGATTGCGTCCGGCCTCAAGCAGCATTTTTTCGAGAAGAACAACGGAGGCGTGATCGATGAGTTGGTCATGTCCGCCTTCTTTCGCGGGAAAGGGCATGGAACCGAAGGCGCCTGCATTGCCGGTCCGGCCGGGATAGAGCGCATGGTTGAGCACCACGCCGCCGCCAATGAAAGAGCCCAGAAAGAAATAGGCGAAATCCGAGAAGCGCGGACCATGGCCAAAGGCGAGCTCGGCAGCACAGGCCGCCGTGGCGTCGTTCTGCAGCAGCACGGGAAAAGGCAGACGCTCGGCCAGCAGCGCGGCGATATCGGCATGGCGCCACGCGTCCATATCCGCCATCGGCGCACCGACCTCTTCCACCCAATTCCAGAGCTCGAAGGGCAGCGCGACGCCAAGCCCGGCGATCCGGCCGCGGTCAGCGGGACTCATATCTGCCAGGACCTTGGACACGCTGGCTTCCACGAAAGCAAGCACGCCCGCCGGAGTCGGATAGCGATAGGCCTCGTGCAGCTGGAAACGGACGCGGCCGGTGAAATCCAATAGGATGAGATCGGCACTGCGGCGGCCGATCTTGAGGCCGAGAGACAGCACGCCATCGGGATTGAGGCTCATGGGGATCGAGGGCTGGCCAACACGGCCGCGCTGGGGACTGCCGCGTGTCAGCAAGCCATCCTTTTCGAGCGCACGCATGATGACGGAAACCGTCTGTGCGGAAAGGCCGGTGCGACGGGCGATCTCGGCTTTCGATAGCGAGCCATGCCGGCGCACGAGCGACAGGACCAGCCGCTCATTGTAGGCACGCACACGCGTCTGGTTGGCCCCGCCCATGGGATCGACGATCCCGGCGGCGATTTCCTGGTCAGCTTCGATATTGGCCATTGCCCTTTCTCCTCCCGGGCATTGGTACTCTTCAAGGTAGAAGCATGCCACAGCGAATAAATAAATCAATCGAATTTATTTATTGACACTCGTCTCATTCGGTGGTTATTTTTCCCTCGACCGACCGCATGAGGCAGGAGGAAGCCTTAGCAAGCGTCACCCGCACGGGTGCGGTCGCTCGGAGGAGCGGCGGATCGTCCGCCGTCGCCAACAATTCCTTGGGAGGAGTTCACGATGAAGAAATCCGTTCTTTCCGCCACTCTCGGCGCACTCGCGCTCGGCGTGGCTTTCTGCGGCAGCGCCAGCGCCGCTGGCATTTCCGCCTGCCTGATCACCAAGACCGACACCAACCCCTTCTTCGTCAAGATGAAGGAAGGCGCGGCCGCCAAGGCGGCTGAGCTCGGCGTCGATCTCAAGTCCTATGCCGGCAAGGTCGATGGTGACCATGACAGCCAGGTCGCCGCGATCGAATCCTGCATTGCCGATGGCGCCAAGGGTATCCTGATCGCCGCATCCGACACCAAGGCGATTGTCGACCAGGTCAAGAAGGCCCAGGACGCCGGCCTGCTTGTCATCGCTCTCGACACCCCGCTTGACCCGGCGACCGCTGCCGACGCGACCTTCGCCACAGACAACCTGCTAGCCGGCAAGCTGATCGGCGCATGGGCTGCCGCCACGCTCGGCGACAAGGCCAAGGACGCCAAGATCGGCTTTCTTGATCTCGTCCCGTCGCAGCCCACCGTCGACGTGCTGCGCGACCAGGGCTTCATGATCGGTTTCGGCATCGACCCGAAGGACCCGAACAAGATCGGCGACGAAGATGATCCGCGCATCGTCGGCCATGACGTGACCAATGGCAACGAAGAAGGCGGCCGCACCGCCATGGAAAACCTTCTCCAGAAGGATCCTGACATCAACGTGATCCACACGATCAACGAACCGGCCGCTGTCGGCGCCTATGAAGCGCTCAAGGCCGTCGGCAAGGAAAAAGACGTGCTGATCGTGTCGGTCGACGGCGGTTGCCCAGGCGTCAAATCGGTTGCCGAAGGCGTGATCGGTGCGACCTCGCAGCAGTATCCGCTGCTGATGGCGTCGCTCGGCATCGAAGCGATCAAGAAGTTCGCCGACACCGGCGAGAAGCCGAAGCCGACCGAAGGCAAGGACTTCTTCGACACTGGCGTCGCTCTGGTGACCGACAAGCCTGCCGCCGGCGTCGAATCCATCGACGTCAAGACCGGCACCGAGAAGTGCTGGGGTTGATCGGCTGACCCATCGGGTACACTATCGATCGAGGGCGGCACAGCCGCCCTCTTTCGAACCGGCGTAACCGGCGCCATAGGCCGGAACCGATTCTGACCCTTGGGAGGGATACATGGCCAGCATTCAGGAATTCGAGAAGGTTCTCGACAAGAGCGACACGACGGTCGCCAGTTTCGAGAGTCAGTCGATACTCCAGCGCATCCAGCATTTTCTGCATTCCAAGCCGGCGGCGACCCCGGCTATCGTTCTTATCCTCTCCATCATCGTTTTCGGTGTGCTAAAGGGCGAGCGCTTCTTCACCGCCGGCACGCTGACGCTGATCCTGCAGCAGATCGCCGTCGTGGGTATTCTCGGCGCGGGCCAGACGCTTGTCATCCTGATTGCCGGCATCGATCTGTCGATCGGCGTGATCATGGTTCTGTCGGCCGTGGTCATGGGCAACTGCGCGGTCACCTATGGCATACCGGCTATCTTTGCCGTCCCGATCGGCATGCTGACCGGCGCGGTCTGCGGCCTGCTCAACGGTTTTCTCGTCGCCAAGGTCAAGCTTCCACCGTTCATCGTGACGCTCGGCACCTGGTACATCATCATGGCGACGAATTTCATCTATTCGGCCAACGAGACGATCCGGCGCGCCGACATCGAGACCTCGGCGCCGCTGCTCGGCCTGTTCGGCACGAGCTTCAAGATCGGATCGGCGGTGTTCACGCTCGGCGTCATCGTCATGGTCGTCCTTGTCCTGGTGCTCTGGTACGCGCTCAACCATACGGCATGGGGTCGCCACCTCTATGCGGTGGGTGACGATCCGGAAGCCGCCAAACTGTCGGGTATCCGCGTCGATCGCGTGATGCTTGGAACCTACACCCTGGCCGGACTGATCGCGGCGCTCGCCGCCTGGGTATCGATCGGCCGCAACGGCTCGATCTCGCCGTCCTGGGCCGTCACCGACTACAATCTTCAGGCCATCACCGCGGCCGTGATCGGTGGCATATCGCTGTTCGGCGGGCGCGGCTCGATCCTCGGCACATTGATCGGCGCGATGATCGTCGGCGTCGTCTCGATGGGGCTCAACATGCTGGGCGCCGACCCGCAATGGAAGGTCGGCCTGACCGGCGTCCTCATCATCTCGGCGGTCGCGATCGACCAGTGGATCAGAAAGGTGGCAGGCTGATGGAACCTCTTCTCACCGCGCGCGGCATCGTCAAGCGCTATGGCCGCGTCACCGCTCTCGATTATTCGGACTTCGATCTCTATCCCGGCGAAATCCTCGCCGTGATCGGCGACAACGGCGCCGGAAAGTCGTCCTTGATCAAGGCGATCTCGGGCGCCGTGAAGCCGGACGAGGGCGAGATCCGTCTTGAAGGCAATGTCGTGCATTTCTCCAATCCGATGGAAGCGCGTGCGGCCGGCATCGAGACGGTCTACCAGAACCTCGCGCTGTCGCCGGCTCTGTCGATCGCCGACAACATGTTCCTCGGACGGGAAATCCGGCGGTCGGGCCCGCTTGGCTCGATCTTCCGCATGCTCGACCGCCCCAGGATGGAAAAGATCGCGCGCGACAAGCTCTCCGAACTTGGGCTGATGACGATCCAGAACATCAACCAGGCGGTCGAGACGCTGTCCGGCGGCCAACGCCAGGGCGTTGCCGTGGCCCGCGCCGCGGCCTTCGGCTCGAAGGTCATCATCCTCGACGAGCCGACAGCGGCGCTCGGCGTCAAGGAATCGCGCAAGGTGCTCGAACTCATCCTCGACGTGAAATCGCGCGGCATGCCGATCGTCCTGATCTCGCACAATATGCCGCATGTCTTCGAGGTGGCGGATCGCATCCACATCCATCGCCTCGGCAAGCGGCTCTGCGTGATCAATCCCAAGGACTATACGATGTCCGACGCCGTTGCCTTCATGACCGGCGCCAAGGCGCCGCCGGCGGAAGCGATGGCGGCCTGATCTTCTCCACCTTTCAAGTGTCTGACTGCCGGCGGATCAATCCGCCGGCTTTTTTGTTTCTACTCTGGCGCCTTCTAGATCGAAAAGCGCTTCACAGATTTCCCGGACTTGCTCTATGAGCGGGAAACCGCCAGCCGCAGGAGATTTCCATGACCTCGCTCACCATCCGCCGCCCCGACGACTGGCACCTGCACCTGCGCGACGGCGCCATGCTGGAGGGCGTCTTGCCCTATACGTCGCGGCATTTCGCCCGGGCGATCATCATGCCGAACCTCGTGCCGCCGGTAGTGACAACGGCGGACGCCCGCGCCTATCGCGAACGGATCCTGGCAGCGGTGCCGGAAAGCCACAGCTTCGAGCCGCTGATGACGCTCTACCTCACCGAGGGCACCTCGCCAGACGATGTCGAGGAAGGGGCGAAGTCCGGATTGATCACGGCGGTGAAGCTCTATCCGGCGGGTGCGACGACCAACTCGCATTCCGGCGTTCGCAATTTCGAAAACGCAATGCCGGTGCTGGAGCGCATGGCGAAGATTGGCCTGACGCTGTGCATCCATGGCGAAGTGACGACGCCTGATGTCGATATTTTCGACCGCGAGGCGGCGTTCATCGAGACGGTGCTCGAACCGCTCAAGAAGCGGCTGCCGGACCTGCGGGTGACGATGGAGCACATCACGACGGAGGATGGCGTCGACTATGTGAACCAGTCGGACAACATCGCCGGCACGATCACCACCCATCACCTGATCATCAACCGCAACAATATTCTCGTCGGCGGCATCCGGCCGCATTATTACTGCCTACCTGTGGCCAAACGCGAGAAGCACCGCCTGGCGCTGCGCAAGGCCGCGACCTCGGGCAACCCGAAATTCTTCCTCGGCACGGATTCGGCGCCGCATGTCGACCCGCTCAAGGAATGCGCTTGCGGCTGCGCCGGCTGCTTTACGTCGATCAACACGCTATCCTGCCTGGCGCATGTGTTTGAGGAAGAGAAGACGCTCGACAAGCTCGAGGCCTTTGCGTCGTTGAATGGTCCTGCCTGGTATGGCGTGAAGCCGAACGAGGAGACGATCAGACTTATCAAGCGTGATGCGCCGGTGGAGTTTCCGGTGAGGATCGAGACGGGCGACGGGCCGGTTACGGTCTTCGACCCGATCTTCAAGTCGCATTGGGATGTGGACGGGTAAGACGTATCAAGCAGTCTCTATGTCTGTCAGTACGAAGTCGTTGCCCTTGTAGAGCAAGGGGACATTATGGTGCCTGGCGCAGGCATACGCGAAGCAGTCGCCGAAATTCAGGGCCGCAGGGTGGCGGCCTTTGCCATAATGGCGGAATGCATCGAGGGCGATTGCGGTGGTTTCCGGCGCTATAGCAAGATTCTCGATCTTGAATTCGGAAAGGTATTCCTCGACCTCAAGTTGGGCCGTCTCAAGTTCGATGTCCAAGCCCTTTGACACATTCACTGTCGTCTCCCATACGGCCATTGGAGACGTAATGCGGCGCGAAGCGCCGCTAAGTTTCGCCGCGAAAAATTCAGCGTCTTCTTCGCTCATGAGCATTGCGCAAAATGCGGATGCGTCGACAAACATCGGCGATCAATCTTCGTAGAGACTGTCGATGAACGCCTTGTCCACCGTTTCAATATGATCGGGATTTCCCTTGGCTCGCAACCTCCGCGCAAATGCCATGGCCCGCTCCACATATGTGTCCTTTTCCTCGCGCTCCAGCTCATGCTGGAGCGCTTGCTTCAAGACCTCGGTTTTGGTCGTCCCGCGCGCCTCGGCCAACTGAGTGGCCAAGCGATTCACTTCCGGATCCTTCACATAAAGCGCCATGGTATATCCTCGCCTTCAAGATGGGATATACCATTTTCGACGCCAAGATTCAATTCGTCGGCACCACCTCGATCGCCAGCGCATGCAATCCTTCGTCGAAGGCAAATTTCAGCGTTGCATTTATCTCACGATGCTGGTTCACCCGGCTCTTTCCGGCCAGCGAAACGGCTGCAATGCGGATGCGATAGTGCGTATCATTGGTCGCAGCAGCTTCCGGATTGTGACCTGCATGCAGGTTGCTTTCATTGACGATTTCGAGATTAGTCGGCGCAAAGGCAGCTTCGAGCGCGGCCCGCATCCTTGGTTCCAGAGACATGATTTGGCTTCCGTGCAAAGCCCTCCAGAAAGACCCCAACTTTCCGGTTTGTCAATTCTTGCGGTGCGACATGCCGAGACCCATAATGTGTGGATGAAACTGGATTCCAAATATTTCGACTCGATCCGTACGCGCCGCAAGGGAAAGCGCGTCGACGAGCCGCCTGCGAAGCCCACCTGTCAGTGGGACGGCTGTGAGAAGCCGGGCGTCCATCGCGCACCCGTCGGCCGCAACGCCGAGGGCCAGTATTTTCTGTTCTGCTTCGATCATGTCAGGGAATACAATAAGGGTTACAACTACTTCTCGGGTCTCTCCGACACCGAGGTGTCGCGCTACCAGAAGGAAGCGGTGACTGGAAACCGGCCGACCTGGACCATGGGCGTCAACAAGAATGCCAAGTGGTCGCCGACGATGAACCAGGCGCGCGCCGGGGCCGCGAAGATGCGCGACCCCTTCGGTTTCGCCGGATGGCGGGTGAATGGCGGGCGGCATGGCCCGGCGCCGGACCGCAAGCTGAAGACGCTGGAGAGCAAAGCCTTCGAAACACTCGAACTGGCCCACAACGCCACCGCCAGCGACATCAAGTCGCGCTACAAGGAACTGGTGAAAAAGCACCATCCTGACGCAAATGGAGGCGACCGCGGCTCGGAGGAGCGCTTCCGCGCCGTCATCCAGGCCTATCAACTGCTCAAGCAGGCCGGCTTTTGCTGACGCTTGCTGTGATTCCTGAGCCTGCGCATGTCTTTGTCCCGAAACCGGTGCCCACTTTCGGGAGCATGCTTTAATATTGTTGTCACCGACGAAAACCCGCGATAGGACAGGCGCCGGTGATTTCTACGGCCGTTCCCCACGGTCGCGCTGGAGTTATGATGACCAAGATGGATCTCGATATTGTGAAGCTGCCGGACACGAAGGTCTCGGTCCGCGAGGTGTTCGGAATCGATTCCGACATCAGCGTGCCTGCCTATTCGGAAGCCGATGCGCATGTGCCGGATGTTGACCCGGACTATCTCTTCGATCGCGACACGACGCTGGCCATCCTGGCGGGCTTTGCCCATAATCGACGCGTCATGGTTTCGGGCTATCACGGCACCGGCAAGTCGACCCATATCGAACAGGTCGCGGCGCGCCTCAACTGGCCCTGCATCCGCATCAACCTCGACAGCCATGTCAGCCGTATCGACCTCGTCGGCAAGGACGCGATCGTGCTGAAGGACGGCAAGCAGATTACCGAGTTCCGTGACGGCATCCTGCCCTGGGCCTACCAGCACAATATCGCGCTCGTCTTCGACGAGTATGATGCGGGTCGTCCGGATGTGATGTTCGTGATCCAGCGCGTGCTCGAAGCATCCGGCCGCCTCACCCTGCTCGACCAGAGCCGCGTCATCCGCCCGCATCCGGCCTTCCGTCTGTTTGCGACCGCCAACACGGTCGGCCTCGGCGACACGACTGGCCTCTATCACGGCACGCAGCAGATCAACCAGGCGCAGATGGACCGCTGGTCGATCGTCACCACGCTGAACTACCTGCCCTTCGAGCATGAAGTCGGCATCGTCGCCTCCAAGGTGAAGCATTTCACGGCGAGCAAGGGCCGCGACACGGTGGCCAAGATGGTGCGGGTCGCCGAACTGACGCGCGCGGCTTTCATCAATGGTGACCTTTCCACGGTCATGAGCCCACGTACGGTCATCACCTGGGCGGAAAATGCCGCGATCTTCGGCGACATCGCCTTTGCCTTCCGGCTGACCTTCCTCAACAAGTGCGACGATCTCGAGCGCGCGCTCGTCGCCGAGCAGTACCAGCGGGTCTTCGGCGTTGAACTCAAGGAGAGCGCCGCCAACCTCGTTCTGGGTGTCTGACGGCGAGAAAGCATCTCAGGCAGGATCATGGCAGGACCGGGCGACAATTCACGGGCAAAGCCGAGCCAGGCAGTCGACCTGGAGCCGTTCCGCCGGGCGCTGACCGGCTGCGTCCGCTCGATCGCGGGTTCGGCCGAGGTCGAGGTGAACTTTGCCAACGACCGGCCCGGCATGACCGGTGACCGGATGCGGCTACCCGAACTGTCGCGGAAGCCAACCGCGCAGGAACTCTCCGTGTTGCGCGGCCTTGGCGATTCCATGGCGTTGCGCCGTGCCTGCCACGATGAGCGGCTGCATACGCAGCTTGCCCCCGCTGGCCCCGATGCCCGGGCGATCTATGACGCCGTCGAACAGGCCCGTGTCGAGGCGATCGGTGCGAGCCGCATGGCCGGCACGGCGCAAAACCTCAATTCCATGCTGACGGAGAAATACGCCAAGGCGAATTTCCGCGGCATCAATGGCCGCGAGGACGCGCCCATCGAAGAGGCCATGTCTCTCATGGTGCGCGAGGCGCTGACCGGCGAACGCCCGCCCGAAAGTGCGGGCAAGGTGCTCGATCTCTGGCGCTCCTTTTTCCAGGAAAAGGCCGACAAGGAAGTCGGCTCGCTGAAGACCGTGATGGACGACCAGGAGGCTTTCGCGCGCCTGGTCCGCAACATGCTGGCTTCGATGGAATTGGCCGAAGACCTCGGCGACGAAGATTCGCAGACCAACGAAGACGATTCCAATTCCGAGGAAGAGCAGCCGCGCAACCAGGAGCAGAACGAGGATAATTCCGAGGACGACGCCGGCACCGAAGAGGCGCCCGCCGAAGACAACGAAGCTGCCGACGACCAGATGGAGCAAGGCGAGACCGACGGCGCCGAGATTTCCGAAGACGACCTCATGGAAGAGGGCGACGAGGAATCCGAGACTCCAGGCGAGGTCAAGCGGCCGAACAACCCGTTCGACGATCTCAACGAGAAGATCGATTACGCGGTCTTCACCCAGGAATTCGACGAGGAGATCACGGCCGAGGAACTCTGCGACGAAGCCGAGCTCGATCGCCTGCGTGCCTTCCTCGACAAGCAGCTCGCGCATTTGCAAGGCGCCGTCGGCCGGCTCGCCAACAAGCTGCAGCGCCGGCTGATGGCGCAGCAGAACCGTTCGTGGGATTTCGACCTTGAAGAAGGCTATCTCGATACCGCACGCCTGGTGCGCCTGGTGATCGATCCGATGCAGCCGCTTTCCTTCAAGATGGAGCGGGATACCAAGTTCCGCGACACGGTCGTGTCGCTGGTCATCGACAATTCGGGCTCGATGCGCGGCCGGCCGATCACGGTGGCCGCCACCTGTGCCGATATCCTCGCCCGAACGCTGGAACGCTGCGGCGTCAAGGTCGAAATCCTCGGCTTCACCACCAAGGCGTGGAAGGGCGGCCAGAGCCGCGAAAAATGGCTCGGCAGCGGCAAGCCGGCCTCCCCAGGCCGTCTCAACGATCTGCGCCACATCGTCTACAAGTCTGCCGACCAGCCTTGGCGGCGCTCGAAGCGCAATCTCGGACTGATGATGCGCGAAGGCCTGCTTAAGGAAAATATCGACGGCGAGGCGCTGATCTGGGCGCATAATCGTCTGCTGGGACGGCCCGAGCAACGGCGTATTCTGATGATGATTTCGGACGGCGCCCCGGTCGACGATTCCACGCTGTCGGTCAATCCGGGCAACTATCTCGAACGGCATCTGCGCGCCGTCATCGAGCAGATCGAGACAAAGTCTCCGGTGGAGCTTCTGGCGATCGGTATCGGCCATGACGTGACACGCTATTACAAGAAGGCCGTGACCATCATTGATGCCGACGAACTGGCCGGCGCGATGACCGAGCAGCTTGCGGCGCTTTTCGAGGAAGACACCGGCGCGGGTCAAGGCCCGGTGCGCGGGCGCCGGCGAGCTTGAGCGTCATCGCCACCGCATAAAGCGGACGTTTGGAAGGATCTGATGTGGCAGTGAAGAAGAGATGGTCGCTGGTCGCCTTCCTGCCGTTTGTCCTGTTCGCCTTTGCCTTCCCGGTCGCCTTCGGCAGCCAGCCTGCCGTGGACGGCGAACCCCTCCCCGTCAAGTCGCTGGTCATCCCGGAATTCAAGAGCGGCGCGGGAAATCGCTTCGGCAGCCTCGAATATCTCGGCGGCCTCGTCATGGCGACGAAGAATGGCGAGATGGGCGCGGTCTCCTCGATCCGCATGCTGCCCGACGGCAAGCATTTCATCTCGATCATGGACACCGGTCACTGGGCGACTGGCGAGATCGAGCGTGATGCCGAAGGCAGGCTCTCCGGCATCAAGGACTACACGATCACCACCATGCTCGATGCCGGAAGCACGAAGAGCAAGGACCACAAGGACAATATGGATGCCGAGGGCATGGTGCTCGACGGCGACAAGATCCTGGTCAGTTTCGAACGCAACCATCGCATCGCGGCCTATCCCATCGAGGGATATGCCACATCTGAGCCGGTTTCTGTCGAGAAGCCGCTGACCGGAGAAGTCAAGCTGCGCGGCAATGGCGGCCTGGAAGCCGTGATGAAATCATCGCCGGATGGGCCGTTGAAGGGTGCCATCGTCTGGGTCGCCGAGCGCAGCTACAACGACAAGGGCGACTTCATCGCCGGCGTGCAGTCCGGCCCCGCCAAAGGCACCTTCTTTGTCGAGCGCATTGCGCCTTATGATGTCACTGACGGCGTGTTCCTGAAGGACGGCACACTTCTGCTGCTCGAACGCAAGTTCGGGATCAGGGACGGCATCGGCATGCGTATCCGGCGCTTCAAGGGCGAAGATATCGCACCGGGCAAGACGGTTTCTGGTACCGTGGTGATGGAGGCGGATTTTTCGCACCAGATCGACAATATGGAAGGGCTCGATGCCTTCACCGCGGAGGATGGTTCAACCCATCTGATCGTGGTCTCCGACGACAACCACTCGCTGATCGAGCGAAATCTGCTGCTCGAATTCAAATTGGTCGAGTAAGGCCCGCAAAAGTCGGCCTGTTTAATGGGTTCTTACCGGTTTATCATCAAATCTTCAGGTTGATTTGCGATCTGTTCTGGACTGATAATGCGGCGCAGCATGTCTCTGCCGAAAAAGTGCCTGACAGCGTAGCTGATAAAGCCACGTCCGGAGCGGTTCGATACAGACTGCAAAGCCCATAGGCGAGCAGCAATAGCGGGGCAACCTCACATGATGCAATACGATTTCATCGTCATCGGCAGCGGCCCGGCGGGACGGCGTGCGGCCATCCAGGCGGCCAAGCTCAACAAGCGGGTACTGGTGATCGAAAAGGGCACGCGCGTCGGCGGCGTTTCGGTCCATACCGGCACCATCCCGTCGAAGACGCTGCGCGAGACGGCGCTCAACCTCACCGGCTGGCGCGAACGTGGCTTCTACGGCCGCGCCTACCGCGTCAAGGCCGAGATCAGCGCCGAGGACCTGCGGCGGCGCCTTCTGATCACGCTCGACCACGAAGTCGAGGTGCTGGAGCATCAGTTTTCGCGCAACCGCGTCAACCACCTCCGCGGTCTTGCCCGTTTCGTCGATCCACATACGCTGGAAGTCGAGAAGGCCGACGGCGAGGTCGTGCAGGTGCGCGGCAACGCCATTCTGCTCTCGATCGGCACCAAGCCGTTCCGTCCGCCGAGCGTGCCCTTCGACCATGAGAAGATCATCGACAGCGACGAGCTGCTCGAGATCAAGGAGATCCCGCGCTCGATGATCGTGGTCGGTGCCGGCGTCATCGGCATCGAATATGCGACGATCTACAGCGCGCTCGACACGGCCGTGACCGTGATCGAGCCCCGCATGACGATGCTCGACTTCATTGATCGCGAGATCGTGGAAGACTTCTCCTATCAACTGCGCGACCGCAACATGAAGCTTCTCTTCGGCCAGTCCGCCGAGAAGATCGAGCGCGAGCCGGGCGGCAAGTGCAAGGTGACGCTGTCGAACGGTCGGGTCGTGACCGCCGAAATGGTGCTCTATGCTGCAGGACGGATGGGCGCCACAGCCGCACTCAACCTGGAAGCCGCCGGCCTGACGGCCGACGCGCGCGGTCGCATCAAGGTCAATCCGGAGACGTTCCAGACCGAGGTGCCGAACATCTATGCCGCAGGCGACGTCGTCGGCTTCCCGAGCCTCGCCTCGACCGCTATGGAACAGGGCCGCATCGCTGCCCGCCACGCCGCCGGCGTCGGCACGTCCGAGCCGCCGCAATATTTCCCCTATGGTATCTATGCCGTACCTGAGATCTCGACCTGCGGTCTGACCGAGGAAGAGGTGAAGGAGCGGCATATTCCGTATGAATGCGGCATTGCCCGCTTCCGGGAAACCTCGCGCGGCCACATTATGGGCCTCGATACCGGCATGCTGAAGATGATCTTCTCGATGAAGACACGCCGGCTGCTCGGCGTGCACATCGTCGGCGAGGGTGCTACGGAGCTCATCCATATCGGCCAGGCCGTGCTGAACCTCAAAGGCACCGTGGACTATTTCGTCGAGAACACCTTCAACTATCCGACGCTGGCAGAGGCCTACAAGATTGCCGGGCTTGATGCCTGGAACCGGCTGGGCGAACTCTCGACAACGCAGCTTGAGGACTTGCCCGATAGCCACGAAGAGCAGCAGCAGGCGGCGCAGTAGCGCCGCCTCGGGCCTTTCTCCGGCCGCCTATCCCACGCGCTGAAATCAGTGTGACAATGTCACAGTCTTGCCGTAAGTTCGCGACGGGGGAAAAACTCGGGCCGTGCGAATAAAGCGACCCTGCGCCCCGTCATGCCGCCAACGGTCTTGTTCTCGCGGGGTGCGGATCAAGGCCGTCGTTCTGTTCATTTCAGGGGGATCCAATGGATTTTGCTACGGCCGCTAAAACTGTTCTTACGCAAAAATATGCCACTTTCTCCGGGCGCGCTATTCGGTCCGAATATTGGTGGTACACACTCTTCGTCGTCATCGTTGCAATCGTGCTGGCCATGGTCGACAATTTTGTCCTCGGCGCTTCCGTGCTCGGTGCGATCTGGTCTCTCGCGACACTGATCCCGAGCATCGCTGTTGGCGTCCGTCGCCTTCACGACCTTGACAAGTCTGGCTGGTGGCTGCTCCTGGCCTTCATTCCGCTGATCGGCGCTTTGGTGCTGCTCTATTGGTTCTGCCAGCCGGGTACGCCGGGTGCCAACCAGTTCGGCCCGCCGGCCATCTAAGACCTAACTTGAAGACAGGAAATCCGGGTCGTGCCAACATCACGGCCCGGATTTTCTTTTGTCCATCCCATCATCTGTCCTCGTATCGCCGACAAGGCTGATGAGGTTGATGGGGCCAGCCACGCGGCATGCCGGTGGCAATCGCAATGGCCGCCATCAGGATCTCGATGATCTGCTTGATCATTGGCTTGCTCCTTTCCATGACCAGCATTGTCGCGCTGTTGCCCCGATCGCTCAAACGAGTATATTGCCGGCTTCACATGACTTGAGGTTATGGATGAAGCGGGGTCGCCTGCCATTGACGGCATTGAGGAGCTTCGAGGTGGCGGGGCGGCTGCTGAGTTTCACGCAGGCCGCGGAGGAGCTCTTCGTCTCCCAGGCTGCGATCAGCCGGCAGATTCGGGAGCTCGAAGCAGCACTCGGCCATCCGCTGTTCGAGCGGCTTCATCGCGCCGTCGCGCTGACGCCCGAGGGTGAGGACCTGCTTGGCGTGCTCACCGAATCCTTCGACCGGATCGACGCGGCGCTTTCAACGATCACAGCGCGCGAAGGACTGCAGAGTGTCACGATCAGTGTGGAGCCGACTTTCGCAACGCTCTGGATGGTGCCGAACCTGATCGAATTCAGGACGCTCTTCCCCGACATCGAAGTTCGGATCGAATCCGATCCGCGCGTCATCGAGTTCCGCGCCAACGAAGCCGAGCTGGCCATTAGACAGAGCGGTTCACATGCAGGTTGGCCGCGAACCGAGAGCCGGCATCTGGTCGACACCGCGCTGGTGCCGGTATTGGCGCCATCCCTGCTGTCGGCGCGCGCGCCGATCGCAGCGCCGGTCGACCTTCAGCAATTCGAATTGCTGCACGAAGAGAACCGCCAGGGCTGGAGCGAATGGTTCCGGCTGGCCGGAGCCCCAGACATCCGCGGCGACCGTGGACCGATGATCGCAGATGGCGCGCTCGTCCTGCAATCGGCGCTGCGCGGGCACGGCGTAGGCCTCGCCGATCAGGCATTCGTTCAGGAGGACCTGCTGGCCGGAAGACTTGTCCAGCCGTTCCAGACAAAATTGCCCTATGGCGCCTATTATCTCGTGGCGCGCAGCTTCAGCGCGCTGCCGAAGCCCGCAGCAGCGCTTGCCGATTGGGTTACGTCGAAATTCCGGGCAGCGAACAGCGGAGGTCTTGACCCCGGCGGATGACAGACCGCGCCTGAGCCACCGTGAAAACATTTCTTGCCGCAATGCAACAGGAATGCGACAGTGCTTTTGCGTCGCTCCGGCGCCAGCAGACTGGCCCGGCAGACTGGCCCAGCAGACTGGCCATGCCGGTCCCCTGCCCGCAACGCGCAAGGAACCTGCAATGCTGATCCGCTTTGGTTACGACATCACCATCAACTGCCCGCAGCCCACGCCGCTGGTCTGCCTTCTCAATTCCCACCGCGACCGCGCAGGCGATATCCGTTCTCAAGAACAGGTGGTGACGCAGCCCTCCGTGCCGAGCACCGTCTATGACGATCTCTTCGGCAATATCTGCCGCCGCTTCGTGGCGCCTGCGGGAGATTTCTCAATATGGGGCGACGGCACGATCGAGGATAGCGGACTTCACGACCCCGTGGTTCCCGAGGCTGAGGAAATCGCCGTTGCCGATCTGCCGAACGAATGCCTGGTCTTCCTGATGGGCAGCCGCTATTGCGAGACCGATCGCCTGAGCCAGATCGCCTGGGACCTGTTCGGCAATATTGCTCCCGGGTGGGGTCGCGTGCAGGCGATCTGCGACTTCGCCAACAAACGCATCAAGTTCGGCTACATGGATGCACGCAGCACCCGGACGGCCTACGAGGCCTACCAGGAGCAAATCGGCGTCTGCCGCGACTACGCCCATCTCGCGATCACGCTGCTGCGCTGCATGAACATCCCGGCGCGCTATGTGAACGGCTATCTCGGCGACATCGGCGTGCCGATCCTCGATCCGCAGGATTTCTCCGCCTGGATCGAGGTCTTTATCGGCGGGAAGTGGATGACCTTCGACCCGCGCAACAACATTCCTCGCATCGGCCGCATCGTCGTGGCACGCGGGCGCGATGCCGCCGACGTGCCGCTGATCAATTCGTTCGGTCCGCACGAACTGAAGCATTTCCGCGTCTGGACCTACGATGTGACCGGCCTGCCACTGCCTTTGCCGCCGATTGATCACGCCGTCTGAGATCGGCGCCTGCCCCTATTGCCGCACGAGGATCTTGTCCGATGCCAGCCAGAAGGGCGGCAGCGCGAGAGGCGCATGCGACATGGGCAGAATCGACGGCTTCAACTCTATGCCGATCACATCGCGGATGAAGGCGCGCCGCGCCTCGACGCGGACATGGACGGCGGGATAGAGACGCGCCAAGTCAGCGCGCAGGGCCTCATCGGCGAAGGTCACCGAATCCTCGTGGTTCAGCGCCCAATTGTCCTTCATCGGCACCGGGATGATATCGACCTGGAAGGGCATTCCGGAGCGGAGCTTTTCGGTCGAGCCCGGACGGACCGGCGTATGGACCCACTCGTCGTGACCAACGAGATGACCAGGATTGAGCGCCTGGTCGAGGCCATGCTCGTTGAGTGCCTCGGTGACGGCAGCGAAGATCTGGCCGCCTTCGACGCCGATATCGGCGATGTCGTACCATTCGGCGAGGCCGCGGAAATAGGCCTTGGCGGTCTCGAGGAAGACCGCGTCGTGGTCGGTGAACAGGCCGGCGCGGCAGGAGAGACCGCCCCAGTAGCCGACCGCCGTCGTCACACCATCGCCCTTGGCGAGCTTGCGTCCAACAGGGCTGCGCAACCCGATGACCGGGTTGCCCGGCGAGGCTGAGGCGAACATCACATGGCAGCTCAGCGGCTCGCCCGCATAGTTCATGCGGCTTGCCGCCGAGAACTCGTCATCACCCTCGCGCGCGCCCTGGACGATGCGCCAGACCGCGGCAGAGGCGCGGGCGGCACCCCATTCAAGCGCTGCAATCTCATGGACATCGACAACCGCCCGAAGGCCGGTCTCGGGATGCATCAGCACCGAGGTGGCATCCGTGACGGCCGCGGGATCTCCGGCGGCAGCGCGAAGCGTATCGACGATGAAAGCCGAGACCTGGAAGCTCGGCAGGGGGCCGCGCCATTCGTCCGGTGCCAGATATTTCCAGCCAACCAGCCCGATCGTATCGCCCTGACGGATACCGATCTCACCGAGCACGTCCTCGAGATTGGGCGCTGCCTCGCGCGGCTGGCCGAGCAGGCTGAGCGACTGGCAGAGCACAACCTCGATGTCGGGCAAGCCCGCCAGTACGGCATAGCTGCCGCTTTCATTGCCAACGACGAGCACACGGCGCCCGCGTTTGCCGAGAATCAACAAGGCTTCCTCGAAGCGCGGCTCGAAGCCGGTCAGGAACGCCATATTGGCGAGATGTTCGCGATCGGCATAAACGACCAGCCAATCCCGGCCGGCGCCGGCATAGGCGGCGTCGGCGCGGGCAGCATAGGTCTCGGCCGGGATCTCAGGCCGGGCATGCGGCACTTCGAAATCGGGCAGGCGGACGGGACGCAAGGCAAAGGTCATGAGATCTCCCCCGGATATTGGCCGCAGAATAGCAAGCTCGTTCAAAAGTTCCACGCCGCACTTTTCAGCTGGGACGCTTCCTGTTAAGCGCAGTTAACTTCCGTTGAACGAGGCCCACCGATGTTTTCCAATGCATTCACCGACAAGGCCGTGATGGCCGAGCTGATGGCGAAGATGCTGTGGGAGATCAAGGCGGTGCATTTCCGGCCTGAGGAGCCCTACAAGCTCGCGTCGGGCATGATGAGCCCGGTCTATATCGACTGCCGCAAGCTGATCTCCTACCCGCGCATCCGCTCGGCGGTGATGGATTTCGCAGCAGCGACCGTGATGTCCGAAGCCGGTTTCGAGCAGTTCGATTGCGTGGCGGGCGGCGAGACGGCGGGCATCCCCTTTGCGGCCTTCCTGGCCGAGCGGATGTCGCTGCCGATGATCTATGTCCGCAAGCAGCCCAAGGGGCACGGCCGCAATGCCCAGATCGAAGGGCAGATGCGGGAAGGCGCGCGCGTGCTCGTCATCGAGGACCTGACGACGGCCGGCGGTTCGATGTTCACCTTCATCGATGCGATCCGCGCCGCAGGCGGCGTGGTGGAGCATGGCATGGCACTGTTCTATTACGGCATCTTCCGCGAAGCCGAGGCACGCTTTGCCAACGGCCATGTTCAGCTGCATCACATCTCCACCTGGCGGCAGGTGTTGGACGTGGCTCGTGCGCAAGCGCTGTTCGACAAGGACAAGCTGGCCTCGGTCCAGTCCTTCCTCGACGACCCGCTCGCCTGGTCGGCGGCGCATGGCGGCGTCTCGGCACTGCCCACGACCTGAATTCGGTCCAGATCACAGGCTAGCCTAGGGCAAGCTCCGTCTGCGATATTCTTGACCCACGTGCATCATGGGCGTTAGAACGCGGGCATATGCGGCGAGAGGAAGGATTGCGGTATCAGTAGTATGTATCACGCGACGACGCGCGAAATAGAAGTGACCGTGGAGCCTTACTATCTGCCGGAGCAATCTGACCCGGAAGATAGCCGCTACGTATGGGGCTACAAGATCGTCATCGCCAATCATTCCGATCAGCGCGTGAAACTTCTCAATCGCTACTGGAACATTACCGACGAGAACGGCCAGGTCGACGAGGTCTCAGGCCCCGGCGTGGTCGGTGAACAGCCCGTGCTCAACCCGGGCGATACCTACGAGTACAATTCCGGATGTCCGCTCGATACGCCCTCCGGCGTGATGTTCGGCCATTACCAGATGCTGGCCGATTCCGGCGAGACATTCGACGTGGCGATACCGGCGTTTTCGCTGGATACGCCGGGGCTGCAGCGGACGCTGAATTAGAGATTCACTTGAAGGAAGGCCCCTCCTAAATCCGCCCCACCAGGGGGAGGACTTAATTCGCCTTATTCTCCGCGACCAACGCGGCGCTGCAACAAGCTGAGGGTTGCTGGACGCGCAGGTATCGCCGCGGGTTAGCCCTCCCCCTTGTGGGGAGGGACGGGGAGGGTCGTCGCTGAGACCTTCAGTTCGGCTTCTGGAACTCCACCGGATCGAACTTGTAGACCGTCGAGCAGAATTCACATTCCACCCGGATCTCGCCGTCCTCGATCGTGCTCTCGATCTCCTCTGCGGAGAAGCCGGAGAGCACGCCATGGAGCTTTTCGCGCGAGCAACTGCAGCGATCGTGGACCGGCTGAGCGTCATAGACGCGTACGCCGCGCTCGTGGAAAAGGCGATAGAGCAACCGCTCGACGCCAAGATCCGGGTCGGTGAGTTCCTCGGGCGCCACCGTCGAGGCCAGCATCTGCGCCTCGGTCCAGGTCTCGTCTTCCTCGAACTCGTGGTCCGTATAGCCGTCGCCGCCATGCAGGTCCCGCTGGCGTATGCGCTCGGGGGCCTGCGGCAGGAACTGCACGACCATGCCGCCGGCGCGCCAGCTGTGACGCAGCTTGCCTTCGGCATCGCGGGCGAAGAGCTCGGCCGAGGCGAGCTTGACGCGGGTCGGGATCTGTTCGGACTGGCGGAAATAGGCCGCCGCCGCCTCTTCCAGCGTCTCGCCGTCGAGCGCGACGATGCCCTGGTAGCGCTGCGTGTGTTCGCCCTGGTCGATGGTGAAGGCCAAGATGCCCTTGCCGAGCAGTTCATGCGGCTCGATGCGGCCGGCAGCCTTTGCCGCCTCGACCGCCTGGGCGTCGAAACGGGCATAGGCGCGAACGCCGTCCGGCGCCGTGAAATCGGCGACGAGGAAGTTGACGGGTCCATCGGTCTGCGTCTGCACGATCAGCTTGCCCTGGAACTTCAGCGATGTGCCGAGCAGAACGGTCAGCGCGATCGTTTCGGACAGCAGGCGTGCGACGGGTGCAGGATAGGAATGGCGCGACAGGATCGCGTCGGTGAGCGGACCCAGAGAGACCGCACGGCCGCGCACATCGAGCCCTTCGACCTGGAAGGGAACAACGCGATCATCGCCGGCGGGCCCTGTGCGGCCCGGATTGACATGTATTTCGGTCATCGGAGTCTCAAATGGTGTCCAAGCAGCACATCATCGGCTGCTTTGCGTTGGCCTTCAAGTAGGCAATTGCGCAGCCTATTCAAGGCTGCGCTGCTGAACGCATCGTTCAGCCCGACCGATCAGATTGCGCCGAGGCACCAGGCCAGAACCGACTTCTGGGCGTGGAGGCGGTTTTCCGCCTCGTCGAAGACCACCGACTGGGCGCCGTCGATCACCTCATCGGTCACTTCCTCGCCGCGATGGGCTGGCAGGCAGTGCATGAAGAGAGCGTCAGGCTTGGCGTGCTTCATCAGCGCACCATTGACCTGGAAGGGCTGGAACACATTGTGGCCGCGCGCGCGATGTTCCTGGTTCATCGAGACCCAGGTGTCAGTGACGACGCAATCGACGCCATCAACGGCCTTCTCGGCATCGTGCGTCAGCATGACGTTGCCGCCATTGTTGCGTGCCCAGTTGAGATATTTGTCATCGGGTTCGCTGCCGAGCGGCACAGCCATGTTCATGCGGTAGCCGAAACGAGCGGAGCCCTCGATCAGCGAATGCAGCACATTGTTGCCGTCGCCGGTCCAGGCGATGGTCTTGCCGGCGACATTGCCGCGATGCTCCTCGAAGGTCATGATGTCAGCCATGATCTGGCAGGGATGGGTCGCATCGGTGAGGCCGTTGATCACGGGCACAGTCGCGTGCTCGGCAAGCTCCAGCAGCCGTGAATGATCGGTGGTGCGGATCATGATCGCATCGACATAGCGCGACAGCACCTTGGCTGTGTCGCCGATCGTCTCGGCGCGGCCGAGTTGCATTTCGGTGCCTGACAGGAACAGCGTTTCGCCGCCGAGCTGGCGCATGCCGACATCGAAGGAAACGCGGGTGCGGGTCGAGGGCTTCTCGAAGATCATCGCCAGCATCTTGCCAGCGAGCGGCTTGTCGCCCTTGCCGGCCTTGAGATTGGTCTTGCGGGTCTTCGCGTCCTCCATGATGAGCCGGAGGTCTTCGGCGGAAACGGCGGAGAGATCGAGAAAATGCTTCTTGGACGCCATATGCGTTATCCTTGTCGTCAATCTTGAAACGTTAGTGGAATTTCAGGACAGGACAAGCTTCATCGCTTGGAGACGGCTTCGGCGGCCTTTTCGAGCCGGGCAAGACCTTCGCGGGCTTCTTCGGCCGTCGTGACGAGCGGGGGCAGCAGCCGCACGACATTGTCGCCGGCGAGAACGGCAAGCAGCTTTTCGCCGCGCATCGCCTGCAGGAGATCGCCCGCCGGCACCTTGGCCTTGATGCCGATCATTAGGCCCTGGCCGCGGATTTCCTCGATCACTTCGGGGAAACGATCCTTGAGCGAGGCAAGGCCCTGGCGGAAGACAATCGAGACGTCATTGATATGCTGCAGGAAACCATCTGCCAGCACGACATCGAGCACGGCATTGCCCACGGCCATGGCGAGCGGATTGCCGCCATAGGTCGATCCATGCGTGCCGGTGACCATGCCGGAGGCCGCTTCAGCGGTCGCGAGGCAGGCACCAACAGGGAAGCCGCCGCCGATGCCCTTTGCCACCGCCATGATGTCGGGGGTGATCCCGGCATGTTCATGTGCGAAGAGCTTGCCGGTACGGCCGATGCCGCACTGCACTTCGTCGAGGACGAGCAGCAAGCCACGCTCGTCGCAAAGCGCGCGTATCTCGCGCAGGAATTCCTTGGAGAAGGAGCGCAGGCCGCCTTCGCCCTGAACGGGTTCGAGCAGGATGGCAGCGGTCGCGTCCGTGATCGCTGCCTTGACCGCATCCATGTCCTCGAACGGAACCTGGTCGAAGCCGGGTGCCTTCGGGCCAAAGCCATCGATGTATTTCTGCTGGCCGCCGGCGGCGATCGTCGCAATTGTGCGGCCGTGGAAAGCGCCCTCGAAGGTGATGATGTGGAATTTTTCCGGATGGCCCTTGGAATAGTGGTAGCGCCGCGCCGTCTTGATCGCGCATTCCAGTGCTTCCGCACCAGAATTGGTGAAGAATACCTTGTCGGCGAAGGTATTGTCGGTCAGCCGGCGTGCCAGCTTTTCCTGGCCGGGGGATTCATAGAGATTGGAGGTGTGCCAAAGCTTTTCGGCCTGGCTTTTCAGCGCCTCGACGAGATGCGGATGGGCATGGCCGAGCGAGTTGACGGCGACGCCGGCCGCGAAATCGAGGTAGCGCTCGCCCGTCTCGGTGATCAGCCACACGCCCTCACCTCGCTCGAAGCGCATCGGGGCGCGAGCGTAGGTTTCATAGAGCGTAGCGGTGTCCGCCATAACGGTTCTCCTCATCGGCGACAGGTCTAGGGCCGGCATGTCAGGGATTTGACCGGGCCCGAGAAAAAGCAAAAGCCGCCCTCGCAGGCGGCAGCGGCACTATTATCACCTCATCGGCCAACGTCAACAAAAACCCGCATTTCCACGCGATGGGCCTGCCCAACGGCCGTGTTCGGGCGTCGTCGCGAAGGTGTCATCCTGCCTCAGCAGAATGGGACTTGACAGATCAATGTTGGGGATAACCCGAAAAACGATTCCATCAGATTCGCCCGACTCTTGTCAGCGAGTCCCGGGGTCATTAGGTTAGGACAAACAAAACTAGACTGCATGCGGCGGAACTAGTCACCAAAAATATCAGGGGTCTTCGCCCTCAGGCTTGCCTGGGCGCGCTGATGGATTCCGTTAGAAGGACAACATTATGGAAAATGGCGCAAACTGGACCGACGAACGAGTCGATAGACTCAAGAAGTTGTGGTCGGAGGGGTTGAGCGCAAGTCAGATCGCGGCACAACTCGGCGGCGTCAGCCGCAATGCCGTGATCGGCAAGGTACACCGCTTGAACCTTCCGGGCCGCGCCAAGGCCGGCGGGGCCACATCTGCCCGGTCCCAGAAGCGGGCTTCGATCCCGGCACAGGCACGTCCGACAACCTTTGCCCCGCGTACGATCACCCGCACCGTGACCCGTCCTGCCGGTGCGACGATGCTCAAGGAAGACATCGAGGTCGATGCCCACGAGGAAGTGCATGTCGCCCGTGACAACGTGGTGGTGCCGATCTTCAAGCGCGTCCCGCTGATCCGCCTCACCGAGCGGACCTGCAAGTGGCCGCTTGGCGACCCGCTCAAGGATGACTTCTGCTTCTGCGGCAACGACTCCCCGGACAATACGCCCTACTGCGCGTACCACCAGAAACTGGCCTATCAGCCCTCTGCCGAGCGCCGTCGCGTTCGCTGAGGCAGGCAGGTCCAAGAGCCGGGAGCGCATCCACCGCTCCCGGCTTTTTCGTGTCTAGATTTCCAGCAGAAGCGGGCAGTGGTCGGACACTTCCGGGTCGGTCACGATCTCGAAGCGCTTTACGTCCACAACATCGTTCACCAGCATGTAGTCGGCGAAGCGGCCCGGCTTCTTGTAATGAGATGTCCGTGTGCTGGTATAGCCGCGGCTGGTGACGAGATCCCTTAAGCCGAGATCAGCCAGAATATCGAAGGTCTGGCTATCGGGTCCGACGTTGAAATCGCCGCACAGGACAATCTGGTCGCCCGGCATTGCGATGGCGCGCACGAGGTCGACAAGCCTGTTCGCCTGCGCCACGCGCTCCGGCGTATCCATCTTGCCGTTTAGGTCCCTGAGACCGTGGGTGTGAACGACACAGACGGGCCGGTTCTGCTCGAAATCATAGAGTCTGACGGCATGAGCATTGCGCGAGCGGGGGTGGTCGCCATAGCCGTCGGCCGAGAAGCCCTTGTGAACGAAGGCCTGGATCTGGCCGATGATCGGGTAGGACTTGCGGACAAATGTCGCAAGACCCCATTGCGAGGGGATGACCCGGTCGCCGTCCCAGAGATCCCCTTGTGCCGCGGGGCAGAAGGTCGCGACATGGTCCGGCAAGGTGTCTGCGATATCGCGGAAGAAATTGGCGCGCTGCGGCAGGATATGATCACCGTCGCGATAGTCGAGCCAGGCTTTCTCGGAGGCAGGCGTGTGAACGACCTCCTGCAGGCAGAGCACATCGGGCGCCGCCGCACGGACATAGTCCGCCAAAGCATCATGCAGCTTGCCGCCCCAGCCATTCAGGCAAATGATACGCACGATTAGGCCTTCTTTAGCCGGCTTACTTCAGAAATTTCGCACCGCGGCCGATGATTGCGCCGTCCACCTTGCCGATGACGTTCCTGTCCTTACCTTCATAATCGATCGCGTCGAGGATGTGTTTGATCACCTCCAGCCGGCCGCGGCGCTTGTCGTTGTTGCGCACGACATGCCATGGCGCTTCGTCGGTGTTCGTTTCCTTCAGCATGCGGTCGCGCTTGGCGGTGTAGTCGTCCCACTTGGTCAGCGCCGCGATATCCATCGGCGACAGCTTCCAGAACTTGAGCGGATCGTGGCGCCGGTCGTGGAAGCGCTTGAGCTGCATCTCTCGACCGATATCGAGATAGAATTTGAAGAAGAAGATGCCGTCCTGGACGATCAGCTTCTCGAAGCGCGGCACAGTCTTCATGAAAGCGTCGTACTGTTCCGGCGTGCAGAACCCCATGACCGGCTCGACGCCGGCGCGGTTATACCAGGAGCGGTCGAACAGCACGAACTCGCCCGAGGTCGGGAAGGTCGAGACATAGCGCTGGAAGTACCACTGGCCGCGCTCGGTCTCGGTCGGCTTGGTCAGCGCGACGATGCGGGCTGAACGGGGATTCATGTTTATCTTGATGACGTTGATCGAGCCGCCCTTGCCCGCCGCGTCACGGCCCTCGAAGATGGTCATCACGCGGGCACCGCTCTTCTGCTGCCAGATCTGCAGCTTGACGAGCTCGACCTGAAGTTTTTCTAGGTCTGCCTCATACGCCTCTTCGTCCAGCTTCTTGTCATAGGGGAAGTCGCCGGACGCGAGCGCCTGGTCGCCGATCCACTTGGGGAGGTCGGGATTATCGATATCAAACAGGCGCTTCTTGCCGCCGATCTCCAGTTCCACCGGGTCGGTCTTAACCTCATCCAGCATGCTTTTCTCCCGGACTGTCTGCTTATGTAATGGCGTGAGTTGTCCATATTCGCCTTGTGAATTCAAGCGCTCCATGGAAAACCTGTCATAAATCGAAGATAGCAAGGAAGGATTGGAGTCGGTTCGTGGAGTACAAGGGATGGTCGCAATGACGGCTTGGCTATCACGGCGCAGCATTCAGCTTGTCACCGTCTTCGCGGCGCTGACCGTTGTCTATCTGATATCCGAGTCGCCGGCCGCGGCGCTCGCGGGCGGCGCCATCGCTCTCCTGCCCATGTTCTTTGCCTTGCAGACGGCACCGTCCCAGAAGCCCGCGCTCGACATTCCCGAGCCGCAGCCGGCCGATCCTTTCCTGAGCGTCAAGGCGGCCTTTGCGGCCTTCGACAGCCCCGTCTTCCTGCTCGATGGCGACGGCAATGTGATCTACCAGAATCCCTCCGCCCATCATGCCTTCGGCGAAATCGTGGTCGGCCAGCATGTGTCGGCACGCGTTCGCCAGCCCGCGGTTCTCGACGTCATCAAGGACTCGCTGGCGTCGGGCAAGGCAGGGATGACGGAAATCACCACGCCGATGCCGTCGGAAGGCGTCTATCAGGTGCGCATCGTGAAGGCGCAGGACGCGACGGATTTCTTCGTGCTGATTTTCCGTGACATCTCGGAGACCCGCCGCATCGATCGCATGCGAACGGATTTCGTCGCCAATGCGTCGCACGAGCTGCGCACGCCGCTCGCCTCGCTGCGCGGCTTCATCGAGACCCTGCAGGGACCGGCCCGCAACGATCCGCGGGCGCAGGAGAAATTCCTCGGCATCATGCAGGAGCAGGTAACCCGCATGAGCCGGTTGGTCGACGACCTGATGTCGCTGTCGCGGCTTGAACTGAAAGCCAAGGTGACGCCTGACGATGCCGTGGACCTGGTGCCGTTGATCGGCTCCGTCTGCGATGCACTCGCGCCGCTTGCCGCAGATGTCGGCGTCGAGATCAAGCGCATCGTGCCTGAAGGCCCGGTGAATGTCAGCGGCGATAGCGACGAACTCACCCAGGTGTTCGAGAATCTGATCGAGAACGCCTGCAAGTATGGCCAGGAAGGCAAGAAGGTGGAAGTGAGGCTATCCGCGGTCAAGGGCCAGCCGGTCGAGGTCAGCATTCAGGATTACGGGCCGGGCATACCCGAGGAACATGTGCCGCGCCTCACCGAGCGCTTTTACCGGGTCAATGTCGAGAGCAGCCGATCGAAAAAGGGCACTGGGCTGGGGCTCGCCATCGTCAAACACATCCTCACCCGCCACCGGGCCCGGCTGGTCATCCGGTCCGAGGTCGGCAAGGGCAGCACGTTTACCGTGCGGTTCTGACACAAAACTTGAGGCTGCGGCCCACGTTGGCGATCTTACTAAGTATTTTCATATACTTAGTCTGTCACAAATCTTTCGTGAAAATGACATAAAAGGATAGCTGTCCAGGGTCTAGAGAGAGCCGGGCCATCCAAGCAGGCCAGGGCGCCGGCCAAGGCGCCGCCAAATCCAGCCCGAACGGGAGAGATCAGATGAAACTCGTAAAGACCACTGTGGCGACCCTCGTCGCCTCCGTCGCATTCGCAGGCGTATCCTTCGCCGCCGATCAGATCCATATTGCCGGCTCCTCGACCGTGCTGCCCTACGCCAAGATCGTCGCCGAGCAGTTCGCCGAAACCTATCCGGACTTCAAGGCTCCGGTCGTTGAATCCGGCGGCTCGGGCGCGGGCCTCAAGGAATTCTGCAAGGGCGCTGGCGCCGACACCATCGACATCGCCAACTCCTCGCGCAAGATCAAGGACTCGGAACTCGAGACCTGCAAGTCGAACGGCGTGACCGACATCACCGAAGTCAAGATCGGCTATGACGGCATCGTATTCGCCCTCGACAAGTCCGCTCCGGACCTCGCATTCGAGCCCGCCGACATCTACACGGCGCTTGCCGCTGAAATCGTTGTCGATGGCAAGGTCGTCGCCAACCCGAACACCAACTGGAAGCAGGTCAACGCCAAGCTCGCCGACCTCGACATCCAGGCCTTCATCCCGGGCGAAAAGCACGGTACCCGCGAAGTCTTCGAAGAAAAGCTCCTGATCGCCGGCTGCAAGGCCACCGGCGCGCTCGAAGCCATGGAAAAGGCCGGCATCGACAAGAAGGAAGCCGAAGGCAAGTGCAAGGCAGTCCGCAAGGACGGCAAGGCAGTCGACATCGACGGCGACTACTCCGAGACGCTCGCCCGCATCGACGCCGACAAGAAGGCCGTGGGCGTGTTTGGCCTGTCCTTCTACGAAAACAACGCCGACAAGCTGAAGGTCTCGACCGTCAGCGGCGTGCTGCCGTCCGTCGAAGCCGTCGCCAAGGGCGAATATCCGGTTTCGCGTCCGCTGTTCTTCTACGTCAAGAAGGCACATCTCGACTCCGTTCCGGGCCTCAAGGAATATGTCGAGTTCTTCACCGCCGACTCGATGATCGGCCCCGACTCGCCGCTCGCTGAATACGGCCTGATCCCGGCTCCGGACGCCGAGCGTGAAGAAATCCGCGCTGCCGTCACCAGCTGGAAGAACATGTAATCTGCATGCTGCCGGCGGGCTCTCGGGCCTGCCGGCATTTTCATATCCGCTTTCCTCGGGCATGAGGCCCCAAAATTCCGGCTAGGGTATTGTGATGGGTAGCGCCTCCGTTTTCCTGATAATCGTGATCATTGGCGTGGTCGCCTATTTTCTGACCCGCTCTCGATCCGCCGCTGTGGTGAACGGAGATGTGCGCAAGCTGCACTCCCGCCCCAGCTATTTCGGCTCGCATGCAGCAATTTGGGCGATCCTGCCCGCTACGATTTTCCTCCTCGTCGCCTCCGCGATCGGCGCCAACTACGTCGACCGCTCCGTCCGCGCCTCGCTTCCATCGGAACATCTCGCAAAGTCGCAGAACGAGCAGGACGTGATCTACGGCATGGTCAATTCGATCGCGACCGGATATGGCCGTCTCACGACCGAAGAACGCACCTCCGTCGATGGGGACATCACAAAACTCAAGTCCATGCTGGGTTCCAAGGGACTACCGCTCGCGCAGGATCCGCAGCCCTTCATGGTCGAGGCCGCCAAACGGCTGGTCAGCGAAACCGCCACCATGAAGTGGGGCGTTGCGATCGTTACGATCCTGCTTGCGCTCGCCGGGGCCGCCTACTCCTATACCCGGGTCTCCCCGACCTTCCGCGCACGCAACAATGTCGAGCGCTTCATGCTCTGGGCGCTGATCATCTCTTCAACGATCGCGATCCTGACCACGTTCGGCATTGTCGGCTCGCTGTTTTCCGAGACGGTCCGGTTCTTCGGCCAGGTCTCGCCGGTCAACTTCTTCTTCGGAACGGTTTGGGACCCGCGCTTCTCGACGGAGGGCAACTCCGCCGGTCAATTCGGCCTGATCCCTCTGCTGCTCGGCACGATGTATATCGCCCTCGTTGCAATGCTGATTGCTGTTCCGATCGGTCTTTTTGCGGCCATCTACATGGCCGAATACGCCTCCAGGCGGGTCCGCTCGATCGTCAAGCCGCTGCTTGAAATCCTCGCCGGCATCCCGACCATCGTCTACGGCTTCTTCGCGCTGATCACGATCGGACCGTTCTTCCGGGACTTCTCGGCGGGCCTGTGGGGCGCGCTGTCGGGCAACTACACCAACTTCATCGAAGCGCAGAGCGTCCTGACAGCAGGCTTCGTGATGAGCATCCGCCTCATCCCCTTCGTCTCCTCGCTGTCGGACGACATCATCACCGCGGTGCCGCGGGCGATGCGCGACGGTTCGCTCGGCCTTGGCGCCACGCGGTCCGAAACCATGAAGCGGGTCATCCTGCCCGCCGCCCTGCCGGGCATCATGGGTGCGCTGCTGCTCACCGGCTCGCGGGCCATCGGCGAAACCATGATTGTGGTTCTCGCGGCCGGCGTTGCTGCCAACCTGCAGTTCTCGCCCTTCGAGCCGATGACCACCATCACCGTCAAGATCGTCAACCAGTTGACCGGCGACCTTGAATTCAACTCCCCGCAGACGCTCGTCGCCTTCGCGCTCGGCATCACGCTCTTCGTGCTGACGCTCGCCATGAATGTCTACGCCCTCTACATCGTCCGCAAGTACCGGGAGCAGTACGAATGACCGACGCTGTCCTTAATCCCACAGCCTCTTCGCCCACGTCCGCTACTGGCTCTCGCGATATCGGCATCAAGGGCCGCCGCGCCGCAGAGAAGCGGTTCCGCATGTATGGTGCGGCGGCCATCATCATCGGGCTCGCCTTCCTCGTGCTGCTGCTGGTCTCGATCTTCTCCAAGGGCTATACCGCCTTCTTCCAGACGATGATCACAGTTCCAGTCGAGTTCTCGGAAAAGATCATCGACCCCTTGAACAAGCGCGCCACCGACCCCAAGGTGCTGGTGACGGCGAACTATCCGAATCTTGCGCGCGACGCCGTCGCCAAGATCGTCGGCATCGATCCGAAGAATCGTCCGGAGATCGCCAAGCTCAAGGGCTTCGTTTCCGACGGCGTGCGTGCCCAGTTGCGTGATTTGGTGATCGCCAATCCTGATATCATCGGCAAGACGATCCCAGTCACCTTCCTGGCCTCGGCCAATATCGACTCCGCCTTCAAGGGTCAGATCGACCTGACCGTGCCTGAAAGCGACCGCAAGATCTCCGACACGCAAGTTCAGATCATGAACAAGCTCTCTGACGCCGGCGCGCTCCGCGAGCATTTCAATCCGGCTTTCTTCACGGCTGGCGCATCGAGCCGCCCGGAAGCGGCGGGTCTCGGCGTCGCCATTCTCGGCTCGATCTATACAATGCTGATCGTGCTGGCGCTGGCGCTTCCGATCGGTGTCTGTGCGTCGATCTATCTCGAGGAATTCGCACCGAAGAACCGCTGGACCGACCTGATCGAGGTCAACATCAACAACCTCGCCGCCGTTCCATCCATCGTCTATGGTCTGCTCGGCCTTTCAATCTTCATCAACTTCATCGGCATGCCGCGCTCCGCATCCATCGTCGGCGGCCTCGTGCTGGCTCTGATGACGCTGCCGACGATCATCATCGCAACCCGCGCTGCCCTCAAGGCCGTGCCGCCGTCGATCCGCGCGGCTGCCCTCGGCCTCGGCGCCTCGAAGATGCAGACCGTGACCCATCACGTCCTGCCGCTCGCCATGCCGGGAATCCTGACCGGTACGATCATCGGCCTGGCGAACGCGCTCGGCGAAACCGCGCCGCTGCTGCTTATCGGCATGGTGGCCTTCGTCGTCGACTACCCGACGACGCCGTTCGAACCTGCGACGGCCCTGCCGGTGCAGATCTACATGTGGGCGAATGAGGCCGAACGCGCCTTCGTCGAACGCACCTCAGGCGCGATCATCGTGCTGCTCATCTTTCTCATCATCATGAACCTCGCCGCAATCCTGTTGCGCCGGCGTTTCGAACGCCGCTGGTAAGGAGTTTCCATCATGAATATGCTTACGGATATTGAAGTCGAAAAGGCTGTTGGCAAGACCATGGCGACTGAACAGAACTACAAGATGATCGGCAAGGACGTGTCGGTTTACTACAGCGAGAAGCGTGCGCTGTACGACGTCAACCTGAACGTTCGCCAGAACACGGTGACCGCGCTCATCGGCCCGTCAGGCTGCGGCAAGTCGACGTTCCTGCGCTGCCTCAACCGCATGAACGATACGATCGAAGGCTGCCGCGTCACCGGCAGCATCACGCTCGACGGCGGCGACGTCTATCGCCCGTCGCTTGACGTCGTGGAACTTCGCGCCCGCGTCGGCATGGTGTTCCAGAAGCCGAACCCGTTCCCGAAGTCGATCTACGAGAATGTCTCCTACGGCCCGCGCATCCACGGCCTCGCCAAGAACAAGGCGCAGATCGACGAGATCGTCGAGAAGAGCCTGCAGCGCGCCGGTCTCTGGAACGAAGTCAAGGATCGCCTGCACGAGCCCGGTACCGGCCTGTCCGGTGGTCAGCAGCAGCGTCTGTGCATTGCCCGCGCCGTCGCCGTCAGCCCGGAAGTCATCCTGATGGACGAGCCCTGCTCGGCGCTCGACCCGATCGCGACCGCCAAGGTCGAGGAGCTCATCCACGAACTGCGCGAAAACTTCACCATCGTCATCGTCACCCACTCGATGCAGCAGGCGGCGCGCGTGTCCCAGCGGACCGCCATGTTCCACCTCGGCTATCTCGTGGAAGAGAACGACACCGACAAGATCTTCACCAATCCGGACGACCAGCGCACCCAGGACTACATCATGGGTCGCTTCGGCTGATCCCAGCCGACGAAGCCCTTAGACGTATCCCGACAGTATGAGGTACTGACATGTCCACCGCACATATCTATTCCGTCTTCGACGACGAACTGAAGACGCTCGCCCGCCGCATCGCCGAAATGGGCGGCATGGTCGAGCAGATGGTTTCCGACGCGATTCACGCACTCGTGACTTCCGATGCAGCACTTGCCCAGCGCGTGATTTCGGAAGACACGATCGTGGATGCCACCGAGCGCGAGATCGGCGACAAGGCCATCCTGATGATCGCCAAGCGCCAGCCCGTTGCCTCGGACCTCCGCGAAATCATCGGCTCGATCCGTATCGCCTCGGACCTCGAGCGAGTCGGCGACCTCGGCAAGTCAACCGCCAAGCGCGTGATTGCAGTCCAGACGACGGGCATCCCCCGTCCGCTCGCCCGCGGCATCGAGCATCTCTCCGAACTGGCGCTCTCCCAACTCAAAGACGTACTCGACGTCTACTCGACGCGCTCTCCTGAGAAGGCGGAGCAGATCCGCGCCCGCGACGAAGAGATCGACGCGATGTACACGTCGCTGTTCCGCGAGCTGCTCACCTACATGATGGAAGACCCGCGCAACATCACGCCCTGCACGCATCTCTTGTTCTGCGCCAAGAACATCGAGCGCATCGGCGACCATGCGACCAACATCGCCGAGACCATCTACTACATGTCGACCGGCGAGCAGCCGGCCGGCGAACGGCCGAAGGACGACAATACCGCGTCCGTCGTCCAGCCCGCTGAATAGCGGCCTACAGGATAGTATCGATGCAGCCGAGAATCATGGTGGTGGAAGACGAGGAAGCGCTGGGTACTTTGCTCAGCTACAACCTCGAAGCGGAAGGCTATGACGTCGAGGTGATAGGCCGCGGCGACGAGGCCGATATCCGGCTCCAGGAACGGGTGCCGGACCTGCTGGTGCTCGACTGGATGCTGCCTGGCGTGTCCGGCATCGAGCTCTGCCGGCGGCTCAGGATGCGGCCGCAGACCGAACGCCTGCCGGTCATCATGCTGACCGCCCGCGGCGAGGAGAGCGAGCGCGTGCGCGGCCTCTCCACCGGCGCCGACGACTATGTCGTCAAGCCGTTCTCGACGCCGGAGCTGATGGCCCGCGTCAAGGCCATGCTCCGCCGCGTGCGTCCCAGCGCGATCTCGTCGGTGCTGAAATGCGGCGATGTCGAGCTCGACCGCGAGACCTATCGCGTCCATCGCCGGTCGCGCGAGATCCGGCTCGGACCGACCGAGTTCAAGCTGCTCGAGTTCTTCATGTCTTCGCCCGGCCGCGTCTTCTCACGCTCACAGCTGCTCGACGGCGTCTGGGGCCACGACATCTATGTCGACGAACGCACCGTGGACGTCCATGTCGGCCGCCTGCGCAAGGCGCTCAACATTTCCAACATGCCCGACATCATCCGCACCGTGCGCGGCGCGGGCTATGCGATGGAAGTCTGACGGGAAGTTTTGAAAGAGAAACGGCCCGCTTCCAGTCAGGAGGCGGGCCGTTTTCCGTTCCGGAGCGGTCAGGAGCCCGGCAGGACGCGGATGCCGTAGAGGCGGATCGAACTGCCCTCGCCCGTGAGATCGCTGTTGATGACGATATGGCCAGAGGAGCTCGGACTCATCTTGCCGTCGAATTTCACCTGGATGAGTTCGTCGGCACGCTCGTTGGTGACCGTATAGCGATGGCGGCCGCAGTCGCCCAGAGTCTTGAATTCGCACTGAATGTAGATCTGGGCCGGCTTGTCGCTATTGGACTTGACGGTGATCGCGATGGTCGAGGTCTTGCCAGCCAAATCCTGTAGAAGCCCGGCCGGCACCTCGACCAGCACGTCGCCGTCCTGATCAGGTGCATTCGAGGTTATGACCGTGGCAAGCCCGTCGCTGTCGCGATGCTCCGTGATGGCCGCCTTCGCGCGTGGCTTGGCTGCATCGGCATTGGTGCCCGGCTTGAAGATATCAATCCAGTCGCCGGAAAAGCCGCGCAGCGTATCGAGCCGCGCTTCCTCTTGCGCCGGGTCCGTCTTCTCGGAACGCAGTGCATCGGGCACGAGGTTGAAGTCGCCGCCGCCCTTCATGGCCGCCTCGATCATGCCGGTGTCATAGACCCACCAGACGCCCCCGCCGATGATACCGAGGAGGAAAAGATAGACAAAGGTCGAAGCGAGGAATGAAGCGAAGCTGCGGCGGCGCTTCGTCGTCGGTGCGATGGCCTCGGCAGCCTTGTCGTCCCATTCGGCGGCCTGTGGCTGCGCTGCCGGCGCAGAAGACTGCGCCTCGCGCGTTGCCGTCAGCCCGGTGAGATAGTCGTCAATGTCAGGTTCGTTGCCGCGCACATTGGCTGCAGGCCGGCTCTGGGCGGCGAACTCCGCCATGGGTTCCACGCGTTCTGTGGCGCGTTCACCCTGCGCCGGCTCTGACTGTCGAACATGCTCGATGGCGGGCGCGGATGTCGGAAGCTCATCCTCGAATTCTGCGTCAAGCGGTTCAGAGCCTGGTAGCGGCGTGGGTTGATGGCTGCGGCTCGGCGGCTCGACCGGCCACGAATGTGGCTGCTGTGCCTCGACGACGGGCTCAGGCTCTTCCTCGGGTTCGCGCTCCAGCGCCACGCGCTCGAACTGTGCGATCGAGCGCAGACGCGACAGCTCCTCGTCCTCGATCTCGCGGATCGTGACCTCGAGCCGCTGGCGCTGGCGCTCGACGACAGTCATGTCTGATATCTCCTGCTTGCGCAGGCCGACATCGAGCGCATTGCGGGCGGACTGGTAGATCCGGGCGCGGATATCGGGATCCGAACGCTCGGCGCGCTCCAGCGCATTCCTGATCGCCTGTTCCAGTCCGCTCAACCCGATATTCCCTATTGCGCGGCGCGCATGCGCCGATTCATTCTCCGGTAACCATTCGCTTCGGCCTTGGCAAGCGGGACGGCACGCGGCAACCGATACGTCCGCAGGCACTGCGCGCAAATCGTGGCAAGTTTCCGGTGGATAGAAAATTCAACCTTGAACAATCCCGGGGTTTCGGCTTAGCTGCGCACCTATTCGAACGATGGAAATGCCGATGGCGCTGCCGCCTATTCTCAGAGACAATCTTCGTCTGCCGGTCGTGGCAGCGCCGCTGTTCATCATCTCCCATCCGGCGCTGGTCATAGCCCAGTGCAAGGCGGGCGTCGTCGGCTCCTTCCCGGCACTCAACGCGCGGCCCGAGGCCCAACTCGACGAATGGCTGGCCGAAATCACCGAGACGCTGGCCGCCCATAATGCGGCCCATCCGGAGGCGCCGGCGGCACCCTTCGCCGTCAACCAGATCGTCCACCAGTCCAACAAGCGGCTGGAGCACGACCTGACCATGTGCGTCAAATACAAGGTGCCGATCGTGATTTCCTCGCTCGGAGCGGTGCCTGAAGTCAACCAGGCGATCCATTCCTATGGCGGGACCGTGCTGCATGACGTGATCAACAACCGCCATGCCAATTCGGCGATCCGCAAGGGTGCCGATGGCCTGATCGCGGTTGCCACCGGTGCCGGCGGCCATGCCGGCACGCTCTCGCCTTTCGCGCTGATCCAGGAGATCCGCGAATGGTTCGACGGCCCGCTGCTGCTATCGGGCGCCATCGCCAATGGCGGCGCGATCCTCGCAGCCCAGGCCATGGGCGCCGACCTCGCTTATATCGGCACCCCCTTCATCGCCACCGAAGAAGCCCGCGCGACCGACGAATACAAGCAGATGATCGTCGAATCGAACGCCGCCGATATCGTCTATTCCAACTATTTCACCGGCATTCACGGCAATTATCTCAAGGGCTCGATCCGCGCCGTGGGCATGGATCCGGACAACCTGCCGGCCGCCGATCCCTCCAAGATGGATTTCGAGAAGGCAACCGCTGGACCCAAGGCCTGGAAGGAGATCTGGGGCTCCGGCCAGGGGATCAGTGCCGTAAAGGCCGTGGTCCCAACCCGGACGCTGGTCGAGCGGCTGGATGCCGAGTACAGGGCAGCCAAGGCCCGCATCTGCGGCTGAGGCACGCTCACCACAGCCAATTGGCGAGGCCAATCGCCCCAGCGCGATTTTCCTTCCCGCCCACCTTGCATTCTCGGCCGGTTGGCGCTATCAGCCGTCTCGATCGCGCTTCCGGTCCGGCTGGAAGGATCGATAAGCCGCTTTAGCTCAGGTGGTAGAGCACATCATTCGTAATGATGGGGTCACAGGTTCGAGTCCTGTAAGCGGCACCACTTCTCAATCCAGATCTTTCGACGTTGGAGCGTTGTGCGCCTTCCCCGCATACGCCGCCGGGGCGGCGCAGCGCCGAAATTTTCCCCGGCGCCGCGCGGAGATCGATCAGGTCTTCACGATATGCAGGTCACGCGGTAGGCTGGACAGGATTTCGGGGCCATCCTCGCGCAGGATGACGATATCCTCGAGCCGGATGCCGAAGCGGCCGGGGATGTAGATGCCGGGCTCGATCGAGAAGACCATGCCTTCCTCCAGTACAGTCTCGGAAGTCGCGGTGATATAGGGCGGCTCATGGCCGTCGATGCCCATGCCGTGGCCGGTGCGGTGGACGAAGTACTCGCCATAACCGGCATCGGCGATGACATTGCGCGCGGCCGCATCGACCTCCTTGGCAAGCACACCGGGGCGGGCTGCCTTGAGCGCAGCCTGGACGGCCTTCTCGACGATCGAGTGGATCTGGCCATAGCCTTCGGGCGGCTGGCCGACAACGGCCATGCGGGTGATATCAGAGGGGAAGCCCAGCTTGCGGCCACCAATGTCGATGACGACGGCATCGCCGTCCTGGATCACCCGGTCGCTGGTGGCGTGATGCGGGAACGCGCCATTGCCGCCGGCACCGACGATCCAGAATTGCGGGGAGGCACCTTCCGAGGAGAAGTGTTCCTTGATGGCGTCGGCCAGTTCGAGCTCGGTCATGCCGGACTTCAATACGCTGAAGGCCTTCTGCATGGCACGATCGGCGATGCCGGCGTTCATCTTGAGTTTCTGGTACTCGGCCGAATCCTTGCACATGCGCAAGCCGCCGAGCGTTTCCGGTGTGAAGGTATGACGCGTGTCGGACGGAAGCGCGCCGAGGAGCAGAAGCGCGAAATCGGCGCGCATGGTTTCATCGAGCGCGACGAGGCCGGGCGCGGTGGCGTCGATGGCTTCGAGCGCTTCCGCGAGTGCAGCGTCCGGGCCGATATCATCGGCCCAGGTGTGGAACTCGATGTCCGTCCGCTCGCGCGAGCCCTCGGCGTTGAGCACCGGCATCAGGAAGCACTCCTTGTCCTGGGCGATCAGCAGCAGGCAAGGCCGTTCGTCGGGATGCGGATGGAAGCCGAGCATCCAATCCATGTGCGATCCCGGGCCGATGGCGATCAGGCCCGTGCCGGTGGCTTTCATGCGCTCGCGCAGCGCGGCGAGGCGTTTTGAGGTTTGTTCGTTCATGTCGTGATTTCCTGATATGAATTTCCAGACGAAAATGGCGGGATTAACCCCTCACCTACTTCGGCCAAGGGTTCGCTCCGCTCACCCGGCCTTCGTTCGCAAGCTCACCCTCTCCCACAAGGGGAGAGGTAGACACGCGGCGCTCGTGGCACCTACCTCTCCCCTTGTGGGAGAGGATAGTTCGTCCTCGATCGGCTGGACGAACTTGGTGAGGGGTATGCGCTGTCACGCCTACACCTTCACGCCATAAACCTCGGCAGCATGCTCGGCCGTCAGGTACCCGTTCTTCACATCCTGACGCACCTTGGCCGGATCCCGATCCCGGGGATTGCCCATGCCGCCACCCGCGCCAGTCATGATGCGGATGACATCGTCCTTGTCGACACGGATGCCGGAGCCGAAGGCGTAACGTTCGAAGGTGCCGTCGGTGCGCATGACGACCGCGTGGTTGGAGGAGCCTTCATTGCCGCCGTCGAGCGACCAGGGCAGTATCCGGGAGCGGGTGTAGCCCAGCGTCAGGAAGGAATTGTCGCGGCGGATGCGGTAATCCATGCGGATGCCACGGCCCCCGCGGAACTGGCCCTCGCCGCCCGGCTCGGTGTTGAGCTCCATGCGGTCGACGAAGAGGCCGTTGCGGGCCTCGGAGATCTCCGCTGGGCAATTGTAGGTCTCGCCATGCACCGCCGAGAAGATCGCGCTGTTGCCGTCGCGGCCGTTGCTCGCGCCCCAGCCGCCGATCTGCGGCTCGATGATGGTGTATTGCCGGCCGGTATCGGGATGGATGCCGCCGATGAAAGTGCCGGCGATCGAGGAGAAGTGGCCGGCCGGCAGCTTTTCCGGGATATGCGGGGCGAGGCAGCGCCAGACCAGGTCGTTGCCGCGAATGCCGATCTCGTAATAGAAGCCGACGGCCGCCGGCTCCTTGGCGTGGAAGGTCGTGCCCTCCGTCGTCAGCACCTTGAGCGGCCGGAACGAGCCTTCGTTCGCGGGCGAATCCGGCGAGGTTAGGGCCTTGAAGATGACCTGCATCGAGACCAACGTGTCGTCATAGCCGGCATTCGAGGGGCCGGCGTCCTGCTCGGGATTGTCGCGCAGGTCGATGACGAATTCGGTGTCAGAGATGGTCACCTTGACGTTGAAGAAGCGGCCGTCGTCCTGCTCCTCGGTCAGTTCGAAGGTTCCGTGCGGCAGCGTCGCCAGCGCGGCGAGCGCGATCTTCTCGCCGTGATCCATAAAGCTGGCCATGGCGGCCTCGAAAGTCGAGACGCCGTATTTGGTGGCGAGTTCGTTGAGACGCTTCGAGCCGATGCGGACGGCGGCGATGGCGGCCCAGAGGTCGCCCTCGAGAAAATCGGGCATGCGGGAATTGACGGTGATGATGTCGAAAATGCCCGGGATCGGTTCGCCCTTGGAGATCATCTTGATCGCCGGCAGGCGCAGACCTTCCTGGAAGATCTCGGTCGCATCGGCGGAAAGCGAGCCGGGCGACTTGCCGCCGACGTCGGAATTGTGGGCGATGTTGGCCGTCCAGGCGATGATCCGGCCCTCGGCGAAGACAGGCATGCAGACGACGAGGTCGTTGAGATGGGTGACGCCGCCGTAATAGGGATCATTGGTGATGAAGACGTCGCCGGGCTCGATATCGCCGGGCTTGGAGAATTTCTCCAGGAGCACCTTCACGGATTTGTCGAGCACGCCGATGAAACCCGGAATGCCGGCGCCGGACGAGGCGAGCTGGCCCACGGCGTCTGTGATGCCGGTGCCCATGTCGAGCACTTCATAGATGATCGAGCTCATCGCCGTCTTCTTCATCGCCGCGAACATTTCGTCGGCGGTTGCCTGAAGCGAATTCTGGATGATTTCGAGCGTAATCGGATCGTGTGTCGCCGTGCTCATGTCACGCCTCCCCGAGATGGATGTGGATATTGCCGAAGCCGTCGACCGCGACGCGGTTGCCGGGATGGATCACGACGGTGGAGCCCGAATCCTCGATGACCGCGGGGCCTGCGAGCTTCATGCCGGGCTGGAGCTTTTCGCCATCGTAGATCTTGGCCTTGTGGATGCCTTCGAGCGCGTAGTCGACATTGCGTTCGCCCTTGATGGCGGCAGACGTATCCGCCGGGCCGAGCGGCTTTTCCTGCATGGTCAGTTTGCCGACCTCGGCCGAGGCGACGAGATGGATGCCGACGAGTTCGACCGGCGCCTTGAGGCGATAGGTATATTCGCGCTCATAGGTCTCGTGAAATGCGTTCTCGATGGCCGACAGTGTCTGATCAGTGATTGCGCCTTCGACCAGAACCTCGGTCGTGTGCTCCTGGTTCTGATAACGGAACTTGCCATAGCGCAGGAACGTCACCTTGCCGGCCTCGACGCCTTCCTCACCAAATTGCGAGAGCGCCAGCGCCTCGGTCTCGGCGAAGACGAGTTCGATATTCGCCGCGCTGCCGGGCTTGAGGTCGGCGAGCGTGGTGACGAAATAGTCGCGCCGCAGATCCGACATCATCATACCCCAGGCCGAGAAGACCGAGGCGCCGGCGGGCACCACGACCTTCTTGACGCCGAGTTCGGCGCCGAGGGCCGCCGCATGCATCGCGCCGCCGCCGCCAAAGGCCACCAGGGTGAAGTCACGTGGATCATGGCCGCGGTTGAGCGAGACCAGCTTCAGCGCATTGACCATGTTGTTGTTGGCGATGCGGATGATGCCGCGGGCCACGTCCTCGTTGGAAACGCCGAGCTTGGCGCCGACGGCCGAGAGCGCCTTCTCGGTCGCTGCCATGTCGGCCTCTATGGCGCCGCCGCAGAAATAATCGCGGTTGATGCGGCCGAGCCAAAGGTTGGCGTCTGTCGTCGTCGCGCTGGTGCCGCCGCGGCCATAGGCGGCCGGACCGGGCATGGCGCCCGCCGATTGCGGGCCGACATGCAGCTTTCCGAAATCATCGACCCAGGCGATCGAGCCGCCGCCATTGCCGATCTCGACGAGATCGACCACGGGCACCATGATCGGATAGCCGGCGGAGACCTTGTCGCGCTCGATCCAGTAGTCGGTCATGATCCTGACCTTGCCGTCCTCGATCAGCGAGCACTTGGCGGTCGTGCCGCCGATATCGAGCGCAAGCACGTTCTTCTCGCCGATCAGCTTGCCGAGTTCGGCCGCACCCCAGAAGCCCGAGGCCGGGCCGGATTCGACCATGGTGATCGGAATTTTGGACACGGATTCGAGTGAGTCGACGCCGCAATTGGACTGCATGATGAAGAGATTGCCGCCAAAACCCTTCTGCTGCAGGCCGTCCCGCAGGCGCGTGAGGTAGCGCTGGGCGGCGGGCTGGACATAGGCCGAGAGCACGGCGGTGCTGGTGCGCTCGTACTCGCGCCATTCGCGGGTGATCTGGTGCGAGGAGACGACGGAGACTTCCGGCCAGAGCCTCTGCACTTCGGCCATTGTCGCCCGCTCGTGGCTGGGATTAGCGTAGGAATGCAGGAAGCAGATGGCGACGGCCTTGACGCCCTCGGCCTTGAAGTCGTCGAGGATGGCGGGCAGGCCGGAGAGATCGAGCGGCCGGATTTCCACCCCGTGATAGGTGAAGCGGCCAGGCAATTCGCGACGCAGATAGCGCGGCACGAAGACTTCCGGCTTCTCGTAGTGGAGATTGAAGAAATCCGGGCGGTTGCCGCGGGCAATTTCGAGCGAATCGCGAAAACCTTCGGTGGTGATCAGGCCGACTTTGACGCCCTTGCGCTCGGTCAGCGCATTGATGACGACGGTGGTGCCATGGGCGAGGAAGTTCACGGTGCTGGCATCGACGCCGCCTTTCTCCAGCACATTGAGCACGCCCTCTTCGAAATTCGGCGGGGTCGTGTCGGACTTGGCGGTGATGACGCGGCTTTCGCCGGTGACGGTGTCGGTCTCGAAACAGACGAGATCGGTGAATGTGCCGCCGACATCGGTGGCGACGCGGATCGTCTTTGCGCTCATGACCTCATTTCCCCTTTGATCCTTTCGTGGAGCATCATGCAGGCGGCGGCCGGCAGCTTGAGCTGGTCGGCGGCCTTCACACGTGCTTCGGTGTAGTAACCCTCCTCATGGAGGCAGTTGATCGTGCCGATCACCGAACCGTCGACGATGATCGGGACATTGATGACGGACTCGCAGCCCAGCGACAGGATGAGCGCGTGGTCGTCGAAGACCTCAGCAATCTCGCCGATTGTGTTGGCGACGAAGGTCTGCTTGTTCTTCAACGTTATCTCCGACCAGTGCGTCTCGTTATAGGGCTTGGTGCCGGAGACCGGATAGACGTCCGGCATGCTGGAATAGACGCGTTCGGACTCATGCTTGTTGGTGTCGCTCGTCATGACGGTGAACAGCTTCACGCCGACAAGTTCGCGGGTCATCACCTCGAGCGCGGCAAAAGCCTTGTCAGGCTGGCCGCCGCCCTCCTCCAGGGCTGCGATGAAAGTCTGGTAGTCAGGCATTTCCATTCTCCATGATGCGGTCGCGCAGCGCCGCTTCCTCCCGGCTGACGACCGGAACCGCGCCGATCAGCCGGCGGGTATACTCATGCTGCGGGTTGGCGAAGAGCGCTTCCGTCGCTCCGATTTCGACCAGCTTGCCGCGTTCGAAGACAGCGACGCGGGTTGCGATGTTGCGCACGACCGAGAGGTCATGCGTGATGAAGACATAGGTCAGGCCGCGCTTGTCCTTGAGTTCCTTCAGGAGCTTCAGCACGCGGGCCTGGACGAGCACGTCGAGCGCCGAGGTCGGCTCGTCGAGCACGACAAGTTCCGACTGGCAGGCCAGCGCGCGGGCGATAGCGACGCGCTGCCGTTGGCCGCCGGACAGGGATGACGGTGAACGCGTTCTGAAATCGCCGGGCAAGCCGACCTCTTCGAGCAGTTCCTCGATGCGGCTGACGCGGCCGGCTTTATCGCCGATGTCATGGACATCGAGCGCGAGGCGGAGCGAGGCGCCGATCGAGCGTCGAGGATTGAGCGAGGAGAGCGGATTCTGCTGCACGAGCTGGATCGCGCGGCGATGCTCCTTCAGGCGGGTCGCCGGCAGCTCCCGGCCCTTGAACACCAGGCCGCCCGCGGTCGCGCCATAGATGCCGAGAATAATATTCGCGATCGTCGACTTGCCGGAACCGGATTCGCCGACGATCGCGAGGCACTCGCCCTGCAAGACATCGAACGAGATCTTGTCGAGTGCCTGAACCTTGCGGCCGTTGACCGCGAATTGCTTGGAGACGTCGATGACGGAGAGAAGCGGGGTCATGCCAGCAACTCCTTCTCGCTGGCGCCGGGATGGGTTTCGAGCGGCGCGAGGAAGGTGGCCGGGTCGTCGTCGATATCGGGGATGCCGCCGCCCGTGATGCGAGGCACTGCCGCGAGCAGCGCGCGCGTATAGGGGTGGAGCGGGCCCGCGAACAGCGCCTCGGTGGGGCCTTGTTCGACGATATTGCCCTTGTAGATGACATAGACGCGGTCGGCGAATTCGCGGACGACGCCGAGATTGTGCGAGATGAACAGCACCGAGGTGTGGTGCTTCTCGACCAGCTCGGACATCAGCTTCAGGGTCTGCGCCTGCACCGTAACGTCGAGCGCTGTGCCCGGTTCGTCAGCCAAGAGCAGCGCTGGATTGTTGACCAGTGCCATCGCGATCATCACCCGCTGGTTCATGCCGCCGGAGAGCTGGAAGGCGTAGGAATCGAGCACGCGTTCGGGTTCGCTGATCGAGACATCTGATAGCGCCGAGATCGCCTTCAGCCGGGCTCGCTCGACGGATATGCCGGGCTCGGCACGCTTCAGCACTTCGTGAAACTGGGTGAAGATCGGGTAGACCGGGTTCAGCGACGAGGTCGGATCCTGGAAGATCATCGACATCCGCGTGCCGCGCAGCGCATGCCGCGATGCGGGTTTGAGGGTTTCGAGATTGGTGCCCTCGAATTCCACCGCGCCGGAGATGCGAGCGCTTTTCAGTTGCTGCAGCATGCCGAGCACGATGCGGGCGGTGACCGATTTGCCGGAACCGGATTCGCCGACCAGCGCGACGCGCTCGCCCCTGCGGATGTGGAGCGAAATGCCGTGCAGCACGTCGATCAGGCCGCGGTGGCTCTTGAAGCCAAGTTTCAGATTTTCGATGCGGAGGGTCGGAGCACTCATTGGTCGGCTCCCAGGATTTCGCGCAGCGCATCGCCGATCAGGTTGAAGCCGAAGACGGCGACGAGGATGGCAAGGCCGGGGAAGACGGTGAGCCACCAGCTGTCGGGCAGGTATTTGGCACCTTCCGCCACCATCGAGCCAAGGTCGGGCGTCGGCGGCTGGACGCCGAGGCCGAGGAAGGAGAGCGAGGAGGCGATGAGGATGACGAAGCCGAAATCGAGCGTCATCTTGGTGACGATCGAAGGCAGGCAGTTCGGCAGGATTTCGCGGAACATGATGTGCATCCTGGATGCGCCGATCACCTCGGCGGCCAGCACATAACCTTCCTCCTTCTCGGAGCGGGCAATGTTGTAGACGAGGCGCGTGTACCAGGGCCACCACATGACGGTGACCGCGATCATGCCATTGGTCAGCGTCGGCGCGAGCAGGCCCATCATCGACATGGCGAGCACCAAAGGCGGGATCGACAGGAAGACGTCGGTGACGCGCATCAGCACATATTCGGTCCAGCCGCCGAGATAGCCGGCCGCCAGGCCAATGGCGACGCCGACGGGCACGGCGAGCGCCAGCACCACGATGCCCAGGATCAGCGAGATGCGGTAGGCGTAGATGACGCGGGTGAAGAGATCGCGGCCGACGAGATCGGTGCCGAACAAGTTCGGCCAGTGCGGCGGCTTGTTGAAATTGGTGAAGTCGACGACAGCGCCGGCGTGCGCCGGAAATGGCGTAATGAAATCGGCGAACAGGGCCGAGAGCACCACGATGGCGACCAGCACAAGGCCGATGAGCGAGAGCGGATTGCGCACCAGGATCGACAACGTCTTCATGTCGACGTCCTCTGCGACAGGCGGATGCGCGGATTGATCACCGAAACCAGGAGGTCGACGATCAGGTTCACGATCAGGAACATGGCGGAGATGATCAGCACGGTGCCGACGATGGCGTTGAGATCCTTGCGCAGGATCACGGCCACGCCGTAGCGGGAGAGGCCGGGCCAGGCGTAGACGGCCTCGACGAGGAAGGCATTGCCGAGCATGGCGGCAAAATCGAGCCCAATGATGGTGAGCGACGGGATGAGCGAGGGGCGGAAGGCATAACGGTTGGCGATCCGCTTTTCCGGGAAGCCGTAGGCCTCGGCCATCTCGATATAGGGTTTCTCATAGGTCTCGACCATGTTGGAGCGGACGAGCCGCGCCGCCTGGCCGATGCCTGACAGCGCCAGCGCGAAGGCCGGCAGGATGATGTGCCAGGCCGCGTCGGCGAAAGCCCTGAAATTGCCTGCCACAATCGTGTCCACCAGCATGAAGCCGGTGACGGGCGGGATCGTGAAGACATCGGATATGCGGCCGGCGATCGGGAAGATCCTGACATAATAGGCGAAGACCAGCATCAGGATCACCGCCCAGACGAAGCCGGGAGCGGAGACGCCGAGCAGCGTGACCAGACGGACCGTGTGGTCGATCCAGCTACCGCGGTAACGGGCGGAGAGCACGCCGAGCGGCAAGCCGAAGACGACCATCATGATGCCCGAGACGATCACCAGTTCGAGCGTCGCGGGCAGGAACTGGGCGATATCTGTTGTGACCGGGCGGTTCGTGTAGAGAGAAATGCCGAGATCGCCACGGAACAGATCACCGAGGAAATAGGCATATTGCGTGAAGAAGTTTTCGTTGAGATGCAGCCTGTCGCGCAGCGTCGCCACGGCTTCGGCGGTCGCGTTCGGGCCGAGCGCGATGCGGGCCGGATCGCCGGGGATCACCCGGGCGATGGCGAAGATCAGCAGGGACACACCGATCAGGACGATGAGCGAGGTTCCCAGCCGCTTCGCGAGGAGGCGGACGAATGGCGGCATTTCGAGGTCTTTCTTTCGTCGAGGGGAGTGGCTCACCCCTCACCAACTTCGGCCAAGCAATCGGCTTTGCCTCTCGCGGCCTTCGTATCCTCTCCCACAAGGGGAGAGGTAAGCCAGTGGCGTCCGCAGAGCCTCAAGTGAGGCGGAACTCGATGCACCTACCTCTCCCCCTGTGGGAGAGGATAGGAAGTCCCCAAGAGCCGAAGGCGATTGGCTGGACGGACTTGGTGAGGGGTGCAGCAAGAGCGCAATACCCCTCAGACCTTTCAGCCTATTCGTTCATTTCCATCAGCCGGAACGTGAACCCGAACCCGGACAGCGCAAACGCCTTGCTCGGATCACTCATCGCCGGCACGGACACCCGCTTCGAGGCCGCGAAGACCGCCGTCTGGTCCTGTGCATAGATCGAGGGCGCCAGTTCCTTGAGCCGCTTGTTGAGCTCCTCATAGATCGCCGGCCGATCGGCATCGGCTGCGGTACGGCCCTTGTCGAGCAACTCGTCGACTTTGGCGTCCTTGAGATATTCCGGCGACATCCAGGTGCCCGCGGCCGAGGAATGATACATGCCGTAGAGCAGGGTATCAGGGTCGCCCGTCATGGTGTTGACGAAGACCTGGCTGATGTTCGGCGTATTCTCGGGCTTGGTGACCTGCTCGGTGAACAGCGCCCACGGCACCTTCTTGACTTCGGACTTGATGCCGAGTTCGGAGAAATTCGCCTGCATCAGCAGTGCGAAGCGCTCTTCGAGCGGCACTTCGCCGATCCAGGAGAGTTCGACATTCATCTCCTCGGGCTTGTACTTGCACTTGGAGAGATAGTCCTTGGCCTTGTCGATGTCCTTGGCGATCACCTGATCCGCCGGCAGCGAGCCGAGCAGGCCGACCGGCAGCGCGCCGGTGGCCGGCGAGCCCTGCGAGACCGTATCGGTCACGGCGACCATCTGGATGCCGGCGCTGTAGTCGAAGGCATAGGTCACCGCGAGACGGCAATTGATGTCATCGAAGGGCGGCTTGGCCGTATTGATCTTGATGTAGAATTCGCTGGTGCCCTTCTCGGTGAGCAACTGGCCACCCTCTGACGCGACCGACTTCAGCACTTCCGGCGGCAGCCATTGCGAGGATATGTCGTGCTCACCCTGGGCGATCAGGGTGCGCACGGTCGCGGCCTCGAGGCCATAGCGGTAACGCACGGTGTCCGGCGCCTTGGCTGAGATCGGGATAAAATAGGCCGTGTTCTTGGCCATGACCGTCTCTTCCTGCGGATTGTGCGAGACGAGCTTGTAGGCGCCCGAGCCGGCGGCATGGCCGGAGAGATAGGCCTGGCCCCAATCCTTCATCTCACCTTCGCCCTCGCCGAGATTCTCCAGCACCAGTTTCTTGTCGACGACAGGAAGGCGGGTGAGCGCGGAGACGAAGGGGGCATAGGGCTGCGTCAGCGTGAACTTCACAGTCGCGGCATCGACGGCCTCCGCCTTCTCGACATTGGTGAAGAGATAGGACAGGCCCTGGCCAAGCTTCTTCATGCGATCGAAGGAGAAGACAACGTCCTCAGCTGTCAGCGGATTGCCGCTCTGGAACTTCACATCGGTGCGGAGCTTGAACGTATAGGTCTTGCCGTCGCTTTCCCAGCTCGTGGCGAGGAACGGGTCGTAACCCGGCTGGCCCTGCTTGGGGATGACGAGCGTGTCATAGAGATTGAACATCAGGACGCTGTCGGCATAGTCGGTGGCCTTGGCCGGATCGATCTCGCCGACTGGCACTTCGTCGAGACGCAGCACGGTTTCGGCGGCCGCGTAGGAATGAATGGAGGCGGCGGCCAGAAAGGCAGCCGTAAGCAGTCTGAATCTGGTCTTCATTTTAGTTCCCCTTGATGACTTTAGGCTTCTTCGGTGCACTGCGCCGGTGGACGGCCCGGTTCACTGCCAGGCTCGTCTGCGGATCTCCGTTGGGAATGCCATCGCCGAAGACGTCCATCGTGCAGGTGTGGAAAATGGTCGTCGGTTCGGTCGTATGGTTCCAGGTGGCATGGGTGCGGGTGGACGGGAAATGGACGGTGTCGCCCGCTTCCAGGATCATGCGCTCGCCATCGAGCTCGAGCGTCAGTTCGCCCGACACGATGTAGAAAATCTCCTCGCCCTCATGGCTCATCGGTTCGCTTCGGAAGCCGGGCGGCTCGTGGATCAGGGTCGAGCGCAACACATTGCCTGGGAAGGATGCGGACAGCCGCTCGTAGGTCACCGCAGTCTGGCCATTCTGCGCAAGGCCGTAGACCGGGCGGCTATCGTGGCGCGTCACCGGATCGTTGCCCCTTGGCTGCTGGAAAAAGGAGCCGATTTCGAGCTTCAGCGCCCGACAGACCGCCACGAGCGAGGTCAGCGACGGAACCGTGATGCCACGTTCGATCTGCGAGATGAAACCGACGGAGAACCCGGCCTTGTCGGCCACGTCCTGCAAAGTCAGCTTCAATTCCTTGCGCCGAACGCGCAGCCGCTCGCCCAGCGGCGCCAGGTCCGGCTCCGCCATGGAAGGTGCGGCGTCTGGTTTGATCTGGTTCAAACCCTGCCCCTCTTTTTTAGTATTACTTCAATCTATGGAAGGACTTTTTGTTGTCAAGCGGATTTTTAGTATTGCTAAAATTTTGCGCTCCCGACCCAGCTATCCATTTGCCCAATAACCTGATAGCTGGGCATTGCCGATGCAGGAGGTCGCCATGAACATCGCTGAAAACAGGGTTGTCGATGCCGACTGGGCGGCGATTGCCGTCGTGGTTTTCGGCGTGACGGCCTTCAGCGTCTCGCAGGGCCTGACCTATCCGCTGATCTCCCTGGTGCTGGCTGATCGCGGCATCTCGACTTCGGTGATCGGCTTGAATGGCGCCGTCTTCGCTGTTGGCGTCGGCGTTTCCACGCTGCTGATCGGCCCGATCACCTCAGTCATGAACGGCCACCGCCTGATCATCAGCGCGCTTGTCGGCGTCTCCGCCAGCCTCGCATCCTTTGCGAGCTTCGATGCGCTCTGGGTCTGGTTCATCGCACGCTTTTTCCTCGGCGTCTCGGCCAGCATCATCTTCATGACCAGCGAAGCCTGGCTCAACACCGCCTGCCCCGATCGCATCCGCGGGCGCGTGTCCGGCCTGTTCGGCGGCGGCATGTGCGCGGGCTTTGCGGCGGGCCCGCTGGCCATCCCGCTGTTCGGCATGGAGGACGGTTTCGCCTTCGCGCTGCTCGCCGTCTATGTCGCGTTTGTCGCCTTCGTCACCGTCATCCTCAGCCGAAAGACCTACACATCGCCGGCTGCCTCGCAGCCCGGCATGTTCATGCAGTTCGTCGTCGCAGCCCCCGTGCTTGTGGCCATGGTCCTTGTGTTCGGCTTTGCCGACATCGCCGCCGTCTCGGGGCTTCCGCTCTACTTCACCGAGCTTGGATACTCGCCGTCCTTCGCTGCCGTTTCGGTCACGATGCTGGCACTGCCAACCGCGCTGGCGCAGCCGCTGTTCGGCTACCTGCTCGACAAGTTCGACCGCAAGACGGTGACGCTGGGAGCAGCTTTGGTCACGGCGGGCGGCTTCCTCTGCCTGCCGTCGCTCACGTCACAGACGGCGATTTTCATCGATCTCGCGCTGGTTGGCACCGCAAGCTTCGGCCTCTACACCGCGGCGCTGACGCTGCTTGGCGACAAATATTCCGGTGGCATGCTGGTGGCGGGCAGTGCTGCCTTCGCGCTGGCCTATTCGGTGGGAAGTGCGAGCGGCACGGTGGTGTTCGGTACGGCCATGCAGGCCATCTCGTCGCAGGCGGGACCGATCTCGATCGGGATCATCGTGCTTGTCTTCGCAATGTGCTTCGGCGTGGCGAGCGTGCGGAAATAGCCCGAACGATCTAGCGCATCTTCGCGAACCTGCCGCGCGCCTCTTCACGGCAGGTCAGCAGCAGTGCCGCCTCGTCCTTGAAGGCTTCAGCATAGTTGCTGAGGATCAGCTTCAGCAGTTCCCGTTCGGTGATCGCGTTTAGATTGAACCAGGATTCCTGGCTGATGGCGTCGTAGACACGCCGGATGAGCACGGCCTCGTGAGGCTGAAGTTTGACCATGAAAATATACGGATAGGCGAAAGACCGAGTGGACTTTGGCGCTGGGTAGCGCACGGCCGACGCCGCACCTGCCTATGCCGATTTGAGGCAGGATAGCACGATCTTGGCCGAGACCAATATCAAACCTTCGACAAACCAATTTGCGGACGCCGACATTCGGTCAGCCTCCGCCACTCATGATGCTATCAGCACGACGATGGCCGCTAGGGGGCTGCCTTCACCTTGCGGCGCCTGAACAGTTCTTCGGTCAGCACATAGACGATAAACAGCACGAAGCCGAGATAGAACAGGCCGTCGAGCGGGCCGGGCCGATGGCTGCCCATGATCTCCGCGGCCGGCGCGCGAAGGAAGCGAACGGTTGCAATCGCAAGCTCGCAGCCGATGAACAGCAGCACGGCATTGGCCAGCCAGAGCCAGAACGAGGCGACGTTGCGCGTAAGATAGCGCGCGCCGAGGTTGATCGACTCTGCCAGCGCGAAGATTTCGATGTCCCGCGCCGCCCGAGGGGCGCGCGAGAGGACCTGGTGCCTGATACGGGCGAGGTTGCCGATCAGGATGGCGGGGATCACCATGATCGACACGATCAGAAAGGCAAATTCCGGCGTGCGGAAGCCGGTCAGCCACCAGTGGCCATTGAAGGCAAAGGTGAACGCGATGCTGGCGAACAGCGCTGCGGCGACAAGCTCGGCGGCATTGGTAATGCGGTCGAGTTCGCCGCGCGAGATCACATAGGTCGGTGTATGCTCGTTGACCCGGTAGAGAATCGTGCCGTCCGCCTCCGCTCGCCAATGAAAGCCGGCTTCTGGTATGTTCTTCATTGCGCCCCCGTAAACTCATCGCAAACGCCCGTGCAATGCGCGGCTGGCGGGCCTGCGTCATCACTGCATGAAACCTTAGGTGGCGCGGCTTAATCAACCCGAAAGCGGGTACTTCAAATTGTCGGTATTATCCAAATGAAGAATTCGAAACTTGATGATCGTTAAGAAAGGCTTTCCCGCTGCGGCACAGAAATTCAGAGGATCGTCGCCGAATAGCCCTTTATCAGCTCCTCATATTCCTCCATCGCCGGAAACTTTGGATAGCTGTGCTTGGAAGCGGTGGTCGCCCAGGGCAGCTTCTCGTCGGTATAGGTCTCGACATAGGGCGTGAACCAGCTGGGGTGATCCAGCATGGTCGGGCGGAGATTGACGAAGAAGTCGATGCCATCGGGCCGGGTGAACATCCAGGTCATGCAATGACCGCAGAAGTAATGCCGTGCGGCGCCGTGAAGGCCGCCGATGACGGGTTCGCCTTCGGTCACTTCGAAGCCATCTGCGGGAACCGCGGCAGAGAGTGAATAGGCGCTCGAGCTCATCTTCTGGCAGCCCGTGCAATGGCAGGCCATCGCCAGAAGCGGCGCCTTGGAGATGCGAAGCTTTACACGACCGCAGCGGCAGCTGCCGTCCTGGGGGAGGGTAAGAGCGGTCATGATGGTCTCCTGATTCAAGCGCCTGCAGAAGACCAGAGACAGGCTCAGTCCGCAACCCGCGCAAGCCAGATCGTATGGCCGCCACAGTCCGGATCCTCCGCCCGGAAGTCGACGACCTCGAAGTGGTTGGCGTTGAGCAGGGCGCGGTATTCCCCAGGCGCCAGGCTCGCGTGATAGAGTGGTTCGTCACCAAACTCGCCCATGGCCTCGCCATGATCGGGACCGCTTGTGAACATCAGTGGCGCGCCGGCGCCGGCATGGGCGCGGAGGACTGGAAACATCACGCGCTGGTCTTCGACCGTGAGATGGAAGAAGCTGTCCCAGGCGATAAGCCCATCGAACCTTGCCCCGAGAGAGAGCCGGCGCATATCGGCGACATGCCAGTCGTTGTCCGGCATTCGCTGACGGCAAAGTGCGATCAGCGTCTCCGAACTGTCGATGCCGGTGACGCGATAACCGCGTTGGACGACGTGGCGAGCGATCGGTTCCCCCGAACCGCAGCCGATGTCGAGGATCGTGCCACCACACGGGATTAGCGCCAGAAAGCGGTCGAGCCAGGCTGCTTCGAACAGCGTCTTGCCACGCGACGAATCCCAGAGCGCGGCATTGCGGTCGTAGAGACCGATAATGTTGTCAGCGGCGCTGCCCATGCCGCAGAGGCTCAGACTTCCGCGAGCGCGCGCTGCACGGCCGGGCGTTCGCGCATGCGCTCGTAGTGATCCTTGATGATCGGCAGGTCGCCGATATCGACGCCGTCCCCTTCGAGCCAGCCGGACATGGTGAAGAGATAGGGGTCGGCCACGGTGTATTGCTCGCCCATGACCCAGGGGCCTTCGAAGAAATCGAGCTCGATCAGCCGCATCGAGGCTGCCATAGTCTCGGACACCTTGGCCTTCATGTCGTCGAAGGACGACTGCTCATTCGCCCAGCGCGCGCCACGGCGGCCATGGGCGTGGTTCACATGCACGGTCGAGGCGATATAGGTATTGAAGGCCTGCAGGCGGGCAAACTCGAAGGGATCGTCGAGCATGGCAAGTTTCGCCGCCGGGAAGGTCTGGGCAATATAGGCCAGGATCGCCGGCGTCTCGGTGAGGATACCCTTGTCGGTCACAAGAGACGGCACACGGCCCTTCGGATTGATCTTGAGATATTCCGCGCTGCGCTGTTCGTTCTGGGCAAAGTTGATGCGTGCAATCTCGTATTCCGCACCGGCTTCCTCGAGTGCGATACGGGATGCCAAAGCGCAAGTCCCGGGGGCGTAGAAGAGTTTCAACATGGTGTCTCCTCGATCTGTCGAGGAGGTTCTAGCGCAGGCCGTGAGGGATGTCAGCCATCAACGGAGCTGAATATGAATGTGGTCGTCGTGGCGAGCGGCGCGACATCCCTGGAAGCGGATCACGTCGTTCGAAATGCCGAGACTTGCGGGAATATGCGGCTCGATGAAAATCTTGCCGATGCCATGATTTTGCCCCTCGGTCGACAGCCAGCGCAGCGCCTCGTGCATGCGTTGCGGCTCGATCTGCCAATCCGCAAAGGCGCCCTGCAGCCAACCCATATCCCAGCGTAACGTCATCCAGCGGGCACGATCCGCGCACGGCTGAGGTGCATTCACACCCGGCTCCTGGAAGGCGAAGTAGCCGATCGGCGAACGCGTCTCGCCATTGCGGAAATTCCCCTCCGCGTCCTGGTAATAGAGCGCAAGATCGAGCTTGCGTCCATCGTCATGCGACAGGTGCGGGATCAGCGGGAAGCCGGTGAAGAAAGGAAAGTTGGCGTCGAGCGCCAATGTCTTAGTGCCGGGGAAGGTCTGCGCCATGTGGTCGGCATAGGCTTGCGCCGCTTCCGCCAGTTCGGCCGTGACATAGTTGCGACTGAGCATGCAGAAGAACGGCGAGCGGACGGCCAGCGACGCATCCTTGCCGGCAAAGCAGGGCAAGGCGACACGACCCGTGAGCGGCGCAAGCTGTTGCGTCACAAGCGTCGCGGCGGCGTAGAGTGCTACGAAGAGAAGCAGGAAGAGCGTTGGTCGCCGTGAAGGCAGGAATCGCCTGAGAAGCAGCGCCACGAACCATAGGACCCCGCCGATCTGGGTCAGAATCGTCAGGAGAACGATGGTGGCGGCGTGTCGGATGATGCGGCACGCGACTGCGAAATGCGACGCAGGTGCCTGCGGATCCATACCTTACCGATCGATCTTCGCGCCGAGGCCGGCCATCAGGTCCATGAACTCCGGGAAGGACGTGACGATCATGCGGGCGTCATCGATCGTGACCGGATGCTCGGAGGCGAGGCCCATGACGAGGAAGCTCATGGCGATGCGGTGGTCGAGATGGGTCGCAACCGCCTCGCCCCTCGCGTTGCCCAGCCCCCTGCCACCGGGAACGCCACGGACGACGAGCGAGGTCTCGCCCTCGGTGCAGTCGACACCGTTGAGCTCCAGTCCGCGCGCGACGGCTGCGAGCCGGTCCGATTCCTTGACGCGGAGTTCGTCGAGGCCAATCATCGTCGTCGCGCCCTCGGCAAAGGCCGCGGCGACCGAGAGAACCGGATATTCGTCGATCATCGACGGCGCGCGGTCGGCCGGCACGTTTACGCCCTTGAGTTCGGAATGACGCACGCGGAGGTCGGCGACATCCTCGCCGCCGGCATTACGCGCGTTCATGACCTCGATATTTGCACCCATCTCCTGCAGCGTCAGGATGAGGCCGGTGCGGGTCGGGTTCATCAGCACGTTGAGGATAGTAACGTCGGAGCCCGGCACCAGCAGCGCAGCCACCAGCGGGAAGGCCGTGGAGGACGGATCGCCCGGCACATCGATGACCTGACCGCTCAGCTTGCCACGCCCTTCGAGCCAGATGGTGCGGACACCCTCCTTGTCGGTCTCAACGGAGAGATTGGCGCCGAATCCCTGCAGCATCTTTTCGGTGTGATCGCGGGTCATGACCGGCTCGATGACTGTGGTAATGCCCGGCGTGTTGAGGCCGGCAAGCAGCACGGCGGACTTCACCTGGGCCGAAGCCATCGGCACGCGGTAGGTGATCGGGTTCGGCGTCTTGGGCCCATGCAGCGTGGCCGGCAGCTTGTCCCCGGCCTGGGCCTCGACCTGCACACCCATTTCGCGCAGCGGGTTCAGCACGCGGCCCATCGGGCGCGAGGAAAGCGAGGCGTCGCCGATGAAGGTCGAGGAGAAATCATAGACGCCGACCAGGCCCATGGTCAGGCGGCAGCCGGTGCCGGCATTGCCGAAATCGAGCGGGGCCTCGGGGGCGAGGAGCGCGCCATTGCCAGTGCCCTGGATGATCCAGGTGTCACCGACCTTTTCGATCTTCGCGCCCATGGCACGCATCGCCTTGCCGGTGTTGATGACGTCCTCGCCTTCGAGCAGGCCTGATATCCGGGTTTCGCCGCTTGCCAGTCCGCCGAACATGAAGGAGCGATGCGAGATCGACTTGTCGCCCGGGATGCGAACGGTGCCCTTGAGATTTTCGGATTTCCGGGCCGTGGCCGGTGCCGGTGTGCCTGCATGCGACATGAAAAAGTCCTTTGAACGATCGGGCGAACAACAGAGCGGAGAGCACCCTCCCCGCGAGAAGCCGGCCGCTCGTTAACACAAAGCTTTTTGCCGGTCATCACCGTTGTTGCAAAATGCCGAACCCTCAGCATTCTTAGGCTTTGACAGGCGCGCACAACATCGCTATGGGCTCAGCACCCATTTTTTACCCTCGGCCGGCACGACCGGTCCGCCGAATGCGGCATGACGATCAAGAGGTCCACACGTGGCTAAGAATGAACTTGGTACCAAGCGCATCGACCCGGAAACGGGCAAGAAATTCTACGACCTGAACAAGGATCCGGTCGTATCGCCCTATACGGGCAAGAGCTACCCGCTCTCCTTCTTCGCCGAGACCTCGGTTGCCGCCATTCTCGAGAAGGTGGCCGAGGAGGAGGAAGTGCCGGAAGTCGATACCGAGAACGAGAGCGTCGAGATCGTGTCGCTGGAGGATGCCGACGAGGAAGCCGCGGCCGGCGAAGACTTGCCCGACCTCGGCGACGACGATGTCGATATCGGCGATGACGACGACGACACATTCCTCGAACAGGACGAAGACGAGGAGGACGACGACATGACCGGCCTCATCGGCGTGCCCGGCGACGACGAAGAAGTCTGATTTTATATCGGGCGAGGCAGATTTTTCTCCGCCTCGCCCGATTTCCTGCTTGCCAACGCGGAAAAGCAGAAGTAATAACCCGCCACCGAAGCCGAAGCGCCTCGGTGACACCTCCTCCCTCCGGGGACCGGATGGGGCTATAGCTCAGCTGGGAGAGCGCTTGCATGGCATGCAAGAGGTCAGCGGTTCGATCCCGCTTAGCTCCACCAATTTTCTCCTAAGCCATTGGAAACCCTGAACCTGCTGGTTTGCAGGGGTTTGCGCGTCTTGACTGCTGCAGTTCTTGCTACAGAATTGGAGCGAATACATTTATGTGTAAGATGGACGCTGGATTTTTCAAAAGAGGCAAGACCTATCAGATTCGCAGGGTGGTACCCGGCGAACTACAGGCGTTCCTCAAGCGCAAGGAGATACTGAGACCTCTCAGAACAGGTGATGAAGTCGAAGCCATTCGGCGCTATCGCGTGGAAGCCACGAAAAATTGACGACTACTTTGAGCAGCAACGCAAGCTCATGAAGTCAGATGCCTTGGCCGACAATTTTCGTGTGGCTCAGTCAACTGAGGCGCTGTCACCGGGTCTGGTGCGGGCAAGAATCATCGAAGACGACGTTCGCATGCGAGCGGCGCTGAAGCCGAACAAGATTCGGGCAAGGTCGGGTCTGGACTGCTAATTCAGATTCCTGAAACAGAGTACGCTCGACACCTGCTGCATAACGGGGACCTCGATCCATTCCTCAGCTATTGTATACGGCAGGAGTGGGTCGGTGAGCTCGAGGCGACAGGACGTGCCCTCACCCGCGGCGATGTCCGGCAGTTTCTGTCGGCGGCTGCCGGAGACACGCTGCAAGCCCGCAATCTTCTTTTGGCCAAGCAAGCAGCGCTCAAGGAAGTCGTCAGGCACACTCGTGAGCCAGTCTTGCGGGAGACGATAGGCGAACCCGTTGCGGCACAAAATGCCATTGCGCTCGCGTCGGCCGCAGGCCCCAAGCTATCAGACGTCGCGCCGGAATGGTTTGCGAAGAAGCTTCGCGTCAAGGAATGGACGACGATCACTCGAGATGAACACGAGGCCGCGTTAGAAGCTTTCACCGCGGCTTGCGGAGACAAACCCCATCGGCGCATGCAGCAAGGCCGATGGGCGAAAATTCAAGTCGGTCCTGTTTCGCGTACCGTCCAACGCTCACAAGAAGGCCGAGTACAGCAAGTTGACGCTCGTTGAAGCCGCCGACAGCGCAGAGAAATTGGGTGAAGCCGATCTCTTGTCATCTGTCACGGTCAACAAGCTGATTAGGCTCAGGCCCTATTGATTAACGCGCTTTTCATTTTGCGTGTTTTTGATTCACTGATGGCAGGAGAAACTGCCATGAGTGATTTGTTTTTGCTGACGCCGTCGCAATCTGGTCGGATCAGACCGTACTTCCCAGTGGCCCACGGCTTCCCTCGCGTCGACGACCGACGCGTGGTCCCAGCGGCATTATTTACGTGCTGAAACATGGACTTCAGTGGAAGGACGCGCCGAAGGAATACGGTCCGCACAAGACGCTCTACAATCGTTTCCTGCGATGGAGCGAACTCGGCGTGTTCAACCGGATTTTCGAGGCGCTCGCGTGAACGGCGAGGCAGCCCGACAGGTTGATGATCGATGCCACGCATCTCAAAGCTCATCGCACCGCAGCCAGCCTGCTAAAAAAGGGCTCTTTCCCGCTGTATCGGACGTACGAAAGGCGGCCTGAACTCCAAGCTGCACGCTGTCACGGACGGCTTGGGCAGCCCCTTGCTGCTCTTTCTGACGTCCGGCCAGACCAGTGACTACAAGGCGCGCGCCACCTGCTCGAGCGACTGCCAGGCGCAAAGGATCTGCTCGCAGACCGCGGCTACGATGCGGACTGGTTCCGCAACGCTC
>NZ_JBYCZP010000018.1:0-136073 GCF_057586295.1 Rhizobium sp. SRI_017 | reverse complement strand
AGACTTCATCGTCATGATCTCAAACCTTAACGATATGAAACCTCTTGTGCTGGATTGCCCGACCGGCAAGAGCATCGGCGCAACCTGCTGGGAGCCGTTCTAGTGGCCGCTGGCCTTCGCCTTCATTGGGGCGAAATTCGATCGTCTCAACGGGCTTGTTCATGTCGCCCCTCACGCATGGTTGCGGGGTCAGCGGGCGCCCTCCGAACAGGGCCAAGGTCGGGCTCTTCGTGAGGCATCCCCGTGGCGCAGACTCAAACTCAACGTATAACGAACTGCTCCCGTTCTCCGACCAATTGGCAGACAACCTAACCGCCACGCTGGGATCCCCCGGCAACACGCTTCTCGGTAGAGATTTCAAGGCCGAGATGGCAGACCAGACCAATTGCTCAACGGCAATCGCTTGGCTCCGTCAACAGAGATATCACTATCAGACCGTCTTGATGGAAGTGCTGGGCGAGCGCTTTGGCCGCGAACGATAGATTCTAGCGAGTGCTTGCTTCCGATTGAACAAGTCCAGGCGCGACGCGGAACTGGGGCAATTACCATCTGCCCTTTTTGTCGCGAGCTCCAATTCCTAGCTCCAGCTCTATCGTCTCTGGTAACCGGAAGCGCCGTCGGTAGTCGCCGGGCGTCAGGCCGCTGAGCTTGCGGAAGAGCCGGCGGAAAGAGGAGAGATCGGAATAGCCGACCTCCTCGGCGATCTCTTCGATCGGCCGCTCGTCGCTCTCCAGCATCTGCTTGGCTTCCTCGATCCTCAGCCATTGGACATATTCGAGGGGTGCGTAGCCGGTCGCCTTGCGGAACCGGCGGTCGAAGGAGCGCTTGGGAAGGCCGGAGAGCTTTAGCATCTGGGCGAGAATCTCGCCTGACGTGTAGTTCATAGCCGCGAAGGACTGGCATTTCTCCACCACCGCGTCGCCATGGCCGACATTGGCGGCCATGGAGGCGTAGGGAAGCTGGCCGTCGCGGTGCCACTGGTAGAGAAAGAGTTTCGATATCCGGATCGCCTCGGCGGTGCTGGCGCGCTTGGCGACGAGGAAGAGCGTGAGGTCCTGCCAGGAGGATGCGCCGCCGGCGCAGACCAGCGAATGGTTCGGCCCCGACTGCACCAGGATGCGCTCCTCATGCAGCGTGACCTTCGGGAACTGGGTGCGGAACAAAGGCACGAACAGCCAATGGGTGGTCGCGGCATGACCTTCCAGCAAGCCGGCTTCGGCCAGCGCCAACGAGCCGCCACACGTGGCGCAAACCAGTGCGCCGTTCTCATGCATCCGGCGGATCCAGTCGAGCAGCCTGCGGTCAAGCCCCCTCAACATTTCTGGTGAGTCGACGACGATATTGGGGACGATGACGATATCGGTGTCCTCTACATCATCGACAGTGAATTGCGGGACGATGCTGACACCGGTGATCAGCGTGAGCGGACCTGGTTCCGCTGAAACGATGCGCGGCGTGAAGAGCACCTCGCTGACCGGTTCGTTGGTGTTGCTGCGCCAAAACGAGCCCGCCGTCCAGAGCGTGTCGTAGATCCCGTAGATGATCGAGGGATCGCATTCCCGGAACGCGACGATGCTGACGCTGGTCGAGCGTTTCACATCTGCACTTGATGGCTCAATCGGCTTCATGACGGCCATTCTGCCTCTGCCGACCCTGCATTGCAATGCGTAAAAGACGTTCCGAACCGAGCGGCTCGATGGGTCCTGTCTGAAACGATTGTTCAGAACGCCACAGCCGGCGGCATCGACAACCGGGACACGCGGGGCGCTCCCAGCCCCGCGTGCTCCCACGTGAACCTTATGAAGGATATGCAATTGAAGAACTTCGCAATCATCGTCGCAACCGCGTTGACCCTCATCGGCGGCGCCAAGCCGGCTCCCGCCCAGGATGCAAAGACGCAATCCGAGGCAACCTATCAGGACATCACCAAGACCCTCGGCTTCGTGCCGAGTTACATGAAATCCTATCCGAAGCACGCCGTCAGCGGTGCGTGGCAGATGACCAAGGGACTTCTCGCCAGCCCCGAGAACAAACTCGACACCAAGACCAAGTCGCTGATCAACCTCGCCGTCGCGGCGCAGATCCCTTGCCAGTATTGCATCTGGCTCGAGACCGAGATGGCAAAGAAGGCGGGCGCCTCGCAGGAGGAGATCGCTGAAGCCGTGACCCAGGCCGCCTATGTCCGCCATTGGAGCACGGTGATCAATGGCATGCAGGTCGACTTCGACACGTTCAAGAAGGAATTCAGCGGCCAATGACAGACGGCCGGCTGTCTTTCGGGCATCGCCGGCACTCGATGAGCGCTCCCGATCACGCGGGAGCGGTTTCATCTTCTGACGCAAGCCGCTCGCGACAAGTCGCGGGCCAAAGCGTCCAACTTCAAAACAACCTCAACAAGCGGCCGTGCATTTGCGCCGGCCGAACGAAAGGCTTTTGCCATGGATATCAATATGGAGGGTCTCTACGCCCTGCTCGGCACTGTTGTGAACGAGCTCGGCGCGGCGCAGAATTCCGCACTCGTCATTCTCGGAGACGAACTCGATCTCTACCGAAAGCTCGCGGCCGAGGGACCAATGACCTCGGTGGAACTTGCGACCCACACCGATACGCATGAACGTTATGTGCGGGAATGGCTGTCCGCGCAGGCGGCGTCGGGCTTTGTTACCTACCATGCTGACTCCGGCAAGTTCTCGATGACGCCGGAGCAGGCAATGGTGTTCGCGATCGACGAAAGCCCGGCCAATGTTGCTGGCGGCTTCCAGGCGCTCGACGCGATCTTCGCGGATCGCAACAAGCTTCGCGACGCCTTCCGCCATGGCGGTGGTGTTTCCTGGACGGAGCGCTGCAACTGCATGTTCTGCGGCACCGATCGGTTCTTCCGCGCAGGCTATCGGGCCAATCTGCTCCAAAGCTGGCTTCCGGCGCTCGACGGCGTAGTCGAGAAGCTGGAACGTGGCGCCAAGGTTGCCGATGTTGGCTGCGGCTACGGTTCCTCAACCATCATCATGGCCGAGCGGTTCACCAACTCGGAATTCCTGGGAGTCGACTTTCACGACGCCTCGATCTCGCACGCTCGAAACCATGCCAACGGTCACGCAAATCTCCATTTCGAGACGGCAAGAGCGCAAGATTTTTCGGGCACCGGATACGACTTCGTTGCCATGTTCGACGCCCTCCACGACATGGGCGACCCGGTCGGGGCGGTGCGCCACATTCGCGAACGGATCAAACCGGACGGCACGCTGATGCTGGTTGAGCCGATGGCCGGCGATAGCCTCTCCGAGAACCTCAACCCCGTCGGCCGGATCTTCTACGCCGCCTCGACCAATACCTGTGTGCCGGCCTCACTCGGCCAGGAAGTGGGCGCAACCCTCGGCGCCCAGGCTGGCCAGAAGAAACTGACCGAAGTGCTCAATGCCGGTGGATTCAGCCGGGTTCGCCGCGCCGCCGAGACGCCCTTCAACATGGTGCTTGAAGCAAGGCCCTGAGATGCTCGTCACTCTTGCGGGACAAGCCATGGCCATGAGGTGAGAGGAGGGAACGCTAGAAAGAACCAGAGCCAAACAAGGACGGCATAAAGTTTCTCGCCAATTGTCAGCGGGTGTCGTGCCTATTTTGTGGCCCATGCTTTGCAAGACCACCGCTTATCGACGTCAGAGGGAGGGGTCAGTTGGCTAAACTCCTGACCTTTCTCGATCTTTTCGCAAATACTCAAAGGGAAAGACAGCGACCACAACCAAGCAAGGGCAGATTTCGAGTGCGGTGCAATCGACCACTCCATCACCTCTCCGCATTCGCTTTCGCCCCAGTGGCAGCCGGTCGGGCTTTTGGGCGAAGCGTCGGCGCGATACAGCGATGAAAAATCGCGAGTGCAAGCGGTAATGGTACTGAAATTTCCGTTTCATCGCATCAGGTCAGCTTGACAGAAATAATGGCCTCGCGTACACGCATGGGCGGAAAACTGCGGACAGATGCGTTCGCGGCATGTTTTGGTGTTTGCCGCAAGGCGGGAATCAGGGCATATCTCACCGGCGGGGTTCGCTCCGCTTCAGACCAACCGACTGAACAAAAAGACCGCCCGACCGAAGCCTTTAGAGGTTTCACCCGAGGCGGTGCACAGAACATGAAAGGATAAAAAATGTTCGCAGTCATCAAGACCGGCGGTAAGCAGTACCAGGTTGCTGCAGACGACGTCATCCAGATCGAAAAACTGGAAGGCGAAGCCGGTGCAAAGATCGAATTCACAGAAGTCCTCGTTGTTGGCGAGGGTGCCAGCGCCAAGATCGGCGCGCCGTTTGTAGCCGGCGCTGTCGTGACTGCGGAAGTCGTCGGCCAGGGCCGCACGCGGAAGACCATTTCTTTCGTGAAGCGCCGCCGCCAGAATTCCAAGCGCAAGAAGGGCCACCGCCAGCATTTCACCACCGTCCGCATTCTGACGATCGCGGCATAAGGTTAGAGGACAAGGAGTAACACCATGGCACACAAAAAAGCTGGCGGCTCGTCGCGTAACGGTCGCGATTCCAATTCCAAGCGTCTCGGCGTCAAGAAGTTCGGCGGCGAAGCCGTAATTCCCGGCAACATCATCGTTCGCCAGCGCGGTACGCAGTGGCATCCCGGCGCCAATGTCGGCATGGGCACAGACCATACCCTGTTTGCACTCACCGATGGCGCCGTGAATTACCGCACCAAGGCGAATGGCCGAGTATACGTGTCCATTATGCCGAAAACCGCGGAAGCAGCAGAGTAAGCCGGAGCTCTCTAAACAGCCGGCGCCTCATTGGCCCGGCTGACACTTCAGGTCGCAAGACCTCCAGGTTTCAAAAGGGACGGTGGGGACATCCACCGTCCCTTTTCGTTTGCGATAAACCCAGGAGGTCACAATGCAAACCCAAATGAAGGAAAGCCAAAGCCAAGGCGGCTTCAGAAGTGAGATGCGGCCGCTGCCGCTGGAACTCTCGTCGCCCATCCTCGTTTCCGAGCGCCTCGTTCTGCGTGCTCCTGAGATGGCTGATACCAACGCAATTGCCCATCTCGCCAACAACATGAGTGTCGCCGCCATGGTGTCGCGCATGCCGCACCCCTACACGACCAAAGACGCCGAAAACTTCGTCTCCCGTGTTGCCTCGGGCGCGATGGGCAAATGCGTCTACGCGGTCACATTTGGTGAGACAAAGCAGTTTATGGGCGCCTGCGGGCTTGAAGCGCATGACACCGGTCGAGGTCTCGAGCTCGGCTACTGGATCGGCGAGCCCTACTGGAACCGGGGTTTTGCGACGGAAGCCGCGCAGACCCTGATCGATTTCGGCTTCCGCCACTTCGATGTCGACTTCATCGATGCGCGTTGCCGGGTGATGAACATCGCCTCGCGGCGGGTGATCCAGAAGTGCGGCTTTCAGTTCCAGGGCACCGGCATGGCCGGTTCCTTGGCGCTCGGCGGCATGGTGGCGGTCGAATGGTTCCGGCTGGACCGCAAGACCTGGGGTTCGCTCAGAAGCTGGGGAGGTGCGAGATGACCGCACTTGTCGAGCATAGGGAAACCTTCGCCGTCCCGCCCCTGCCCTTCGCCGATCTCGACCGTATCCGGACGCTGCCGCGGCAGCCCTTGATCCGGACCGGCCGATTGACGCTGCGCAGGCCCGAGGCCCGTGATGCCGAGGCGATCACCGAAGGGCTTGCCAATTACAAGGTCGCCAGGATGCTGGTCAGGGTTCCGCAACCCTATCATCTCGAGGATGCGGAAGACTGGCTCGCTTCGATCGATGGTCCCGGCGCCGACTCCCGTCCCCAGGCCTGGACCTTCGCGATCACGCTGGGTGGCGTCCGCGCAATCCTTGCACCTGAGATCGAGGCGGCCAACGGCAATGTCTCCGACCGGCTGGTCGGCCTTGTCTCGATCGAATGGCGCGAGGCCGGTGATCGCACCGGCTGGCACCTCGGTTACTGGCTGGCCGAAGCGCATTGGGGCAAGGGTGTCATGACCGATGCCGTCAATGCCATCGTCGCCCGGTTCTTCTCGGTCATGATGGGCGAGACGCTGTTCTCGTCGGTGATGGCCGACAATCCGGCTTCGCTCCGCATCCAGGGCAAGCTCGGCTTCGACGTCACCGGCGTCGAGGATGTCTATTCCCACAGCCGCGCCGCAAGCGTCCGGCTGATCACGACCGAGTTGACCTTCGGCGGCTATATGCCGATGTAAGCAAATGAGGGCGGAGCGATCCGCCCTCGCCTACTGCATCTCCACCCAGACAGGCTTGTGGTCGGACGCGATGCAATCTCTATCCACCCAGCCATCCTTCAGGCGCGTGACCAGCGTGCCGCTGATGAAGCAATAGTCCAGATATTGCCGGATATCGGGATGGCCCGGCTCCTCCCAGGTGAAATCATCGTCGCAGCGCTTACCCAACCGGTCGAGCACGTCGATCGGGAAGGCAGCAGTGGCCGTGCGGCCGTAATAGAGATCCTTCGGCCCGACCATGGCGACATATTCCGGCTGCTCGGGCATCATGTTGAAATCGCCCATCACTATATAGTGGTCGCTATGCGGAAGTTCCGGAAAGCCGAATTCCATGCCGCCGGTGACCGCTCCGCCTTCCTTCGCATAATTGGCGAGATGCTCTCTCAGGAAATCGATCTGGGCGATGCGCTCGGCTGGGCCGCGATGGTCGAGATGGACGGAATAGACGCGGATCGGTCCGCTCGGCGTGAGGATCAGACATTCAAGTGCCGAGCGCTGGATATTGAGCCGGTCATAGGTGCGGCTGCGCGGCAGAAGGATGTTGCGTGTTGCCAGAATGGGATAGCGCGACAGCACCATATTGCCGAATTCGATGTGGCGCATGCGCATGCGGCCATTGACCAGAGAGGAGCCCCCTTCGGTCTTGGTGCCGGCGCCATAGACGTGAAAAAAGTCCGGAAGAAGACCGGCGAAAATTTCAGGCAGATCGGCCTGACTATTTTTGGGGAAGTTCCGGGAAACCTCCTGCATCGCGATGATATCCGCCCCCTCAACAGCCTCTACGATGCGTTTGGGATCGTATCTTCCGTCGAGTCCAATGCCGAATTGGACGTTAAAGCTGACGAATTTCATGATATTCTTTGACCTTTCACGGCTGTCGCTATATCGAACACGCAACCGCAGAGATGGCAAGGCCCCCCGACCGCAGATGAAATTTCTCGACCAGGCAAAAGTGTACATAAGGTCCGGTGACGGAGGCGCAGGTTCCGTCTCGTTCCGGCGCGAGAAATTCATCGAATTCGGCGGCCCTGATGGTGGCGACGGCGGTCGTGGCGGGGATGTCTGGGTCGAAGCGGTGAACGGTCTCAACACGCTCATCGACTATCGTTACCAGCAGCATTTCAAGGGCGAAACCGGCACCCACGGCATGGGTCGCAACCGTCATGGCGCCAAGGGCAAGAGCGTCACGCTCAAGGTCCCGGTCGGGACGCAGATCTTCGAGGAAGACGGCGAGACGCTGATCTGCGACCTTACCGAAGAAGGCCAGAAATACCGCATCGCCAAGGGCGGCAATGGCGGATTCGGCAACGCCTATTTCAGAAGCTCGACCAACCAGGCGCCCGACTGGGCCAATCCAGGCCAGGCGGGTGAGGAAAAGAATGTCTGGCTGCGCCTGAAGCTGATCGCAGATGCCGGCCTCGTCGGGCTGCCGAATGCAGGCAAGTCCACCTTCCTCGCGACCTGCACGCGCGCCCGGCCGAAGATCGCCAACTACCCCTTCACGACGCTTCACCCGAACCTTGGCGTTGCCACGGTCGACGCCAAGGAATATGTGCTCGCCGACATTCCGGGCCTTATCGAAGGCGCGCATGAAGGCGTCGGCCTCGGCGACCGCTTCCTCGGCCATGTCGAGCGCACACGCGTGCTGCTCCATCTGGTTTCGGCGCAGGAGGAGAATGCCGGCCAGGCCTACAAGACGGTCCGCGCAGAGCTCGACGCCTATGGTGCCGGCCTTGAGGATAAGACGGAAATCGTCGCGCTCAGCCAGATCGACACTGTCGATGCCGAGACGTTGAAAAAGAAAAAGGCGGCGTTGAAGCGCGCCTGCGGCCAGGTGCCTTTCGCCATCTCAGCCGTGTCGGGCAAGGGCATGCAGGAGGTCCTGCGTGCACTCGCCGAAGTCATTGAGACCAGCAAGGCCGAGAACCCCGAACTGCCGTCCGCCGAAAGCGGCGTCAACTTCAACCGCAAGGCCAAGATGGCGCCGATGACGGATGATGATGACGACGAATGGGACGAGGACGATGACGACTGATCGGACGTCGCTTGCGGCCTGCCGCCGCGTCGTCATCAAGATCGGTTCGGCGCTGTTGGTCGATCGCGCCTCGGGCCTGCGCAAGGCGTGGCTCGACGCGATGTGTGCCGACATCGCGGCGCTCACCGCCAAGCGCATCGAGGTTCTGGTCGTCTCGTCCGGCGCAATCGCCATGGGACGCTCCGTTCTCGATATCGGGGCAGGTGCACTGAAGCTCGAGGAGAGCCAGGCCGCCGCGGCCGTCGGTCAGATCGCCCTGGCGCGCGCCTGGTCCGAGGGGCTCTCGAAACACGACATCGTCGCCGGCCAGATCCTGCTCACTCTCGGCGACACCGAGGAGCGCCGCCGCTACCTCAACGCCCGCGCCACCATCTCGCAGCTCATGAAGCTGAAAGCCGTGCCCGTCATCAACGAGAACGACACCGTGGCGACGACCGAAATCCGCTATGGCGACAACGACCGGCTTGCCGCCCGTGTCGCCACGATGGTCGGCGCCGATATGCTCGTGCTTCTGTCTGATATTGACGGGCTCTATTCCGCCCCGCCGCATCTCGACCCCAAGGCCGAGTTCCTGCCCTTCATCCCGGCGATCACGCCCGAGATCGAAGCCATGGCGGGCGGCGCGGCGTCAGAACTGTCGCGCGGCGGCATGCGCACCAAGATCGATGCCGGCAAGATCGCGACCCATGCCGGCTGTGCCATGATCATCGCCTCAGGCAAGGTCGACCATCCGCTCAAAGCCATCATGGAAGGTGCGCGCCACAGCTGGTTCGCACCCTCATCAGAACCGGTCAAGGGCTGGAAAACCTGGATCGCAGGCAAGCTCGTGCCCGCCGGTCGCCTCGTCATCGACGAGGGCGCGGAGCGTGCGCTGATGACCGGCAAGAGCCTGCTGCCTGCAGGCGTCCGCCGTATCGAAGGTGACTTCCTCCGCGGCGATACCGTGGCTGTGCTGGCCCTCGACGGACGTGAAATCGCCCGCGGCCTCGCGAGCTATGACGCCCAGGAAGCGGGCCTGATCGCGGGTAAGAAATCCGCTGACATAGAGGGTGTTCTCGGCTATGCCGGACGGGCTGCGATGGTCCACCGCGACGATCTCGTCATGACCGCGGGACGCAAGGCGAAGAGCAAGGAAGAGGCCAATGCTTGACCAGCCAAAGGAGAGCATCCGCGATCTGATGCTGCAGATCGGCCGCAACGCGCGCGCCGCCGCCCATCCGCTCTCGATCGCTTCCGCCGAACGCAAGCATGCCGCCCTCGTCTCCATGGCCCGCGAGATCATGGATCGCAAGGACGAGATCCTGTCCGCCAATGTGCTCGACCTCGAGAATGCCGAGGCCTCCGGCATGGCCGCGTCCTTCGTCGACCGGCTGACGCTGAACGATGACCGCGTCCGCGCGATGGCCGACGGCATCCGCGCCATTGCCGAACTCAAGGACCCGGTCGGCGAAGTCATCGCCGAATGGGATCGCCCGAACGGCCTTCACATCGAGCGCGTCCGCACGCCGCTCGGCGTCATCGGCGTGATCTACGAAAGCCGGCCGAATGTCACCGCCGATGCCGGTGCGCTCTGCCTCAAGGCCGGAAATGCCGTGATCCTGCGCGGCGGTTCGGATTCGCTGCATTCGTCGCAAGCCATCCATGCCTGCCTGGTCAAGGGCCTTAGGGATGCCGGCCTGCCGGAACATGCCATCCAGATGGTGCCGGTCGCCGATCGCGCCGCTGTGGGCGAACTGCTGACCGGCCTCGACGGCACTGTCGACGTGATCGTCCCGCGAGGCGGCAAGAGCCTCGTCGCCCGTGTGCAGAGCGAGGCCCGTGTGCCGGTCTTCGCCCATCTCGAAGGCATCTGCCACGTCTATGTCGATGCGAGTGCCGATATCGACATGGCCAGGAGGATCGTCGTCAATGCCAAGATGCGTCGGACCGGCATCTGCGGTTCAGCCGAGACACTGCTTGTCGACAGCGCCGCGATCGGCACGCATCTCATGCCGCTCCTGGAAGCCCTGACCGAAGCCGGCTGCGAAATTCGAGCCTCTGCCACCGTCCTCAAGGTCTTTCCCGGCCTCAAGCCGGCGACGGACGAAGACTGGTCGACCGAATATCTCGACGCGATCATCTCGGTCGCCATCGTCGACGGCGTTGGCGGTGCGATCGCCCACATCAACAAATATTCCTCGCATCACACCGAGGCGATCATCTCCGAGGACGCCGGCGCCGTCGCGCGATTCTTCAACGAGATCGATTCCGCCATCCTGCTCCACAATGCCTCGACCCAGTTCGCCGATGGCGGCGAATTCGGCATGGGCGCCGAGATCGGCATCGCCACCGGCAAGATGCACGCGCGTGGGCCTGTCGGGGTCGAGCAGCTTACGTCCTTCAAATACCGGGTCCGCGGCGACGGTCAGATAAGGCCGTAAGCTTGGGGACTGGGGGGATCGATCGCCGCTATCTTGTCATGCCGCATGTCGAGCCCGGCATGACGGTTGGCCTGTTCGGCGGCTCGTTCAATCCTCCGCATGACGGCCACCGGCTTGTCGCCGAGATCGCGCTCCGCACGCTTGGCCTCGACCAGCTCTGGTGGATGGTGACGCCGGGCAATCCTCTGAAATCCAAGCGCGTCCTGGCACCGCTCGCGGAGCGCCTCGCGCTCTCGGAAACAATGTTCCCGCATCCCAGGATCCGTGTCACCGCCTTCGAGCAAAGCCTGGGGTCGAGCTACACGGCCCAGATCCTCGCCCATATCAAGGCACGACATCCAGCCGTCAACTTCGTCTGGATCATGGGCGCCGACAACCTCAAGGGCTTCCATCGCTGGCAGAACTGGCAGAAGATCGCGATGACCTTCCCGATCGCCGTCATCGACCGGCCTGGCTCCACCCTGTCATTCCTCTCTTCTCAGATGGCCCGCACCTTTGATTTCGCCCGCATCGACGAGCACGATGCCGGCCTGCTCGCCCGTATCCCCGCGCCTGCCTGGACCTTCATCCACGGGCCCCGGTCGTCGCTGAGTTCGACCCAGATCAGGAAGCAGAACGGCGGTTGATCAGTCCTCGATTCGCCGCGCTTCCGATTCCAGCATGATCGGCACGCCATCCTTGATCGGATAGGCGAGCCTTGCCTTCTCGGAAATCAGTTCATTGGTCTCGCGATCGTAGATCAGGCGGCCCTTTGTGACAGGACAGACCAGGAGTTCGAGCATTTTCGGGTCGGGACGGGAGATGTTGACGTCCATCGTTCCCCTCATTGCAGCGTCTTGGCGGCGTCGCTGAAGCCCTTGGCGAGCACGATTTCGGTCATGGCGACCAGCGTCTCCGATCGCGTCTTGAGGTCGGGAGTTTCAAGCAGCGCCTGTTTTTCGCGCGCACCGAACGGCGCCATCATCGAAAGCGAATTGACGAGCGTGCGGTTGCTGGTCTTGCTGACCGCTTCCCAGTCGACCTCGAGCTTGTTGGCATCGAGATAGGAACGGAAGGCGCGCAGCAATTCGTTGCGATCGACGGCCGGATCATCCTCGGGCTCATGTAGGTCGGATATGAAAGGCGCGAGCTTGACACGGCGATAGGCATAGCTGCCGGACAGCTCCTCTATCACGCGAAAGCGACAGATGCCGGCGAGATCGATGACGTAGCGCCCGTCACCGGTTTCGCCGAAGGTCGTGATGCGGCCGATCGTGCCGACCTTGCAGAGATTCGGATTCCCCAACGGACTTTCTTCGGTCTCGGCCAGATCTGGCTGGATCACGCCGATCAGGCGGTTGCCCTTGAGCGCGTCATCGACGAGCGCCAGATAGCGCGGCTCGAATACGTTGAGCGGCAGGTGGCCGCCAGAGAGCAGCAGCACACCCGAAAGCGGAAACACCGCGAGTGTATCCGGCAGGTCGCTTTCGGTCAGATATCGCGCATTCCCCACTTGCATCAATCTCGTCTCCGCCTGCGTGAACGCTCAGTTGCCTCAAGAGAACAGGATCGACGACATCTTGCGCCGCGCCGCGACGCTCGCCGGATCCTTGAAACCCCAAACTTCCAGGAACTGAAGAAGTTGCTTGCGCGCACCGTCATCGTCCCAGCTGCGATCTTTCCGCATGATCGCAATCAGGTGATCCGTGGCCGCCTCGCGGTCGCCCTCGACATTGAGGATCTTGGCAAGCTTCACCCGCGCCTCATGGTTATCGGGGTTCTGATTGAGCTCGATCTCGAGCGCCCTGGGATCGCCGAGCTTGCGGGCTTCCTCGATGTGCCCAAGCTTGGCGAGCAGTGCGACGATCGTGGCATCCTTGGCCTGCTCCGGCGGCAGCGATGCGAGTAGGTCGCGCGCCCTCTCCCACTGACCAGCGGCGATCATGCATTCTGCCATGCCGGCCATGGCCTTGAGATTTTCAGGATCGGCCTGCAGCACGGCGCCATAGATATCGGCCGCTCCACCAATGTCGCCTGCATCGAGTGCAGCCTTGGCATCGGTCAGCGCGGCCTCGATCTCAAGTTCACCCTCGTCCACAACAGGCCCAGCGATTTTGTCGATGAAGGCACGGACCTGGCTTTCGGGCACCGCGCCCATGAAGCCATCGACCGGGCGACCGCCGACAAAGGCGATGACAGCGGGAATCGACTGGATGCCGAGCTGGCCAGGGATAGAGGGATGGTCATCGATATTGAGCTTCACCAGCTTGACGCGGCCGTTGCCCTCGTTGACGACGCGCTCGATGATCGGCTGCAACTGCTTGCACGGCCCGCACCACGGCGCCCAGAAGTCGACCAGGACTGGCTGGCGGCGCGATTCCTCAAGCACGTCCTTCTGGAAGTTCGCGGTCGTCGTGTCCTTCACGAGGCTCGGCGCAGCAGCGCTTGGCGTCCCGGCCGCCTGCCCGCCGAATGTCGTGTCAAAGGAATTGGCCATGGAATCATTCTCCGAATTGTCTTCGCTCCCGGGGAGCGTCTTGGCTCCTGGAGGGAGCCTGGTTGCGCAGAATGTCGTATGTCAGACGGTCACTTTCAAGACATGGGCGGTGTGACCGGTCGCCTCGACGAAGCGGATGAGATCGCTGCTCGCAATCGAGGTTGTCGCGTCGTTGGAAAGCGGATGGCAATTGACGATATCATTCTTCATCAGATCGGCGTCGAGCACAATGGTCACATTCCCTTGGGTGTCGTTGACGATGCCCAAGGCGGTCACCGCGCCCGGAATCACGCCGAGATATTCCATCAGCTTTTCCGGCTTGCCGAACGAGAACTTTGACGCACCACCGACGATCTGGTGGACGGTCTTCAGATCCACTGTCGCATGCTCATCGACCGTTAGCAGGAAATACTGATCCTTCTTGTCCTTGAGGAACAGGTTCTTGGTATGGCCGCCAGGAATCTCGTCGCGAAGCTGTTCGGATTCGGCCACGGTGAACACCGGCGGATGGTACTTGGTGCTGTGCGCGATGCCGAGCGAATCCAGGTATTGGAAAAGCTCCGCCGGTGTCTTCGCCGCATTCTCGCTCATCGTCCATCCATCTCCAACACAAGGGAAGCCGTGCCCCTGATAGTACGGTTCCCAACCGGTCGCAATGGCTCGAGAACGACCTCCACCGGCAAATTATCACGCAAATTCAGCGGACTAGCGTCGTCTCACAAATTTTCTCGACGAAAATGTCATTTCTCTGTTGCATTTCAAAATGCCTTGGGCCATATAGCCCCCGTCGCCGCAAGGCGGCATCGCGGTCCGGACTATCACACGGATTGTCGATAGTGAGCGGGTGTAGCTCAGTGGTAGAGCACGACCTTGCCAAGGTCGGGGTCGAGGGTTCGAACCCCTTCGCCCGCTCCAGTTTTTCTAGGACGCCAAGCCTCGGTTTTGCCGAGGCTTTTTGCTGTCTTGGGCGACAGCGGCTTTGGCCACAGCTGTCTTGAGGCAACCAGCGCCACTCAAATCCGCGGCACGTAATCCCGTCCGCCATCGATTCTGTCAGGCCGCCCGTCGAGGAAGAGTTCGCCGATGCGTGGTGCCGTGCGGGCAATGACCTTGCCGCCCTTGATGACCGCAAGCCGGTTGGGTTTGAGCCGCAGCGCTTCGAGCACATCGGCGGCCTGGAGGACGATGAGGTCAGCTTTGCAGCCCTTTTCGAGGCCGTAGCCTTCGAGGCCTAGCGTCTTCGCCGAATTGACCGTCAGCGCGTCGAAGATCTTCCTCTTGTCCTCGATGCCGGCCATCTGCGCGACATGGACGGCCATATGGCCGACCTCGAGCATGTCGCCGGAGCCCATCGAGTACCACGGGTCCATCACGCAGTCATGGCCGAAGGAGACGTTGAGGCCGGCGGCCATCAGCTCGCGGACGCGGGTCATGCCGCGGCGCTTGGGATAGGTGTCGTGCCGGCCCTGCAGCATGATGTTGATCAGCGGATTGGGAATGACATTGATCTCGGCCTCCGCCATCAGCGGGATAAGCTTCGAGACATAATAATTGTCCATCGAATGCATCGAAGTGAGATGCGACCCGGCCACCCTGCCCTGCAGGCCATGGCGGATGGTCTCGGCAGCCAGCGTCTCGATATGGCGTGACATCGGATCGTCGGTCTCGTCGCAATGTATGTCGACAGGCAGGCCGCGATCGGCAGCGATTCGGCAGAGCGTCTCGACCGACAGCCGCCCATCCTCCATCGTCCGTTCGAAATGCGGAATGCCGCCGACAATGTCGACGCCCATGTCGAGCGCGCGGTTGAGCGCAGCGACGCCATCCTTGGCGCGGTAATAGCCGTCCTGCGGGAAGGCGACGAGCTGGAGGTCGATATAGGGCTTGATGCGCTCCTTGACTTCGAGCAGCGCCTCGACGGTCACCAGCTTCGGGTCGGACGTATCGACATGGCTGCGGATGAAGAGCAGGCCTTGAGTGACCGCGAGATCGCAATAGCGCAGCGCCCGGTCGACCAGTTCTTCCTTGGTCACGATCGGCCTGAGTTCGCCCCAAAGCGCAATGCCTTCGAGCAGGGTGCCCGACACGTTCATGCGCGGAATGCCGAGCGACAGCGTCGCGTCCATATGAAAGTGCGGGTCGACGAAAGGCGGGCTTACCAACCGGCCCGTCGCATCGATCTCCTCGCCGGCGGCCCCTTCAATCGCTCTTTCGACCGCGACGATCTTGCCACCGGCCACAGCGATGTCGATGCCTGTGCGGCCATCGGGGAAGTTCCCATTTCGAATGATCAGATCGAACATATCGGTGCCTTTCGATTATCGTTCGCCGCGGCGATAGGGCTGCATCAGCGCCTGCGGCACGCGGGCCCGCCGCGCCATGACGGCGAGGGCTGCGATGGAGAGGATGTAGGGCGTCATCAGGAAGATCTGGTAGGGCACCCCCTCGACGGCTGTCTGCAGCCGCAGCTGGAAGGCGTCGAAGAAGGCGAAGAGCAGCGCTCCAAACAGCGCCCGCCCCGGCCGCCAGGAGGCGAAGACGACGAGTGCGATGCAGATCCAGCCGCGGCCCTGCACCATAGTCGGGAAGAAGCTGTTAAAGGCCGAGAGCGTGAGGAAAGCCCCACCGACCGCCATCAGCGCGCTGCCGGCGATCACGGCGCCGTAGCGCACCTTCATCGGGTTGACGCCCTGCGCCTCGGCGGCATGCGGGTTCTCGCCCGTCATCCGGATCGCGAGACCGACCGGGGTGCGGAAGATGAGATAGGCCATGACCAGGGCGATCACGATCGCGAGATAGGTCGGCGCGGTCTGCGTGAAGAGGGCCGGGCCGATGAAGGGAAGCGAAGACAGCACGGGAATATCAAGCGGCTGGAAAGGCGTGATGACAGGCGGCGTACCGGCCACCGGCACGATGAGGCGGAAGACATAATAGCTGAAGCTCGAGGCAAAGAGCGTCACGCCCAGGCCCGAGACATGTTGCGACAGGCCGAGCGTCACCGTCAGCACCGAGTGCAGCAGGCCGAACATGGCGCCCGCCAGTGCGGCCACCAGCACGCCGGTCCAAAGGTCCGCGCCATGGAACACCGCCAGCCAGCCGATCATCGCGCCGAAGGTCATGATCCCCTCGATACCGAGGTTCAGCACGCCAGCACGCTCGCAGAGCAGCGCGCCGAGCGTGCCGAAGATCAGCGGTGTCGCGATACGCAGGATCGCGGCCCACAGGCCGGCGGAAGCGAGAATGTCGAAGACGACGCTCATCGGCGGATCCTGTACTGGGTGAAGAACAAAGCCACCAGCATGGTGAGCAGCGACAGCGCCACGGTCACATCGGCGATATAGGTCGGGATACCCAGGCTTCGGCTCATGCCGTCGGCGCCGACGAACATGATGGCAGTGAACAGCGCCGCGAAGATCACGCCGATCGGATTGAGATTGGCGAGCATGGCGACGACGATGCCGGCATAGCCGAAGCCCGGCGACAGGTCGGTCGTGACATAGCCTTTGACGCCCATGACCTCGATCGCACCGGCGAGACCCGCGAGCCCGCCGGAGAGGCAGGCGACCTTGATCAGCGTAGGCCCGAGCGGCACGCCGGCGAAGATGGCCCCCTTGGGATTGAGGCCGGCGGCGCGCGACTGCATGCCGAACACGGTGCGCGACTGGATGAGATAGACGACGACCGCCAGCACGACTGCAATCGCGAGCCCGATATGCAGTCGGGAGCGGGCGATCAGCTTGGGCAGCATGGCGTGATCGGCCACGGGCTGCGATTGCGGCCAGCCGAAAGCGAGCGGGTCCTTCAGCACGCCATCGATCAGCATCGAGACGAAGAGCACGGCGATGAAGTTCATCAGCAGGCTGGTCACCACCTCGTCGACCGAAAAGCGCAGCCGCAGCCAGAGCGGGATCAGGATCAGCACCATGCCGGCCAGCGCGCCGACGACCAGCAGCAGTGGGATCAGAACCGGCCCCGGCAGTCCAGCCAGCAGCTTGGAGCCGAAGGCGGCAACCGCGATCGCCCCGAGATAGAATTGTCCCTCCGCGCCGATATTCCACAGCCGCGCCCGAAAGGCGACGGCGGCAGCCAGGCCGGTCAGGATCAGCGGCGTGGCACGCGTCAGCGTCTCCGTCGCCGACAGGCGCGAGCCGAAAGCGCCGATCACGATGCGCTTGTAGGCCTCGAAGACCGGCGCGCCGGCAATGGCAATCAGGATGCCGGACAGCATGAGCGCAACGACGATCGCGGCGATCGGCGCACCGATCAGCAGGTAGAGCGACCGTTGCTCACGCCGCTCAAACCGCATGACCGGCCTCCGCTGCGTGGCTCCAGTCGCCGGACATCATGAGTCCAAGCCGCCGTGCATCGGCCTCTTCGGCATCGACGGGTGGCGAGAGTCGTCCGCCGACAATCGCCTGGATGCGGTCGGCGAGCGAAATGACCTCGTCGAGATCTTCGGAAATCAGCAAGACGGCGGTGCCTGCCTTGCGCGCATCCAGGATGCGGGCGTGCACAGCCGCGACCGCGCCTTCATCGAGCCCGCGCGCCGGCTGCGCCGCGATCAGGATTTTCGGCCGCTGCGACAGGTTGCGGCCAAGAATGAGCTTCTGCATGTTGCCGCCCGAAAGCAGCCGTGTGCGGCTGGCAGGCGTTCCGCCGCGGACATCGAAGGCGTCGATGATCGACTTGGCAAAGGCCATGCCCGCCTTCCGATCGACGAGGCCGTTGCGGGAATAGGCCGGCAACCTCTCGAGTACGGCATTCTCCCAGATCGCCATCTCGCCGATCGCACCCTCGCCGTTGCGGTCCTCAGGAATGCGCCCGATCCCCGCGTTAACGACATCACCGACATCAAGATTGTCCACCGGCTTGCCATAGAGCAGCAGCTCGCCGGACGTCCGTGCCAACGTCCCCGAAAACAGGCTCGCCAGCGGCGCCTGGCCATTCCCGGACACGCCGATAATGCCGAGCACCTCGCCTGCGCGAAGGGCAAAACCGACATGCTTCAGCCGGTCGACGCCGCCGATCCGCACAACGACATCGCGCGCCTCCAGCACAACCGCACCCGGCGTCGAGGGTTCGCGGACCGGCCGGGTGACCCGGTGGCCCACCATCAGCTCCGCCAGTTCCGACTTGGTCGTCTTCGACGCCCGGCGTTCGGCCACCATCCTGCCGCCACGCAGCACGACGATGCGGTCGGCGGCGGCAATCACCTCGTCGAGCTTGTGCGAGATGAAGATCAGCGACAGCCCTTGGCGCGCCATGTCTTTGAGCGTCGCGAACAGCCGCTCGGCCTCGATATTGGTGAGCACCGCCGTGGGCTCGTCCAGGATCAGGATGCGGGCATCATTGTAGAGCGCCTTGAGGATTTCGACCCGCTGCTGCTCGCCGACAGAGAGGTCGCCGAGCCGGGCGTCGGGATCGACTTTCAGGCCAAAACGCTCGGCAATGCCGAGCAGCTTCTTCCGCGCCTCCGACGTCCCGGAGCGCAGCTTCCACAGCCGCTCGGTGCCGGTCATCACATTTTCCAGCACGGTGAGATTGGCAGCGAGCGAAAAATGCTGGTGGACCATGCCGACTCCGGCGCCGATCGCCGCGCGCGGCCGGCCTGGCGGCAGTTCCTCGCCATCGATGCGGATATGGCCGGTATCCGGCATATAGTGGCCGAAGAGAATGCTCATCAGCGTCGTCTTGCCGGCACCATTCTCGCCAAGCAATGCAACGATCTCGCCCTTGTCGAGTGACATCGAGATACCGTCATTGGCGAGCGTGTCGCCGAAGCGTTTGCTGACGCCATTAATCTCAAGAACGGGTGTCATGCCGCGAGCCCCGCGACCGGAAATCTGTGCTGCCAGCGGCCCTCGGCCTCCAGCAGCGCCGCAAGCGAAAGCAGTAGGGGCTCGTGCCCGAAGGGCGCGATCAGTTGGACGGGAAGCGGCAATCCCTCAACATCCGCGCCAAACGGAACGGTGATCGCGGGAAAGCCTGCAATATTGGCGACTGTCGCCAGCGGCGCAAAGGCTGTCATGCGATCGAGATGCAGATCGGTATCGCCGTGATCCGTCGGAAAGGAACCGATCGGCAGGGGCGCCGAGGCAAGCATCGGACTGACAATGACATCGACCCGCTCGAAAATCTTCCAGAGATCGCGGCTGACAAGCACGCCCTCGTTCATGCTGTCCCATAGCGCTCTGCCAGATATGCCGCGACCGCGCACGGCGAAGGCCTGCGTCAGCGGCTCTGCGTCATCGATCGGGATATTCAATCCATCCACCTGCGAGGCGAGGCTGACCGAGACGATCGTGCCGAATGTCCGGCCGCTGGCGGCGATCATCGTCTCGAACTCCCGCGCGTCGAGATCGACCAGCATGTGCCCATGCGCTTCGAGGCCGAGGGCCGCAGCCTCCACGACCGCGCTCCGCTCAGCCGACGTCGGAAAGGCGGCACCCGTGCCCGTCACCACGCCGATCCTGCGTGCAGTCTCCTCGGGCCGTAGAGGGCAGGCATCCGCAAACGGCCCCCGCACCCTGCCGCTGAAAGCCTCGAAGGCGACTGCGGCATCCCGCACCGAGCGCGCCACGACGAGTTCAGTGGCGATGCCGCCGAGATGATTGAGGAACGTTGGACCGGCCGGCATCGCACCGCGGCCGGGCTTCAGCCCCACCAAACCGCAGCAGGCCGCGGGGATACGGATCGAACCACCGGCATCGGTCGCATGCGCGATCGCAACGATTCCGGCCGCAACCGCCGCCGCGGCACCGCCAGACGATCCGCCCGGCGTACGAGACGGATCGAGCGGGTTGCGGCAGATCGGGCCAGCCGCCGGCTCGCTTGCCAGTGACAGTCCGAATTCCGAGGTCGTGGTCAGGCCAAAGAGACAAAGGCCGGCATGGCGAAACCGCTGGGCAAGATCGCAATCGGCATTCGACGCTTGCCGCGGGAAGAGCCGCGAGCCGGCCGCCACCGGAAGGCCGGCAAACGGCCCGCCGAGATCCTTGGCCAGCGTTGGCACGCCCGCGAAAGGGCGCGCATTGAATATATAGGGCGCGATCGTGCTTTCGCGATCCATGCCGCGCGCGGCGCTCTCGCCCATCTCTGCATCGAGATGGACGATGGCCCCGAGCGCTTCATGGTCCCAGGCTGCCTGCAGCGAAGCCTGCATTGCCTCGGATGCGCTGAGCTTTCCGGCTTTGATCGCCTCGGCCAGCGCGGTCGCGTCCTCTGTCATGGCGGAGCCGAACTACTTCGGCTCTTCCATATTCTTCGGAACCTCGAAGGCGCCCGACTTGATGTCGGCGCGAACCTTCTCCATTGCTGCTTCCGCATCCGCGGGTGCCACGCCCTTGACGTAGACGATGTCACTTCCGCCTTCCTTCATAAGGCCGAAGGCGGTGTAGTTCTTGCCGACCGGCTTGCCGGACTGCGCGTCGGCGATTGCGGCATTCAGGATCGGTCGGAAGCCCCAGAGCGCATTGGCGAAGATCGTGTCGGGATAGCGCGGCGTATAGTCGATAAGCGAGCCGACGGCCTTGATCCCGCGCTCCTTGGCCGCATCAGCAGTGCCGATGCGTTCGCCGAACAGGATGTCCGCGCCGCCATCGATCTGGGCGAGGCCCGCTTCACGTGCCTTTGGCGGATCGAAGAAGGTGCCGATGAAGGACACGAGATGCTTGGCATCGGGATTGACCGCCTTCACGCCCGCGGCGAAGGCATTGATCAGCATGTTGACTTCAGGAATCGGGATCGCACCGACGGAGCCGACGACATTCGACTTGGTCATCTTGCCCGCCAGCATGCCGGCGAGATAGGCGCCGTCATGGTTCCAGGTGCCGAAGACACCGAAATTGGCGCCCTCCTCGTTGCCGCTCGACCCGAGCACGAAGGACGTGTCCGGATAATCGGCCGCGACCTGGCGTGCTTCCTTCTCGACGGCATAGGATTCGCCGATGATCAGCTTGTTGCCCTGCTCGGCATATTCGCGCATCGCGCGGGGATAGTCGGTGCCGGAGACACCTTCGGAGAACACGTACTCGATGACGCCTTCCTTGGCCGCGGCCTGCAGTGCGGCATGGAGACAGGAATTCCAGGCATTCTCGACCGGCGAGGCATGGATGCCGGCGACCTTGAGCGGGGTCGTGGCACGGGCCATCGGAGCGAGCGTGGAGACGCCGAGCGCGATGCCCGACGCGATGACGGCACGGCGGGAGATCAGTATGTCTTTGGTCATGATTGTTCCCCTTTTTTTACCATTTGGTTCAAAAACCATATGGAGGGGTAAAATGGGTGTCAAGCGATGTGCTGCGTCGCGAAAACCGCGCTTTCTAAACTAGACACTCGAGAGCCCGCAAGGCTGCACGCCGGGCGTGCCCAAAGGCGTGCTGCACGTTCGCGGGCCGCAGGTCGCCCGGATACCCAACAACCTGCCGGCCGACACATTATTCTGCTTGCAGGACGCGACTACCTCGTCTTGTCGCAGCCTGATCAGGCTCTTTCGGAAACGCTCGTTGCACCGCCAAGGTCATTCTGTATGGTTCGTTCAGGCAGGATTCCGATTTCGGTCTGAAGCCGTGCCCGCCGAGCGGAGTGAAGCATGACCGACTACAATATCCTGATCGACGAAGAGACCTGGGCCTTTATCGAGCGCACCAATTCCTTCTATCCGCCCGAGACGATCGACTACACGATCGACCAGCAGCGAGAAATCTACAATCGCATGTGCCGGGAATTCTTCACCGGTTATCCCGATGGCATCTCGGCCGAAACCAAGGCCATCGCCCTTCCCGACCACGAAATCCCGATCCGCCGCTACCGCGCCACGCACTACGATGCGCATGCGGTGGTTATCTATTATCACGGCGGCGGTTTCGTCGTGGGCGGGCTGGAGAGCCATGACGACATCTGCGCCGAGATCTGTAGCCGCACGGGATACGAGGTCGTGTCCGTGGACTATCGCCTGGCGCCGGAACACAAGCATCCCACCTCGTTCGACGACGCGCTGGCCGCCTTCGAATGGGTCGCCAGGGGCTACACGATCCCCATCGTCCTCTGCGGCGACAGTGCGGGCGGCAATCTGGCTGCGACCGTGGCGCATGCGACCCGGCAACATCCGAAGAAGCCGATCGGCCAGATGCTGATCTATCCCGGCCTCGGCGGCGACCATACGAAGGGCTCCTACGTGACCCATGCCGACGCGCCGATGCTGACCATGCGCGACCTGATCTTCTACAAGGACATCCGTACTGATGGCGGCGACTATTCGCGCGATCCGTCCTACGCGCCGCTGTCGGATCCCGACTTTGCCGGCCTGCCGCCGACGGTGATCATCTCCGCCGAATGCGATCCGCTGTCATCCGACGGCGAGGCCTATCGTGACCGCATGCTGGCCGCCGGCGGCAAGGCGTGGTGGCACGAGGAAGCCGGCCTGGTCCATGGCTATCTCCGGGCACGACACACCGTGGCCCGCGCCCGGGAAAGCTTCAGCCGCATCGTGGACTCGATCAAGATGCTCGGCCGCCAGGAATGGACCCATCCCCTGCCGGTTACGTCAGGAACGGCTCGACCTTCATCGTCTCCGGCCGCGATACACCCAATCGACTGAGGATGGTCGGCGCCAGGCTCAACTGATCGAGCAATGTGTCGTGCTCGGGGCCGATGCCCTCGCCGAAATAATACATCGCGAAATCCTGTTGCTCGTCGGCATGGCCGCCATGGTGGCCGCGTGGCGACTGGCCATGGTCGGCGCAGACCATCACCTCATAGCCGTTCTTCAGCCAGCGCGGCAGGAAAGCAGCAAGCTGAGCATCCATGACGAAGAGCGCATGGTCCATTTCATGCGTGTCATGACCGAAGCGGTGGCCCATGGAATCCAGCGTGCAGGTGTGCAGGATACCATAGTCGATGCCATGGCGTTCCGTCAGCATGGTCAACGTGGCGAACAGATCCGCATCGCTCGGCGTCATCTGGTTCCTGAGATTGTAGCCGGTCATGGTGTGAAAGCGGCCATGCGTAATCGGCCCGTCGGGTTCGTCATATTCCATGTCGTTGACCAGGTCGAACGGGTAGCTGCGGAAGAATTCCGACCAGTAGGAATGGGTGACCGCACCCGTCTTGCCTCCCGCCTTGGTCACTTCCGAAAAGACATCCGGCATGTCGACGCGGAAGCGCACCTCGTTGGACAGGATGCCGTGCACCTGCGGCGGCACGCCGGTGTGAATGGACGCATAGCAGCAGGCCGAGGTCGACGGCAGCACCGAGCGCATCCTCCAGACATGCGCGTCGCCATTCTTCACCCAGCCTTCGAGATTGCCCATATAGGTGCGGAAATTGCGATAGGGCACGCCATCGAGTATGATGAGCAGGAGTTTGGATTTGAGTGGCATGGTGTCCTCGTATTCAATTCTGATTTTTCGATGGGGTTTCACCCCTCACCAACTTCGGCCAAGGGTTCGCAATGCTCACCCGGCCTTCGTATCCTCTCCCACAAGGGGAGAGGTAGGGTGCCTCAAGCTCGGCCTCGCAAGCGGCGAGGCATCTCCGCGAGTCTACCTCTCCCCTTGTGGGAGAGGATAGTTCGTCCCCAAGAGGCGAAGCCGATTGGCTGGACGAACTTGGTGAGGGGTAAATTCCCTAATTCCCCGCACTCGCCATCTTCCGTCCCGCAATGGCCTTCTCCAGCCACCCGATCTCCATTTCCGGCACGGACGACAGCAACAGATCCGTATAATCATCAAACGGCGGCGTCAGCACCTGGCTCTTCGCCCCATAACGCACCACCTCGCCGCGATACATGACGGCAATGGAATCGGCGATTGACTTCACGGTCGCGAGATCGTGGGTGATGAAGAGATAGGCGACCTGCTCGATCTGCTGGAGATTGAGCAGCAGCTTCAGGATGCCATTGGCCACCAACGGGTCGAGCGCCGAGGTCACTTCATCGCAGATGATGAGCTTGGGCTTGGCGGCCAGCGCGCGGGCTATGCAGACGCGCTGTTTCTGTCCACCCGAGAGCTCAGCCGGATAGCGGTCGATGAAGCCCGTGCCCATCTCGATTTCCTCGAGCAGTTCCTTGACCCGCTTGTCGCGCTCGGCACCCCTGAGCCCGAAATAGAAGGTCAGCGGCCGGCCGATGATCGTGCCGACGGTATGGCGCGGATTCATCGCGACATCGGCCATCTGATAGATCATCTGCAATTGCCGAAGATCGTCCTTCGTGCGGTCGCCGAGCTTGTTGGAAAGCTTGCGGCCGTCGAAGATCACCTCGCCCTGTTGTGGTGGAAGGAGGCCGGTGATCGCCCGCGCCAGCGTCGACTTGCCGGACCCGGATTCGCCGACCACCGCCAGCGTCTGGCCGGGATGAATGTCAACCGAAACATTCTTCAGGACCTTGACGACGCCGTTGCCATAGGCGGCGGTGACGTTCTTCACCGACAGGATCGGCTTCGCCGTCGGTGTCTTCTCCTGATGCTCGATGTGGTGCACCGAGACCAGCGCCTGGGTATAGGCCTGCTGCGGCTCCTTGATGATCTGGTGCGCCGTGCCCTTTTCCACCATCTTGCCATGGCGCAACACCATGATGTCGTCGGCCACCTGGGCCACGACAGCAAGATCGTGGGTGATGTAGAGCGCCGCGACACCCGTTGCATGGATCGCTTCCTTGATCGCCGCCAGCACGTCGATCTGCGTCGTCACGTCGAGAGCGGTCGTCGGCTCGTCGAAGATGATGAGGTCCGGCTCCGGGCAGAGCGCCATCGCGGTCATCACGCGCTGCAACTGCCCGCCGGAGACTTGGTGCGGATAGCGCCGGCCGATATTCTCCGGATCGGGCAGGCTAAGCTTCTTGAACAGCGCGATGGCCCGCTTCTCGGCCTCGGCGCGGTTGACGATGCCATGCTTGAGGCAGGTCTCGACGACCTGGTCCATCAGCCTTTGCGCGGGATTGAAAGCCGCCGCCGCGGATTGCGCGACATAGCAGACTTCATGGCCGCGCAGCGTGCGGATGCCGTTCTTGCCCTGCTTGAGGATGTCACGACCGTTGAGGATCACCTCCCCGCCGGTGATGCGAACGCCGCCGCGGCCATAGCCCATCGGCGAGAGCCCGATCGTCGACTTGCCGGCACCGGATTCGCCGATCAGCCCCAGCACCTTGCCCTTTTCCAGTGTCAGCGACACGTCGTCGACGATCGTGACTTTCCGTGGCGCCTCGCCGGGTGGATAAGTGGTCGCCTCGATCCGGAGGTTGCGGATTTCAAGCAGCGTCTCAGCCATTGCCGCGCCCTCCCTTGAGATCGGTGGTACGGTTCAGGATCCAGTCAGCCACGAGGTTGACGGAGATCGCAAGCGCAGCAATCGCCGCGGCCGGGATAAGCGCCGCCGGGATGCCGAACACGATGCCATCCTTGTTTTCCTTGACCATGCCGCCCCAATCCGCGTCCGGCGGCTGAACACCGAGGCCGAGGAAGGAGAGCGCCGAGAGGAAGAGTACGGCATAGATGAAGCGCAGGCCGAATTCAGAAACCAGCGGCGAGAGTGCATTGGGCAGGATCTCCGCGAAGATCACCCACCACTTGCCCTCGCCGCGGAGCTTGGCCGCCTCGACGAAGTCCATGACGTTGAGGTCAACCGCCACCGCCCGCGACAGGCGGTAGACGCGCGTGGAATCGAGCACACCCATGACGATGATCAGCGTCGCCAGCGTCGACGGCAGCACCGAGAGCACCACCAGGCCGAAGATCAGCGTCGGGATCGCCATCAGCAAATCGACGAAGCGCGACATCAGCATGTCGAACCAGCCGCCGACCACTGCAGCGGTGAAGCCGAGGATCGCACCCATGGAGAAAGACAGGAGCGTCGCGAGAACCGCGATAAGGATCGTGGTCTGCGCGCCGTAGATCATCCGCGAGAGTAGGTCGCGGCCGAGATTGTCGGTGCCCAAGGGGAACGTCGCCGACATCGGCTCCCAGACACCTCCGGCAATCTCGCCGAGGCCGTAGGGCGCGATGACCTGGGCGAAAATCGCCACGAGGAAAAAGAGCGCTGTGATGACCAGGCCGATCAGCGCGCCAACGGGAATACGTCTCAACATGGCGCCGCCCTCACTTCGGATGCCGGAGGCGCGGATTGGCGAGAATGGACGCCACGTCGGCCACGACATTGAGGAAAATATAGACGGCGGCGAAGATCAGCCCGACAGCCTGCACCACGGGCACGTCGCGCTTGGCGACATGGTCGACGAGATATTGCCCCATGCCGGGATAGACGAAGATCACTTCGACGACCACGACGCCAACGACGAGAAAGGCGAGGTTGAGCATGACGACGTTGATGATCGGCGCGATCGCGTTGGGGAATGCATGCTTCCAGATGATCTCGAAGGCGGTGAGCCCCTTGAGTTCCGCCGTTTCGATATAGGCCGACTGCATGACATTGAGGATCGCCGCCCGCGTCATCCGCATCATATGCGCCAGCACGACCAGCGTCAGCGCCGTCGCGGGCAGCGCAATGGCCCTCATTTTCTCGAGAAAGGGCATGCCGTCATAGACGGTCGAAATGCCGGGGAAAATCTGGAATTTTACCGCGAAGAAATAAACCAGCACATAGCCGATGAAGAATTCCGGCACCGAGGTCGAGGCCAGCGCAAAGCCCGAAATCAGCTTGTCGATCGGGCCATTGCGATAGCGCACCGCAAGCAGGCCGAGAATGATCGCCAGCGGGATAGACACGACGGCGGCCCAGAAGGCGAGGAACAACGTGTTTCCCAGGCGCTCGCCGATCGAGTGAGCGATGTCGAGCTTGCTGGTGAGCGCGGTGCCGAGGTCGCCATGCAGGATGCCCCACAACCACGTGACGTATCTGACATAGGCGGGGTCGTTGAGCCCCATCTCCTCGCGGAGATTGGCGAGCGCGACCGGCGTCGCCGATTGCCCGAGAATGGATTGCGCGACGTCGCCGGGCAGGATCTGCGTGCCGGCGAAGATCAGGACCGAGACGGCAAACAACAGCAGGATGCCCAGCGCGACGCGCTGGGCAATGAGTCTTACGATGGGCGAGGACATGTCCGGTCCGCCCGGATCACGCCGCAAGCCAGCAACGCTGCAGGGCATAACCGCCCGACAGTTCGTAGTTCGGGTCTTCGACCCAGCCTTCCACGCCGGGGCCGGTCGCATCGATGTAATCGTTGAACATCGGCGCGATCAGGCCGCCCTCGGCCTGCAGGATGGTCGCCATGTCGCGATAGATGCCCTTGCGCTTGACATTGTCGAGTTCCGAACGTGCCGCGAGCAGCAACTGGTCGAACTTCTCGTTGAAGAAGCGCGTATCGTTCCAGTCGGCCTTGGAATAATAGGCGGTGGAATACATCTGGTCCTGGGTCGGGCGGCCGCCCCAGTAGGAGGTCGAGAAGGGTTGCTTGTTCCAGACTTCCGACCAGTAGCCGTCGCCGGGCTCGCGCTTGACCTCGATGGTGATGCCGGCCTTGGCGCAGGACTGCTGGTAGAGCTGGGCAGCGTCCACAGCACCGGGGAAGGCGACGTCTGAGGTGCGCAGCACGATCGAGCCGGAGTGACCGGACTTCTTGTAATGCTCGGCTGCCTTCTCCGGATCGAACGGGCGCTGTTCGAGATCGTCTGCGAACAGCGGATAGGCCTTGTTGATCGGGATATCGTTGCCGATCGAGCCATAGCCCATGAGAATGCGGTCGACCATTTCCTGGCGGTCCATCGCATATTTCAGTGCAAGGCGCAGGTCGACATTGTCGAACGGCGCGGTGTTGCAATGGTTGATGAAGACATAGTGACCACGGCCCGATGCGGTGCGGATGGTCACGCCGGGAACGCGCTTGATGAGTTCGACGATCTTCGGCTCGACGCGGTTGATCATGTTGACCTGGCCGCTCTGCAGTGCCGAAATGCGCGCCGTCGCGTCGTTGATGACGATGATCTCGATCGTCGAGGCATGGCCGAGATCGGCATTGTAGTAGCCGTCATATTTCTCCATCACGTGCCGCACGCCCGGCTCGTTGGAGACGATCTTGTAGGGACCGCAGGAAATGCCTTCCGTCGGGTTGTCCTTGCCGCCGTTCGGCTGGATCATCAGGTGGTAGTCACCCATCAGGTAGGGAAGGTCGGCATTGGCTTCCTTGAGGCCGATCACGACGGTGTCACCGTCCACCTTCATGGAGGCGATGCCGGTCATCAGGCCGAGCGCGCCGGACTTCGATTTCTCGTCGGAATGACGCTCGAGCGTCGCCAGCACGTCCGCGGGGGTCACGTCCTTGCCGTTGTGGAAGGTCACGCCCTTGCGGATCTTGAATGTCCAGGTCTTAGCATCCGGCGACGAACCAAACTCCTCGGCCACGCGCGGCACGAGTTCGCCGGTGGGCGACAGCGTCACCAGGCCATCGCCGAACTGCCAGCCGACCATGGCTGGAACCTGGCTCTGCCAGGTTGCGGGGTCGAGGCTGTCGGTCGAGGTGCCGCCTTGCATACCGGCCTTGAGTGTGCCGCCCTTTACCGGACCTGCGGCCTTGACGGCCGTGGCGATCAGGCCGTTCGCCATCGTGGCGCTGACGCCGAGTGCAGCCGCACGGCCAAGAAAATCACGCCGGCTCAATTTGCCCAAAGCCACGCGCTTGCTCAGGAAATCCAGTTCATTACTCATATTAGTTTCCCCTGTTTTTGACCCCGGTCCGCTCCGGCCGCGATCTCTCGACAATGACCACAATATCAAGTCGCGTCAATTTTTGACGCTGTGCAAAACACGCCATCTATCGTTTCAGGAGCGAAGCTTGCGAAAAAGATCGACGCGGCAATTGTGTGAAATGGCATCACTCATCCTCTGAGTGCGGAGGCGGGCGATTGGCGATAAGCAAGCATGGCCGGAACTGTGCTGATGACGGCCCCAAAACCCAGCAAGATCACCGCAAGGCCAATGTCCTCGCGAAGGAAGCCAACAGGCATCGCGACGCCGCTGCCATCGGCCACCAGGCCCGATATCGCCAGCGCCGCCGCATAGCCCAGCCCGAAGCCCGCAAAAGCACCGAGCGCAACCAGCACGAAGAGCTCGAACCAGACGATGGCGAACAAGGCACCGCGTGGCGCCCCGAAGGCGCGAAGCGCGCCGATCTGCCTGCGCCTCTGGCCGACATGCATCACAGTCACCAGCAGAAGCGATGCCGCCACCAGGATCTGCGATCCGATCGCGATCGCAAACAGCACGCGTTTTGCGTCTCCCAGCGTCGCGTAAAGCCGGGTCATAACCTCGGCGGGAAAGACTGCCAGCGTCGCGCCCTTGCGGTATTCCTGCCGCAGCTTGTAGGCATCGGCGATCGTCTTCGGCTTGACGAGAATGGCCGGCAGGCCGGGGACGTCGTCCTGCCAATGCTCGTCGACAGGCGCATCCGCGTGAGCCTCTGCGTCATGCTCCGCCTCTTCCGCCGCCTGATCATGCCCCTCTTCGTGACTCCCTTCATGCTTGCCCAGCCCGTGGATGTGCCAGACCGCCTGGATCGGCACGAGAATGGCACGGTCCCAGGCAGTCCCGGTCGGCTTCAGCCTTCCCACGACACGATAGGCGAGCTCGGTATGGGTATGCCCACCCTCCTCGACATTGCCATGCATCGGCTTGATCTCGTCGCCGATTGTGAGCTCGACACTCGCGCCGATCACGGCCTCGCCTTCCCGTGCGAAGACCTTGCCCTCGGCGAGTCCATCGCCGAAATTCACGACCAGCGCCGATGCCGTACCGACCACGGGATAGCCGACATAGCTGTCGCCGAAGCCGACCGGGGCGACCCAGGCGACGCGCGGATCGACCGACAGCTTGTGCAGCACCGAACCATCCACCAGCGGCAACGGCGACGGCTGGAGGAAGACGGAGGACAGCACGAGCTGGTTCTCGCTGCCGGCGGCGCCGATCACCAAATCGAACCTGTCGGCCGCCCGCGCGCTGCCGAGGCGGAGCGCCCGCTCCTGCAAGGTCACCGCGACCCCGAGCGCCACCGCGAGCGCGACGATCAGAACCAGGACGGCCGATCCGAGCCAGAATTTCTTGAGATCGGCAAGTATGAAGCCGATCATGCGGCCGACTCCAGTGCATCGACATCGCCGGTCACCCGGCCCATGCTGAGGACGATGTGGCGAGGCAAGCGCTCGATCATGCGGGCATCATGGGACACGACGATCAGCGTGCTGTTCTCCTGCTGGGCCAGCTCAATCAGTAGCTTGCCGACCGCTTCACCGCTCTCGATGTCGAGGCTCGCCGTCGGCTCGTCGGCGACGATCACGCCGGGCCGACGCAACAGGGCCCGCGCCACCGCAACGCGCTGCATCTCACCCCGAGACATGGTCTCGACCCTCTGGCCCGGGCGGGAAAGACCGGTGCGCTCCAGAAGTTCGTGGGCCCGAGATCGAAGCTCCGACATCATCGCCCCGGCGAGCCGCGCCGGCAGCAGAATGTTGTCGAGTGCCGTGAGGCCCGGGAAGAGGTGGAACTCCTGCATGACCAGGCCGACATTCGCCCCGCGCCAGCGATCGCGCCGGCTTTCGGACAGTTTGGCGATGTCGACTTCGCTCCAGCGGATCTCACCGCCGCTGGCGCGTTCCAGGCCGGTGATCAGATTGACGAAGGTGCTCTTGCCCGAACCGGATGCGCCGGTAATCGCCAGATGCTGGCCGGCTCGCACGGTGAGCTTGTCCACGGTCAGCACCGGCGCCGCCAGACCCGGATACGACATGCTGACCTCGGCGAGGCTGAGTGACAGCATTGCGGTCAGGCGACCCGGTAGCTTGCGCCGCGCAGGCGCAGGCGGCTGAGGAAACCAGTCTCGGGATCGGCCCATGAGCCCACTTCCAGCGTGCCGGCGACGTCGATGCGCGTGCCGGGCTGCACGAAGGTCTGCTTCTCGTCGAGATAGATCACGACGATATTGTCCGGCCAGTCGGAATCGGTCGAGCAGAAGGGGCAGATCGACATCGGGATTTCGGTCAGCACGAAGAACGCGGCCTCGGCCTTCAGCGGCGGCGCCATGAAGCCGCTCATCTCGACTTGCTGCCCCGCAAGCGTCTTGACCTTCTCGGAATATTCGAGCCCGAGTACGCTGATCTTGCCGTACAGATCGTCGAAACTGAGCGCAGTGACCGCTGCCGCGGACGGTCGCGCCAACGCAACGAGCGGGGAAAGGCCGATCATGCCGAGCAGGGACCGACGGCTGAATTTGGAGCGATCGAGGACTTTGGGCATGGGATCCGTTCTCCTTGGCTAAAGAAACAGACATTCCGGGCGACGCGCCGCCGCCCGGAATTCAAACCTCGAGCAAGCTTAGTTCGTCGGTGTGCCGAGTGCCATCACATCGACGAGCACGCGATAGACGTCGCTCTGCTCCATATAGCCCTTGAAGCCGTCGGCACCGGGGCCGGTTGCCTGCAGAACCACATCGTCAACGGTATGAACGGCCGAGTCGCTCTCCTTCGGCAGGTTGCCGACACGCAGGACGGCACCGGGGACGTCCTTGTAGGCCGGGTTGGCCTCATACTCGTCCTTGTCGTTCTTGATGGCCGGCTCGAACGGGCCGTCCATCTTCGGGCGGAAGGTCTCGTAATAGTCGGGGGAGTTCGATGCGAACACGGCGAGACGACGCGTTACGTCGACCTTGTCCGGGTAGCCGTCGCCATTCTTGTCCTCATAGTTCGGGAAGCCGGCACCGGCATAGACGCCGACCTTCGCGCGCATGTCGTCGCCCGGCTTTTCATCGTCGATCGTGCCGATGATGGAGAGGCCATGCGTGTGGTCGCCGGTGACGACGATCAGCGTGTCTGGATGGGTCTTGGCGAATTCGCGGGCCATTCCGATGACCTGGTCGAATTCGATGGTGTCATAAATGGCGCGATCCCAGTCCATCGGATGGGACATCTTGTCGACCGAGGCAGCCTCGACCATCAGGAAGAATCCATCAGGATTCTTCGAGAGTTCGTCGAGCGCGACCTTGGTCATGTCCTTCAGGCCCGGCTGGTTCGGGAACTTGTCGACGGAGCCCTTCTTGAGGAATTCGCGGTCGAGCGTCACGTCCATGTTGCCGGTGTGGAACAGGCCGAGGATCTTGCCGGTATTGGTCTTGGAAGCAGCTTCGAGCTCGGTCTTGTCGGTCGCCAGCGCATAGCCGGCATCCTTGAACAGCTTGATATAGTCCTTGTCGTCCTTGCGCTTGGAGCCTGGAATGTCCTTGCCGAGGAAGTAGGCCGAACCGCCGCCGAGGATCACGTCCGGCTTGGTGTCGAGGAACATGCCGACGATCTCGGCCTTGTCGCCGCGCTTGCGGGTGTGGGCGATCACGGCCGCGGGCGTCGCGTCTTCGATCTCGGCGTTGGAGACGACGCCGATCGACTTCTTCGAGCTGCGGCGGATGGCTTCCGCGATGGTCTCGACGCGCGGATCGTCGAGGGTGTTCGGGGTGCGGTCGGCATAGACGCCGAGCGAGTTGATCGCACTCTTGTGGCCGGTCATGTAGGCCGACATCGTATTGGCGGAGTCGGTGGCGATCGAGTCGGTTGCCGACGTGCCGATGAAGGCGCGCAGTTCGATGTCGTCTAGGTTGAGGCGGCCATTGGCCTTGCCTTCGGTCATGCCCTTGGACATGAGGCGGGCACCGGTGCGGTGGGCGACGGAGAGGCCGTCGGCGATCAGGAAGATCACATTCTTGGCCTTGGGCGTCGTTCCCGAGGTGGTGTAAACATCCCAGGTTACGGCTTTGGTCTGGCCGGCAGCGGTGACTTCGACCGTGTATTGGCCACCGCTCATGATCTTGGCGGCACGCAGGATGACCGCCGAGCCGAGGCTCTTGTCGTCCTTGCCCTTCTCGTCGGCAATGAATTCGTAATCGGCGCCGAGCACCGACTTGGCATCCTGGCCGTTGATTGTGACCTTGACGTCTTCAGGCTTGACGACGCCGTCGAGCTCGACCTTGAAATCGAAAGGCGAGCCGGCAAGGATCGTCGCACGATCCAGCGGGAAGACCGTCGTGGCCTGGGCAGCACCGGCCAACATGGTGGCGGCGGTGAGGGCGAAAATAAACTTACGCATGGGGGACCTCGCGCGATTAGGAATTCACGTTACGGCCCGTCCTTAGCGAGCCGCCATGACACATGCGTGACAGAGATACGACATTCGCAACGCAGGCTGGAAGCCTGCACGTCATTGCCGCAGCAATCCGGGATCGCCTTGCAAGCGCCCTTTCCCTATACACGCAAAACCCCGGAAATTCCGGGGTTCCGCAATAGGCAGAGCGGTCTCGTACGGCCGACGCGGCTACTTGAACACGCCAGGCAGCCAGAGCGAAAGCGCGGGAATATAGGTCACCAGGAGCAGCACCGCGATCGACGCCCCGAAAAACGGCCAGATCGTCTTCATCGCCTCTCGTATCGTGATCTTGCCCACCGCGCAGCCAACGAAAAGTACGGTTCCTACCGGCGGCGTGTTGAGCCCGATGCCGGCATTGAGGATCATGATCACGCCGAAATGAACGGGATCGATGCCGAAGGCCTTCACGACCGGCAGCAGTACAGGCGTGGCGATGATGACCAGCGGGGCCATGTCCATGAACGTGCCGAGCAGCAGCAGCACAATGTTGATCATCAGCAGCACAATGATCGGATTGTCGGACACTGCACCGATGGCGGCGACCATATAGGTCTGCACCTGGAGGAAGGCCATGAGCCAGCCGAAGGATGCGGCCGTGCCGATGACCAGAAGCACCATCGCCGTGGTCCGCACCGCGCCCAGCACGGCCTCGATGAATCCCTGCCAGTTGAGCTCTCGATAGACGAGCAGCGCCACAAGGAGTGCATAGAGCACCGCGATGCACGAACTCTCCGTTGCCGTGAACACACCCGAGCGCACGCCGCCGAAAATGATCCCGATCAGCAACAAGCCGGGAATCGAGGCGATCAAGTACCAGCCCAGCAGGCGGAAGCCGGGGAAAGGCTCGGACGGATATCCCTTGCGGCGGGCCACGACATAGGCCGTCACCATCAAGGCCACCGCAAGCAGCAGGCCCGGAATGATGCCGGCGGTGAAGAGATCGGCAACGCTGACCGTACCCCCGGCCGCGATCGAATAGAGGATCATGTTGTGCGACGGCGGAATCAATAGCGCGATGATGGCCGCATTAACGGTGACATTGACCGCATAGGACCGGTCATAGCCCCGCGCCGCCATCTGCGGGATCATCAGCCCGCCAACGGCCGAGGCATCGGCCACGGCCGAGCCGGAAATGCCGCCGAACAGCGTGGCGGCCACGACATTGACCTGGCCGAGACCACCGCGCAGATGCCCGACAAGCCCGGAAGCGAAGCGGATCAGCCGCTCGGCAATGCCGCCGCGCACCATCAGGTCGCCGGCGAAGATGAAGAACGGGATCGCCATCATGGCGAAGACATTCATGCCGGAATTCATCTGCTGGAAGACGACAACCGGCGGCAGTCCCATGTAAAGCACGGTCGCCACCGAGGCGATGCCGAGGCAGAAGGCGATCGGCATGCCGATCAGCATGAAGAAGGTGAAGGCGCCGAAGAGCACGACATAGGCCATCACGCGACCTCCTGGATGATGACATCGGCCGCGATGCGCCGGTCGAGCGCCACATCGATGAAGCGTTCGAGTGAAAAGAGCGTGATGAGGATGCCGCCGCCGATCATCGGGAAGAAATCTACGCCGCCTGGCCAGCCGAGCACGGGAATGGGTGCGCTCCATGTGCCGGCTGCAAGCAGGATCGAATACCAGGTCATGGCGATGCCGAAGAGCACGATGAAGCCGAGGCTGGTCAGATCCATGAGCTTCTGGACGGGTTCGGGCATTATGTAACGCACGATGTCGAGCCCGAGATGCACGCTTTCGCGCACGCCCACCGCGGCACCGAACAGGATGAACCACAGCATGAGATGCAGCGACAACGGCTCCGACCATGTCGGCGTGTCGTTGAGCACACGGCGGCCGAAGATTTGCCAGCCGATGATCACCGTCATCACGACCATGCCGAAGCCGGCGACATAGAGTGCCGCATTGCTGACCTGGTTGAGTACCGGCCGGACGCCCCGCATGAAGCCCAACATTTCTCGATTTCCTCCGGGTAATTTTTCCGAGCAAGCGGAAAATGACGGGAGCCGGCGGAAATCGCCGGCTCCCGGATCGCGCTTATTGAACGGCCTGGACTCGCTCGAGCAGGTCCTTCTGCTTGGGATCGGTGATGAACTTGTCGTAGACCGGCTTCATCGCGTCGGAGAATTCCTTCTTGTCGACAGTCATGATCTTGTTGCCGGCGGCGCGCACTTTCTCTTCGGACGCCTTTTCGCGGGCGACCCAGAGCTCGCGCATCTTGACCGTCGATTCCTTGGCCGCCTGCTTGAGGATCTTCTGGTCGTCGGGCGACAGCTTGTCCCAGGCGATCTTGGAGATGACCAGGATTTCCGGCGTCTGCGAATGCTGGGTCAGCGTATAGTTCTTGGCGACTTCGTAGTGGCGCGCCGATTCGTAGGACGGCCAGTTGTTCTCGGCTCCGTCGACCACGCCGGTTTCCAGCGACGAATAGACCTCGCCCATCGGCATCGGCGTCGGGTTGGCGCCGAAGGCGTCCATCATGGCAATCCAGAGGTCGGACTGCTGGACGCGGATCTTCATGCCCTTGAGGTCGGCGAGCTTCTCGATCGGCTTCTTGGTCGTGTAGAACGACCGGGCACCGGAGTCGTAGAAGGCAAGTCCAACAAGACCGTGCGGTTCGAAGGCTGCGAGCACTTCGTCGCCGATCGGGCCGTCCACAGTGTGGTGCATATGCTCGGTCGAGCGGAACAGGAACGGCAGTCCGAGCACGACGGTCTCGGGTACCAGATTGTTGAACGGCGCCGCGTTGACGCGGTTCATGTCGATGACGCCGAAGCGGGTCTGCTCGATCGTGTCCTTCTCATTGCCGAGAACGGCATTGTTCATGACCTCGATCTTGATGCGGCCATTGGTGCGCTCGGAAACGAGCTGGCCCATGTATTTCACCGCTTCGACGGTCGGGTAGCCATCCGGATGGATGTCGGCCGAACGTAGGGTGATTTCCTGGGCCGAAGCGAAGCCGGCCGCGAGCGTCAGGCCGAATGCGAGAGAAAATGCGGGTAGAATTCTCATAGTCTCCTCCTTGTTGTTATCGAACCGGAATCTCCTCATCCCGGCGCGTATGCGTTCAGTCCCTGGCTTCCCATGGGGCTAGTCCAAAGAGCTGTTCGGGATTTTCGACCAGTGCGAGATGCCTGCTATGGTCATCCGCCAGCCAGCCGAGAATGGTGTCTGTAAGGGCCGCGTCATCCGGATAGTCCGACTGCTGGCGCGCCAGATTGTGCGGCCAGTTCGAGCCCCACACGATGCGTTCGGGTGCATGGTTCGCGACGGTCTTCGAGACCGCCGCCACATCGGCGAAATCCGGTCCGCCGGTCTTCGAGGATTCGTAAGCGCCGGCGAACTTGAACCAGCAATTGCCGCGATCGATCAGCCGCTTGACGGCAGCGACCTCAGGCCCATCGGAGGCGACGCCACCGAAGAATTTCCCATGATGATCGAACACCCAGCGCGACTTGAGAGCAGCAAGGCGCTTCTCATGTTCGAGTATCTTGGTGCCATCAAACTGCACGGCGACCATCCAACCCCGCGCGGCTGCCTTGGCATCGATGGCTTCAAGTTCGCCAAGCCCGACAGCGCCGCCTGGCAGGTCCATGATGCGGGCGCCGACAATGCCGGCAGCCGAGAGGCGATTGAGCTCCGCCTCCGTCGTCGTGCTATCGATCACCGCCACACCGCGGGCGACATCGCCCATCGCGGCCAGGCAGGCGACGAGGTTGGAATTGTCGCGCTGGTGGGCATTGCCCTGGGTGATGATGACGCGGTCGATGCCGAGCCACTTCATCGCCGATCGATACTGCCCAGCATCCGGGAGCGCTCCCACCGGCAGGTCCGGGCCGCCGGGCATCGCGGGAAAGCCGGGCAGATACATATGCATCTGCGCATCGACTGCCCCGCGGGGAAGCGGCGTCCTGGGAGGGGGACCCTTCAGGGTGCGGACGAGCATGTCAGGCGTCCTTCATGCGGAATTCGCCGAGCGCATCGCGGTTGATCTCGATGCCGAGACCAGGCGCGTTCGGTATGGTGACCACGCCATCGACATGCTCGATCGGCGTCTTCACCACCGCCTGGCGGAACGGGTTCTCGGTGCGGTCGAATTCCAGGATCGGCTCGATCGGATTGACCCGCACCGGGTTCGGGATCATCGCCGCCATGAATTGCAGCGCCGCGGCAATCTGCACCGCCGTGCCCCAGACATGCGGCACGAGCCTTATGCCATGCAGCGCTGCCATGTCGGCCACGCGGCGGATCTCGGTAAAACCCCCGACGCCGCAAATATCCGGCTGTATGATATCGATCGCCCGTGTCTCGATCGGCTCGCGCATCCCCCAGCGGCTGTGCCAGGTCTCTCCACCCGCGATCGGGATCGGCTGCGAAGCCTTGATCTCGCGATAGGATCCGAGATGCTCAGGCACCGCGGGCTCCTCGAACCAGTCGATGCCAAGCTCCGCCGCCGCCCGGCCGAAGCGGATCGCCTCGAGTGGATCATAGCCATGATTGGCATCGACCATCAGCCGCATGTCCGGCCCGATCGCCTCGCGCACGGCCCGCGCCACGCGCAGGTCTTCATCCACACCGAAGCCGATCTTGATTTTGCAGGCGTGGAAACCTTCGGCGCGATAACGCGCCGTCTCGGCCGCATTGTCCTCGACGCGGTCGACACCGTCGCGCTTGAAGCTGCCGGTCGCATAGGCTTTCACGCTCTCGCGGAAACGCCCGCCGAGCAGCATCGAGATCGAGGCGCCGAAATGCTTGCCCTTGATGTCCCAGAGCGCGATGTCGATTCCCGACAGCGCTGTCAGCGTAAGCCCCCGCTGACCTTGATCGCGCAGTGCATTATAAAGCCGTGCCCAGATCTTCTCGGTCTCCAGCGGGTCGGCGCCGATCAGCCAGGGCTCGTAGGCAGCGACCACCGCCGCATTCGGCCGCGCCGGGCCCAGGCACTCGCCCCACCCAACAGTGCCGTCATCACATTCAATCTCGACCAGCACATGGGCGCGGCGGTCGAAGCGCATCGACGCGCTTTCGAAGGCCACACCGAGCCGGTATTCGAGCAGATGCGTTCTAATGGCAGCGATCTTCATCTCAGCGCTTCCAGGGTTCGATCAGCTTGGCAAGAATGCCTTCTTCTTCCGTCGTCAGGTCGTCGAGCGGCGGCCGCACCTTGCCGGCTGCAAACCCCTGCAGCCGCACGCCGGCCTTGATCGCCGAAACGGCATAGCCCTTGCGGCGGCTGCGCAGCGCCATGAAGGGATAGAAGAATTCCTTGAGGATGGTCTCGCAGCGGGCACGGTCGCCGCCGCGCAGCGCCGCGTAGAATTCGACGGCAAGCTGCGGCACGAAATTGAACACGGCGGAGGAATAGGTGGTGAAGCCGGCGCCGAGATAGGCCTCGGCAAACAGCTCCGCCGTCGGCATGCCGCCGAGATAGACCAAGCGGTCACCCATCGTCGCCGTAACCTGGCGGACGAGGCCGATATCGCCGGTGCCGTCCTTGAAGCCGATCAGGTTGGGGCAGGCGTCGCACAGCCGCTTCAGAGTATCGACCCCGATCACCGAATTGTCGCGGTTATAGACCATGACGCCGATGCCCACCGACTGGCAGACACGCTTGACGTGCTGATAGAGGCCTTCCTGCGGACCATCGATGAGATAGTGCGGCAGCAACAGGATGCCATCGGCCCCAGCCTTCTCCGCCGAGCGCGCAATCTCGATCGCCATTTCGGTGCCATAGCCGCAGCCCGAAACGATCGCCGTCTTGCCGGCCGCTTCCTTGGCGGCACGGACGATCGTGGGAATTTCACCGGGAGTCAGGGAGAAGAACTCGCCGGTGCCGCCTGCCGCAAACAGCACGGGCGCCGGAAAACCCGCAAGCCATTCGACATGGCGGCGATAGCTCTCGGCGTTGAACCTGCCTTCGTCGTCGAAATGGGTGACGGGAAACGACAGAAGGCCGGCGCCGAGCGCCACCTTGATTTCTTGCGGTGTCATGATGCGGGACTTCCTCTCCTTGCCTCCTCCGGCAAGCTTGTCCTACAGCTTCACGCTATATCTGTCAATAACTTGTCATACAGGTTTGCGCTGTTCGCGCAAAAGCGCCCGATAGCGCGCCTGGCTGCCGCGCAGGTGACGACGCATCGCCTCGCGCGCGCCCTCTTCATCGCCGTTGCAGATCGCATAAACGATGGCGCTGTGTTCGGCATCGATCATCTCGATATAGGCGGCCTGATCCTGCTCTCGATCGTCGGAATGCAGTGCCGCGCGCGGAATGACATTCTTGCCGATCATCGCGAGAAAGTCGCGGAAGCGTGGATTGTTGGTCGCCTCGGCGATGGCGAGATGGAGCGCAAAGTCCGCCTCGGCGCTCGACACGCCCTCATTGAGGCAGTCACGGACCGCGTCGTGCCGCCCGAGAATCGCCTCTTCTTGCGCCGGTGAACGGCGAAGTGCGGCAAGCCCTGCGGCCTCGACCTCGACCGCCGTGCGCAGCTCCAGCACCTCGATCATCGAGGAAACGCGTTCCGGATCAACATTTTGCAGCGAAAGCAGCGGCGATTGCGGAGTGATCTGCGGCTCCAGCACAAAGACCCCTGCCCCCTGTCGCGCCTCGACCAGACGGTCGGCCCTGAGACTGGCAAGCGCCTCGCGCACCACCGTCCGGCTGACCCCGTGCGCCTCGCTCAGCTGAGATTCACTCGGCAGCTTGCTGCCCGGCGGAAACTGGCCGCCGACAATCGCACGGCGTAGGCTATCGCCGAGACGCGCCGATAGCGTCCCGCCGGTCTGCTCGTTGCGTGTCGCGCTGTCCATGCCTGCCTCCCATCCCGTCGCATCGTCATAGCGGATGCGACGCTGGATCACTGTCCTATAGCCGACTTGTTGACGCAAATCCAGCAACCTGTATGATAAGTTCCAATTTCGCGCGGTGAGCGCACAGCATATTCGAGGAGACCTCATGCTCAACAGACTGCTGATCACAGGTGCCGCCGGCGGCCTCGGAAAGGCCATGCGGCCGCGCATGGCCAGGCATGCCCGTTCCGTCCGCATCTCCGATATCGTCGAGATTTCCGACGTCGCCGCGCATGAGGAGCAGATGACTTGCGATCTCGGCGATGCAGCCGCCGTGATGAAGCTGGTCGAAGGCTGCGACGGCATCATCCATCTCGGCGGCATTTCGGTCGAGGACAAGTTCTCCAAGATCCTGAATGCCAATATTGCCGGCCTGTTCAACCTCTATGAGGCTGCCCGCGCCCATGGCCGCCCGCGCATCCTTTTCGCCAGCTCCAATCACACGATCGGCTATTACCGCCAGGACGAGCATATCGATGCGTCGGCGCCGATGCGCCCGGACAGCCTCTACGGCGTGTCAAAATGCTTCGGGGAAGCACTAGCCAGAATGTACTTCGAGAAGTTCGAGCAGGAGACAGCCATCGTCCGCATCGGCAGTTGCTTCGAGAAACCGAAGAACCACCGCATGCTCGCGACCTGGATGTCCTTCGACGATTTCGAGGCGCTGATAGACCGCGTCTTCACCGCGCCGCTGCTCGGCTGCCCGATCATCTACGGCGCCTCCGACAACGATCGCGGCCTCTGGGACAATTCGGCCGCCGCCTTCCTCGGCTGGCGCCCGAAGGACAATGCCGAGGCCTACCGCGCCGAGATCGATGCCGCCATGCCGGTCCCGCCCCGCGACGATGCGGCCTCGCTCTATCACGGCGGCCATTTCATTCGCGAACCCATCTTTCCAGAGGACTGAGGCGGATCACGCCACCGATGCGATCGAAGGCCCGACCGAGGAAAGCGACTGCTGCAGTTGCTCCTGCGAGAAGGGCTTGTGCAGCCGCATCAATCCCTTTGCCAGCTTGCCCTCATTCGGAATTTCGGCATAGCCGGATGCAAGGATGATTGCCATGTCGGGATGGCTCTCGGAGATCTTCTCGGCAAGTTCCAGCCCCGTCATCGACGGCATCGCGTGATCGGTGACGACAACGTCGAACTGTTCGCCCGAGGCAAGGAGATCGAGGGCTTCCCTCGCCGAATTTGCTTCCACGGTCCGGTGTCCGAGGTCCTCCAGCATCGCGACGGTTCCCATTGCCACGAGGAAGTCGTCATCCACGACAAGGACGCGGAGATTGGTGCTGAAGGCCTGAGGCACGGCAGGCATGGGAACTGGCTGCTGATGCGGCTGCCCTTCCGCGACAGGCAACCACAGACAGATCTCGGTCCCCTGCCCGGCCTGGCTGTCAATTTCCAGCGCCCCGCCGGACTGTGCCGCGAGGCCCTGCACCATCGATAGGCCGAGACCCGTACCCTTGCCCACGCCTTTGGTCGTGAAGAAAGGCTCGGTCGCCCGCGCAAGCGTATCCCCGTCCATGCCGGTCCCGGTATCGGAGATGCGCAGCCGGATGTACCGCCCCGGTTTCAGGTTCGCGGGGCCGATGCCGGCTTGGGCGGTCGCCTCGCTGATATCGGTGGTGATCACACCGCCCGTGGGCATGGCATCCCGCGAATTCACATAAAGGTTGAGCAGCGCGAGTTCGAGCTGGTTGGAATCGGCGAGCACGGGTGAAAGGTCCGGCGCGGCGCCGATCTCGAGCTTGATCGCGGGGCCGACCGCGCGTTGCAGCAGATCCTTGAGATCAGTCATCAGCTTGACGATATCGATCGCCTCCGGCTTCAAGGTCTGACGCCGCGCAAAGGCCAGCAGTCTCTGGGTCAGCGCAGAGCCGCGCTCTGCCGCGTGGATCGCGTTGTCGAGCAGCGGCATATTGCGATCATCCGGCCCGAGCCGCTTCTTCAGCAGGTTGAGACTCCCCAAGGCCGCCATCAGCAGATTGTTGAAGTCATGCGCCACGCCGCCTGTCAGCTGGCCGATCGTGTCGAGTTTCTGGGATTCGAAGAGTTGGGCCAGCGCCTCCTCCCGCTCCCGCGTCCGCTCTTCGATGCGCTGTTCAAGCTGCTCGTTGAGAGCGACGAGCTGTGCCGCGGATGCTTCAAGCTCCGCCGTACGCTCCGACACGCGCTGCTCGAGCTGCGCGTTGAGGCGCTCAAGCTCCCGGGTCTTGCGGTGTAGCTCGACGAAGACCCGAACCTTCGCGCGCAGCACCTCCGGCACTATCGGAACGGAGATATAGTCGACAGCGCCCGCCTGATAACCGCGAAGCCGATCAGGCTCGGCCATCATGACGGCCGAGATGAAGATGATGGCCGTCTTCTGGAAACGCGGATGTTCCCGGATCATGGCGACGAGTTCGAAGCCGTCTTGCTCGGGCATGTGGACATCCACGAGAATGACGGCGATTTCAGTCTTGAGCAGTTGTTCGAGCGCCTCGCGGCCGGACCTGGCCTTGATGAGGTTCTCGCCCAACTCTTGCAGAATGACTTCGTAACTCAGAAGCTTTGCCGGCTGGTCGTCTACAAGCAGAATATTGACCGGATCCATCGTTTCCCCTTAGCGATGCAGCCACATGCGCAATGCGGTCAGCAATTGCTCGGTATTCACCGGCTTCGCCAGGTAGTCCGATGCACCCGCCTCAAGGCACTTCTCCCGGTCGCCCTTCATGGCCTTCGCGGTCAGGGCGATGATCGGAAGCCGCCTGAATGCCGGATCGGACCGGATCGCCTGCATTGTTTCATAGCCGTCCATTCCGGGCATCATGATATCCATGAGAACGATGGCGACCTTCGGCTCCTTCTCGATGATGGAGATCGCGTCGCTGCCGTTGGTGGCGGTCAGCACATTCATCCCGCGCCGCTCCAGCACGCTGCTCAGCGCGAAGATGTTGCGGGCATCGTCGTCGACCAGGAGCACGGTGCGGCCAATGAGATCCTCGTCAGACCCGTGCAGCTTCTCCAGCATCTTCTGCTTGGCAGGCGGCATGTCCGCCACGATCCGGTGGAGGAAAAGCGCTGTTTCGTCGAGCAGACGCTCGGGGGATTCGACGCCCTTGACGACGACGCTTCGCGCCATCGTGTGAAGCTGCGCGTCTTCCTCGGGCGACAATTCGCGGCCGGTGAAAATGATGACGGGGACATCTCCTATGCTCGCATCGTCGCGGATCTGATCGAGCACATCGAAGCCCGACATGTCGGGCAGCTTGAGGTCGAGCACCATGCAATCCGGCGGATCTTCGCGCAGCTGCTTCAGCGCGTCGGCGCCGGTATCCACACTCATGAGGTCGATATCCTCGTGGCCGAGCAATTCGGCGACGCCGATCCGCTCGCGCTCATCATCCTCGACGAGCAGGAGGCGCTTGCGCCGCGGCTTGGCGAAATCCTTGAGCTTGGCGAGCGCCTTGTCGAGCCCACCCAATGTCGTCGGCTTGGTCATGAAGCCATAGGCGCCGCGCGCAAGCCCATGCTGCCGGTCCTCGTCAAGCGTCACGATCTGCACCGGGATATGCCGCGTCAGCGGGTTCTGCTTGAGTTGACTGAGAACAGTCCAACCGAGCATATCAGGCAGGAAAATATCGAGCGTGACAGCCGTCGGCTGGAACTCGCGCGCCAGATCGAGCGCCTCCGCACCACGATGCGCGATCAGCACCTTGAAGCCGTTGTCGCGCGCCAGGTCCGCCATGACCGATGCATAATGCTGGTCGTCCTCGACGACGAGCAGGATCGCATCACCCGGCTGGATTGCATTGCGATCATCGGCCAGTTGCTCGAAGGCGGCCTCGGTCAGCAAGCCCGACGGCCGCGCCTGCAGCGTGGGCTTCGCGTCCTGCGGGGCGATTCTCACCGGCGCGGACGCCGTCCCGACATAGGTTTGCGGCAGATAGAGCGTAAACGTGCTGCCGACACCCGGCGTGCTCCGGAGCTGGATTTCACCGCCGAGCAGGTTTGCCAGCTCGCGGCTGATGGCAAGCCCGAGGCCCGTGCCGCCATATTGGCGGCTGGTCGAGGCATCCGCCTGCTGGAAGGCCTCGAAGATGATCCTCTGCTTTTCCGGCGGAATGCCGATGCCGGTGTCGGAGACCTCGAAGGAAACCACCGACGGCGCATGGTTGAGGGAGGAATTGTCGGGGCTCCAGCCGCCCTTGACCGGCATCACGCGCAGGCGGACGCTACCCTCCAGGGTGAACTTGAAGGCGTTGGAAAGCAGGTTCTTCAGCACCTGCTGCAGACGCTTGGAGTCGGTGATGATGCTGCGGTCGAGCTCCGGCGAGAGCTCCGCCTCGAAGGCAAGCCGGCGATTGTCGGCCTCGTGCCGGAACGGCCGCGTCAGCATGTCGACGAGGCTCGAGAAGAAGATTTCCTCCGCCTCGACCGAAACCGTGCCCGACTCGATCTTCGAAAGGTCGAGGATGTCGCTGATCAGGTTGAGCAGATCGGTGCCGGCGCCGTGGATGGTGCGGGCGAACTCGACCTGCTTTCCGGTCAGGTTGCCTTCCGGATTGTCGGTCAGCTGCTGGCCGAGGATCAGGATCGAGTTGAGCGGCGTGCGCAGCTCATGCGACATGTTGGCCAGGAACTCGGACTTGTATTTCGAGGTCAGCGCCAGCTCGGTCGCCTTTTCCTCGAGCGCGCGGCGGGCCTGTTCGATTTCCTGGTTCTTGGCTTCGACTTCGACATTTCGTTCGGCGAGCTGCTGCGCCTTCTGCTCCAGCTGGTCGTTGGTCTGCTGCAATTCGCGCTGCTGCGACTGAAGCTCGGTCGCCAGCTGCTGCGACTGCGTTAGCAGGCCCTCGGTCTGCATGGTCGCTTCGATCGAGTTGAGCACAATGCCGATCGACGTCGTCAGCTGGTCGAGGAACGAGAGCTGCAGCTCGGTGAAGCTGCCGGTGGAGGCGAGCTCGATGACCGCCTTGACCTGCCCTTCGAAATGCACCGGAAGCACGATCGCGCTCCTAGGCTTGGTCTTGAACACACCCGAGCCGATCGGCGTGATCTCGCGCGGCATTTCGGTGAGGAGAATGCGCCGCGCATCCAGCGCGCATTGACCGATGAGGCCCTGACCCATCTTCAGGCGCTCCGGATGGCCGCGGACACCATCGCTGGCATAGGCGGACAGAAGCCGGAGTTGTCCGGATTCGCCATCGCCGGCGACCGAGTAGATCACGCCATGCTGAGCGCCGACGAGCGGAGCGAGTTCCGACAGCAGCATGCGGCCGACCGTCGAAAGGTCGCGCTGGCCCTGCAGCATGTTGGTGAAGCGCGCGAGGTTGGTCTTCAGCCAGTCTTGCTCGGTATTGCGCTCCGTCGTGAGACGGAGGTTGTCGATCATCGTGTTGATATTGTCCTTGAGTTCGGCGACTTCGCCGCGGGCCTCGACCTGGATGGAGCGCGTCAGGTCGCCCTTGGTGACGGCGGTCGCGACTTCCGCGATGGCGCGCACCTGGGTGGTGAGGTTCGCCGCCAGCAGGTTGACGTTGCCGGTCAGGTCTTCCCAGGTGCCGGCGGTGCCCGGCACATGCGCCTGGCCGCCGAGACGCCCTTCCACCCCCACTTCGCGCGCCACCGTCGTCACCTGATCGGCGAAGGTGGCGAGCGTGTTGGTCATGTTGTTGATGGTCTCGGCGAGCGCCGCGACCTCGCCCTTGGAGGCGACCGTCAGGTTCTGCTTCAGGTCGCCGTTCGCCACCGCGGTCACGACCTTGACGATGCCGCGCACCTGTTCGGTCAGGTTCGCCGCCATGACGTTGACGGTGTCGGTCAGGTCCTTCCAGGTGCCGGCAACACCGGGCACCTGCGCCTGGCCGCCGAGCTTGCCCTCGGTGCCGACTTCGCGGGCCACGCGCGTCACTTCGCCGGCAAAGGCGTTGAGCTGGTCCACCATCGTGTTGATGGTGTTCTTCAGTTCGAGGATTTCGCCCTTCACGTCCACGGTGATCTTGCGGCTAAGGTCGCCGCGCGCCACGGCCGTGGTGACTTCCGCAATGTTACGGACCTGCGTGGTGAGGTTCGCCGCGAGCAGGTTGACGTTGTCGGTCAGGTCCTTCCAGGTGCCGGCCACGCCGGGCACCACGGCCTGACCACCGAGGCGTCCATCCGTACCCACTTCGCGAGCCACGCGCGTCACTTCACCCGCAAAGGAGCGGAGCTGGTCGACCATGGTATTGAGCGTATCCTTGAGCAGCAGAATTTCGCCACGCACGTCGACCGTGATCTTGCGCGACAGGTCGCCGTTGGCGATCGCCGTCGCGACCTCGGCGATGTTGCGCACCTGCGCGGTCAGATTGCCGGCCATCGAATTGACCGAGTCTGTCAGGTCCTTCCACGTACCGGCGACGCCCGACACCTGGGCCTGACCGCCGAGCTTGCCTTCCGTACCCACTTCGCGCGCCACGCGCGTCACTTCGCCGGCGAAAGCATTCAGCTGGTCCACCATCGTGTTGATGGTGTTTTTCAGCTCGAGGATTTCGCCCTTCACGTCCACGGTGATCTTGCGGCTGAGGTCGCCGCGCGCCACCGCCGTGGTGACTTCCGCGATGTTGCGCACCTGGCCCGTCAGGTTCGAGGCCATCGAGTTGACGTTTTCGGTCAAGTCCTTCCATGTCCCGGCCACGCCCGGTACCTGCGCCTGGCCACCGAGCTTGCCCTCCGTACCGACTTCGCGGGCGACGCGCGTCACTTCCGAGGCGAACCGGTTGAGCTGGTCCACCATCGTGTTCAACGTCTCCTTGAGCTGGAGAATTTCGCCGCGCACATCGACCGTGATTTTGCGCGACAAGTCGCCGTTGGCGATGGCGGTCGACACTTCCGCGATATTTCGCACCTGCGCCGTGAGGTTGCCGGCCATGGAATTGACGGAGTCCGTCAGGTCTTTCCACGTGCCGGCAACGCCGAGCACATTTGCCTGGCCACCGAGTCGACCCTCGGTGCCCACTTCGCGGGCGACGCGGGTGACCTCGCCGGCGAAGCCGTTCAGCTGATCCACCATCGTGTTGATGGTTTCCTTGAGCTCCAGGATTTCGCCGGAGACCGTCACAGTGATCTTCTTCGACAGGTCGCCCTGCGCGACGGCGGTCGCCACTTCGGCGATATTGCGCACCTGCGCGGTCAGGTTCGACGCCATCGAATTGACCGAGTCCGTCAAGTCCTTCCACGTACCCGCAACGCCGCGCACCTTGGCCTGGCCTCCGAGCCGGCCTTCGGTGCCGACTTCTCGCGCGACGCGCGTCACTTCGCCGGCAAAGCCGTTCAGCTGGTCGACCATCGTGTTGATGGTCTCCTTGAGTTCCAGGATTTCGCCCGACACCGTAACCGTGATCTTCTTCGACAGGTCGCCGCTGGCGATGGCGGTCGAGACTTCAGCGATGTTGCGCACCTGCGCCGTAAGGTTCGACGCCATGGAGTTGACGTTGTCGGTCAGGTCTTTCCAGGTACCGGCAACGCCGGGCACGAGCGCCTGGCCACCGAGCCGGCCATCGGTGCCGACCTCGCGCGCCACGCGGGTGACTTCACCGGCAAAACCATTGAGCTGGTCCACCATCGTGTTGATGGTTTCCTTAAGTTCAAGGATTTCACCGGACACGGTCACCGTGATCTTCTTCGACAGGTCGCCATTGGCGATGGCGGTCGAGACTTCGGCAATATTGCGCACCTGCGCCGTAAGGTTCGATGCCATGGAGTTGACGTTGTCGGTCAAGTCTTTCCACGTGCCTGCGACTCCCGGCACCTGCGCCTGGCCACCCAGGCGGCCTTCGGTGCCCACTTCACGGGCCACGCGCGTCACTTCGCCGGCAAAGCCGTTGAGCTGGTCCACCATCGTATTGATGGTTTCCTTGAGTTCCAGGATTTCGCCGGAGACGTTGACCGTGATCTTGCGCGAAAGGTCGCCGCGCGCCACGGCCGTGGTCACCTGCGCGATGTTGCGCACCTGGGCGGTCAGGTTGCCGCACATGGCGTTGACGGAGTCCGTCAGGTCCTTCCAAGTGCCGGCGACGCCGGGCACCAGCGCCTGGCCACCAAGCTTGCCTTCGGTGCCCACTTCACGAGCCACGCGCGTCACTTCCGAGGCGAAGGAGCGCAGCTGGTCGACCATCGTGTTGATGGCTTCCTTGAGCTGCAGGATCTCGCCGCGTACGTCGACCGTGATCTTCTTCGAGAGGTCGCCGTTGGCCACCGCGATCGTCACTTCGGCGATGTTGCGCACTTGCGCGGTCAGGTTCGACGCCATGGAATTGACGCTCTCGGTGAGGTCCTTCCACACGCCGGTCACTTCGCTGACCTGCGCCTGGCCGCCGAGCTTGCCGTCGGTGCCGACTTCGCGGGCGACGCGCGTCACTTCCGAGGTGAAGATGTTGAGCTGCTTGATCATCGTGTTGACGATCGATGCCGAGCGCAGGAACTCGCCTTGCAGTGGGCGCCCGTCGACGTCGAGCGGGACAGTCTGCAGCAGATCGCCCTTGGCGACGGCCGTGATCGAGCGCGTCACCTGCGTCGTCGGCCAGCTCAGGTCGTCGACCAGCGTGTTGACCGAGCGCTCGATATCCGCCCATGCGCCACTCGAACGCTCGAAGCGGACGCGGGTATTGATCTTGCCTTCGCGGCCGACCATCTGGCCGATATATTCGAGCTGTTGGGCTATGTTCTCATTGGCTTCGACGATTTCGTTGAAGGTATCGGCGATCTTGCCCTCGATGCCGGTCTGGTTTCCCGGCAGCCGGACCGAAAAGTCCCCGCGGCGCATGGCCTGAAGAGCGGCAAGCAGTGCGAGCGCCGCAGGCTCGGGCCCCTGCATAACTTCGCCCGACTGATTCTTGGAACTTTCCCGCCGCCTGGCGGGTTTTGCAGCTGCGTCCATCGATCCCCCTGACGCCTCTCGGCGGAATTTCCCGCTGGTGAACGCGCCAGACTCGGTTCGGTTCCCAGACAAGATCGCATTTTCATGGGGAAGCGTCTGTGACCGGAAGAGGGCTGCTTGGGATGAGCTGGGCCAGAAAAATGCCCGCCAATCACCCCTCGAAATCGAGACGTGGCGGCGCAGCGCTGCGCGCTAGGGATCGGCGCGAATCCCGACAACAGGCATTGGTCGCCACGCGCTCACGGCGCAGGACGCCTCGGGCGAGCCGCTCGCTATTCGGCGGCCATCGCGGTCTTCTTGCGAGGCCTGGCTTTCTTGTTGTCGTTCTGCAGTTCGACAGGGTCCATCAGAGCCAATTCGGCCAGAGCCTGCCTCCAATGATTTTCATGCTGACCGTCCGGCCTGCCTTCGCGCTCCCAGATTTCGTAGGCGCGCTCGCGTACTGCATCATAGTCGGAATTCTCGATCATCCTAAGCTCCCTGACGTAGGCCTGAGTCGAATCACACCCCATTGTATCGTATCGCCGCCGGCTTCCTAACCGGGAATTGCAGGCGCACACAGGGTAGTGACCGGGTTTGTCATGGACTGACGAAGTCGGGAGGCTATGTGATCGCCTGACTATGCGAGTCTTGCCCGGGGTTCCGTGCTGTCGACCAGCATCCGATCGCGATAGTGTCGGCGCGCCTGCAGCGTGTCTCGCAGCCGTAGCAGGAACTTCTCGGCCAGTTGCGTCGGCTCACCCAGCCGCCTGAGTTCTGAGATAATTCTCTCCTGCTGCCGGATGCCGCGCTCCATCAGAGCGATGCCGTTATCGACCGCTGTCATGTCGTCTTCGTCGAGAAACATCATGTTACCCTGCTCTCCCAAAACCTGGTCAAAACGCCGACCCGACGACTTGGTTCCCGCTGCCCGAGCGGCTTTCTCGATTCCATGAAATATTCCATGGCACGCGGGTCGTCACCGCCGAGCTGCCGAAATAGGGTCAGGCCTTGCGGATCATGCTCTCGCGACCATCCATCCAACGGCGCTCGCTGACAAAGCCGAGGAGGTCGCCCGGCGACATCGGCCTGGCAAGCGCGTAGCCCTGCAGGGTGTCGCAGCCGAGGTCGCGCAGGATCTCGGCATGGGCCATGGTCTCGACGCCTTCGGCGACGATCTCGATGCCACGCGACCGGCCGATCTCGATGATCGAGGCGACGAGTTGCTGCTGCGCCTTGGATTCGAGCAGCGGGATCACCAGCTGGCGATCGATCTTCAGCCGGCGCGGATGGAGTTTCAGAAGGGTCACGATCGAAGCGTGGCCGGAGCCGAAATCGTCGATCTCGATATCGGCGCCCAGCGATTTCAACCGCTCGATCTGGTGGATCAGTTCGCTGTCCTCGCCGTCGAAGGAAATCGACTCCAAGAGTTCGAAGGATAGCGAGCCTGGACGGAACGACAGGCTCCCAAGCCGCTCGAACAGCGTCTCGTCCATCAGGCGCTGGGCGGAGACGTTCACCGAGACCTTGGGGATTGGATAGCCGCTGGCATTGAGCCGGAACTGCTGGAGCAACGCATGGTTCAGCACGATGGCATCGATCTGGGCGACGACCTTGAGGTTCTCGGCAATCCGGAGGAACGCGGCGGGTGGAAGAATGCCCTTGGTCGGGTGATCCCAGCGCGCCAGTGCTTCCAACCCGACGATCTCCAGCGTGTGCGCATCGAACTGCGGTTGGAAATAGGCGATGAATTCGTTTTGTTCGAGACCGCGCAGGATCTCATCCGCGGTCCGCTTGGTGTTGACCACCTCGAGCCTCAGCGAGTCGGTAAAGCTCTCGACCCGGTTCCGGCCGCGACGCTTGGCTTCGTAAAGCGCGATATCCGCGTTGACGAGGACCTGTTCGATCTTCGAATCCGCGCCGCTGCGCGTGGCAATGCCGATCGACGATCCGACACGACATTCGTGGCCTTCATGGATGAGCGGCCGCGAGATCGCCTCGATCAGCCGCCCCGCAAGCTCGCCGTAGTCCTTGTCGGCATTCTGCGGTGCCGAGATCACCACAAACTCATCACCGCCGATGCGGGCGAGGAAATCGCCTTCGAAGACGGACTCGGCCAGCGTCGTGGCAGCATATCGGAGAATGCGGTCGCCGGCCGCATGGCCCAGCGTGTCGTTGATGTCCTTGAAACGATCGAGGTCGATATGCATCACGGTGAGCGCGGCTGCGTCGGTTGAGCGCGCCTCATGCTCTGCGACGATCCTGTCGAGATAGCGACGGTTGGGCAGGCCGGTCAGCGCGTCGTGGAGTGCCGCACTCTCCATGACGAGACGCGCTTCCTCGAGCTGCTCATTCTGGATATCGGATACCTGCTTGGCTCGGCGGAGATCCTCCTGCAGACGGATGTCATCGGTAACGTCCCAGTTAACGCCGACGATCTTCTTGTGGCCGAGAGAACCCTTCACGGTCGTGCCGATCGCCCTGATATGACGGATGTCGCCATTGCGCCAGATCACTCGGAACTGCGTATGGTATTGCTCGCCCGTCTCGATCGCGCGGGCGAATTCTGCCTCTGAGCGCGACAGATCCGCAGGATGAAGCCCGCCCTTCCAGTCTGCATAGCTCGCCCTTCCGTCGGGGAGCTTGACGTCATAGAGGGCCTGCATGCGTTCGTCCCAGATCAGCGATCCGGTGATCGCATCGTAATCCCAGATACCGATCTTCGAACTGTCGAGCGCGATCTGCAGACGCTGAGACATCGTTCGCATCTCGTCTTCATGCTCGCGCAGCTTTCCGAGATGGCGCTCGCGCTCCTGGGTGAGCCGTGCCGTCCAGACCATCGGCGCAATGACGATGAAGGCGATCAATGCCAAAAGACCGCGGATGCCCCAGAGCTGCAGCTTTGGCATGGCCCAGCCGCCCTTGGGTATGGCTGAGAACCGCCAGTCCTCGTGACCGAGGGGCATGGTCATCTCCACGGGACTCTGCGTCAGGATCGACGCCTGCCCGAAGAAGGGCGCTGGATCGACCTTGCCGCTCTTCTCGGTTTCGATGGCCACTTCAATCGCCAGATCGTCCGAGAGAAGTCCGCTGCTTTGGTAAAGCTTCTGCAGATCGAAAACCGCCGAGACGATGCCCCAGAAATGCCCGCTGCCGTCGGGCCGCGCGTCGATCACCGGGAAGCGGGCGATCACAGCCTCTCCGCCCTGCACCAGCTTGACGGGGCCGGTCAGCAGCAATTGTTTGGTATCGCGGACCTTGAGCGCTGCCGCGCGCTGGGTGTCATTCTTCGTGTAGTCGAGGCCGACGACCCGTTCGTTACCCTTGATGGGATAGACGAGCGATACGACGAAGCCGGGCGCGGCGGCGACATTACGGATCGGCGTGTCGCCGGTGACGATACGCGCACCGAGTTCGGAATAGCGCGCCTGGTCCATGTCCGGCTCGGTTTCGAGCACGGCGACATAGCCCTGGACCAGTTTCACATTGCCGTGGATATCGTTTTCGAGCCGGGTGCGGATCTTGCCGAGCGTCTCGGAAACCTGCTGGCGCATATCCCGCTCGCTCGAATAGCGCACCTGCCAGTCGGCGAAAAAGAAGATGAAGACCATGGTAACAAGCGCGACGACAGCCGGCAGGTAATGCAGCTGAGAACTGCGGCTCAAGGCGAGCGGGTGGTTTCTATCCGACATCGATTGCCCGGTTCGAGGTGCAGGAACGCGCCAACGCCCACAAATACTTACCTGTTTCGTATTTCACGTTTCCCTTAATTTTCCCTTCATCCGGCAGGGCGGTTTGCTGCCGGAAGGGCTGAAAACACCGTGGTTTGCGCTCAGAGCGTGATGCGCAGCGGGCTGATGCGCTTGCGCATGACCTTGCGCTGGCCGTCAGTGGCCCAAGTAAGCTTCGACGACTGGACCCAGCCGCGCTGGCCATCGGCCTCGACTTCGCACCAGGTGGCGGTCGGCTCGCAGGCAAGGACCGACAGCCCCTGGCCCCAGGTAATGATGCCGATGCGGGGATAATCCTTCGACGGGCCGCCGAAAAGCAGCATCGAATTGCGGGCGAGTGCGATATCCTCACGGGCGGCATTCTCGTCGGCCGCAATGGCCGGACCGGTCGCAAGCGCCATCGCCAGGACGGCAGCAGATAGGAAGCGGACAAACATGACTAATCTCCAACGGAGCGCGGAACATCGAGAGTTCCAGCGGCTTCAAGTTCATGCAGATTGAATTCCCAGAGCTGCAAACCGGTTCCATCTTTTTTATCTCCAGGCAGTTGACTCTCGTGAATGTGATGGTCTCGGCAAGGATCCGCTGGTGCAAAGATTGCCGGCTCTGGCGCCTTCGGCGTAACGGCCGGGCCGCAAGCACACCTCCGCGTTCACGCGGGCGGTTCCGCTCCGTGGTTTGACCATGCTACGCTTCCGATCCCCCGCTTGCGCATGAGAGATCGGCCGGGGCACGAAATCGTGCCACGTTAGTAATGACTGCCTCTCGGCAGCCGATAAGGCCCGTTTCGGTGCCCCGTTCGGTGGTTTTTCCCGCGCAACTCCGGTCCCTCTGCGTCACCGAATGCCTTGGGAACGGGTGCGCCTGTTCAGCCTACCCGCCCGCGATGTGAAGCCCGCCATCCATCGCTGGCATGTCGGGCCCGCGGGACCATCACCTCCCGCTTGGCATCCGATGCCTCCTATGCCTCACAGGCACGCCAGGCCCTTTTTCAGGCCTGAGGAGGACCATTTTCTGCACGGGCCCTGACATGGAGCTTTGCGTCGTCTCCCCACGCCAGCAACACCGACCCCGCCTCGACGCATCGCCATGCGTGGTAGCCGATGCGGGACGGGAGTGATTATCGCATGGCCCGAGGGGGCGGGGAAAAATTGGGTTAGTGGATTGTATTCAATCAATAATACCCCAAATTTTTTTGGAAGGGTTTCTTCACCCCTCTCCAAGCGCGTCCGGCATTCGCCTACGTCTCATGCGGACTTGCTATCCTCTGCCGCAAGGGGAGAGGTAGACTCGCGGCCTCGCCACGTGCGAACCTGTGGTCGATTGTTGCGAGGCGTGGACGCTCAGGTGAACAAGGTCGGCGTACCCCGTCAATCCCTTCTAAACATAAGACTCGCGGCCCATCCGGTCAGCACTGCAAGCAGCACCGCAAACACGCCATACATCAGCGGCTGATCAAACGCCGCAGCCGTGATCGACTCTTCCAGCCCGGTCTTGACGACCTCCATCTCCAACTGCTTTTCGTCGAACATCCGCCCATCCTTGAAGAGATAGGCGCGGATGATGTGGCGGCCGTTCGGGACGTCGGCGGGAATGTGGATGGTCGCCGCGAAGAGCGACGAAGACACGAATTTCACGCCGCCAGGATTTTCCTGATAGAGCCGCGACTCGGTCTTGAGCTTGAGGAAAGCGTCGCGATAGAGCGCCACTTCTTCGGCACGCCCTGAAAAGGAACTTGGTACAATCCGCGCCCGCGGCAGGCCGACGGCATGGGTCACAAGCTCGAGGTCGCTCGCGATGAGGGACAGATCGCGGGTCGAGGTCATCGAATAGGATTCGGGCATGGCCTCGAAGACGACGGAATGCCGGTTGATCCAGATGCCGGCAACGCGTTCCTTGCGGCGCATGGTGATGCGGTCCCGCGGTCCCTCGAGCGCCACGACGATGTCATAGCCGTGTCTGGCGAGGAGACCTGGATCGACATTTTCGATCGCCCCGAAGATCGTAACGTCCGTCCCGGCGAAATCCGGAACAATGGCGATCTTTGTCGAGGAAATGCCGATGTTCAGCGCCTCACGTGTCGGCGGCAGGTCTTCGGGCGCAGCCACCTGCGCGGCGGCGTTACCCGCCGCCAGGAGCAGCAGCGCGATGACCGCCCGCCACCTCACCGCGTTGCTCCCGAGCGAACGATGGAATAGATGTCGCCAGGCGCGCTGAAGAGGTCGATCGCCAGTCGTGCACCGACGGCGAGGATGAGAAGGGCCAGCAGCGCCCTCAACTGCTCCGCCTTGAGCTTCTGACCGGCGCGCACGCCATATTGCGCGGCCACCACGCCTGCCAGCATCAGGATGAAGGCGAGCACGATATCGACTGTGTGGTTCACCACAGCCTGCACGATGGTCGAATAGGTCGAGACGAAGATGATCTGGAAGAGCGATGTTCCGACCACGACGCTGGTCGGGATGCGCAGCAGATAGATCATCGCCGGCACCATGATGAAGCCGCCGCCGACGCCCATGATCGACGTCAGGATGCCGACGCCAAAGCCGAGCGCTGCTATCGGAACGACCGAGAGATAGATCTTCGATTTCTTGAAGCGCATCTTGAACGGCAGACGGTGCACCCAGTTGTGCTGGCCGGTGCGCTTGAGGGTGACCGGCTCGTTGAGCCGCGCACGCCGGATGGCATTGACGCTTTCCCACATCATCAAGCCACCGACGGAGGTGAGCAACACGACATAGAGGATGGAGATGACGAGATCCAATTGTCCGAGCCGTCGGAGCGCCTGGAATATCCAGATGCCGACCGTGGCGCCGAGCAGGCCGCCGACCAGCAGCACCGTGCCGAGCTTGAGATCGAGCGAACCACGGCGGAAATGGGTGATGGCGCCCGAGATCGACGAAGCGATGACCTGGTTGGCACCCGTCGCCACCGCGATCGCCGGCGGGACATTGTAGAAAATCAAGAGCGGCGTGATCAGAAAGCCACCGCCGACACCGAACATGCCCGACAGGAATCCGACGGCCGCCCCCATCCCGAGGATAATGAAGATGTTCACCGAAAGCTCGGCGATGGGCAGGTAAATCGTCACCGGCGGGCCCTTGCCACAATAGATCGATGACGGGCGAGAAGTTTTCCGGCCCGTTCCCGTCGTTAGATATTGATTTTTATGAAGTCTTGCGCCCGGTGGCGGTGACTGTCAACCGCAGGGCCGCGGCTATCGCGAAGTTTAATTAATTTCCATTTCACTGCAAAATCGACAGGTTAAGTCGTGATTGCAGCTCGACGGGCACCGGCGGGATTCCTCCCGCTCAGCTCTTCTTGTTGCGCTTGAGCAGTTCCTTGACCAGCGCGTCATTGATCTGGCCTGATGGCTCCTGGCCGACGGATTTCTGGAAGGCCTTGATCGCGGCGACGGTCTTCTTGCCCATCTCGCCATCGGCCTTGCCGGCGTCGAAGCCGTTCATGTTGAGAATCGCCTGGATGTTGCGGATCGCCCGCTTCATGTCGACGGTCGCGGTGGTGTTGCCCTTGGCGAGCCAGGCATCCGGCACCATCGGCGTGTTGGCGGCATCGTTGATCGGGGCAGGCTTCCAGAGATCGAGCTTGGCCTTGGCGCTCTTGAGTTGTTCAGGGGTGAGCGCGTTGGCGACTTCGTCGCGCTTCTGCGCCGCATCCTGGTCACCCTCGCGGGCCGCAACCGCGAACCACTTGTAGGTCTCTTCGAGATCCTGCGGAACGCCGTTGCCGCGGGCATAGAGGATCGCGAGGTTGAACTGGCTGTCGCGAACGTTGAAATTCGCCGCATCCTTGAACCAGCGTGCCGCCTCGGCAAAGTCAGGCGTGCCCCCGACGCCGGTGGCATAGAGCACTGCGAGATTGTGCATGGCGCTGGCATTGCCCTTTTCGGCAGCCGACTTGTAGAGCGCCTTGGCCTTCTCGACGTCACGGGTGACACCGTTGCCCTTTTCATAGAAATTCGCCAGCCGGTATTCGGCCGGAGCCGAGCCGCGATCTGCCGCGAGCTGGTACCACTTGGCCGCTTCTGCCAGATCGGTCTTGACGCCGCGGCCATCGGTATAGCGGGCGCCGATTTCGAACAGGGCGAGAGGATCGGCTTTCTTTGCGGCCTCCACGAGCGCTGCGGGCTGCAGGCCGGCCGGTAGCGCAATCTCGTCCGCTGCCGGCTTTTCCGGGGTCGCGAACGCCTGGTCGGTCGTCTTCTCGTCTGCTTTGGTCGTGTCGAGCGTCGCAGCCGGAGCCTCCTCCGTCACATCCGCATCGGTCGTCGCGGTCGCATCCACTTGGGTGTCGGCCGGCTTCTCGAACGTGGTCGCCTGGTCTGTGCTCTCCGCCGGCTCCATGATTGTGTCGGCAGCGGTCTGGTCCGATGGCACTGAGTCGGTCGTGCTCGCGGTATCGGTCGGCTCTTTGGCCAATACCGGTGCGGTGGCATCCGCCGCCGAGGCATCCTTCTGCGCGGGGTCGGCGACCGCTGTGTTGTCCTCTTCCGGCAATGTCACGGAACGTTCCTGCAGCACCTCCGGTGCCGGCGTGTCAGCCGTGCGGCCGCCGATCAGATTGGAGACCAGCGGGTAGGACATGACCACGAGCAGGATGGCGGCGGCGGCGAGCAGGATCGGACGGCGCACCGAGCTCTCGCCGGAACCGGCGAGCTTGGCAGGCCTCTTTTCCTTTTCCTTCTTGAAGGCGGTCGGCTGGCCCAGCTTTTGTGCACCGGCTTCGGCGGCAGCGGCCTGGGCAGCGCGGCGGGCGGCGGCGATCACGTCGCTGGTGCCGGTTGTCGAATCGTTGCGTGCGCCGGGCGCCTGGCCATTGCGGACGCGCTCCAGGATCTTCTTGACGTCGGGTACGCCAGCGCCCGGTTCGAGCAGCATATTGGACTCGGTGCCGACGACGGCGTCACCCGGATCGAGTGCGGGTGTGGGGTCGACCGCCATGCGTTTGGTATTGTCCGCAGGCGGGCTCTTCTTGCTGGGCTTCAGCTTTGCCGCGAGGCTGGCAATCAGACTCTTGGACATTTTTGGCGCGGTGGCGGGCGCCATCGGGGTCGCATCGGCACCGACGGCGTCGACGGGTGCCTCGATCGCGGGCATGAGTTCGGCTTCGTCGAACACGTCGACCTTGGAATTCTCCGGCGCACGCCGCGGCGGGGGATCACCTGCAAGCATGTCGATGGCGGAGAATTCCGGCTGTGCCGCCTTCGGCATCGCGACGGATTCCCTGAGGCGCTCGCTGGTCTCGCGGACGGGCTCGACCGGGGCGGCGCGTTCCGGAGCGAGCGCTGCGGCGGCCGGTGCCGCCTGGCCAAGTTCGTTCAGCCGCCCGGCGATCTGCACCAGCGTCTCGTGCAGGGCTTCAAAGGTCGATTGCGTGCGTTCCTCGCTCGACCGCGTATAGGCTTCGAGCGCGCGGAGATCATCGGCCAGTCCAGTCAGCGCAGTGATTTCGGAAGCACTTGCACCGTGAGAGACGAAGCCGCCGCGCGAATAGGCCTCGACCACCGTCTCGGCCGCCTGGCGCGCTGCTTCGACGATGAATTCGTCGCTGGACGCCATGTAGTCTTCGATCGCATTCAGCCGCTCGCCGAGCGCTTCCGGAAAACCTCCTCCGGCGACGTTCACCGGGCCGGACTGGTTGAGCAGACCCGAGAGATTGGCAATCTGCCGTTCGAGATTCTTGAGGGCTGCGGTATCTGCGGCCGGTGCAGCGGCGCTCTCGTCGAGCCGCGCGGCAATGTCGACGAGCCGGTTCTCCAGTCGCGACATGGCGACCGTATCGGCCGGTGCGGCGACAGGAGCATCCCGCGGGACATCGATGTCGTCCATCTTGCGCGACAGCAAGTCGAGCCGCGCGATCAGGTCGGACGCCGACGCGCCGCCGAGACCGTCAATCTTGCGCGAGATGTCTTCGAGATGATCTGTGAAGGCCGACGGTGCAGCCGTCTCGCGGAAATTCCGTTCGATCAGGCCGGAGAGCTGGGCGATGCGGTCTTCGAGCTTGCGGGCCGCCTCTTCGCTGGCCAGTTCTTCGATCCGCGCGGCAAGCTGCTCTATCCGGTCGTTGATGGCGACAGCCGGGTCGGTCTGCGGCATGGCGGCGATATGATCGACCAGTTCGTCGATGCGGCCCTCGAGCCGCTGCAGCGTCGAGCCGTCGAAAACCGAACCCGACGGCTGGCGTGCGGAAGCGGCGATGGCGCGGGTGATCTCGTCGAGCCGTTGGTCGAGGCTCTCGAAATGCGCAACGAGCCCGGTCTGGCTCTGCATGTTTCGGCCGACCGCCTCGACGGCGCTGGCCACGGCGAGCAGCTTTTCTTCGAGCGCCCGCACCGCCGGGCCGGCGCTCATCTCGCCGAGGCCGGACTTGATGCCGTCGATGCGCCAGGCGAGCTGGACGAGTTCTTCGCGCATCGCTTCGGGGTCGAAGGCCGCCACGGCCCGTTCGGTGCCGGCGACGCGCACTTCGAGACTGCGCACGCTTTCCTCGCGGGCGACATGGCTGAGCATCGCGCGGAGTTCGTCGAGATCGGCGCGCAGATGGCTCGTGTCGGCACCGCGATTGTTATTTTCCAGGCGGTCGATCGAGGCGCCGAGATAGGCAAGGTCGGTGCGGAGCGATTCAACGCCTTCGTTCGGAGCCGTCGTCTTGAGGCTGCGCATCTCGCTGCGGATTTCGCCGAGGCCGTCGCGGAGGTCGCCGCTCAGGCCTTCGCGCAGCTCCTGCCGAAGTGCAGCGAGGGTCGCGGCAATCTCGCTGAGCGCGGGATCGGGTGCGGCGACGCGCGGTGCCGGGCGTTCCCAGGCCGGCTCGGGGGAAGCCATTGGCGGGACATCATAACGCGGTTCGGACCGGTAGGCGTCTGCGCGAGGCATCTCCTGGCGCGGCCGTTCCATCACCGATGCGACACGTTCGCGGGTCGAGCCCAGCGTGCGCTGGCGTTCGAGGATGGCATCGACGGGACCGCCGGCCGGCATTGCAGGCCGCTGGCGATCGCCCATCAATCCATGGATGCGGGCTTCGAGGCCCTCGATGGTACGATTGAGCTGATCCAGCGAAGGCTTGCCGCCATTGGGGGTATTTGATCGCGATCCGTTCATATCAGCCGCTCGATTCCCTGCCGGATACTTCCGGCGTTCGTGCCACCGGCGCCAATGCCAGCCGGTTCTCCATGCTGACCCTGATCCTTGGGACGGTAGCCGGGCGGTCTTTCGCCGGGCTGGCGCGAAGGGCAGGTTACTGCGGAGAACGGGCCAAATCGAACATTCGCGCCGCGTTTCATTAACGAGATTTAAAAAATCGTGGTAAATAAGCCGTTAACCGGTCTGAAAATTCTTTAACCAGTCGTTTGCGTCTTCCGGCCGGACCTCTGTTTTTCCGGTCGTCAAGAACAGTTTTCCCAACCAATCCATCCTCGCTTAAGCGTTTCGCGTTAGATTTCCGCTCAACCGTGGGATGGGAGGGCCGCGATTTTTCAGCACCAACCTGTTCCAAAGTGATTTTTGACGTTTACGCAAACGTCAATATTTTGTAGTAGAGCTTGAAATCGAAAGCCAATCGCCTGGGGTGAGGAGACCGCAATGCCCGTTTACAGAGCGCCCGTCGAAGACACGTTGTTCGTTCTCAACGATGTTCTCGGCCTGGAGAAGTACAATAACCTGCCGGGCTTTGCCGACGCCACGCCTGACATGATCGAGGCCATAACGGGCGAAGCGGCCAAGCTCTCCGAAGAGGTGCTCTTTCCGCTCAATCGCGTCGGAGACCAGGAAGGTTGCAAGCGCAACGACGATGGTTCGGTCACCCCGCCCAAGGGCTTCAAGCAGGCATACGACCAATATTGCGAAGGCGGCTGGTCCGGTCTGTCGGTGCCGGAAGAATTCGGCGGCCAGGGCCTGCCCTATACGCTGCACAGCGCCGTCGGCGAATATATGTCCTCCGCCAACATGGCGCTGATGATGTATCCTGGTCTCACCAACGGCGCGGTCGCAGCGATCCTCGTCCATGGATCGGACGCGCAGAAGACCACCTATGTGCCCAACATGGTCTCCGGCAAGTGGTCCGGCACCATGAACCTCACCGAACCGCATTGCGGCACAGATCTGGGCATGCTGCGCACCAAGGCGGTGCCGCAGCCCGACGGCACCTACCGCATATCAGGCCAGAAGATTTTCATCTCGGCCGGCGAACACGACATGACCGACAATATCATCCATCTGGTTCTCGCCCGCATTGAGGGCGCGCCGGAGGGAACCAAGGGCATCTCGCTCTTCATCGTGCCCAAATTCCTCGTCAATGCCGATGGCTCCGTGGGCGCCCGCAACGGCGTCACCTGCGGCGCGATCGAGCACAAGATGGGCATCCACGGCAACGCGACCTGCGTGCTCAACCACGACGATGCCGTCGGCTATCTCATCGGCGCCGAGAACAGGGGCCTCGCGGCGATGTTCGTGATGATGAACGAGGCCCGCCTGGGCGTCGGCCTGCAGGGTCTTGCCATCTCCGAAGCCGCCTATCAGGGCGCTGCAAGCTATGCCCGCGAGCGCATCCAGGGCCGCTCGCTCACCGGCCCCAAGGCGCCGGACAAGAAGGCCGACCCGATCATCGTCCATGCCGATGTTCGCCGCACGCTGATGCAGATCCGCTCAATCAACGAGGCCGGCCGCGCCTTCCTGCTTTACACCGCGCTGCAGTCCGATATTGCCCACCGCTCGCCGGATGAAGCCGAACGCCAGAAGGCGGACGACATCCTCTCGATCATGACGCCGATCCTCAAGGGCGTGATGACCGACCGCGGCTTCGACAACGCCGTTCAGGCCCAGCAGATGTTCGGCGGCCATGGCTATATCGAAGAACACGGCATGAGCCAGTATGTCCGCGACGCCCGCATCGCCATGCTCTACGAAGGTGCCAATGGCGTACAGGCGATGGACCTCGTCGGCCGCAAGCTCGCGGCCAATGGCGGCCGCGCCGTCATGGCGGTGTTCAAGGAAATCGGTGACTTCTGCGAGGAAAACCGCGGCGACGAGCGCCTTGCGCCCTTCACCAAAGCGATCAAGAAAGGTCTCAACGACCTGCAGGCATCGACCATGTGGTTCATGAGCAATGCCATGGCCAAGCCCGACAATGCCGGCGCAGGTGCGACCGATTACATGCACCTCTTCGGCCTGGTCATCCTCGGCTTCATGTGGGGCAAGTCGGCCAAGGCGGCCTTGGAGAAGCTCGATGCAGGCGACAGCCGCACCGATTTCCTCAACAACAAGCTGATCACCGCCCGCTTCTTCATGGAACGGCTGATGCCGGAGACGGCATTGCGCAAGGCCCGCATCGAGACGGGTTCGGACAGCGTGATGGCGCTGGACGCGGCGGCGTTTTGATCGATGGTCGGCGGGTTTAGCTCACCCCCCTCTATCCTGCCGGACATCTCCCCCACAAGGGGGGAGAGCGACTCGCGGCGTCCGTCTCGCTCACAATTAACGTCGAGTACTGAGCAACCATCACCAGATCGAGGCGGTAAGCGCACTCCATCCACTCTCCCCCCTTGTGGGGGAGATGTCCGGCAGGACAGAGGGGGGTACCCCACCCATAACCTAGCGGAGGCCCAAGTTGCCACACGCTAAGGTCCCCGAACGCGCCCGCTCGAACGCCCGCCGCCTGCGCCACGAAATGACCGACGCCGAGCGCGCCCTCTGGAACGAAATCCGCGCCCACCGCCTGATGGGCCTCAGTTTCCGCCGCCAGATGCCGATTGCCGGCTACATCGTTGACTTCGCCTGCCCGGATCACAAACTAATCATCGAGGTCGATGGGTCGCAGCATGGCAATGACGCGGATGTCCGCTACGATGCGGTTAGGACGGCGCGGCTTGAGTCGGACGGCTGGAAAGTTCTCCGCCTCTGGAACGACGAGCCGCTGAAGAACATCGATGCTGTCTGTGATGCGATCATCAGGACGATCGGGGTGGAGAAATTCGAATGACAGGTAGCGCCGGGATATACCCCCCTCTGTCCTGCCGGACATCTCCCCCACAAGGGGGGAGAGCGAGCCGGGGCAGCCGTCTCGCCCAAAATGAAAGTCGCATGCTGAGCAACGACCGCTCAATGAGTGCGATGCGCACGCGCCATCCACTCTCCCCACCTGTGGGGGAGACGCCCGGCAGGGCAAAGGGGGGTAAACCCCAATGAAAAACCTACAAGAATCCTCGGATCGCCCAGGGAGAAAAACACAATGACCGAAGCCTACATCTACGACCATGTCCGCACCCCCCGGGGTCGCGGCAAGAAGGACGGGTCCTTGCACGAAGTGCCGCCTGTGCGCCTCGCGGCGCATACGCTCGAATGGCTACGCGATCGCAACTCCATCGACACCAGCACCGTCGATGACATCATCTTCGGCTGCGTCGATCCCGTTATGGAAGCCGGCTCCGTCATCCCCCGCGCCGCGGCCTTCGAAGCCGGCTATTCCAATCGCGCGCCGGGCCTGCAGATCTCGCGCTTCTGCGCCTCGGGCCTCGATGCCATCAACCTGGCTGCCGCCAAGGTGGCGCAGGGTGCGGATGATCTGATCATCGCCGGCGGCGTCGAGAGCATGAGCCGCGTCGGCATGGGCATGTCGGGCGGTGCCTGGCCGGTCGACCCCTCGGTTGCCGTGCCGGCCTATTTCATGCCGCAGGGTGTCTCGGCCGATCTCATCGCCACAAAATACGGCTTCTCCCGCGACGATGTCGACGCCTATGCCGTCGAGAGCCAGAAGCGCGCGGGCCATGCCTGGGCCAATGGCTATTTCAAGCATTCCGTCGTGCCGGTCACCGACGTCAACGGCATGGTCATCCTCGACCGTGACGAGCACATGCGCCCGACCACCGACATGCAGGCGCTGGCTGCACTCCAGGCTTCCTTCACCATGATGGGCGAGATGGGCGGCTTCGATGCGGTCGCGTTCCAGGCCCATCCTGATGTCGAGAAGATCAATTACGTCCATCATGCCGGCAATTCGTCGGGCATCGTCGATGGCGCGGCGGCCGTGCTGGTCGGTTCCAGGGCCGGCGGCGAGACGATCGGCAAGCGCCCACGCGCCCGCATCAAGGCGATCGCCAATATCGGATCGGAACCAGCGCTGATGCTGACCGGCCCTGTCGACGTGACCGAAAAGCTGTTGAAGCGCGCCGGCATGTCCATCTCCGATATCGACCTGTTCGAGCTCAACGAGGCCTTCGCAGCCGTCGTGCTGCGCTACATGCAGGCTTTCGACATCCCGCATGACCAGATCAACGTCAATGGCGGCGCTATCGCCATGGGCCATCCGCTCGGCGCGACCGGCGCGATGATCCTCGGGACGGTGCTGGACGAGCTGGAACGGCGCGACCTCAACACCGCGCTGGTCACGCTCTGCATCGGCGCCGGCATGGGCACCGCAACGATCATCGAGCGCGTTTGAGGATGTCGCACGACACCGACGAAACGAGACAGCACTTCGAGGCTCGCAACTTGGATCAGCAGATGAAGAACGCCTACGCGGAATTCAGCGCTGACCCCAACGCACCGTCTCGCCGCTTGATGGCCGAAGCCTATGGAAGCCTCGGTGCACTCGTTCTGGTGTTCGTCATCTTTGGTGTGTTTTTTCTCGTCTTCTGACGACGACCAATTCTGGGAAGAGGAAATCCCGTAATGAGCAATTACAAGAATTTCACCGTCGAAACCGACGCCGATGGCATCGCGCTCGTCACCTGGGACATGCCGGGCAAGTCGATGAATGTCTTCACCCAGGAGGTGATGGACGAGATCGAGGCGATCGTCGATGCGACGGTTGCCGATGCCGCCGTCAAGGGCGTGCTCTTCGCGTCAGGCAAGTCGCAATTCTCCGGCGGTGCCGACATCACCATGCTGAACGCCATTTCACGGGCAATGGATGAGGGTCGCGCGACCGATCCGGCCGGCGCCACCAAGCGGCTCTTCGATGCCGCCGGCCGCATGAGCTGGCTGTGGCGGAAGATCGAGACCAATGGCAAGCCCTGGGTCGCCGCGATCAACGGCACCTGCATGGGCGGCGCGACCGAGCTCGCCATGTCCTGCCATGCCCGCGTGGCCTCCAATTCGAAGTCGGTCAAGATCGCACTGCCCGAAGTCAAGATCGGCATTTTCCCGGGCGCCGGCGGCACCCAGCGCATGCCGCGCCTGATCAACACGCAGGATGCGCTGCAGATCATGACGACGGGCCAGGATCTCTCCGCCTCGCGTGCCAAGGCGCTCGGCCTGCTGACCGAGGTCGTCGAGCCGGACAACCTGATTTCTGCGGCCAAGGAGCTGCTCAAGAAGGGCGTCGATCCCGTCGCGCCCTGGGACAAGAAGGGCTTCAAGGCCCCAGGCGGCACGATCTGGTCGCCGCAGGGCGTACAGCTGTTCTCGGCCGCGAACGCAATCCTGCGCCGCGAGACCAACATGAACTATCCCGGCGCGCACGCGATCCTGAAATGCGTCTATGAGGGTCTGCAGCTGCCCTTCGACACCGCGCTCAAGGTCGAGCAGCGCTATTTCACCCAGATCCTGCAGACGACCGAGGCCCAGATGATGGTGCGCTCGCTGTTCGTCTCGATGCAGGAACTCGGCAAGGGCGCCCGCCGTCCCGCCGGTGTCGAACCGACGAAATTCAAGAAGATCGGCGTCATCGGCGCGGGTTTCATGGGTGCCAGCATCGCCTATGTCACGGCCCGCGCCGGCATTCCGGTCGTGCTGATCGATCGAGACCAGGAAGCGGCCGACAAGGGCAAGGCGCATTCGGAAGAGCTGGTGAAGGGTGGGATTGCCAAGGGCAAGACAACCAAGGAAGACGGCGAGAAGCTGTTGTCGCTGATCACCGCCACACCTGACTACAGCCAGCTCGCCGATGCCGATCTCGTCATCGAGGCCGTGTTCGAAGATCGCAATGTCAAGAAGACGGTGACCGAAGCCGTCGAAGCCGTGCTGCCCGAAGGCTCGATCTTCGCCTCCAACACTTCTACGCTGCCGATTACCGGTCTCGCCGAGAATTCCAAGCGCCCGGGGCAGTTCATCGGCGTGCACTTCTTCTCGCCGGTCGACAAGATGATGCTGGTGGAAGTGATCCTCGGCGAAAAGACCGAAGACAAGGCGATTGCCGTGGCCCTCGACTATGTCGCCGCGATCAAGAAGACCCCCATTGTCGTCAACGACACCCGCGGCTTCTATGTCAACCGCTGCGTCTTCCGCTACATCAACGAGGCCTATGACATGCTCGCCGAAGGCGTGCCGGCCATCATGATCGAGAATGCCGCCAAGTTCGCCGGTATGCCGGTCGGCCCGCTTTCACTCAACGACGAAGTGGCGATCGACCTCAGCTACAAGATCATGAAGGCGTCCATCGCCGATCTCGGCGAGGCCTCTGTCAAGAAGCATCACATGGCGCTGGTCGACAAGCTGGTGACTGATCTCGGCCGCCTCGGCCGCAAGAACACCAAGGGTTTTTACGACTATCCGCCGAAACCCGCCAAGAAGTCGCTCTGGGCCGGCCTGAAAGATCTCTATCCGCAGAAGAAGGCCGAGGAGGTCGACTTCGCCGAGCTCAAGCAGCGACTGCTGGTCACCATTGCGCTCGAGGCTGCGCGTACCGTCGAGGAGGGCATCGTCACCGATCCGCGCGAAGCCGATGTCGGTTCGATCCTCGGCTTCGGCTTCGCGCCCTATACCGGGGGCACGCTGAGCTATATCGACGGCATGGGCGTGAAGACCTTCGTGGCGCTCTGCGAAAAGCTCGCCGGCAAGTATGGCGACCATTTCGCCCCGACACCGCTGCTCAAGGACATGGCCGCCAAGGGCGAGACTTTCTACACACGCTTCGACCCCTACCGCCAGAAGAAGGCGGCATGATCGCGCGGCTAGCGCTATCTTCGGCAGCTTCAGTCAGGCCGGCATTTGCCGGCCTGCTTTTCCTTCTGGCGCCCGGCACCGTGCAGGCTTTCGAGCTGCCACCAACACACCAGCTCCGCCCGGTCCTCATTCCCGGTTACTACGCCTGCCTCGACGGCACGACGCCAACCAGCGAGTTCGACATTCTCGACGGCACGGCCTACTTCCTGCGCGGCGCGACCCTCCGCGTCGGCGAGTTTGCCTATGACAAGGCGACCAGCATCATAGACTGGAAGTCCGGCCCCTTCGCGGATAACAACATCACCGGCTACAACACGACCCGGCTCTCGGACAAGAAGCCGGTCATCGTGCTGAAGTTTGAACCGTCGGGCGAGGAACCAAGCACGGAATACTGCACGATCGTTGAGTAGGAGGTTTGAAGACCCCTCCCAAGACCTCCCGCTTTTGGGGAATGGAGAGGGGTCTTATCCCTCTCAAAGCTCGAACTGATAGGTCTCCGGCACAAACCGATATCCGTCGCCGCTCTTCTCGACATAACCAACCGCCGGATAGGGCATGTGGTAACCGACGAATGGCAGCTTCTCCGCCGCCACCATGTCGAACACCTTCCGGCGCGTCGCAGCGGCGGCGGCCTTGTCGGCGTCGAAGCGTACTTCCCAGTCCGGATGCTGAAGCGACAGAATGTAGTGGTTGGCGGTGTCGCCGGTGATGAACAGGCCCCTGCCCTCGGACTCGAGCTGGAAGATCAGGTGTCCCGGCGAATGGCCGAAGGCCTCGTGCGCCACGATGCCGGGCACCACCTCCGAGCCTTCCTTGATGAAGGTCATTTTCTCGGCCAGCGGCACGACATTTTTGAGCACGCCCTTATGGCCGTTCTCGGCCGGGGTTCCTGATCGAGCCGGATCCTTCCAGAAATCATATTCGACCTGGCCGGCAAAATAGCGGGCGTTCTCGAAGGCCGGCTTGCCGCCCTCCATCAGGCCATTGATATGGTCGCCATGCATGTGGGTCAGCACGACAGCCGTCACCTGCCTCGGCTCATAGCCGAGCGACTGCAGGCCAGCGATCAGCTGGCCGTTGCCATTGGCGCGGCCGCCCTCACCGAAGCCGGTGTCGAAGAGGATGACTTCGCTGCCGGTATCGACCAGCGTCGGCGCGAAGGAATTGATCAACCTGTCCGACGGAAGCATGTTGGCTTCGAGCGCGGCTGCGACGTCCTCCGGTTTCTGGTTGGTGCCGAAGATCTCGTTCGGCTTGTCGGCGACGACCTTGCCATCGCGGATGGTGCTGATGGCAAACTTGCCGATCTTGAAGCTCTTGGTCTGGGGTTGGACGGCCATGGTATTTTCGCTTGCATCCTGGGCGAAGCTCGCCCGGGTGAGAATGGCGGGCGCGGCGAGCGCCGCCGCGGTAGATACGAAGAGAGTTCGACGGGAAATGCTCAGGTCTCGCATGACGTTCCTCCTGTCAAGGCAACTGCGCGGCGAAAGTGCCGAGAGAAAGCCGACCGGAGAAGTCACGTTCAGGTGAGCGGGATCACGTTCGGGTGAGAGAGGTCAGCCGTGCTAGAACATCCCTGAAGCGTGCAGTTCCGAAACCAGTCTGATGATCAGGCCGCCCAGCGCGCCAGCGCCGCACAGCCAGAGTACGATTGCCTCTGCCGCCATTCGTCCCTCCTTTGTTGCACTGCGGAAACGAGCTTACCGCCGCCGGGTTGCCATGGTGAGCGGAAGCTTTCGGGAGAGGGTTAATATCCTCTTTCCTGTGAGCCCCGGCATCGCATCAAGCCGTCTGTTCGCGCCGCCAGTGAGCGGGTATAGTTGCCCGGCTTGGGGAGGAGCGGCGCCATCTGCGTTATGGTGCTGGGCAGGATGGATTGAACATGCGGATCGTCATGCGGCTGGTCCTTCCACTGATTGCCTTCGGCGCCTTGGCCGGCGGCGGGCTCGCCCATGTCGATCCGGTCACCGGCCAGGACTACAAGCTGTTCCAGCGCCGCGACGGCGGCGGCGATTGCTGCGAATGGTACGATTGCCGCCCAGCCACGGCGCCCTTTTCGGAAGCCGAGGGCGAAATGATCATGGACCGCGCCGGCAACAAATACCGCTTCGATCCATCCAAGGTGGTCAATCGTCCCTCCGATGACGGCAACTGGCACATCTGCGGCGACGCCAAGCGGCTCAAATGCATCATCGCGCCGGTGGAAGGGTAGACGTCAGGCCAAGCGCCGGAAGGTCGAGAACTGGAATTTCTGCACGCTGCCCCAGGGCGTCGCATGCTCGTGGGGCCTGGTGTCGACACGCTCAAAGCTGGTGCCAAGAAGCGCGGCCAGGCTTTCGGCACTGTGCCGCGCCACCGGCAGACCGCTGCACTTTTCAGGCCCGTCGACGGCAAAGGTGCCGATAATCGCGTGGCCGCCGATTTTCAGCCCGCGCGCGAGCCGGTCGATGTAAGCGTGCTGATCGGCCTCGTCTGTGAGGAAGTGGAAGGCCGCCCGGTCATGCCAGACGTCATAGCGCTTCGGCGGCGGTTCCCAAGTCGTCGCATCGGCCGCGATCCACTGGACCCGATCCGCTGCCTTTCCAAGCCGTTGCCGGGCGGTTGCCAGTGCGGCGGCCGAGAGATCAAGGACAGTGAGATCCGTGTAGCCCTCCTCCAGGAGCGCATCCACCAGCCGTGATGCGCCTCCGCCAACGTCGACGATCGCGCTGTTCGATCCCGCACCGACGAGGGCCAGAAGCGCCAGCGACGGCTCGGGCGTTTCCTGGAACCAGCTCACATCGGTCTCCGACTTGGTCGAATAGACCGTCTCCCAATGGCTCTGCCGATCATCCGTCATTCCACTTCCTCCGCCCGTCAATCCAGCGCCAACATGAAATAGGTGGATGTCTTCGGATTTCCAAACGGGTCCACGAAATGGTTGGGCACGGCGCCGATCTCGCGCCAGCCCAGCCGGCGATAGAGCCGTTCGCCGGCGCCGCCTGCAACCGTGTCGAGCAGGAGCAGCGTGCGTCCCCGGCGCCGCGCTTCGGATTCGACTGCGCGCATCAGCGCCTCGCCTATGCCCCTCGTTAACAGGATTTCGCGCGTCAGCGAAAAATTTCATATGCCTTGTCGGATCGGCGAAGCCACCCTCGTCGTGATGTCGAAGCCGGCTGCCGCCGTGTGCTTGAAGAGGAGAAAGTCTGATGTTCCGCCGCAGTTTGATTGCCCTGTCCATGCTGTTCGCCAGCGCCTTTGCCGCCCAGTCCGCGCCCGAAGGCAAGCGGGTCGAGGTCAATGGCATGCAGATGTATTACGAAGTGTCCGGTGAAGGCGAACCGCTGGTCGTGCTTCACGGCGCCTATATGAACATCCCCACCATGGGGGCGATCGTCGGTAAGCTCGCCGAGACGCACAAGGTCTATGCTATCGAGTTCCAGGGCCATGGCCGCACCACCGATATCGATCGGCCGATCACCTATCCGAACCTTGCCGATGATGTCGCCGTGTTCATGGACAAGGTCGGGCTCGAGAAGGCCGATGTCTTCGGCTATTCGATGGGTGCCGCCGCCGGCCTGCAATTGGCCATCCGCCATCCGGAGAAAGTCGGCAAGCTTGTCGCGGCCTCGGTCGCCTATGACGAAAGAGGCTGGCAGCCGGAATTCCGCGCCTTCATCCCGCAGATGAATGTCGAGATGTTCGTCAACATGCCGATGGCCGCCGAATACAAGAAGCTCGCCGCCAATCCCGACGGCTTCCGCGACCTGGTGACGAAGCTGATCGCGCTCGAACATGAGCCGATGGCCTGGGAAGCCGACGTCAGGACGCTCAAGACGCCGATCCTGATCATATCAGGCGACGCCGATGTCGCCACGCTCGAACATTCCGTCGCGCTCTTCCGCCTGCTTGGCGGCGGAGCGATGGGCGACATGGGTAAGCCCTTGGCCGCCTCCCGCCTGGCCATCCTGCCAGCGACGTCGCATACGGCGGTGATCGACCAGACCGACCTGCTGATGGGCTTCATCGGACCCTTCCTGAAGGGCGAGACGCCCAAGGGCTTCTTTGAGTGAACGGTTTGGGGTGGCGCGAGGCCAGAGACCCCCTATATCCCAGGTCGTTTGAGCCGGGATACAGGGGGTTGATCCCCCTAAGCCGCCACTTCCCTGGCCTTCCGTGCGACCGTCTCCAGATACGCCGCTTGCAGTTCGCCAAACACCGAGCGCTTCGGCGCGGGCATACCGAGATGCAGGTGCCTGAGTTCTTCCATGAAGGCGTCCCACATCGGCTGGCCGCCGAGTTCCAGCAGTTCCGCCCGGATCGACAATTCTTCCGACACCGCGAGGAACTTCCGCCCCCAGGCGCCCATGGCGGCGAAGACCGGCACCAGCGCGATTCCCATCTCGGTCAGGCTGTAGATGGCCTTCTGCTTGTGGCTGGGATCGTCGGCCTTGCTGATCAGGCCCTCCTCGACCAGGCGCTTGAGGCGGTCGGCGAGGATGTTGGAGGCGATGCCCTCCTCGGATTTCGTGAGCAGTTCGCGGAAATGGTGGCGGTTGCCGAACATCATGTCGCGCAACACGATCAGGCTCCAGCGGTCGCCGAGGATTTCCAGCGTGAGGTTGATCGGGCAGCCTGATCGATGCGAATCTTTCATCTTCTTCTCCAATACCGCTTGCAAAGTAAAACCAGTTTCGCTACACGTCAACCGCTTGCAATTCGCAACTAGTTATCAACGGAGGATATGCACATGGCCAAGCTCATCGTCTGGAACATCCTGTCGCTCGACGGTTATTTCGAGGGCGAGACGAAGTGGGATCTATCTATGCACGAATTCGTCTGGGGTCCGGAGCTCGAAGCGATGAGCAACGAGTTCGGCGAGAAGGCTGCCACGCTGGTCTTCGGCCGGGTCACCTATGAAGGCATGCGCGACTACTGGACTGCGGCCACGGCCGAACCGTCCACTGTCACGACTTACATGAACGCGCTGCCCAAGCTCGTGGCGTCGCGCACACAGACCACATCCGAATGGAACAACACGCGGCTGACCGACGACATCGAGGGCGAGATCACTCGCCTGCGCAAGGAGTCGATCAAGGACCTCTACATCTTCGGCAGTGCCGATCTCACCCATTCGCTGCTCAAGGCCGGACTGGTGGACGAGCTGATGTTCTGTTACGCGCCACTCGCCATCGGCAAGGGCAATCCGTTCTTCAAGGACAAGATCAAGGTCGACCTGATCGAAGCGCGCGGGCTGTCGAATGGCGGCGTCATCGTCCGCTATCGGCCCGAGACTGTGAAGTGAGGACGATCAGCCGGCGAGCCGGCTGTAGGAAATGGAGTGGACGCGGCCCTGGCCCAGCATATGGGCGACGAGCTGCGTCTTCTCGAACAGGCCGGCAAAAGCCTTGTGCCTGATATCGAGCCCACCTGTCATGACGCCGAAGGAGGGCATGACCAACCGCCGACCGTCTGTTGCGAAGCACGGGCGGCGTATGCCGCGCTCACGGCGAACGAGCAAAGCCGCAGGATGAAGATGCCCGGCGACTTCGCCGGCTCCGGCATTCTTCAACGGATCGTGACGGAAATTGAGGCCGCCATAGGTGAGTGTATCCAGCGACATTCCCGGTAGATCGACGACGCCATCGGGGTCGTGATTGCCTGAAATCCAGATCCATTCGCGGCCCACGGCCATGTCGCGGATCATCATCCGGCCGAGCTCCGGCATTTCGGCCGAGCCTCGGCGGTCATGGAAATTGTCGCCGAGCGAGACGACGATGCGCGGATTGTGGCGGGCGATGACGGTGCCGAGGATCTTCAGCGTCGCGAATGTATCCCAAGGCGGCAGCATTTGGCCGCGGCGCGCATAGGCGGCACCCTTTTCGAGATGGAGATCGGAAACGCAGAGCAGTCCGTGATCGGGCAGATAGACCGCGCCGGCGGGGTCGAGGATGACGGCCTGGCCATTGATTTCGGTTTCCGCGTGGGCCGACGGCAGTGCCAAGTCGGTGGATTTCAGGCGGGCAAGTCCGTGCATCAGAGGGTACCCCCCTCTGCCCTGCCGGGCATCTCCCCCTCAAGGGGGGAGATTCGATGGGACATGGCCAAGCGACCACCAAACACCGAATGCGCAGTAGGCGACGGCAACTTGGGGCGGCGAATGAACCACTGGCGAATCTCCCCCCTTGAGGGGGAGATGTCCGGCAGGGCAGAGGGGGGTATTTCCGCGCCTGATATCATGCCGTCGAATTTCACGTATCTCTGCCCATTGCGTCCGCGATCAGATCCTCGGCTGCCTCGGCGAGCAGTTCCTCGTCGGCGGCGCCGCTGACCGATTCACGGCCGATTTCAAGCATGATCGGGACTGCGAGCGGTGAAATCTGGTCGAGCCGCTTGAGCCGGATATGCCCCTTGATTCGCTTCAGCATATCGCCAAGCCGGCCAATATCCAAAAGGCCTTGTGCCGCATCGTTGCGCGTCGCCTCGAGCAGGATGTGGTCGGGCTCGTGAACGCGCAGCACGTCGTAGATCAGGTCGGCGGAGACGGTGAGCTGGCGGCCGCTCTTCTCCTTGCCCGGATGGCGGCGCTCGATCAGGCCCGCGATCATGGCGCAGGCGCGGAAGGTGCGTTTCAGCAGGTAGGTCTCGTTGAGCCAGGCCTCCAGATCATCGCCCAGCATGTCCTCGTCGAACAGTGAGGCCATGGAGAGGCGCTTGGCCCCGATCATCGCGCCGATATCCTCCAATCCCCAGATGGCGATCGAATAATCGGTGGCGACGAAGCCCGTCGGCTTGGCTCCGGCGCGGTCGAGACGGCGGGTGAGCAGCATGCCGAGCGTCTGGTGTGCGAGCCGTCCCTCGAAGGGATAGGCGACCATGTAGAAGCGGGCGCCGCGCGGAAAGGTCTCGATCAGCAGTTCGTCGCGCTTCGGCAACACCGACTTTTCCGCCTGGATGGCGAGCCAGTCGCGGACCTGATCGGGCAGGCCAGCGCGCTTTTCGGGATCGGCAAGCATGGCGCGCACGCCGTCGGCGAGATAGGTCGAGAGCGGGAACTTGCCGCCGGCATAGGCCGGGATACGCGGATCCTCAGACTTCGCTTCGGAGGCATGGCACTCGTTCTCATGGATGCCTTCAAAGCGGAGCACGCGGCCGCCGAACATGAAGGTGTCGCCCTGCTTCATGGTTTCAAGGAAATATTCCTCGACCTGGCCCAGCACCGGTCCGCCGCGGCCGACAGCGCCCCTGCCCTTGCGCACCAGCCGGACATTGAGCACCGGCGACTCGATGATCGTGCCGATATTGAGCCGGTATTGCGTGGCATATTGCGGATTGGAGACGCGCCACAACCCGTCTTTGTTTTTCCTGATCTTGGCATAGCGCTCGTAGGTGCGCAGCGCATAACCGCCGGTGGCAACAAAATCGAGCGCGCGCTCGAATGTCTCCCAGGAGAGATCGGCATAGGGCGAAGCCGAAATGATCTCGTCATAGAGCAGGAGCGCATCGAACGGGTCGGCGCAGGCCATGCCCATGATGTGCTGGCAGAGCACGTCGAGCGCGCCGCGACCAACCGGCGGCGTGTCCTGTGCGCCGAGATAGTTGGCGTCGAGTGCGGCCTGGCATTCCATCACCTCGAAGCGATTGGCGGGCACCAGGATCGCCTTCGACGGTTCATCCATGCGGTGGTTGGAGCGGCCGATGCGCTGGGCGAGCCGCGAAGCACCCTTGGGAGCCCCGACATGGATGACGAGATCGACATCGCCCCAGTCGAGGCCGAGGTCGAGCGTGGAGGTGGCGACGACGGCGCGCAGCTTGTTGTCAGACATCGCGGCCTCGACGCGTCGGCGCTGGCCGACATCGAGCGAGCCGTGATGCAGCGCGATCGGCAGCGAGTCGTCATTGATGCTCCAGAGCGCCTGGAACAGCATCTCGGCCTGCGAGCGCGTGTTGACGAAGAGGATCGTCGTCTTGTGCTGGCCGATCGCCTTCATGACCTCGCCCATCGCATAGCGCGCGGAATGGCCCGACCAGGGGATCCGCTCCTCGGCGCCGAGAATGGTGATGATGGGCTTGGCGCCGCCCGCGACAGTAACGAGGCTGGAGAGCCGGATCTCGCCGGGGGCCTGCTGCACCAGCCACTTGCGAAGGTCGTCGGGTTCGGCGACCGTGGCGGAAAGGCCGATTGTGCGGAGACTGGGTGCGAGCTTTCGCAATCGCGCCACCCCCAGAGAGAGCAGATGGCCGCGCTTGGATGTGACGAGCGAATGGAGCTCGTCGAAGATCACGAATTCGAGGTCTTTGAAGAACCGCTCGGCCTCATTGGAGGCGATCAGCAGCGCCAGTTGCTCCGGCGTGGTCAGCAGGATATCCGGCGGATCCAGGCGCTGGCGGGTGCGCTTGGACTGCGGCGTGTCGCCGGTGCGGGTCTCGACACTAATCTTCAAACCCATTTCGCTGACGGGACGATCGAGATTGCGCTCGATGTCGACCGCCAGCGCCTTGAGCGGCGAGATGTAGAGCGTGTGGATTCCGCGGAAGGCTGATCCGGGCGGCTTCTTGCCACGGCGCGTGAGGGCGATCAGCGACGGCAGGAAACCGGCCAGCGTCTTGCCGGCACCGGTCGGGGCGATCAGCAGAGCGGACTGGCCCTTGGCCGTCTCGTCGATCAGAGCAAGCTGATGCGGCCGCGGGCGCCAGCCGCGCGCAGCGAACCAGCCGGCGAAGGGCTCGGGTAGTCGCGCTGCCGTCTCCTCACTCGCCCGTTGGTCCATCCGAAATCCTTTGTCCTCGAATGAGGAAAATAATCCTTTTGTTCCGCGAGGCAAGACATCGACGCCGCGTTCACGAAAATGGAATTGACGAATGGCAGAATCACGGATAAATATTATCCACGATTAAGGAGCAAGAGCCATGAAGCTCAGCGACGGCGTGGAACAGGCGATACACAGCGTGACGATGCTGGCGCATCTGACGTCCGAGGGCGTGCTCTCGGCCGCAGCGCTGGCGGAATTCCACGGCGTATCGCCGAGCTATCTGCTCAAGCACCTGCAGGCGCTCTCGGGCGCAAAGATCGTCGAGACCATTCCCGGCCCACGCGGCGGCTATCGGCTGGCGCGACCTGCGGCCGAAATCTCGCTCCTCGATATCGTGCTCGCAGTGGACGGCCATGAACCGGCCTTCCGCTGCAACGAAATCCGCCAGCGGGGTCCAAACCCGCTGCCGAACAAACCAACCAAGCCCTGCGGCATCGCCTCGGCGATGTTGCGCGCGGAACGCGCTTACCGCGCGGAACTCCGCCGCACCTCGATCGCTGAGATCATCACGGATCTTACCGAGACCGACACGACGGGGGAGATCGCCGCGCGAAGCTGCGCCTTCCTCGACATCAACGAACGCAAATCCACCTGAACCCGAAGACCAGAAAGGAAAAGTGCCATGCAACCCCGTTTCAATTTCTACAAAGCCGCCCCCGAAGCCTACAAGGCCGTCGCAACGCTCGAGGACTATGTCCAGAACTCCGGCATCGAAAAGCGTCACATCCACCTCATCAAGCTGCGTGCCTCTGTTATCAATGGCTGCGCCTACTGCGTCGACATGCACTCGAAGGAGGCGCTTCACGGCGGTCTGTCGCAGCAGTGGATCAACCTGATCTCCGTCTGGAAAGAATCGCCGATCTATGACGCCAAGGAACGCGCCCTGCTCGGCTGGGTCGATGCCGTCACCAACCTCGCCCAGACCGGCGCGCCTGATGATGCCTATGAGGCGCTCAAGGCGCATTTCAGCGAGGAAGAGATGACCAAGCTGACGGTGGCGATCGGCGCGATCAATGTCTGGAACCGGCTTGCTGTCGGCTTTCGTTCGGCGCACCCGATCGACAAGCCAGCCCAGGCGGCGTGAGCGTCAGATCGCGATATAGCGATCGGTGCGATGATTGACGGCGATGAAGAAATTCATCGCCAGCGCACCGATCACCGAGCACAGCACCATGAACGGGCTCGCGACCAGGAAGGCCAGCATCAGGATGACGAGATCGATGGCAAGCTGGATCAACCCGGCCCGCCAGCCGAAGCGTTCCTGCAGATAGATCGCCAGGATGCCGACTCCGCCGAGGCTGGCGCGATGGCGGAACAGCGCCAGCATGCCCATGCCGATCAGCAGCCCGCCGAGCACTGCGGCCCAGACCGGATTGATGTGGCCGATTTCAAGCAACTTGGGCTGATATTCCGAGAGCAGTGCCAGCAGTCCGATGGCGCAGAAGGTCTTGACCGTGAAGGCGAGCCCGATCCGCTTGTAAGCCAGCCAGTAGAACGGCAGGTTGATCACGAAGAAGCCGAGCCCGAAGCTCCAGCCGAAGGCGTAGTGCACCAGGAACGCCATGCCGGCGACGCCGCCGGTGAGCAAACCAGCCTTGGAAAGCAACAGAACGCCTAGCGAAGCGAGCACCGTGCCGGTGAAAAGCCCCTGCGCATCCTCGAACAGCGAATGCCGCGCGGGTTCCGTGTTCCAGATGCCAAGGTTCATTGCCGCTCCGATAGTGTCTATCGGTATCTATCGCAGGTTTTTGTGCGGCGCAACATAGGCTTTGGTTGGAGGGCAATGCTTCGTTTGAAGGCGTCCTGACCCCTCACCAAGCGCGCCCATACATTCACCTTCGGCTCATGTGGGCTTGCTATCCTCTCCCACAAGGGGAGAGGTAGACGCGCGTCACCGTCTTGCTCCAATCGCGGCCGAGCTTGAGGCACCCTACCTCTCCCCTTGTGGCAGAGGATACGAAGGCCGGGTGAACGCAGTGAACCCTTGGCCGAAGTTGGTGAGGGGTAGGACGGGGCCTCAGACCTTCCTTGCCAGGAACAACAGCCCTGTGATCGGCTCGCCGCCATCGTTGCGGATCACGGTTTCCTCGGTCGCCAGGCTCTCGAAGCCGCTTGCATAGAGCTGGCTGACGACATGCGTCTCGGAATGGGCGTAACGGAGCGAGGTGCGGAGTTCGAATCCGGCTTCATCAGCGGCCTTCTCGACCGAGAAGGCGAAGATGCCGTCGGGTTTGATCAGCGCAGCGACATTGGCGAAGGCGGCCTTGAGGTCGCCGAGATACATCATCACGTCAGCGGCCGAGACGAGGTCGGCGCGGCGAGGGGAACCGAAGAGACCGGAGAGTTCCGGCGGCAGCGAAATGTCGGCCCGGCCGAGGTGGTTGTAGATCTTCTTGGCGGCCGCCTTGGCCAGCATCGAATCGGCGATGTCGTAGCCTTCGAGGCGGTAACAGTTGCTGGCGATCTCGGCGCCGAACAGGCCGGTGCCGCAACCGAGATCGACGGCGGCGAAGAACTTGTGGCCCGGTCCGACATGGCCGCCAATAAGTGCCGCAAGCTTGGCCGGCACCGTGTAGTTCAGCTTTTCGACCAGCGCCTCGTCGAAACGATGCGCGTAATCGTTGAAGAGCTGGGCGACATAGGCGCTCGGCGGCAGCGGCGGTGTCTTGCCCTCGATCCGTGCGATCTTGAGGCCCGCGCCGAAAATATCGTTGCGGTCGAGCTCCATGGTCCGGTGCAGCGCCTGCACCGCCCGCTCCTTCTCGTTGGCCTTTTCCGCCATTTCGGCGAGCTGGAACCAGCCGGCCGCCCAGTTGGGCACGAGGTCGAGCGCCTGGGCCATGAGGTCGGCGGCAGCGACATTGTCGCCGTTATCAGCCAGCATCCTGGCATATTCGGCGCGGCGGTCGGCGGTGATATCACCGGAAGTCAGGTTTCGGGTCATGGGAATCTTTTCAATGGGCTATGTAACGTCTAATTTCCGCCTTGTCTGCGGGTCAAGCGATTTCGACGAATCGGGAACGGAGAATGGAATGTCGGATAGATTCAACCGGCTTATGGGCGATACGCCGGGCCGGACGATCGTCAAATTGCTGATCCTGTCGGTCGTTGTCGGCTTCGTCATGAGCATGATGGGCCTTTCGCCCTGGGACTTGGTGCGGTTCGTCGACAACGGCATCCGCGAACTCTGGCATTCCGGCTTCCGGGCGCTCGGCCGCGTCGGTGACTACCTCCTGGTCGGCGCGATGATCGTCGTCCCGGTGTTCATCATCATGCGCATCCTCAACTGGCGGAAATCATAGATCCATGGACGATTTGACGACCCGGCGCCTGTTTCTCATCGGTACCGGCTCCACACTGCTGCTGACGGGCTGTTCGGTGACGGCGACGCTCGCGCCGATCGAAACCGGCAGTTCAGCGGACACCACCGAAACGGCGCTGCCGATCGTCAACAGCCTGCGCCGAAAAAACGGGCGCTCGTCACTGTTCAACGATCCGGTCGCCGCCAATGCTGCCAAGGACCATGCAATCCGCATGGCACGGTATGGCAAGATGAGCCATGACCTCGGGTCGGACAAGACCTTCCTCGCCCGGATGAAGCGCCTCGACGTGCCGCTGCCGGCGGCCGAGAATATCGCGACGGGACAGGATTCGACCGAACGGGCGATGGAAGCCTGGATCCGATCCAAGCATCACCTCGAAAATATGCTCGGCCCCTATTCCGGCGTCGGCGTCGCTCTGGCGCGCAACACCGGCACGGGCGACCGGCCCTATTGGGCGATGGTGCTGTCGAACTCGCCTTCCCGCTTTTCCTTCCGAATCTAGATGGCAGTGCAGGCGAGGTCTGAGGGCAGCTTCGAAGTAACGCACCGCATGGTGCTGGGCCTGGCGCTGCCGATGACCTTCGGGTTCCTCACCGTGCCGCTGCTCGGCATCACCGATACGGCGGTGGCGGGACGGCTCGGCGACCCCTCGGCCTTAGCAGGCTTGGCGATCGGCGCGGTGCTGTTCGACCTGATCTTCGGCAGCTTCAATTTCCTGCGCGCATCGACCACGGCGCTGGTCGCGCAGGCCTGGGGCCGCGAGGATCGGGCGGAGCAGGAGGCCGTGTTCTGGCGGGCGCTGGCGACGGCGATGGCATGCGGCGTGGTGATTGTCCTGTTTTCGCGGCTGCTGCTGGGCTTGGGTCTCTGGCTGATGTCGCCGGATGCCGCGACAGCCGCCGTCACCGCGCACTGGTTCACGATCCGCGCGTTGTCAGTGCCGGCGGGCCTCGCGAATTTCGCGATCCTCGGCTACCTGCTCGGCCGCGGCCAGGCGCGCATGGGGCTTTTCCTGCAGGTGCTGATCAATGCGATCAACATCGTGCTGACAGTGTTGCTCGGTCTGACGCTGGGCTACGGCATTGAGGGCATCGCCTGGGCGACGGTCACGGCCGAAGTGCTGGGCGCGGTCGTGGGCCTTGTCGTCGTGCTCAAGTCGTTCCGGGAGCGCAATCCGCTCAGCGTGCCCGGCACCTTCGCGGCGGCAAAGCTCCGGGCACTCTTTGCCCTTAATGCCGATATCCTGCTCCGCACCTTCGTGCTGATCGGCGCCTTCTTCATCCTGACCCGGATCGGCGCCGGCTTCGGGCCGGTGACACTGGCTGCGAATGCGGTGCTGATGAATTTCTTCATGGTGGCCGGCTTCTGGCTCGACGGGCTCGCGAATGCCGCCGAGACGATCGTCGGACGCTCAGTCGGCGCGGGCCACCGGCCCTCCTTCGAGCGCGGCGTCTGGCTGACCGGCATCTGGTCTGCGGTGCTGGCAGCGATGACGACGCTCGTCTTCCTCGCCATCGGCAATCCGCTGATCGATTTCCTCACCACGGTGCCTGAGGTACGGGCCGAGGCCTATGCCCACCTGCCCTGGGCGGCGCTGACGGCGCTTTCGGGTTTCCTCGCCTTCCACATGGACGGCGTCTTCATCGGCGCGACCTGGTCGCATGCCATGCGCAACCGCATGCTGATGGCTTTTGCCGGCTACTGTCTGGCACTGGCCGTGCTGGTGCCGGCTTTCGGCAACCACGGCCTCTGGGCATCGCTCAACGTGTTCCTGGTGCTGCGCGGCTTGCTTCTGCTGCAGCGGCTGCAGGGGCTGCGGGACGGGTTGTTCGCAGCCTGCGAAGCTTGAGGGCGATAGACTGCGCTCCATCATTCGCAGTTCCACGCAAGGAACATTTTTTCGGAAATCTGTTCAGAATGCCGAAAATTGATCGGCCATTCTTATGTTACCCCGGTAACTGCGCAAAAATTCGTCTGACCCAAAATGCGGGTTGCTTGCGCAACGAATGAGTGTAATGGGGATTTCGAGTGACTATGTTAAACCTGAAACGAGGCTTCTTGCGGATCTGGTTGGTTTCGACCGTACTTTTCATGGCGTATATCTTCGCCCAAGGCTACGGCTCGATCCAGAGTGAATTCGACGATCAGGCACGTGTGAAAGAGCTGCGCGCCGACGGCGGATTGGGCGTGCCTGTCCCATGCGATGAGGCCGCGCGACGTCAGATGGGAAAAGAGAACCTTGCCTTTACGTCAGTCCTGAGCGGCACAAAGAGCTGCTACTATCCCTTCTCAAAGGTGCGGAAATTCTGGCCCGAATATGCCGGCCGCCCCGACATAGAACTGATGGAAGATCTTTATCGCGACGCCGGAGATCGTCTTTCGACAGGAGAGCCATTCCTAATGATGCTTCGCATCGCTGCCTTTGGGATGATCCCGTCACTCGCGGTCCTGGCCTTCGGCTGGGCGGTTGCGGGTTTCGCCGGAGCGTCCCGCAAACCCGCTTAGTCGTTCGCCGGCTGTCGCTCACTTCCGTTCAGGATCTCGCGCTTGCCGACGTGATTGGCGGCGCCGACAAGGCCTTCCTTTTCCATCCGCTCCACCAGCGAGGCTGCCTTGTTGTAGCCGATACCGAGACGGCGCTGGATGTAGGAGGTCGAGCATTTCTTGTCGCGCAGGATGACCTTGACCGCCTTGTCGTAGAGATCGTTGCCGTCCTCTGCCGCCATGTCTGTTTTGTCGAAGACCGCGCTGTCCTCGGCTTCCTCGTCCTCGGCATCCTCGTCGACCGTCACGGTCTCCAGATATTCCGGGCGCCCCTGGGTCTTCAGATGCGCCACGACCTTCTCCACCTCGAGATCGGAGACGAAGGGGCCATGGACGCGGGAAATGCGGCCGCCGCCGGCCATGTGCAGCATGTCGCCCTGGCCGAGAAGCTGTTCGGCACCCTGCTCGCCGAGGATGGTGCGGCTGTCGATCTTCGACGTCACCTGGAAGGAGATGCGGGTCGGGAAGTTGGCCTTGATCGTGCCGGTGATGACGTCGACCGACGGACGCTGAGTGGCCATGATCAGGTGGATGCCGGCGGCGCGCGCCATCTGGGCGAGCCGTTGGATGGCGCCTTCGATCTCCTTGCCGGCGACCATCATCAGGTCGGCCATCTCGTCGACGATGACGACGATATAGGGCATCTGCGCGAGATCGAGCGGCAGGTTTTCGTGGATCGGCTCGCCGGTGCCCTTCTCGAAACCGGTCTGGACGACGTGGGTGATCGTCTCGCCGCGCTCGCGGGCTTCCGCCGCACGCATGTTGTATCCATCGATATTGCGGACGCCGAGCCGCGACATCTTGCGATAGCGGTCCTCCATCTCGCGGACGGCCCATTTCAGCGCCAGCACCGCCTTCTTCGGGTCGGTGACCACAGGGGTCAGCAAATGCGGGATACCGTCATAGACGGAGAGTTCGAGCATCTTCGGGTCGACCATGATCAGTCGGCATTCTTGCGGCGTGAGCCGGTAGAGCAGCGACAGGATCATGGTGTTGATGGCGACCGACTTGCCCGAGCCGGTGGTGCCGGCGACGAGAAGATGCGGCATCTTGGCGAGTTCTGCGATGACAGGCTCACCACCAATCGTCTTGCCGAGGCAGAGCGGCAGCTTGTAGCCGGTCTTGGAAAAATCCTGGGTATCGATCAGCTCGCCGAAATAGACGGTCTCGCGGGTCGCGTTCGGCAGTTCGATGCCGATGACATTGCGGCCGGGGACAACGGCGACACGCGCCGAGAGCGCCGACATCGAACGGGCGATGTCGTCGGCGAGGCCGATGACGCGGGACGACTTCACACCGGGCGCCGGCTCGAATTCATAGAGGGTGACGACCGGACCGGGGCGGACATGGATGATCTCGCCGCGAATGCCGAAGTCTTCGAGCACGCTTTCGAGCAACCCGGCATTCCGCTCGAGCTGTTCCTGCGTCATCACGAAGCCGGTTGTCTCGGGCGGATCCTGCAGGAGGTCGCGCGGCGGGAACTCGTAGCCGCCATCGGCAACGCGCGGTGCCACGACGCGCTCGATATTGAACGGCATGGAGACAGCGACGGCGGGTTTCGGTGAAGATTCGACGATGGCCGGCACAGACTTCTGCACGGCTACGGGTGCCGGAGTGGCAATGACAGCGGGTGCGGGCGCAACGACAACAGGCTTTGCAACTGCCACAGCCTCGGCGACCATCTTCTCGCGTCGGCTCCACGGCCAGTTGCCGACGCGCGCCGGGGCAGGCTCGGATGGGGCGGGAGCGATGGACGGTGCCGGAGCTGCGGGTTTTGGTGTGGCTGACCTGACGATGGCCGGCTGCGGGGTCGGCATGCGCTTGGGCTCGACCGCGATGGAGCGATAGAGGTCCGTGACCGGGAGCGATACCGGGCCGACGGGTTGGGAGGATGGCATCGCCGGCATGGGCGGGCGGCATGCAACAGGCTGCGGCGTCGGGATGATCTGGGCTGCCGGCGTTGCCGCAATAGGTGCGGGCTCGGACTCATCGGCCGGCGCGAAATCCAGCGCTTCCCAGAAGGCGAAGTCGGAGAGGTACGAGAGAATGGGAGCCGGGCTGACCGCGATCGGATCGGAAGCGAGCGGCGCCCCGGTCACTTCCCGCTGGGGAACCGAGGGAGCGGCGGCGTCCGCGACCACCGCGTTGTCATTCACCGGCGTCTCGGACGCTGCGGGCACGGCAGAGACGGGTGCCGCGCCCCCACCCTGCAGGATCATCATCGTCGAGAGCATGTCGCGCAGTTCCGCGACCGACGGTGACGGATCGGAGATCATGGGAGACCCGGCCTGCTGCTCGATGCCGGCATGGGGCATCTGAAGCTCCGGATGCAGATCCTTGTCGGGCGTGCGGGTGAAGCGCACATTGGGTGCGAGGAGGAAATGTCGCTCCCAGGTCGGCTGTTCGGCGCTGGTGGTTTCCGAGAGGAGACGCAGGCGGCGCTGCGCGATGCCCTCTGGTGAATGACGATCGTCCGGGGAGCCGGCTTCATCACTTTCATGGAAGGAAGCAGGCGGAAAATTCGTTCTGGGGATACGCATGGAACCTGCAAGCACTGAGGAGAAATTCGCACCTCCATCGATAGGAAATGAAGGTTAAGAATCTCTTGTCCGGATAGATAGAATTTTCATCCACCAAATCATCAACGGCGAGAATAATCCATTAAACGCAAGGACTTGAATAAATCAGACGATTTGCCGATTGGCGCATTCCCGTCGAAAAATATCGGGTCGCCTTCCCCCGCCTCCGGGTCGGGTTCACGGCCAATGTTTCCGAATGTAAAGTCCGTGAAGCCAGGCTTGACGCAGTGCAGCAATGCGAATTAAAGAACAATCGTTCGAATTGGAATTGACAATAGCCATGGCCAGAAACCGTACCATCGACAGCGATGCCCTGCTCGACGCAGCCGAGCGCGTGGCGATTCGTGACGGCGCGGTCGGCCTGTCGATCGATGCCGTCGCGAAGGAGGCAGGGATCAGCAAATCGCGGGTGGTCTATGACTACAAGTCGAAGAGCGGACTTTTGCGGGCGCTGGTCGAGCGGCGTCTGAGGATGGAGGACGACAGGGTGCTGGCGGCAGTGGCCGCTCATGCCGATTCGACCAATCCCGAGCTCAGCGGCCGCATCGCTGCCGCCAAGGATTCGCCGAACGAGAACGACCGCGCCATCGCGCTCACGCTCTGCGCGGCGATGTCGAGCGAGGAGCCGCTGCAGGACATGATCCGCGAAGTGGTGAAGCGGGACCTGGCGGCCGTGACCGTGCCGGCCCGCCATGCCTCGCTCGCCGTCGTGGCGTATCTCGCGCTGCACGGCATGATGTCGCTGGAATATCTCGATATACACCGCTGGACCGACCCCGAGCGCACCGCCCTGCTCGCGGAGATCCAGCGGCTGGCCGACACCGCCTCGACGGGGGACGGCGACAGCAAGAACTAAGAACGCACAACACGAAGACTGCTGCCGGAAACTGCCAGTTCCGGCTCTAGCGAATGCATTGCAAAGGCTGATGACATGATTTTTCCGACCAAGCGATTTCATATTCTCGCGCTGGCTCTCGCGGCTCAATTTCTCGCGGCACCGGCTGGGGCACAGGACCCCGGCCAGATGCCGCCGACGGGTGTGAGTTTCGTCACGCTCGCCGCACGCGACATCCCCGTGACCAATGAACTGCCGGGGCGCATCGCACCGGTCCGGATTGCCGAAGTGCGCGCCCGGGTGACCGGCATCATCAAGCAACGCGTCTTTGAGCAGGGCAGCCTGGTCAAGGCCGGCGACGTGCTCTATCGCATCGACCCTGCCCTGTTCAGGGTTCGCGTCGCGAGCGCCCGGGCCTCGCTGCAGAAGGCGCAGGCAACCGAGCTCAATGCCGGCCAGCAACTCGAGCGGCAGCGCGTGCTGAAGGAGCGCAAGGCCGGAAGTGACGTCGACTATGAGAACGCCGCTGCCGCCCAGGCGACGGCTGCCGCCGATGTGGCGCTGGCCCAGGCGGCGCTCGACGAGGCCGAAATCAATCTTGGCTATACCGAGGTCAAGGCGCCGATCTCGGGCGTCATCGGCGGCGCGCTGGTGACCGAGGGCGCGCTGGTCAATGCCGACAGCGGCGATCCGCTGGCGACGATCCAGCAGATCGACCCTGTTTATGCCGACTTCACCCAGGCCGCCGGCGACATGTTGTCGATCCGCCGCGAGATCGCGGCCGGTCGGCTCGACGCCCCGCCTGCGGACAAGGCCAAGGTCGAACTCGTCTTCGACGACGGCTCCGTGCACGAGAAGCCCGGCAAGCTGCTGTTCTCCAGTGCCACGGTCGATTCCACGACCGGCCAGGTAACGTTGCGCGCGGAGTTCCCCAATCCCAACCGCGACCTGCTCCCAGGTCTCTATGTCCGCGTCCGGATCGAGCAGGCCATCCGCAAGAATGCACTTTCCATCCCCCAGCGCGCGGTGTTGCGCGACGCGACGGGCGCCGTCACCGTCTATGTGGTCGGTGCCGAGAACAAAGCCGAGGCCCGACAGCTCAAGCTCGGACCGGCGCTGTCGGGTGAGTGGATCGTCGAGGACGGTCTCAAGGCCGGCGACAAGGTGATCGTCGAAGGCAGCCAGAAGCTGCAACCCGGCGCGGTCGTCGCGCCCGAGGAATGGAAGCCGGCTGCCCAGAATCCGGGCCAGGCCGACGCCACTGCAACGCAACCGGCGAAGTAAGACACCATGGCTCAGTTTTTCATCAACCGGCCGATCCTGGCCTGGGTCATTGCGATCTTCATTTCGATCGCGGGCCTGATCTCGCTTCCCTTCATGCCGGTGGCGCAATATCCGAAGGTCGCCCCGCCGCAGCTGACGATCTCCACCGCCTATCCCGGCGCTTCGCCGCAGGAGATCTACCAGGGCGTGACCCGGCAGATCGAGGACGAACTGAACGGCGTCGACAATCTCGCCTATTTCGAGTCGACCTCGGATACATCCGGGTCGGTGTCCATCACCGTGACCTTCAATTCCGGCACCGACCTCAGCCAGGCGACGGTCGACGTTCAGGATGCGATCGCCCGCGTCGAGCCGCGCCTGCCGCAGAGCGTGAAATCGCAGGGCATCAATGTCGAGCAGGCCGGGGCCGGCTTCCTGATGATCGTCTCGCTGACCTCGACCGACGGCCGTCTCGACGACGTCGGTCTTGGCGACTATCTCAGCCGCAACATCCTGGGCGACCTGCGCCGCATCGACGGCGTCGGCCGCGTGCAGCTCTTCGCCGCGCAGCGCGCCATGCGCGTCTGGCTCGACCCGGCCAAGATGCAGGGCTACAGCATGACCGTCGGCGACGTGAACGCCGCGATCACGGCGCAGAATGCGCAGGTCTCGGCCGGCCAGATCGGCGCCGAACCCAACCCGATCGGCCAGGATCTGACGGCAACCGTGCTGGTCAAGGGCCAGCTGACCGACCCGGCAGAATTCGCCAACATCGTGCTGCGCGCCAATCCCGACGGTTCGCTGGTGCGGCTGAAGGACGTCGCCCGCATCGAGATCGGCTCGGAGAGTTACAATTTCTCGACCCGGCTCAATGGCAAGCCGAGTGCGGCCGCCGCCGTGCAGCTCTCCTCGACCGGCAACGCGGTTGCCACATCGGCTGCGGTCAAGGCGAAGATGGAGGAACTGGCAAAGTTCTTCCCCAAGGGCATCGAATACAGCGTGCCCTATGACACGAGCCCCTTCGTCAATGCCTCGATCCAGAAGGTGTTCGAGACGCTGATCGAGGCCGTCGTCCTCGTCTTCATCGTCATGCTGATCTTCCTGCAGTCCTTCCGCTACACGATCATTCCGCTGCTCGTGGTGCCGGTCGCACTGCTCGGCACGGTGTCGGTCATGCTGGTGACGGGCTTTTCGATCAACGTGCTCACCATGTTCGCCATGGTGCTGGCCATCGGCATTCTCGTCGATGACGCCATCGTCGTGGTCGAGAATGTCGAGCGCATCATGACCGAGGAGGGCCTGTCGCCGAAAGCGGCGACGCGCAAGGCGATGAGCCAGATCACCGGCGCCATCATGGGCATCACGCTGGTTCTCGCCTGCGTCTTCATCCCCATGGCATTCTTTCCTGGCGGCACCGGCGTGATCTATCGCCAGTTCTCGCTGACCATGGTCGTGGCGATCCTGTTCTCGGCCTTTCTGGCACTGTCGCTGACGCCGGCGCTCTGCGCGACCTTCCTCAAGCCCATCAAAGAAGGGCAACACGAGAAACGCGGCCTCAGCGGCCTCTTCAACCGCGGCCTGGGCAAGGTGACCAACGGCTATGCCTGGACGATCGGCGGCATCACCCGCCGCGCCGGCCGCATCATGCTGATCTATGTCCTGATCGCTGGCGCCCTCGGCTATCTCTTCCTCAAGGTGCCCTCGGGCTTCGTGCCCAACGAGGACCAGGGCTTCCTGATCGTCGGCGTGCAGGGCACACCGGAAGCATCGGCCAAGCGCACGAGCGAGGCGATCAACAAGGTCGAGGCGATCTTCAAGACGGAGCCTGCCGTCGAGAATATGGTCGCGGTGCTGGGCTTCGGCTTCTCCGGCCAGGGACCCAATGCCGCGATCTCCTTCGTCACCCTCAAGGACTGGGAAGAGCGCGGACCGGGCAACAGCGTCCAGGACATTGCCAACCGCGTGAACATGCAGCTTTTCGGCTTGAAGGATGTCGCCTTCGCCTTCGCCGTCTCGCCGCCACCCATCGAAGGCTTCGGCCTGTCCGAAGGCTTCACCTTCCGGCTGCAGGATCGCGGTGGCCTCGGCGCCGATGCGCTCGCCGCTGCGGCCGGCGAGCTGATGGCCAAGGCCTCGCAAAGCAAGATCCTCGCCGGCCTGCGTATCGAGGGCCTGCCGGATTCGGCGCAGGTGCAGCTGGAGATCGACCGCGAGAAGGCCAATGCGTTTGGCGTCACCTTCGCCGACATCAATGCGGCGATCACCACCAATCTCGGTTCGGCCTATATCAACGACTTCCCCAATGCCGGGCGCATGCAGCGCGTGATCCTGCAGGCGCAGGACCGGAGCCGCCTTAACGCCGAGGATCTGCTCAAGCTCAACGTCCGCAATTCCTCGGGCGCGATCGTGCCCTTCTCGTCCTTTGCGGCGGTGAAATGGATCAAGGGCGCCGCCCAGGTGGTCGGCTACAACGGCTATCCCTCGATCCGCATCACCGGCGGCACCGCCCCGGGTATCTCGACGGGCGACGGCATCGCCGAGATGGAACGGCTGGCGGCTGAGCTGCCCGACGGGTTCGGCTATGAATGGACCGGCCAGACGCTCGAGGAAATCACCTCCGGCAACCAGGCACCCATTCTCTACGGCCTGTCGATCCTGTTCATCTTCCTGCTGCTGGCGGGCCTCTACGAGAGCTGGTCGATCCCGCTCTCGGTGATGCTCGTCGTGCCGCTCGGCGTGATCGGCTCGGTGCTGGCGGTGTTGTATGTCGGCGGGTCGAACGACATCTATTTCAAGGTCGGCCTCATCGCGATCATCGGGCTGTCGGCCAAGAACGCGATCCTGATCGTCGAATTCGCCAAGGACTATTTCGCGGAGGGCAGGTCTCTGCAGGAGGCGGCGACGGATGCGGCGCGCATCCGCTTCCGCCCGATCATCATGACCTCGCTCGCCTTCACCCTCGGCGTCGTGCCGCTGGCGATTGCGACGGGTCCGTCGGCCGCGAGCCAGAACGCGATCGGCACCGGCGTGCTGGGGGGCATGATCTCCGCGACCGTGCTGGCGATCTTCTTCGTCCCCGCCTTCTTCGTCTTCGTGCTCTGGGCGCTGAGGACGAAACGACCGGAACATGCCCACCATGTCCTGCCGGACAAGCCGGCCGACGAGTCGGTCGGCCACGCCTGATCCACAATGCAAAACGCCCCGGCCGAAACCGGGGCGTCGTCATTTTGGGAGAACGATGACGTTCAGCGCTTGCGCATCACATTGACCACGACGACCCCGAAGATGGCGAGCGCTCCGCCGATGGCGCCAATCAAGGTGGGCACTTCGCCGAGCCAGAAGAAGCCGATCAGGGTCGCTGTGGGCGGCACGCCATAGAGGTAGTTCGAGGCGCGGGCGGCCGGCAGGCGCTTCAGGGCGATCGCCCAGGTGACATAGGCGATGACGGTGGAGAACAGCACGAGATAGGTGAGGTTCAGCATCGTCGCGGCGGAAGCCGACTGTAATGCCGTCACTGTTTCGGGCACGGCAGGCCACAACGGGATCGAGCCAAGGAACATGATCCAGGCGGTGACCGAGAGGGCTGGCATGCGGCCGAGGATCGGCTTCTGGATGACGCTGGCGATCGCGGCGCAGAGGGCAGCGCCAATGATCATCAGCGCATTCGGGTCGAGCTTGAAACCCTCTGGGCTCGCCGCAGCGATGAGTCCGACGCCGCCGAAGGAAATGGCCGTGCCAATCCAGCCCCAACGGCCGAAGCGTTCGCCGAGCGTGACCGTGGCGATCAGCGCGGTGAAGACGGGCATGGTGTTGATGATGAAGCTCGCAGGACCGGCCGCAACCGTCGTCTCGCCGATATTGAGCAGCACGGCATAGGTGGCGATGAACAGCAGCCCGGCGATGACGAGGCGGATGAAATCGCTGAAAGTCGGCCACGGCCTGACAATGGCCAGATAGATGAGCGCGATCAGCCCCGCCGGCACATAACGGCCGGCCGCCAGTTCGACCGGCGTCAGTGGTCCGAGCAGCACGCGGATGACGACGAAGGCCGAAGACCAGAAGGCGATCGTCACAAGGATCGCGACGAGCGCGACGACGTCGAATGTGCCCGCCTGAGTCAAAGGAGTCTGGGGCAAGGGGTGGTCATGCGTCACAGTAGCCATCTTCTATCTCCTGCTCTCTGGTGACGTCAGGGATACGCTCGCGATCCATGCTTGAAAAGCAACGCGATCGATGATCTGATGTGACTATGGTTCACAGCTCGCCCACGCTTCCGCCCCTCGATACGCTCGAAACCTTTGCCCGCGCGGCACGGCTGGGCTCCTTTTCGGCGGCCGCCGAAGAGGCCGGCATCACCCACGGCGCGGTGTCGCGCCAGGTCAGCCGGCTCGAGCGCTGGATGGGCGTGAAACTCTTCGAACGGGCCGCCCGTGGCGTGACGCTGACGCCCGAGGGCATGCGTTTTTTCGCCCGCACCGACGAGGCGCTCGCGCTGCTCGGCAACAATGGCGAACGCTGGCGCCCCGAGCGGCGCAGCAAGGCGCTGGTGCGCCTCTCGGTCACGCCGTCGATTGCGGCGCTCTGGCTGTTTCCGCGGCTGGCGGAACTCGAGCGCAACGACATCCATATCGATATTTCGCTGGAACACCGGCTGGCTGACTTCGCCGAAGGCACCGACCTCGCGATCCGCTGCGGCAAGGGCCCCTGGGCCGGGGTGCGCGCCGAGACATTGTGGCTCGAACATATCTACCCGATCGCCTCCCCCGCGCTGGCAGCGAAGCTCGACGGCCGCAGCGACGCGCAGGCGCTGATGGAGTTGCCGCTGATCCACGACTCGAACATTCTCGGCTGGAAACGCTGGCTCGCGGTGGAAGACGTGCAATACGTGCCGCGGGGCCAGGACCGGCGCTTCGAGGATTACAATGTCGTGCTCGACGCCTGCATCGACGGATTGGGTGTCGCCCTTGCCCGCCCGCCGCTCGCCAACCGGGCGCTGGAAAGCGGTCGGCTGGTGGCGGTGTCGCGGCGGAGCATCCAGCACCATGTGGCGTTTCATCTGATCGGACCGGTGGAAAACCTGCGCGCGCCGGCGGTCGAATTGGCGCGACGGCTGATGACGGCGGCAGGGAAGGACGAGGCGGCGGTACAGGATTTTCTGGCGCGGAGGGGATGAGAGGGATATTGATGCACCCCTCACCAACTTGGGCCAAGGGTTCACTCCGTTCACCCGGCCTTCGTGTCCTCTCCCACAAGGGGAGAGGTAAACCCAGTTCAACCGTCTCGTCTCAAATGAAGCCGAGCGTGCGGCACCCTACCTCTCCCCTTGTGGGAGAGGATAGCAAGTCTGCATGAGCCAAAGGCGAATGCTCAGACGCGCTTGGTGAGGGGTAAATCAACCGCGAAAAAGCCTCCAGCTTACCCCAAATCCCGCGACGCCCACTCTTCCATCGTCTTATCCCGCAGATCCCGGATCGAGCCGAGCTTCTCCCGATCGCAAACCGCCGAGAGCCCCCGCACGATCCGTGCCGGCAGGCCCGGCCCCTCATAGACCATCGACGAATAGAACTGCACGAGATCCGCCCCGGCGCGAATCTTCTCCGCCGCCGTCTCCGCCGAATGGACGCCGCCGACGCCGATCATCGGAACGTTGCCGCCGAGGCGCTTGCGCATCTTGGCGAGCACGATGGTCGCGCGCTCGAACAGCGGCCTGCCGGACATGCCGCCGGCCTCTTTCGCCTGCGCCTGGTCGATCAAACCGGCGCGCGACAGCGTGGTATTGGAGACGATCAGCCCATCGAGCGTCGAGGCACGGATTTCCTCCGCGACATCGTCGAGCCCCTCCTCGGTGAGATCGGGCGCGATCTTGAGGAAGACCGGCGCCTTGCGTCCGACGCGGATCGCCTCGTCATCACGTGCGGCGAGCACGGCGGCAAGCAACTGGCGCAGACTGTCCCGCGCCTGCAGGTCGCGCAGGCCGGGTGTATTCGGCGACGAGATATTGGCGGTGAAATAGGTCGCAACGCCCGCGAAGGCGCGGATGCCGGCCACGTAATCGGCGATGCGGTCCGCCGCATCCTTGTTGGCGCCGATATTGACTCCGACGATGCCGCTGCGGCCATGCCGTGCATTGAGCCTGGCAAGCGCCGCGCCATGGCCTTCGCTGTTGAAGCCGAAGCGGTTGATGACCGCCTCGTCCGCGGCCAGGCGGAAGATGCGCGGCTTGGGATTGCCGGGCTGGGGACGCGGCGTGACCGTGCCGATTTCGGTGAAGCCGAAGCCGAGATCGAGGATCGCATCCGGCACTTCGGCGTTCTTGTCGTAGCCCGCGGCGAGGCCGATCGGGTTCGGGAAGCGAAGCCCCGCGACCTCGACGGTGAGGCGCGGATCAGGCGTGAGATGCGCGCGTGGCGCAAACCCCGTCTTCAGCGCCTTGATCGACAGGCCATGCGCCGTCTCCGGGTCGAAGCGGAAGAAACCTGCACGGATGAGAGGCCAGAGCGCGTCCATCAATCCACGCCCTCGGGGAAATCGTGAAGGCCATCCTCGCGCATCGGCATCGGCTTCTTCCAGAGCACTGCGTCGAGCGGCAGCGGCCCATAGAGATGCGGAAAGAGATCGCCGTCGCGCGACGGCTCGTATTTCAGGGCATCGCCGAGCTTGTCGCCATCCACGGCCACGAGGAGCAGATCGTCCTGGCCCTTGAAATAGAGTTCCGCAGTGCGCCGCGCCTGGGCGCCGGTCGAGAAATGAATAAAGCCGTCGCTCAGATCGATCGGCGCGCCGCCGAACACGCCCGTGGCTTCCGCGTCCGCCCACAAGCTGGCGGGTACGATCTTGTAGATGATGCCTGTCATGCCGCGTCCTTGGTTTGCCTGGCCTCTGTTTGCCGGCGTCGTAGCGCGTTCCCGCGGGCCGCTTCAAGGACTGAACACCTAGATCCACTGTTTGAGGCTGACAAAGCGCAAGAAAGCAGTGATTCCGGCACGGGACAGCAGATTTTTTTCCTTGCAACACGTCCCCTTTTCGTAAACGCTTGGCCCAACAGACAAGAAACGAACGACCGCGGAAGAGGAGCCGCGGTCCTTCGGGGGATGGAATGAACGCAGAGGCCACCATCATCATTGCGGATGACCATCCGTTGTTCCGCGGCGCGTTGCGACAAGCGCTGAGCGGACAGGGCCGCGGACCTACGATCGTCGAGGCCTCCGACTTCGACAGCGCCCGCAAGGCTGCGACCGACAATCCCGATGCCGACTTGATGCTGCTCGACCTCTCGATGCCCGGCGCCTCGGGCCTCGCCGGGCTGATGATGATGCGCGCCGAACACCAGAATATGCCCGTCGCCGTGATTTCGGCGAGCGATGATACGGCGACGATCCGCCGGGCGCTCGAACTCGGCGCCTCCGCTTTTATCTCAAAATCGAGTGGGATCGAGGAAATCCGAGAAGCGATCGACACCGTGCTGAAGGGTGGGTTCTGGATCCCGCCCGGCTTCGACGCCGAGCGCGAGAACGACCCTGAGATCGAAAGCCTGATCGCGCGGCTCAAGACGCTGACGCCACAACAGACCCGCGTGCTCGGCATGATCGGCGAAGGCCTGCTCAACAAGCAGATCGCCTATGAACTCAGCATCTCCGAGGCGACGATCAAGGCGCATGTGTCGGCCATCCTGCTCAAGCTCAATGTCGACAGCCGCACGCAAGCGGTGATCCAGCTCGGCAAAATCGGCGCCGCGCCGGGTGTGAATTGAACGACAATGGCCGAGGATTTTATTCCTCAAACCCTTTACGAACCGGGATCAAAGGGATAATATTCCCCCGTGCTTTCGGGTGCTCCGCCACGCCGACGACTCTTTGCTGACGGACCTGCCATGTTCTCGCATGAGAAAATCTGGGATGCGATCGACCAGCTCGCCAGGCATAATGACCTGACGGCGTCCGGTCTTGCACGCAAGGCCGGGCTCGACCCGACCTCGTTCAACAAGTCCAAGCGCAATTCGGCGGATGGCCGGCTGCGTTGGCCCTCGACCGAATCGATCCACAAGATCCTCGAGGCCACGGGCTCGACGATCGAGGATTTCATGAGCTTTCTCGGCGGACGACGGGCGGCGATACCGGACGGCAATTTCCCGCCGCAGATCTCTCCCATTCCCCTGCTCGGCTTTGCCCAGGCGGGCGCCGGCGGCTTCTTCGATGACGGTGGGTTTCCTGCCGGCCAAGGCTGGGATGTCGTCGATTTCCCCGTCTCCCCGGCACAGAAGGTAGGCTGCTATGCGCTCGAAGTGCAGGGCGACAGCATGATGCCGCTCTATCGGGACGGTGACGTGCTGATCGTCGAGCCGGGCGCACAGGTCAGGCGCGGCGACCGCGTCGTGGTCAAGACGCGCGACGGCGAGGTGATGGCCAAGGTTCTGGCGCGCCAGACAGCGCGTACGATCGAGCTCGCCTCGCTCAATCCGGAACATCCGGGCCGTAGCCTCGACATGGCCGAGGTCGAGTGGGTCGCCCGGATCATCTGGGCGAGCCAGTAGACCTCACTGAAACTCCAGCGTCGGCTGCTTTTCCCGCGCCGGCCTCACCGTCGCGAGCACGATGCCGCCGGCGGCGATCAGCGCGGCCCCGCCGGCCACAGCCCATGTGGGGATTTCCTGGAAAAAGAAGAAACCGATCAGCGAGGAGAAGATCAGCCAGCTGTAGTCGACCGGGCCGACAATCGATATATCGGCCATGCTGTAACCGCGGATCGTACAATATTGCGCGAAGACGCCGATCGGGCCAAGGGCGAGAAAGATCAGAAGCGTGGTCAGGGACAGCGGCTTCCAGGCAAGCCAGGCAGGGACCGCCAGCAGCAGCATGCCGAAGACGCTGACATGGAGCAGCAGCACCATGGGCCTGTCATGACCGGAAAGATGCTTGATCAGCATGCCCTCGAAGGCGAAGACAAATGCCGCGCCGACGGCAAATGACGCCGGCAGCGCATAATCCGCATCGAACTGTTGAAACGCGCCGCGCGAGCCCACGATGACGATGGCGCCGGCGCAGCAAAAGACGATGCCCCACCATTGCCGCCTGCCGATCCGCTCATGGAAGAAGACCATGCCGAGGATCAGCACAAAGACGACATAGAGCAGGCTGAGTGCCGTGGCATCGACGATCGGCATGTCGGCCTGCGACTGGATGGCCATCAGGGAGCCGGCAGTGCCGAGCATCGCGCGCAGGAAATGCGTGCCCGGCTTGGCGGTCCGATATTGAGAAACCTTGCCCCCCTGCCAGAGCATCACGATCGAAAGGCCGATGAACCCACCCATCATGCGCAGGAAATTGATCTGGAACACCTCGACGCTGTCGCCGGCGAACTTGCCCGAGGCGAAGATCAGGGAAAATATTCCCGTCGACAGTAAGACCCAGCCGATCGCCTGGGCATTCGTCGTCCAGTTTCTATGCACGGGATGCTCCATGAAAGTACGAGTTGCATCGAATGGTTCGAAGCAACTCGCCCAGCCCGATTTCTCACGGGAACCGGCCCGGAAATCAACCAAGTATTTCTTGTCCTCGCATGATTTTTCCTGATGGTCGGACAATATCCCTTCCCGCCTTGATTTCCGCATGCCGCAGTTCTAACTCAGGTCGAAACGGAGTTCGCAAAGGTGCGGGAGACAATGGCCAAAGATATCTCGGTACACGAGGCACTGATCTATGTGATGGTGATGATATCGGCCGCAGACGGCAAGATGCCGGAAATCGAATTGAAGCGCATCGGCCGGCTCGCGAGCTTCCTGCCGGTGTTCGAGGGCTTCGATCCGGCCCGCATCATTCCGATCTCCCGGGACATCCAGGAAATCCTGGCCGGCCCCGAGGGCATGGATATCGCACTCGAAATCGTCAAGGACACGCTGCCGCACCGCTTGCATGACACCGCCTATTCGCTCGCCGTCGAAATCGCCACGGCCGACCTCCATCTCGATGCGGCCGAAATCCGCTTCCTGCAGATGCTGCGCGCGCGGCTCGAGGTCGACAAGCTGACGGCCGCCGCAATCGAACGCAGCGCCATCGCCCGCTTCCGCAGGGCGGGCTGATAGGTCGACATGACCGGAGAGATGCGGAATATCGGCCCGAAATCCCGGGCTTGGCTCGCCGAGATCGATATCCACAACTTGGAAGAACTGCAGGCCCTCGGCGCTGTGGAGACCTATGCGCGTCTGCGCTTTCGTTTCGGCAACAAGGTTACACGCAACATGCTGCATGCACTGGCCGGGGCGCTCGCCAGCGTCGATTGGCGGATGCTGTCGTTGGAGCACAAAGCCGAGCTCGACCGGCAGGCGGAGGAGCGGCTGAGCCGCTCCAACCTCACAAAGATTTAATCCGGCATCGGTCATGTTTCGCATGACATCGCCGCAGAGAGGACTATACCGGCAGCGATAGTTTAAACGCTCGACCAAGTCCCGCCCGTGCATCGATACGCGCCCTTCATCCTCGCCGTCGCGCTCTTCATGGAGCAGATGGATTCCACCGTCATCGCCACTTCGCTGCCGGCGATTGCTGATGATCTCGATGTCGGGCCGATCACGCTCAAGCTCGCCATGACCTCCTATCTGGTCGCACTCGGCATCTTCATTCCGCTGTCCGGCTGGGCGGCCGACAGGTTCGGCGCCAAGCGCGTCTTCATCATCGCGATCGGCGTCTTCATGGCCGGCTCGCTGCTCTGCGCCACTGCCGGCAGCGTGCAGGCCTTCGTGCTGGCGCGCTTCCTCCAGGGCATGGGCGGCTCGATGACCGTGCCCGTGGGCCGCGCGATCCTGCTGAAATCGACCAAGAAATCCGAACTTGTCTCGGCCATGGCGATGTTCACCATTCCCGGTGTGATTGGCCCTCTGGTCGGGCCGCCGATCGGCGGCTTCATCACCACCTATTTCCGCTGGGAATGGATCTTCCTGATCAACATCCCTATCGGCATCATCGGCATCGCGCTCTCGGCGATCTTCCTGCCGAACATCGAGAGCGAGTCCCCTCCCCCCGTCGATATCAAGGGCTTCCTCCTGAGCGGCGTGGGTGCCGCGGGTGTGGTCTTCGGCCTCTCGGTCATCAGCCTGCCGGCACTTCCACCGGTTGTTGGCGGGGTCGCGGTCGTCATCGGCGCGGTTTCGCTGATGCTCTTCATTCCCCATGCGAGGCGGCATCCGCATCCGGTGCTCGAACTGCGCCTGTTCAGCATAGAAACCTTTCGCCGCTGCGTGGTGTCGGGCACGGTGTTCCGCATCGCCATGGGCGCCATGCCGTTCCTGCTGCCACTGATGCTGCAACTCGGTTTTGGGCTCACCGCCTTTCAGTCCGGCATGATCACCTTCGTCGCCGCGGGCGGCGCGCTCTTCACCAAGACGGTGGCACGGTTTGTCTTTGCCCGTTTCGGCTTCCGTCGCACCTTGATCGTCGCAGCAGGGCTTTCGGCGGTCGGCAGTGCCGCCAATGCGTTCTTCTATCCCGACACGCCGCATATCGTCATGATCGTGATCCTCTTCATGACCGGCTTCGTGCGGTCCTTCTTCTTCACCGGGATCAACGTGCTGGGCTTTGCCGACATCGAGCGCCACCAGACCAGCCAGGCCACCGCGCTCAATGCCACGATCCAGCAGATCACAGGTGCGCTCGGCGTAGCCTTTGCCGGCATCGTGCTGGAGATCCACGCGGTGCTGAGCGGCCAGGAGTTGGCCCTGTCAGGTTTCCACGTCGCCTTCATCTGCGTCGCGGTGCTCAATCTTCTCGCCGCTATCCCGATTTGGCGACTGCCGGCAGGTGCGGGCAGCGACGTATCCGGCCACCGCATCGCGGCGGCGGCTGATGAACCCGTGGCCAAAGTGTAGAACGAAACCCCGTCTATTCGGGCTTCTCGCAGACTGCCGACAGCTTATTGCCGTCGGGATCGCGCACATAGGCGCCATAGAAATTCTCATGGAATGGGCGGATGCCGGGCGGCCCTTCATCGGTGCCACCATAGAGCATGGCTGCGGCATGGAAGGCATCGACCGCCGCGCGGCTTTCCGCGAGGAAGGCCGTCATCGAACCATTGCCGATCGTCGCCTCCTGCTTGTCGAAGGGATAGGTGACCCAGAAGCGGCAGCGGATATCGCTTTTCTCCGCATAGCCCGCCTCATCATGCTTGGTGACCAGGCGGCTGTAGCCGAGGGTCTTCAGCAAGGGGTCGTAGAATTCGATTGCCCGTTTGAGATTGTTGGTGCCGACCGTCACATAGAGCAGCATCGCGTCCCCAGATCTTACGCCGGCGTATAAAGATCAGCCGGCTTCTGCCTCGGTATCGCCGGGCTTCCGCCCCTTGAAGCCCTTGGCGAGAATGAACATTTCCACCGACTCCGAACGCGAAGCGGCGGGTTTTACATGCACGACCTGTCGGAAATTCTGCTTGAGCAAGTTCAGGATCTCTCGCTCGGCGCCGCCCTGAAAGGTCTTGGCAAGAAAATGCCCGCCTTCCGCAAGAACATCAACGGCAAAATGCGCCGCGACCTCGCAGAGATGCATGGTGCGCAGATGGTCGGTGCGCTGGTGCCCCGTCGTCGGCGCCGCCATGTCGGAGATGACGAGATCCGGCTTGCCCCCGAGCGCCTCCATTAGCTTGCCCGGCGCCTCGTCTTCGAGGAAGTCCATCTGGATGAAATGGACACCGGGAATGGCATCCAGTTCCAGGAAATCGATCGCAGCGACGCGGATCGAATCATTGGTGGAGTTGGTCACGCGCGCCGCAATCTGCGACCAGCCGCCGGGCACGGCGCCAAGGTCGATGATCCGCCGCGCACCCTTGAGGATGTGATGCTTCTCGTCGATCTCGAGCAGCTTGTAGGCCGCGCGCGAACGATAACCCTCGGCGCGTGAGCGCTGCACATAGGGATCGTTGATATGGCGTTGCAGCCAGCGGCGCGAGCTCTCCTTGAGCTTCTTCTTCTTGACCATCTGGGTGAGGCCCTTGCGGCCGGCGCCGCGGCCAGATTCTGGTGGCTTGACCATTCCTAATTGCTCCTCTGGAACGGAGGACGAGGCCGCGCGCGGCGCCATACGCCGTCATCGGCCATCATTTCGGTGAGCAGGCCTTCGCGCAGGCCCCGGTCGGCGACGCGCATGCGGTTGGCCGGGAAGCGGCGGCGGATCGCCTCGAGAATCGCACAGCCAGCAAGCACGAGATCGGCGCGATCCGGCCCGATGCAGGGATTGGCGGCGCGTGCATCGAAATCGAGCCCGACCAGCCGATCCTGCATGGCGGTGACTTCTTCTGCGCTCATCCAGAGCCCGTCGACCTGCCGACGATCATAGCGTGGCAGGTTGAGATAGACGCCGGCAAGCGTCGTGACCGTGCCCGACGTACCGATCATATGGAAGCCGGAATCGCTGCCGTTCAGATCGTCTGCCGGCGGAGCCTCGAAGCTCGCCAGCATGCCGCCGACTTCCTGCACCATGTCCTCGAAGATCTCGGGCGTGACGTGCCGGCCGCCATGACGCTCGGAGAGCGTGACGACGCCGACGGGCAGCGAGGTCCAATGGGTGATATGGTTGGCGAGCCGTGGCGAACGCTGCCCCTCGATCCTGAGGACGGCGATTTCCGACGAGCCGCCGCCGATATCGAAGAGCACGGCAGCGCGCGCCTCGCGGCCGATCAGCGATGCACAACCGGACACGGCGAGCCGCGCCTCGGTCTCGCGATTGATGATTTCGAGGTCGAGCCCTGTCTCGGCGATGACCCGGGCGAGAAATTCCTCACCATTGGATGCCGCACGGCACGCCTCGGTCGCGATCAGCCGCATGCGGCGGATGTTCTTGGCCGCGATCTTGGCGGCGCAGATACGCAGCGCCTCGACCGAGCGATCCATAGCCTCGTCGGATAGCCGGCCGCTGGCACCGAGCCCTTCGCCCAGGCGGACGATGCGTGAGAAGGCGTCGACGACCCGAAACTGGCCGGGCCGGGTCGGCTGGGCGACCAGCAGGCGGCAATTGTTGGTGCCGAGATCGAGCGCCGCATAGAGCCCGTCCGAATCCGGATGAAAATTGCGATGATGAGCCCGGCCGTTGACCACGGCATCGCGCGACGGCGCCTGCGGTTCTGGTTCATGGATGGGAGTGCGAATTTCGCGCGGCGGCTCCGGATCCTGCGGAAGCGGCCGGGCCTGCAAACGTCGATGACTGTGGTCATGCGCATAGCGCCCGCCGCGGTCGGTCTTTTCCGACGGATGCTGCTGGGCCTGAACGCCTTGCGCACCCGGTTTGCGGGAACGCCGCCTGCGTTTGCGGGATGTATTGGCACGGGGGCCATTTTGGGAGTCTGGGTGTTCCGGAACGGTGGACGCAACCTGCGCCTCCGCTACCACGGGTGCCGGCGGACGCGCGCCCTTCTTGCGCCTCCGCTTGCCGCGCCGAGACCGAGTAGGCCCCTGCTTTTGCCCCGTATCCGGCGCACCCGCTTCAAACGGCTTGTGGCCGGAATCGGGGTCGCTCACTTGTTTGTCCATTCGCGCCGCGCAAAGACCTTTCGGCCGCAGCAGGCGCTTGCTCGATTTATTGTTGGCGCGACTGTAACAGCTTGCCGCGAAATCGCCAAATTCTTTTTGCCGGCAACCATTCTCGCCGGCAGCCGCTCCCGGCGCGGCTGGAGCCGGCCTGACCCTGCACAGAAAAACCCTACTTTTGCCCCTTGATCGATGAGGGAAATATGGTAGAAGGCGCCACGAAACGCGGCGGGCACCATCCCGCGACCGTTTAGGAGATGCAAGCCTCCGGCGTTTCGGCCAAGCTGATTTCACTCAGCCATTGGGGAATAGGTTAACGGTAGACCCACGGACTCTGACTCCGTTAGTCCTGGTTCGAATCCAGGTTCCCCAGCCACTCTTTTCAGTAACTCGGAAGAAAAGCGCATTCAAAATCGGCGCGCATTTTCCGCCCCGCCGCATGTCGGCCGCGATACAGGGAACGCGCTCGGCATGACCCGCCGTGTGAACCGAAACTTTGATCAGGCGTTCAGAGGTGAGAACTGGAAGCGAGATCATGCGCTACTATTTGAACGTCCGAACCGATAACGAGCTGATTATCGATGATGAAGGCGTCGATTTGCCCGATCTCGGCGATGTCGCGGAAGAGGCCAGACAGGCCGCGCGCGACATCCTGGCCGATCGCATCAAACATGGTGAAAAGGTCGATGATGGCATCTTCGAGGTTCTGGACGCGAGTGGCGCGACCGTCATGACCATACCGATCAGATCAGTGCTTCGCCTCTGAGGTCGATCCGTCGCTTTGCCTGACCATTACGCGAGCGATACCCCCGAAACGGCGGATTTCCTCGACATATCCCTCGGCCGCAGCGAGCGCCGCTTCATAATCGGAAAACACCGCGACAAACTCGTTGTTGCGATCCAACTTCCACCTGCCATCGCCGGGAAATATCACGAATTCAACCGGCACATCATTCATCCGCTTGCCCCAACCGCGGCCGCATTATCACTCAAAGTCGCGCTCCTGCAAGAGCCGCATATTGATGTAGCGGTCGAGGGCAAGGGGCGGGCAAAGACGAGATGACCGATTGCCGGCGGGAGGCGCATATTCGAGCTTATGCGCCGGCACGCGACCGGCAAGGGGACCGCGCGAAACCGCTACCCAGGCTAAAGGATGAAGTCTCCTTCGACGAGATTGACCACGCCGGTGAGAAGAATCGAGAGATCGGCATCGCCGTCGCCGTCCGTGTCGGCGCTCACGGTGGTGTTTCCGCCGGCCACGACATAACCCACCTGTGCCGTACCGGTGCCCGAAAATGCTGTGGTGCCGACGAATTCGAATTCTGCGATCAGGGAAAGGCTGATCTTGTCGTGCTGGGCCTGCTTGAAATCCTTGATCATGTCCATCGCCGCAAGCGTGCTGTCGGTCGCGGCGCGATAGATGAACTTGTCGGCTCCCGGGCCACCCGTCAGGGTATCGGCTGCGCCGCCGCCATAGATCGTGTCCTTACCGCTGCCACCCAGGAGAGTATCATCGAGCGCGTTGCCCGACACGGCATCGTTCTTCGACAGGACCTTGGCCAACAGGACGAGGTCATCCTTGTCCGAATTGGTGTTGGCGGCCTTGAGGAAGGTCTTTACCGACATCTCGAAATCTTCGAGGGCGAACGCCTTCTTGCCGTCCGAAAACGCAGTGAAGGAATGAACCTCGCCGCTCGTGGCCACGTCCTTCTTGTCATATTTGAAATCGGTGCCGCGAAACTCGATCTTATCGCCGTCGCCGAAATCCAGGACATAGCGCTTTTTCGTTGCGACAGTCGGATCGCCGCTCAGAAGCACATTCAAGTCGAGATTGTCCATCTCGACAGAAACGCCGCTTAGAACTCTGAATTTTGCCATTGGGGCCCCCGCAATCAGATAGCAAGGAATCGCATGTGGAGTCTTGCTTGGCAAGACGAGCAGCCGGCCGGCCGGAGGTAAGCACAGCGATGCGCTGTCCACGCGACGATGGCCTGGCGTCATTCGCGCCTGAGCAACAATCCGCTCAAAGGCTTGGAAAATACTGCACAATCTGCAATGCTTTCGGCAGCCGGTGCCGCAAGGGGCCGTCTCGAGAGAGCGGAGGAGAAGCTGAAGAACGCGCGTCGGAGCCTTGTCCTGCTTGCAGCGGTGGTGATTGTCGCAGCCGTTGTCGTCATCGGCTGGGGCCTGCCCTTCGTCACGCTCAGATTCATGAACGAGGCGTCGCTTCAGGCTAGCAGCGCATTGAGGCTTGCCGTATCGGCGCTCTCCGGCCAGCTCAAGCGCTACGAGCCGCTGCCGGCGCTCATCGCCGATCACGACGATATCAAGGAACTGCTCTCGCAGCCCGCAAATCACGACCTGCGCAGGACCGCCAATCTCTATCTCAAGGAAATCAACGGCCTGCTCAAGTCGTCGGATATCTATGTGATGACGATGGACGGCGAGACCATCGCCGCCAGCAACTATGATGATCCCGCAACCTTCGTCGGCCAGAATTTCAGTTATCGGCCCTATTTCCAGGACGCGGCAGAGGGCCGTCAGGCACGCTTCTATGCGCTCGGCACCACCTCGGCCAAGCGCGGCTACTATTTCGCTTCGCCGGTGAAGGTCGCCGGCGCGATCAGGGGCGTCATCGTCTTCAAGGTCGATATCGATGCGATCGAAGGCTCCTGGCGCGGCGGCGAATACAAGATCATCGTCAACGACCCCGAGGGCATCATCTTCATGTCGGGCAGCGCGGCCTGGCTCTATTCCAGCGTTCTGCCACTGACCAGGGACCGGCTGGCGCGAACGGCGGAGTCGCGCCGCTATTCCGACGCCGTGCTCAAGGAGTTGCCGATCCAGCGCTCCCAGCTCGCCGATCATGCGTTGATGCGGATCGCCGAGCCCGATGGCGCGCGCGAATACCTGACGCTCTCGCAGTATGTCGGCGACGCCGACTGGACGGTCAGCGTGCTGATGGATACCGGCTCGGTCTATTCACAGGCCCGCACGACGATCGTGGCGCTGGTGCTGCTGATCTGCGTTGCCGGCCTCGTTGGCGGCGTGCTGATCCAGCGTCGCGCGCGCTTGAACGAGCGCATCGAGATGGAGAGCCGCGCCAAGGCCGAACTCGAACATCGTGTCGAGGAACGCACAGCCGATCTCGCCCGCGTCAATATCGAACTCAGGCAAACGCAAGCCGACCTGATCCAGGCTGGCAAGCTCGCCGGTCTCGGGCAGATGTCGGCAGCGCTGAGCCACGAGTTCAACCAGCCGCTCGCCGCAGCCAAGACTTACGCGGATAGCGCCGCTTTGTTGCTCGACCGCAAACGCTACGACGAGGCGCAGGGCAATTTGCTGCGCATCTCCAGCCTGATCGATCGCATGGCCGCGATCAGCCGGCACTTGCGCAACTTCGCCCGCAAGCCGAACGAGAAGCTCGGCCCGGTGTCGGTGGAGGACGTGTTACGCGATACACTGGAGATCGCCTCGGCCCGGCTCGCGACCGCACATGCCGAAGTCCTCAGTGATCTCGGCACGCCGCCACCTGTCGTCCGTGCCGGCTCGGTGCGACTGCAGCAGGTGCTGGTCAATATCATTTCCAACGCCGCCGATGTGGTCGAGGGGCTCGAAGACCGCCGCATCCATGTCTCTGCCCGATATGAAGGCGAGCGGGTCGTGATCGAGGTGAGGGATCACGGTCCGGGCGTGCAGCCGGCCATTGCCGAGCGCATCTTCGATCCGTTCTTCACCACCAAGGGCGTCGGCAAGGGGCTCGGGCTCGGGCTCTCGATCTCCTATAACATCATCAAGGATTTCGGCGGCAATCTCACGGTCTCCAACCATCCCGAAGGCGGCGCAATCTTTCGCGTCGAACTCGATGCCGCGATGACCGAGCGCGAGGCCGCGGAATGAGCGAAGCCCGCGTTCTGCTCGTCGATGACGAAGAGGACCTGCGCGTTTCCACCGCCCAGGCGCTCGAACTGCACGACCTCCATGTCGAGACCTTCTCATCGGCCGAGGACGTGCTCGCGCGCGTTGGGCCCGGCTTTTCCGGCGTCGTGGTGAGCGACATCCGGATGGACGGCATGGACGGGATGACGCTGCTCCAACGGGTGCGTGAGATCGACCACGACATCCCTGTCATCCTCATCACCGGCCATGGCGACGTGCAGTTGGCGGTGAAGGCGATGCGAGAAGGCGCCTATGATTTCATCGAAAAGCCATTCGCGACGCCTGTGCTTGCCGGCACAATCGGCCGCGCCCTCGACCGTCGCGAACTGGTGCTGGAAAACAGGAAGCTTAGAGCTGCCGCCGGCAAGCGCGACGATATCGAGGCACGCCTGCCCGGCCGCACCGCCGTCATGGTCGACCTCCGCTATCGGCTCCGAGCGATCGGCGCGAGTGATGCCGACACGCTGGTTATCGGCGATACCGGTGTCGGCAAGGAGGTCGTGGCACGGGCGCTGCATGATGTGAGCAGTCGCGCCGGCCGGCCTTTCATTGCCATCAATTGCGCAGCGCTGCCCGAAACGTTGATCGAAAGCGAACTCTTCGGTCATGAAGCCGGCGCCTTTCCCGGTGCGATCCGTGCCCGCTACGGCAAGTTCGAACATGGCCGCAGCGGTACGATCCTGCTCGACGAGATCGGCTCCATGCCTGTTGATCTCCAGGCCAAATTCTTGCGCGTGCTGCAGGAGCGAACGATCACGCGGCTCGGCTCCAATGAAGCGGTGACTCTCGATGTCCGCTTTATCGCCACCAGCAAGGTCGATCTCGAAGGAGCAGTGGCGAGCGGCGCCTTCCGCGCCGACCTGTTCTACCGGCTCAATGTCGCGACGCTGCGCGTCCCTTCGCTCGCCCAGCGCCAGCAGGATATCCCGCTGCTCTTCTTCCAGCTCGTGCGCGAGGCCTGGGGTCGATACGGCCGCGAGCCCGTCGACATTCCACCCGAGATCGTTACCGAGATCTCAGAGCGTGAATGGCCCGGCAATGTCCGCGAACTGCGCAATGCCGCCGACCGCTTCGTGCTGGGGCTGCCCATGCATGAAGCCGCCTCCGACGGCGCCGGGGATAAGAGCGGCGCCCGGCTGGCCGACAAGGTCGGCGCCTACGAGCGGCAGTTGATCGCCAATGCTATTGCCGCCCACGGCGGTAGCTTGAGGCCCGTCTACGAACAGCTCGGCATTTCCCGCAAGACGCTTTACGAGAAGATGCAGAAATACGGTCTCGGCAAGCGCCTTGCCAATGGAGAGATCGCCGACGATTGAGCATGGGCATCGGATGTCCCATGAGCACACGGTGCTCCAATGGGTGGATTTCCACCCGCCCCTTTGTGGCCATGGGAAGAAATCCACCCATGATGCAGCGCAAAACTTATGTAAGCTCATCATTTCCGACATCATGCCCGTTGTCGCTGCAGCGCGAGCCGTGGAACACCCGTCGCCAGTGCCGGCCTTGGAGGAGCCTTGCCGGCGACTGACCTTGATGACGGGAGGAACGTCCATGATTTCCAGATCGCTTTTTGCCGCTGCCGCTTTCGCCGCGACCCTCTTTGCCGGCGCCGCCTATGCCGAATATCCTGAGCGCACCATCACCATGGTGGTTCCCTTTGCGGCTGGCGGCCCGACCGACACGGTGGCGCGCCTGATCGCCGAATCCATGTCGAAGGACCTTGGCCAGCAGGTGATCGTCGAAAATGTCGGCGGCGCCGGCGGCACGCTCGGCGCCGGCCGGGTCGCCACGGCCGATCCCGACGGCTACACGCTGCTGCTGCACCATATCGGCATGGCGACTTCAGCCACGCTCTATCGCAACCTCGCCTACAAACCGCTCGAGGCCTTCGATTATGTCGGTCTGGTCACCGACGTGCCGATGACTATCGTCGCCCGCAAGGATCTCGAGCCGACGGATCTCAAGGGCCTGATCGAATACGTCAAGGCCAACGCGGACAAGGTGACTGTCGCCAATGCCGGCATCGGCGCTGCCTCGCATCTCTGCGGCATGATGTTCATGAACGCGATCCAGACCCCGCTCGTCACCGTTCCCTACAAGGGTACAGGCCCGGCCATGACCGACCTGCTCGGCGGCCAGGTCGACATCATGTGCGACCAGACCACCAACACGACCAAGCAGATCCAGGGCGGGACGATCAAGGCCTATGCCGTGACCTCGCCTGCGCGCCTCGACATCTTCCCCGACCTGCCGACCGCGGTCGAAGGCGGCCTTGCCGATTTCCAGGTCGGCATCTGGCATGGCGTCTATGTGCCGAAGGGAACGCCCAAGGAAGCGATCGACAAGCTCAACGCCTCTCTCAAGAAGGCGCTCAAGGACGAGAATGTCGCGGCACGCTTCAAGGAGCTTGGCACCGCGCCGTCCTCCGACGCCGATGCCACCCCCGAAGCATTGAAGGCGAAGCTCGAAGGCGAGATCGCCCGCTGGAAGCCGATCATCGAAGCGGCCGGCCAATACGCCGACTGAGTATCGATCGCACAGTTTCCTTTCCCGCTGACCTATGCGGGGAAGGAGCGTCGCTTGCATGCAACGCTGTCCCGCAGGCCAAGACTGCCGGGACCAACTGCTTGGGGATACCATGAACAATCTATCCTTCGACCGCGCGAACCTGCTCTGCGGGCTGGTCTTCATCGGCGCCGGTCTCTTCTTTATGATCCAGTCGCTGGGACTCGAAATCGGCACCTCGTTCCGCATGGGACCGGGCTATTTCCCGCTGGTGCTCGCCGGCCTGCTGATCCTTCTCGGTGTGGTCATCTTCGTCCAGTCCCTGCGGAAGGAAGGCGAACCGATCGATCCGCTCGCCTGGCGCGGCATGTTCTTCATCCTGCCGGCGCCTGTGCTCTTCGGCCTCACGGTACGCGGCCTGGGCTTCGTACCGTCGCTGTTTCTCTGCGCCTTCATCGCCTGCTTCGCGTCGCACAAGATGAGTGTCATGTGGGCCCTGGTCCTGTCGCTCGCGATCACGGTCTTCTCCGTCGCCGTCTTCAGCTATGCGCTTGGCCTGCCGTTCGAACGGTTCGGCCCTTGGACACGGTTCTAGGAGCGGGACGATGGAACTCTTCGACAATCTCGCCCTCGGCTTCGCGACCGCCGCCACGCCGGAAAACCTGCTGTTCTGCCTGATCGGCGTGCTGCTCGGCACATTGATCGGCGTCCTGCCCGGCATCGGCGCTACGGCGACCATCGCCATGCTGCTGCCGATCACCTTCCAGCTGTCGCCCGTTTCCTCGCTCATCATGCTCGCCGGCATCTATTACGGCGCGCAATATGGCGGATCGACCACCGCCATCCTGATCAACATGCCCGGCGAATCCTCCTCGGCGGTGACCGCGATCGACGGATACCAGATGGCGCGCAAGGGCCGCGCCGGCGTGGCGCTCGCCACAGCAGCACTTGGCTCGTTCTTCGCCGGCACGGTCTCGACCTTCCTGGTCGCGCTCTTCGCGCCACCGTTGACGGCAATCGCACTGCAATTCGGCTCGGCCGAATATTTCTCGCTGATGGTCGTCGGTCTCGTCATGTCGGTCGCGCTCGCCCATGGCTCGATCGTCAAGGCGCTCGCCATGCTGATCCTCGGCCTGCTGCTTGGCCTGGTCGGCAACGACATTTTCAAGGGCACGCCCCGCTTCACGCTGGGGATCGTCGACTTCGCGGACGGGCTCAACTTCGTCGCGGTCGCCGTGGGCGTTTTCGGCGTGGCCGAGATCCTGCGCAATCTCGAAAACGAGAAGACCCGCTCGGTGCTGATGAGCAAGGTCGAAGGCCTGATGCCGACGCGCGAGGATTTCCGGCGGATGGCAGGTCCCATCCTGCGCGGCACCGGCATCGGCTCCATCCTCGGCGTGCTGCCCGGCGGCGGTGCCATCCTCGCGGCCTTCGCCTCCTATACGGTGGAGAAGCGGCTGTCGAAGAACCCTGGGGAATTCGGCCATGGCGCGATCGAAGGCGTTGCGGGTCCGGAATCGGCCAACAATGCCGGTGCGCAGACTTCGTTCATCCCGTTGCTCACGCTCGGCATTCCCGCCAATCCGGTGATGGCGCTGATGATCGGCGCGATGATCATCCAGGGCATCGTCCCCGGCCCGAATGTGGCGACCGAGCAGCGGAGCCTGTTCTGGGGTATCATCGCCTCGATGTGGATCGGCAATCTGATGCTGGTGGTGCTCAACCTGCCGCTGATCGGTCTCTGGGTGCGGCTGCTGAAGGTGCCCTATTACGTGCTCTTCCCCATCATCATGGCCTTCTGCTCGATCGGCGTCTATTCGGTGAAGTCCAACGTCTTCGACCTCTATTCGGTCGCCTTCTTCGGCTTCATCGGCTACGTGCTCGTCAAGCTGCGCTGCGAGCCAGCACCGCTGCTGCTCGGCTTCGTGCTCGGCCCGATGCTCGAGGAAAACCTGCGCCGCGCCATGATCTTCTCCCGCGGCGACCCGACGACCTTCGCCACGCGCCCGATCAGCGCCGGCCTGCTGCTGCTCGCCGCTCTCGTGCTCGTCGTGGTCTTCATGCCGAGCATCAAGGCCAAGCGCGAAGAGGTGTTCCAGGACGAAGAGTAGCGCGTCTGCACCCCACCAACTCGATAGCTGCATCGGCCATCGGTCCCAAACGGGGTCGGTGGCCGATCGCCATTCCGAGGGAACCGCAAGGGTGGTTGAGTCATTCTTCCCGGTCCATCGAAACCCGGGCCGAGAAGCTGAGCTCGGACGCAGCGCGTGGCGCCGTCTTCGTCGAACGCAAGCTCGTCGCCGAAGTCGAATTCAGGGCATGGACGGCGGATGGCAATTTGCGCCATGCTGCGTTTCGCGGACTGACGGAGAACAAGATGGCCAAGGACGTGACACGCGAATCCGCGCCGGCCGAGAAGGCAGAGAAGCCACAGGCGCGCAAGGTGAAGCTCACCCATCCCGATCGGATCTACTGGCCCGACGCCGGCGTGACCAAGGAAGGCCTGGCCGACTATTACACCGAGGTCTGGCCGAAGATCGCACCCTTCATTGTCGACCGCCCACTGGCGTTGCTCCGAGCACCGGCTGGGATCGATGGGCAGACTTTCTTCCAGAAGCACGGCTGGCAAGGGATGAACAAGGCGATCGGCCTCATGGACGATCCCAATGACTCGACCGACGAGAAGAATATCGTGATCCACGATCTCGATGGGTTGATGGGTCTCGTGCAATCCGGTGTGCTCGAAATCCACCCCTGGGGTTCGTCCGCGGCGAATCTCGAAAACCCGGACATGATCATCATGGATCTCGACCCCGGCGACGACGTGCCGTGGAGCCGGGTCATCGAAGGTGCGTTGGAGGTGAAGCGTCGCGTCGAGGAGGCGGGACTTGCTGCATTTCTCAAAACTTCAGGCGGCAAGGGGCTGCATGTCGTGACCCCGCTGAAACCCTCGGCAGGCTGGGACGCGGTGAAGGACTTCGCCAAATCCATCGCCGACGACATGGCCGAAGACGAACCCGAACGCTATGTCTCGACCATCACCAAGTCGAAACGCAAGGGTAAGATCCTGATCGACTATCTCCGCAATGGCCGCGGAAACACGGCGGTGGCACCCTACTCGACACGCGCCCGGAAGGGTGCGCCAGTCTCCATGCCGCTTGAATGGGACGAGCTTTCGGATGCGATCGGCCCGGCTTATTTCACGGTGCTCAATGCACCGCAACGGCTGGGTTCTCTGAAGGCAGATCCATGGGGAAGTTTCCGGGCGTTGGCGAAACCACTGCCGAAGGCCAAGCGCAAGCATCCATGACGAACTCCGCTTCAATCCCGTGAACGGATCGTATGTCGGCAGGGTTCCCGAGAGGTCGAGTCAATCAGGCCTGGGTGATGTCCAGCATGAGCTGGTTCATCGTCTCGAGCAGATCATCAGCCTGTTCGAAGGTGAGACCGAAGAGCATCTGGTCGTTCCAGATGGCTGGGGTCTGGGTGATCTGGTCCATGATCGTGAACGTGCCATCGTGTTCACCGGACAGCACAAAGCGCGGGCCGTTTCCCGTAAAGTCGAAGAGATCGATGTCGAGCCAGTTTAGCGGGGCATCAGCCATTGGTAACCACCGGGTTGAGCGCGGTGCAGCCATAACCTAATGTCGGTCGACTTGCAACGCGCGCGACGTGTTGTGCCAATGAAATTGCTTTCCACAGGGACGTCTATTCCTTGCGTAACATCGATATGCGGGCGAGACCCGCCGCGGAGGCCGATATTCTCCAGGATCTGCTGCGGCCCGGCCTCCGGCTCGTCGTCTGCGGCACCGCCCCGAGCACGCGCTCGGCCGCGATTGGTGCCTATTATGCGGGGCCGGGCAACAAGTTCTGGCGGACCATCCATGCCGTAGGACTCACGCCCCATCTGCTCGCGCCGGAGGAGTGGCGCTCGCTCGATGCGCTTGACATCGGCTTCACCGACCTCGTCAAGCGGCATTCCGGCATGGACAAGGACCTACCAAAAAGTGCCTTCGATGCCGAACGGTTGAGATTGTTGATCGAGAAGTATCAGCCGCGAGCGCTCGCCTTCAACGGCAAGACGGCGGCGAAGGCGTTCTTTGGCCGTAGCATGGTCGACTATGGCAGGCAGGAAGACTTGATCGTCCGGACCGCAATATGGGTGTTGCCATCAACGTCAGGCGCCGCCTCTGGTGCCTGGAGCGTCGAGCCCTGGAAGGCGTTGGCCCATGATCTCGCTGTCCGTTACCACACGCCATGATGCCATCCGCTTCAACCCTGCCCATCAACGGGTCGAGGGGCCATGCAAGTCTTCAAACCTCAATCCAAAGCGACCGAGATATTTGACCAGCCGGTCAGCATCGTTGGCACTCTTCTTCTCGAGGCGTGACTGCGCGAAGAGCGCGCGGCCGGCAGCACTGGCCGATGGCTGGCCACGGCAGATGCGGATAACCTCGGTGAGTTGGACGGCATCAAACCGGTCGATGGTTTCCGCCGCTTCTTCGCCCAGCAGGTCCGCGATCAAGCGGCGGCCGTCATCTTCGTCCGATCCGCGCCAGAAGGCCTTGAGCCGCGCCATCTCGTCGTCCACCACTTCGCGCGTGATGCGCCCCTGCGGCGCCAGCGTCGCCATGCGCGTAACCGAGGCCGAAAGGTCGCGGAAGTTCGCGCTCCAGGCCGATTCCGGGCCGGTGGCAAAGGCGAGATAGCGGTCGCGCGCCTCCTTGTTGAAGGTCACGTTCTGCCCTTCCTTCTCCAGGAAGCGGCGCAGTTCGAAATCGAGATTGGGCTCGATATCCTCCTTGCGGTCGCGGAGCGCGGGAAGCCGGAAGGTCCAGAGATTGAGGCGGGCATAGAGATCCTCGCGGAACCGCCCTGCCCGCACCGCCTCGCCGAGATCGCGGTTGGTGCCGGCGATCAGTTGGAAGTCGGCAGTCGTCTCGCGGTCGGCACCGACCGGCAGGAAGCGCTTCTCCTCGATGGCGCGCAGGCACATGGCCTGCTCGTCGAGTCCGAGCTCGCCGATCTCATCGAGGAACAGCACGCCCTTGTCGGCCGATTTCATCAGGCCGGCGCGCTCGCCCGAGGCGCCGGTGAAGGCGCCCTTCACATGGCCGAACAGCGCCGACATCGCCTGGTCGCCGCGCAGGGTGGCGCAATTCACCTCGACGAACTGGCCCGTCACCTTCCGCTCGGACTTCTTCAGCTCAAAGATGCGGCGCGCGAGCTGCGACTTGCCGGCCCCGGTCGGGCCGGTCAGCAGCACTGGTGCGGTCGACCGGATCACCACGCGCTCGATCTCGTCGATCATTCGGTTGAAGGCCGGATTGCGGGTCGAGATGCCGGACTTCAGGAAATTGGTGGCACTCACCTGCTCCGAGGCGAAGCGCTTGGCAATCTCGTCATAACGCGAGAGATCGAGGTCGATGATCTTGTGGGTACCGGCATAGTCCTGCCCCGGCTCACGGTCACGTGGAGGCGATAGCTGCAACAGCCTCCCCGGAATGAGCCGCGCCTCCGTCAGCAGGAACCAGCAGATCTGGGCGACATGCGTGCCCGTGGTAATGTTGACGAGATAGTCCTCACTGTCGGGATCGAAGGCATAGCTGCGGGCGAAGTCGCGGAGGTTGGTATAGACCTCCGAGAAATCCCAGGGGTCGCGCAGATTGATGATGTGCTGCCGCACCTCCGTCGCCGGCGAGACGATCTCGATGTCCGAGACGATGCGCTTCGCCAGTTGGTCCGCATGATTGTCGCGGATCATCTCCATCCGATCGATGAACAGGCCCGGCTGCTGGCAGAGGCCGACATTGGGCCGCCAGCGGCTCCAGCGGTCTTCGCTGCGGCCCTGATCGAGTGTCGTGCCGAGGATGGAGATGGCGACGCGTCGCTTCATGATTATCCAAAATTATAAGTCCATATCCTATCGACTATAAGGCGAAGTCAGCGATTTTCAAGCGCCATGCATCTGGCGCGCCACCGCGGAAATTTTACTCGTTTAAAATCAAATACTTGAATGAAAGATCGTAGCGCCCACACGGTGAAACCGTAAACTGGCACGTCCCTTGAAAGGTAACTGGCACGACAACGAAAGAGGTGCTGTCATGGTCAACAAAGCGATCTTCAAGACATATCTCGGCAAGTTCCTGCCGGGAGCCGACACGAAGAACAAGGAAGGTGCTCCGGCCTACAAGATGGGTCCGCGTGAGGCACTCGCCCAGTATGCCGTGACGGGTACCTTCAACGGCACGTTTTACGCCGATGGCGCCGAACAGCTTGAAGCGATCCGGGCGCTGGCGCTCGAGGTCGAGCCGGAATTCCTGGCCAAGGTTGCGATCTACGCCGCCGAGCATGGTCATATGAAGGACATGCCGGTAACGCTGCTCGCTATCCTGTCCTGGCTCGACAGCGAGACCTTTGCCCGCGCCTTCCCGCGTGTGGTGAAGAGCGGCAAGATGCTGCGCGGCTTCGTCCAGGTCATGCGTTCGGGTGCCGTCGGCCGGAAGTCGCTGGGGACGCGTCCGAAGAAGTTGGTCGAGGCCTGGATCGAGCGGGCAAGCACGGAGCAGTTCATGCGCGCCATGGTCGGTAGCGACCCGTCGCTGGCCGATGTGATCAGGATGGTGCATCCGAAGCCGGCCACGCCGGAGCGCAAAGCGCTCTATGCCTGGGCGATCGGACGGCCCTATGATTACGAGGCGCTGCCCGGGCTCGTGAAGGCTCTCGAGGCCTTCAAGCGCAACCAGGCGTCGGCCGTACCGGATGTGCCGTTCCAGCTTCTCACGGCTCTGCCGCTGAAGCGGAACCATTGGACCGCGATTGCCCGCAAGGGCAGCTGGCAGATGGTCCGCCAGAACCTCAACACCTTCGCACGCAAGGGCGTGTTCGAAGAGGCTGGGATGGCGAACCTGGTCGCCCGGCAGATGGCCGACCCGGAGGAGATCCGTAAGGCCAAGGTCTTCCCCTATCAGTTAATGATGGCGTGGAAGATGGTCGACCGGGCGGTGCCGGAGAAGGTGCGTGATGCGTTGGAGGACGCGATGGAAGTCGCAATCCGCAACGTTCCGGAAGTGTCGGGTCGCGTCGTGTTGTGCCCCGACGTCTCGGGCTCGATGAGCTCGCCGGTGACGGGTTACCGCAAGGGCGCCACGTCGCAGGTTCGCTGCATCGATGTCGCGGGCCTGATGACCGCGGCCTTCCTGCGGCGCAACCAGACGGCGCGCGTGCTGCCGTTCGAAAACGCCGTCGTGCCGGTTGATCTCAACCGCCGCGACTCCGTGGTGACGAACGCGGCGAAGCTCGCAAACATCGGCGGCGGCGGAACGAACTGCTCGGCTCCGCTTAAGATGCTTGCGGATGAGCGCGCGAAAGTCGACCTCGTCGTGTTCATCTCGGACAACCAGTCCTGGGTGGATGCGCGGCCGAAGGGTCAGCCGACGGGCATGATGGCGGAATGGGCACGCATCAAGCGGCTCAACCCGGCAGCGCGGCTCGTCTGCGTCGATATCCAGCCCTATGAGACCACGCCGATAGAGGCCGGTCCCGAGGTGCTTGCGATCGGCGGCTTCTCGGATGCGGTCTTCACCGCGATCGCGGCCTTCGCCGCGGGCAAGGGTGGCGATCACTGGGTCAAGACGATCGAGGCGATCGATCTTTAAGAAAACTCCGCGCCGTCTTGTGAACGGCGCGGGGACGGCCATGACGAATGCTGGATGAAACTACAGGCTGTTAACCTCCAGGTCGCGGGTTCGAATCCCGCCGGGTCCGCCATCTCTATGGACCCGTAGCTCAGCGGACAGAGCGGGTTGTTTCTCCGATTTTGTCGTCATGGCCCACACGAAGTGCATGATCCAGGCGAATGCATGGAAAACTCTTTGGCCGCGGCAGGTTCAAATCCTGCAGGGCATCCTTGGATGCCGTATGCAATGATAGCGGGTGACGTTTTTCGAGCTCTCGTCGCCATGGATCGACCGAATGAAGGACCGACGAAATACGTCGTAACGAATGCGTGAGGAACTCCATTGGTAGCCCGCAAGGGTCGCGGGTTCGAACCCCGCCCTCCGTGAGGGGGAAGGTTTCTCGCAACCGTTGTCGTCACGACCCGCGAAAGGAACAACAAAGCAACGGCATGACGAATGCTGTGGGAACTACAGGCCAATCCCTGGGTCGCGGGTTCAAATCCCGCCGGTGCCTCGGCGCCGTAGCTCAGTCTGGCAGAGCAAGGGAATATGTTTCCACGACTCTCGTCGTCATGCCCAGAGTGTCGCAGAACTGCGGCGAATGCCGGACGGAACTACAGCCTCCAAGTTGGATGGCCTGGTGAGGTTCGACTCCTCCCCTTGGCGGCGCTCTCTGGCACGAGCGGGGTCATCTGGTTTCGTCTATTCTTGTCGCCGCTGCAGAATTTGCATACCCCCGGCGAATGCCGGCAGGACTACAGGATAGAGCGCTCCCGTGAGGGAGAGGCCGGATGTTTGATTCATCCCATGCTTCCGTTTCGGCGGGAACATGTAGCTCAGGAAATGTCCTGCCAAACGTTGTCGCCGGGTTCGACGACCGAAGTGAACAGAAGGACTGCAAAGAAGGCAGAGAAGACGATGATCGAGATTGTAAGCGGACAGGATTTGATCGACGCCGGTATGGCCCAGGGCAAGTGGTTTCGCCCCGCGCTCGATGCCGCCAACCAGGTGCTTCGCGAGGGCGGTTCGCGCTCGGACGCGATGGATGCCGCACGCGCCCATGAACCCGCGCCGACGATCCCGCTGCAGGACGCCGGAGGCGTGCCGGTCCATGTCAACATCCGCGCCGAGAACGACCATGAGCGGCAGAATATCGAGGCCGTCCGCGCCAGCATGCGGGCGCTCGTCCGCACGCCGGTGGTGAAGGCCGCCGCGATCATGCCCGATGCCTGTCCGGCCGGCCCGATCGGCACGATTCCCGTCGGCGGCGTGGTGGCGTCAGAGGCGATCCATCCCGGAATGCATTCGGCGGATATCTGCTGCTCGATGGCGATTTCGGTCGTGCCCGACGCAGAGCCGAAGGATCTGCTCAATGCCGTCCATGCCATAACGCATTTCGGCGGCGGCGGCCGTCCGCGCGATGCGCAGTTCAAGCCTTCCATCGAGACGCTCATGGCCTTCCAGGACAATCCGTTCCTCAAGGATGTGATCGGCACGGCGATCGAACACTTCGTGACGCAGGGCGATGGCAACCACTTTGCCTATGTCGGGCGGATGAAGTCGTCTGGCGAGACCGCGCTCGTGACCCATCACGGTTCGCGCGGGCCCGGCGCCCGGCTCTATGATCGCGGCATGAAGGTGGCGAACAAGTTTCGTAGCCAACTCTCGCCGGAAACCGCGCTTTCCAATGCCTGGATCCCTGCTGATACCGAAGAGGGCGACCTCTACTGGAAGGCGCTGCAGACGATCCGCCAGTGGACCAAGGAAAACCACTATGCCATCCACGATCTGTCGGTGGAACGCCTCGGCGCGAAAGTGTCCGACCGCTTCTGGAACGAGCATAACTTCGTCTTCCGGAAGTCGGACGGGCTGTTCTACCACGGCAAGGGCGCGACCCCGGCCTTCGACGGCTGGGCGGATGACGCGACGGACCTGACGATCATTCCGCTCAACATGGCGGAGCCGATCCTCATCGTCCGTGGCTCGAATGCGGCTCATGGGCTGGGCTTCTCGCCGCATGGCGCGGGTCGCAACTTCTCGCGGACGGGTCATATCCGTCAGCTTTGCGAGGAATATGGCGCCGATAGCCGTGGTCTGAGCGAGAACAACATCGCCGCGGTCATGGCGAGGGAAACCGCGGGCCTCGACGTCCGCTTCTATGCCGGCGTGCCCGACGTCTCGGAACTGCCCTCGGCCTACAAGAATGCGGCGGCAGTGCGCGCACAGATCAGCGAATTCGGCCTGGCCGAAATCGTCGACGAGGTGATCCCTTACGGCTCGATCATGGCAGGCGACTGGCAGAGGGATGCGCCCTGGCGCAAGAAGAAGAGGGATAGGGCCGCCTGAGGCGGCCCTTCCAGAGCCTGCTCAGTTGGATATTGCGCCGGTCGGCAATCTTGCAATCCTCAGAGCGCAGGAGCAAGATGCCAACAACCAATGAGGGAGGCCAGCATGGCGGATCGCATCGCAATGGAGAATGCGCTTATCGATTTCTACGACGCACGCGGGAACAGAGATCTCGAGAAGGCAATGAGCTTCGTTCATCCGGATTGCTGTTTCCGGATCGTAGGAACCGAGAGCCTAGGCCCATTCACCCACGCCGTGCGCACCGCCCCACTGATCAATGAGGCGGCGGCCGTACTCTTCCAGATGTGGGACCTGAAGGGAATGCGCACCGTCAACGCCTATTTTGACGGTGACGTCGCCCTCGTTCACCGGGCCGGACGCGTGACGCATCTGCCAACGGGCGCATCATTCGAAAGCGAGTTCATGGACAAATTCACCTTCGAGGACGGCAAGGTCGTCGAATACCTGCAGTTCGTCGACACCTATCAGATCGCCAAGGTTGCAGGCTTCGGCGCGGCTTGACATCTCATGAGATGCAAACCGAGCATGACCGGCAGGCGCCCGCCAGGCGGCGATGTCGCACGCTCAGAACCGCTCGGTGATCCAGCCCACGATATCGAGTGCAGAGACCGAGTCCTCGAAGACGCCGGAGAGATCGTTGCGGACGATCACGCGACGACGATCCTTTTCTTCAGCGACGAGCACGACACGGCGCGCCACGCTGGTTTTGGGATCAGCATCGATCAGCACACCGGATAGGCGGATCGAGCCCAAATATTTCGGCACCTGCTCGATAAGCGCGAGCAGGTCGTCGACATGCTCGACCTCGATCGCATCGGCAAGCGACGTGTAATGCGATCCATCGATCTCCTCGCCGACGTAAGTTCCGAGCATTTCGAGCATTTCGCCTTCGCCGCTTCCGACGAGGAAAATTCTCGCATCCCGATCCAGCCGGCGGGTACGGCCGAATTCCTTCACCCGGCTCTTCGTCGACAGATCGATACTTCCTGCTTGCATTGGGGTTCCCCTCGATTTGTTTTTCGCCCTCACTCGAATTAAGCAGAGATTTCCTCCAATGAGCAAGCTTGTTTCTTGGAGGCGTTCTGCCGTAAGAGCCTAGGTAAGAGCATAGAAGCGGGAGAGTTGGAAACCGGCCTTCCGCAAACGTCGCGATCAGGGGAAGCGCACGGATGGAAAAAGAGAAGCGAGGGCGGACCTCGTCCAGCCCGGTGACGCGCGCCAACGGCGATCAAACCAAGGAGAAGATCCTTGACGCTGCCGAGGAACTCTTCGGCGAGAAAACCTTCGACACCGTCTCCCTGCGCGATATCACCAACCATGCCGGCGTTACGCTGGCCCTTGCGAGCTATCATTTCGGGACCAAGGACAATCTCTTCGTCGCAGTCGTGGCGCGACGCGCCGCCATGCTCAACAACATGCGTGTCGAGCGTCTCGAAGAGCTCGATGCGGCAGGCGTCACTGACGTAGGCCCCTATATTGACGCGTTCATAGGCCCGCTTCTGAAGCAGGCATTGAGCGGTGAAGAGGGTTGGAAATCCTATGTCGGCCTGATCTCCAAGGTCGCGATGACCAACCGCTGGAGCGAGCTCGTCAAGGCGAATTTCGACGAGACGGCCAACAGGTTCATGATCAAGCTGCGGACCCTACTGCCTGACCATTCCGATGAAGCCCTCTTCCGCGGCTTCGCATTCTCGCTGCAGCTCGGCCTGCAGGTGATCACGCAGAACCAGCGCGTCGACTCGCTCTCCGGCGGTCGCTATTCGGGCAGGGACCTCGAAGCGTCCTATGCCGTCGCGCTGCGATACATGACATCCGGGATGATGGGTCTGGCGAACGGATAATTACCGGCCTCGGTCCAGACTCCGCGACACCATGACGACCGGGATCAGCCCCGCCAGCACGATGATGAGCGCCGGTACCGCCGCGTCGGGAACCTGCGAGCGCGACGCATCTTCGTAGACCAGCGTCGCCAGCGTGTTGAAGTTGAACGGCCGAAGCAGGATCGTCGCCGAGAGTTCCTTGATCGTTTCGATGAAGACCAGAAGTGCCGCCGTCAGCACCGCGGGTCGCATGACCGGAATCAAGATGCTTCTCACAGTCTGAGGTCCGGTGCGGCCGAGTGTCCGGGCCGCATGGTCGAGGCTGAGAGGCAATTTGTGAAATCCCGCATCGACCGTACCCTCGGCCATGGTAAGGAAGCGGGCGGTCAGCGCATAGACGATCGCGAACATCGTGCCGGACAGTATGAGCCCGGGGCTCCAGCCAAACCAGGATTTTATCAGGGTGGTCAGCGCATTGTCGAGCGAGGCAAGCGGGATCAGCACGCCGATGGCGAGCACCGTACCCGGCACCGCATAGCCCAGTACGGCCGAACGGGCGGCAAAGCCCGTGACCCGGCTGCGGCCGACACGCGCGGAATAGGCGATCACGAAGGCTAGCGTGACGGCGATCGTTGCGGTGATCACGCCCACCAGAACCGTGTTGCCCAGCGCTCCGGCAAGGCGCGCCGTGAACAAAGTATCGAGCCGCCTGACGGCATAGCCGCCAAGCACGAATGCGGGGACAAGGAAGCCAGCCGCCACGGGCGCGAAGCAAAACAGGGTTGCCAGCCATTTCGTTGCGCCCTTGAGACGAACGCGCGCGGTGTCGTGCACCGAATGCGTGGTCTTCGCGCCGGCAAAGCGCTGGCTGCGGCGCGCCCAGCGTTCCGCGACCACCAGGAGAACGACGATGACCAGCATGACGCAGGCAATCTGGGCGGCGCCGGAAAGGCTGCCGCGATTGAGCCAGGTGTCATAGATCGAGAAGGTCAGCGTGTTGACGCCGAGATATTCGACAGCGCCGATGTCGTTCAGCGTCTCCATCATCACCAGGGTCAGCCCGGCGACGATCGCCGGCCGCGCCATCGGAAGCTGCACGCGAAAGAACACCTTGAGCGGTGCGGCGCCGAGCGTGCGCGCGACATCCGCCGCGGCGCGGCCCTGGAGCAGGAACATCGACCGGCAGGCGAGGTAGACATAGGGGTAAAGCACCGAGCCCATAACCAGCGTCGCGCCGCCGACCGACCTTATATCTGGAAACCAATATTCGCTCGGCCGGGTGAAGCCGAACACTGCCCGGACTGCAGACTGCAGTGGGCCAGTGAAATCAAAGAACTCGCCGGCCGCATAGGCCGCGAGATAGGTCGGCATGGCCAGTGGCAGCACGAGCGCGACCGTCAAGATCCTTCGGAAGGGGAAGTCGAAAGCTATCGTCAACCAGGCCGCGAGGATGCCGGTCACCGCCGTGGCCAGGCTGATCAGGACAAGCAACGTGGCGGTGCGCATCAGAGCGCGTGGCAGCACCGTGCCGGCGACATGGGCAAGATCCCCGGTGCCACCGGTGACCGCAAGCCAGACAATGGCAATGATCGGTGCGGCGACGGCGAGCGAGAAGAGGATGACGGCCACTTGCAACACCGGTGCATGCCGCCGCCGGAGCGGACGGCTCTCAGCCGGGATGGTGGAGGTGGCAGGCACGGTCAAACTGGCATTCTCCGGTCAGGTTTCAACCGGCTTTTATGCCTGAGGCAATCAGTCCGCAAGCACGCGCTGGGGCGGGAAAGTGATTTCGACCAGCGTTCCTTCGTTGGGGGCCGAGTGGATGGAGAAGGTCGCCCGGTTGGCCTCGGTCATTGCCCGTGTGAGCGGCAATCCGAGCCCAGTGCCGTCGCCGCGCTGGCGTGTGCCCGAGGAAACCTGCCCGAACGGCTTCATCGCCTGATCGAGCTCGGCCTTGGACATGCCGACTCCGGTGTCGCGGATCCTTAATGTCACCGAGCCCGAGGATTCGTAAGCCGTCGAGACGACGATCTGCCCGCCCGACGGCGTGTAGCGAATGGCGTTGGCGAGGATGTTGAGCGCTATCTGCTTGATGGAACGCAGGTCGGCAACGACATCGGGAACCGACTGCGACAGCGATGTGCGAATAATCACCCGCTGGGCATTGGCCTGCGGCTGGACGAGCGAGACTGCTTCCGAGATACATTCATTGATGCCGACGGCGGCGAATTCGAGATCCATCTCGCCCGCCTCGATCTTCGAAATATCGAGCAGGTCGTTGACGATGTCGAGCACGTGCCGGCCGGACCGGCCGATATCGGCGGCATATTCGACATAGCGTGGATGGCCTGCCGGGCCGAAATGCTCGTTCGCGATCATGTCGGAGAAGCCGATGATGGCGTTGAGCGGCGTGCGGATCTCGTGGCTGACGCGGGCGAGGAAATCGCTCTTATGCTGATTGGCAGTCTCGGCGGCGCGCTTGGCGGTGCGGAGTTCCTCTTCCGAGCGTTTCCACTGCGTGATGTCGCGGATGACGGCGCAATAGCTGTTGGAGCCCGGCATGCGGCCCATGGTCATGAAGAGCGGGATGAAGCCGCCGGAGGCCTCGCGGCCAATGAGCTCGCGGCCGTCATTGAGCACGCTCGCCACGCCATGGCCCGCGAGACCGGCGAGGTAATCCTGCACCGACTTCTGGCTCTCATGGGCAAACAGCATGGCAAAGGGCTTGCCGCGCGTTTCGTTGTCGTCGAAGTTGAAGAGTGCTGACGCCGAACGATTCATCGAGCGGATGCGGCCCTCGGTGTCCAGCACGATCACGCCGTCGGTCGCAGTCTCGAGAATCGAGTGCAACTCATCGACCTCGACCTTAAGTGCGGACAGTCTGCGGGCAGCATCGCTCTCGCCGATAATCTGCGGATCGGTCGTCACCGCGGCCAGCGTGCCGGCCGCCGGCGTCAGTGCCAGCATCAGCGCGCTTGAGCCTTCGTAGCGCACCGACTGAAGCCGGGCAGAAACGAGGACCTGCATGCCATCGGAGCGGACGAGATAGACTCCGGCGTCGGGGCCTTCGCGGCGCGTGATCAGCGCATCGAGGCCCCCTGCCCGATCGAGATCATTGATCGACTCGTAGCCGGTCAGCCGATGGAACTCGCTGTTCGCCTCGATCAGCCTGTCGCCCGCGTGGATCAGGATCGCCATCGGCACCTGATCGAGCGCGTAGGCCGTCAGCCCGGGCCCCGTGCCCAGATCCTCGAACAGAGTCTGCACGCCCTGTTCGTCGAGCTCCGCACCGTCGTCCTCGAAATCGCCGGCATCGTCGTCAGTCGCCTGCACGGCGTCGCCGCCCTGCACAAGCGCATCGTCGAAACGATCGTCGGCGCCTTCCTCCGAGTCCTCGGTCTGCAGCAGCCCGCTGGTCGATTTCAGAATGTCCTCGTTCGGCCGCTTGCCGAAGGGTTCGAGCTGGCGGGCGATCTCCTTGAGTGCGGCCTGCTCGCTGGCGCTCAACCCGTCGCGCGTGGCCTTGGCCCTGCGCTCCTCGAGCTGGATGATCTTGTCGGAGAAATTCGCGAGCGGAGTGGAGACCATGTCGAGCGCCGGCACTTCGCCCCGGAATGCGTCGGTCGGCGTCTTCGCATCCTCTGATGTTTCGTCCTCCACCGCGCGCTCAGCGGACGCCGTCGCCGGGGATATGGTGAGGCCGAAGCCGTTCGGATCGCTCTCGGCATCGCCGACGCGGATGATGCCGAAGCCGCGGAAGCCGTCAAATTCACGGTTGCGCGAATAGGTCGGTAGTGCAGCAAGGTCGACCGGCACGACAAGGTCGGTGCCTTCAACTGGCCACTTGATGGTGCGGCCCGACCAGGTGTCGCGCCGATCGAGAAGGCCGGTTATCTGCTGTCCGGGATCAAGGTCGAAAAGGGCCGCGAGATCGCGGAACGACTGGCCGACGATGTTGCCCGAATGCGGCCCGACCGTGCGGGCGAATTCGTCCGAAACCTCGGCAAAGGTGCCATTGGCGTCGAGCTTCCAGACGAAGCGCACCGGCCGCGTGCGCCGATCGAAATGGAAGCCTTCGACATGACCCGCCTCGATGGGCGGCTCCTCGGACGCCAGTTCCGGCTCGGATACAGCTTCCGGCTCGTTCTCCTCAGCCTGCGCCTGTGCTTCCTCGAACTCTTCGGGGGCCTGTTCGGCCGTGTCACTGCTTTCGGCGACATCGGCGGCAAGCTCGGGAGATTCGACGTCGGAGGCCACGACGACGGCGGAGTCGCTCGAGGATTCGGCGATGTCGGCAGCGAGTTCTGTCGGTTCACTCCGCTGATCGGCCGCCTCGTCGCCAATATACGACTCGTCATGCCCGGCGACCTCATCGCTGGCTTCGGCTTGTGGCACGGCCTGCGAGGCATCGAATTCAGGCTGAACCGGGATTTCGCTCGTCGCAGCTTCTTCGGACTGGGATTCCTGGAACTCCTCGGGCACCTCTGCGGTGTTATCGGCGGCCTCGGCGATGTCTGCCGCCAACTCGGGCGAGTCGACTTCTGCGAGCAGCGTCGCCGGTGATTCGACAGATGCATCCGCCATGTCGGCCGCAAGGTCGGCCGAACCGATCGACGTTTCGGGCACCTGCTCTTCGATCTCGTTCACATCCAATGATGCGGCCTCGATCTCCTCCTGCGAAGCGCCATCAATGGCGGCGAGATCGCCGATGTCTTCCTCGGCCGCTCCTTCCTCGATGTCGGAGATGCCGGCTTCATCAGCATAAGCGAATGTTTCGTCGATCTGGTCCAAAGCTGCGGAAGCGACCTCGGTCCCGGCAACCTGCTCTTCCCCGGCCTCGTTGACATCCGACGATGCGGCCTCGACCGCGTCTGCCGAGGCGCCATCGATAGCGGCCATATCGCCAATGTCTTCCTCAACCGCACCCTGCTCGATTTCAGGGATGCCGATTTCAACTGCTTGGACGGGAGCTTCCCCGATCTGCTCCAAAACAGCAGAGGAGATCTCCGTCTCCGTGATCGGTTCTTCCGCGACAACCGGCTCTTCAAATTCGGATGGCTCGGTCGCCGGCTCATCAGCCACTTGGGCGTCGGCCGCCAGCATTTTGGCCGGAGCGCTGTCTTCGGCTGGCGTTTCGTCGCCGGTATCACCCACAACGGCGTCATCGACTTCAGCCGTTTCGGCTTCTGGCTCGTGCAGGAATTCCGCAACCGGCTCCACAACTGCTGGCGTCAGCTCGTGCCGATCCTCCGGCGCATCCATGCGGCCAATCGAGGTCTCGACACAGAACAGCAGATAGAGATCATCCGACAGCCGCCCGATCGCCGCCGGCAGATAACCGGCGCCGGAGGGAACAGGCCGCTTGACGAGACCGTCGGCGCTACGGGCCACCGCAGTGATCAGGAGGCGCGACGTCTCAGGCGACACGCCGAGATGTGCGAAACCCGGCGACGCGACGAGCACCTCTCCATCACGGCCGAGCACCGCCATATGCGTATCGGGATCGTCAAATCCGGAAAGCAGCGCCGACAGGCCGGCCTTGCCATTCGCAGCGGGAGCAGAAAACATCACGGCTTCATCGCGCCCGACGACAACAAGATTGACCTCCGCCTGGACGGCCGAGCTCTTGAAGCCAGAGGTGATGCGCATCGCAAAACCGCGCTTGTCGCCCGGCAGGGAAAGCTGGGCGGCGGCAGCCGCCAGCTGGCGAAACGCCACGCCGCTGCGCTCAGGACCACCCTCGAGCAGATCGTAGATCTCGCGGTGGCCGAACAGCCGCGCACCCTCGCCGTTGGCCCACAGAACATCGTTCATATCGCGGGAAAACAGCACGACCGCATCCCCTGCCGCGAAATGCGTCCTGACGGCAGGATGCACGGCAATATCAATGAACGGATAGTGAACCTGCGGCATTGGCGGGATTCCCGGATACGCAAAACTGGTTAATGCGGCATTAACACCTCATTAATAACTTTTCCGGCGACGGGGGTCCACACTGCCATGCGGGAATTGCATGAAAGGGTTAACATTGCTGCATTGCATTATTATGTTGCACTGCACAAAAAGACGTGCTATATAACGCTCATTGAATAAACAAGGCCGGACAAACGGCCAACCCAATTCCAAGGAGCATGCAACATGGCATTCGTGAAGAAAACTGCTACCGACGACGTCTTCTCCTTCCAGGCCTTCGACCCCTCGAAGCTCTCCGACAACCTCCGTGACCTCGCCGAAAAGGGCTCGGTCAAGACCAAGGAAACCCTCGCCAAGGTGAAGGAAGCGACTGAAGAAGCCTCCAAGACCGTCGAAGCGACCCTTCAGAGCGCCCAGGCTGGCACTGTCGAACTCGGCATGACCGCCATCGGCATGATCCGCACCAACACCGAGAGCTCGCTCGCTCACCTCGAAGCTCTGCTCGGCGTGAAGTCGGTTTCTGAACTCTTCGAACTGCAGAGCGGCTTTTTCCGCAAGCAGGCCGAAACCGCCGTCGAACAGGTCAAGGCTCTCACTGAGGCCTCCAAGAAGGTTGCTGAAGAAGTCTCGAAGCCCGGCAAGGCCGCCACTGAAAAGGCCATGGCATCCTTCAAGCTGAGCGCCTGAAATATCCACATTTCGTGATGCGTCGCATGTAAAAGCGTAGGCCGGGAGCAATCCCGGCCTTTCTGTTCCTGCGGGAACAGCATCGGACACCATGGCGCGATATAGCTATGATCAAGTTGGAAAAAAGTGGCCGAGGGGCTTGAAAAAAAATCTTTCCCCTCGTATGTCACCCCCATGAATGCTAAGGCATTCGAATGGATGTGCGGTTGTAGCTCAGTTGGTTAGAGCGCAGGATTGTGGCTCCTGAGGTCGGAGGTTCGAGACCCCCCAACCGTACCATTCCATCTCTCTGTTTCACCTAAAGATGCAGTCCTTAACGCAAAGACAGGGGCTGTCGGTGCGCGTTTTCGCCACGGTCCCGCGGCGAGAATCTTAACAAAACACTACCACTCCGCGCTTGTTCTCTTCGCATGTGCAGCATATTAGTTGCCTGTCCAAGGAAGGGACAATCAGTATTGGCGCCCGACGGCTTCGCCAGGGCATGATACGAAGGGACCATGTATGAACATATCTCTCAATCATCTCGATCAACCCGAAAATGAAATTATCGACGTCCTGAGCGTCGGAAATCGCGTTAAGAAGATTCGCCAGACGGCTGGCTATAGCCTCGAAGATCTGGCGGTCACGTGTGGCCTGACGAGCGCGGAAATCTCGCGTATCGAAGATGGCATTGAGATCGATATTCAGCACCTCAAGCGCATAGCGCCTGCGCTCCAGACCTCCGTCTCGAGCCTGATCGAGGGCAATGCCTGAACTCCTGATCGCCGGCCCCTGCGGGCCGGCCTTCGCGGCCTGGAACAGCGCGAGCGCAAACACCGGGCAAGCCTCGAAAGTCCCTCGGAAAATCCGCCCGCGCCGCTTCTCGTGCGGCATCATCCCCCAGATCCCGTTCGATATTGAGCCACCCTCTGCAGCACTCGATCTCGTCCTGGCTCAGTGATTGTGCCTCGGCGGGTTCTTCGCGATCTGCCGGAAGTCTGTGGCGCCTTCGAGCGTGGCGCCCTCGGCCAGCGAATTGACCGTCCTGCGATAGAGCCGCTGCCAGGGCGTGGCATCCGCCGGGACGGCGGGAATGCCGTCGCCCTTGCGCCGCTCGATCTCGGCATACTCCACCAGCATGTCGCAGCGGCCGTGGTTGAAATCGATGCGGATCACATCGCCGGTGCGGAGCCAGGCGAGACCACCGCCGGCCGCACTCTCGGGCGAAGCGTTGAGGATCGACGGGCTGTCCGCCGTCCCCGACTGCCGGCCATCGCCGATCGTCGGCAGGCTCTTGATGCCGCGTTTGAGCAGGTGGTCCGGCGGCTGCATGTTGACAACCTCGGCCGAACCCGGCCAACCCTTCGGTCCGGCACCGCGGATGACCAGGATCGTGTTCTCGTCGATACCCAGTACCGGGTCGTTGATGCGGGCGTGGTAATCCTCGGACCCGTCGAACACCACGCATTTGCCCTCGAACACACCTTCCTTGCCCGGCTCTTCAAGATAACGCCGGCGGAAGTCGTCGGAAACCACGCTCATCTTCATGATGGCATAGTCGAAGAGATTGCCCTTCAAAACCAGGAAGCCGGCGCGCTCCATCATCGGTGCGGCGTAGGTGTAGATCACCTCACGGTCGCTGGCCTCGCGTCCCACGAGATTCTCCGCCATGGTCTTGCCCGTGATGGTGCGACAGTCGCCGCTCAGCTTGCCGTTATGGAGCAGTTCCCACATGACGGCCGGCGTGCCGCCCGCGCGATGGAACCGTTCGCCAAGATATTGACCCGCCGGCTGCACATTGGCGAGCAGCGGGATGTCGTAGCCGTGGACCTGCCAATCCTCGGGATGAAGCTCGACGCCGGCATGCTTGGCCATGGCGGCGAGATGAGGCTGGGCGTTGGTCGAGCCGCCGATCGCCGAATTGGTCCTGATGGCATTGAGGAAGGACTCGCGCGTCAGAATGTCCGACGGCTTCAGGTCCTCATGCACGATCTCCACCGCGCGTCGGCCGGTGCGATAGGCCATCTGGCCGCGCTCGCGATAGGCGGCCGGGATGTTGCCGCAGCCGGTCAGCGACATGCCGAGCGCCTCGGCCAGCGCATTCATCGTCGAGGCCGTGCCCATCGTGTTGCAATGGCCGATCGACGGGGCGGAATCGAGCACCGCCGACATGAACTCTTCCTGGTCGATCTCGCCGGCCGCATAGCGTCGCCGCGATTGCCACAACGCCAGGCCGGAGCCAGCAAGCTTGCCGTCATGCCAGCCGTCGAGCATCGGCCCGCCCGACAACACAATAGCGGGAATGTCGACCGTCGAAGCCGCCATGAGCGCGGATGGCGTGGTCTTGTCGCAACCGGTGGTCAGCACCACGCCGTCGAAGGGATAGCCGTAGAGCAACTCCACCAGCCCGAGATAGGCGAGATTGCGGTCGAGCGCTGCGGTGGGCCGCTTGCAGTTCTCGAACAGCGGATGGGTCGGGAACTCGATGGCAATTCCACCGGCATCCCGGATGCCGTCGCGGACGCGCTTCGCGAGCTCGATGTGATGGCGATTGCAAGGATTGATGTCGCTGCCCGATTGCGCGATCCCGATGATCGGCCTCCCGGAACGCAATTCTTCCGGGGTGATCCCCTGATTCATGAAGCGCTCGAGATAGATCGAGGTCATGTCGATATGGTCTGGATTGTCGAACCAGTCCTGCGAACGCAGGCGGCGTTTGACGGAATTTTCAGGCATTCGGGCTTCCAGCACGCTAGTGGATCGCCCGAGTCTTAGCGCTCCACGCGCTGCAGCGACAAGGCCGAAGCATTCCATTCCGGCCTTTTGTCGTACAACTGTTCAACGAGTGTGGTAGCGCTACCACGCTTCGTGATCGAGCGCGAGGCCTCCCCGCACCGCCGCCAAAAGAGGCAGGACTTAATTCGCCGCACCGCCCGCACCAAAAGCAGCGTCTCAAGTGGAGGCGCGAAGTCGCATGACGCGAGGCATATCAAACCCCTCGCACTTGTGGGAGGGGTTTGGGGCGGGGTCTTTATTTCCCGATCTTGCTCAGCGCCCGATCAAAATCCTCGATCAGATCGTCGGCATCTTCGATACCCGCCGACAGCCGCAGCAGGCCCGGTGAAATGCCGAGCTCAACGCGTGCATCCTCGGTGAGGTTCTTGTGCGTCGTCGTCGCCGGATGGGTGATCAGGCTCTTGGCATCGCCGAGATTGTTGGAGATCTTGATCACCTCGAGTCCGTTCTGAACCGCGAAGGCCGCGTTCTTGCCTGCCTTGAGTTCGAATGCAACGAGTGTCGAGCCGCCGGTCATCTGGCGTGCGATGATATCGGCCTGGGGGTGATCCTTGCGGCCCGGATAGATGACGCGAGACACGGCACTGTGGTTGGCGAGGAAATCAGCCACCTTGGTCGCGTTCTCCGTCTGCTGCTTGACGCGCAGCGCCATGGTTTCGAGACCCTTGAGCAGAACCCAGGCGTTGAACGGTGACATGGCCGGGCCGGAATGGCGGAAATAATCGTGCAGATTGGCGTCGATCCATTCCTTGTCCGACAGCACAATGCCGCCGAGGCAGCGGCCCTGGCCATCGATATGCTTGGTCGCCGAATAGACGACGATATGGGCACCGAGCTCAAGCGGCTTCTGGAAGAGCGGTGTCGCGAAGACATTGTCGACCACGACCTTGGCGCCGATCTGGTTGGCGATTTTGGAAACGCCGGCGAGATCGACGACTTCGAGCGTCGGATTGGTCGGGCTCTCCAGGAAGAACACCTTCGTGGTCGGGCGGACTGCCTTTTCCCAGTTCGACAGATCCTTGCCGTCGATCAGCGTGCATTCGATGCCGTATTTCGGCGCCAGCGTCTCGACCACCCAGCGGCAGGAGCCGAAGAGCGCGCGCGCAGCGACGATATGATCGCCCGCCTTGAGCTGGCAAAGGATCGCGGCGGTGACGGCAGCCATGCCGGATGCCGTGGCACGGCCATCCTCGGCGCCTTCGAGCAGGCACATGCGCTTTTCGAACATGTCATTGGTCGGGCTGCCGTAGCGGGCATAGATGAAGCCCTCCGTCTCGCCCTTGAAGCGCGCCTCGGCGGCCTCGGAACTGTCATAGACGAAACCCTGGGTCAGGAAGATCGCTTCCGAGGTTTCACCATATTGGGAACGCAGGGTGCCGCCGTGGACGAGTTTGGTTGCCGGCCGCCAGTTCTTGCTCATTTCATCACCTTCAGACATCAAAAAACCGGCCGCAAAAAGCAGGCCGGTTTCCAACGAACCCGGCCTTTTTAGCTACTTATTTTACGTGGCTGCAAGCCGGCCGGCCAAATCACCACGGGACAGATCGGGCTTACTCCATCTGCCCGCTTGCGTCAATTGGACGAGGTTTCTATTGTCCCGGCAAAGGGAGACGAAATGGCCGGCATTCTCGCAGATCGCGCAATAAGAACACTGTTCGACGAAGGTCGGCTCATCGCCGACGTCCCTCTCGATACCGATCAGATCCAGCCGGCGAGCCTCGACCTCAGGCTGGGCTCGAAGGCATTCCGCGTGCGCGCCTCGTTCCTGCCGGGACCCTCGAAACGGGTTGCGGACAAGCTCGACCGGCTCAAGCTGCATGTGATCGACCTCGCCCAGGGCGCGGTGCTGGAAACCGGCTGCGTCTACATCGTGCCGATCCTCGAAACACTCGACCTGCCGACTACGCTTTCCGCCTCGACAAACCCGAAGAGTTCGACCGGCCGGCTAGACATCTTCACCCGCGTGATCACTGACTACGCGCAGGAATTCGACCAGATTCCCGCTGGCTACAAGGGCCCGCTCTATCTCGAAATCTCGCCGAAGACCTTCCCCATCGTCGTGCGCCGCGGCTCGCGGCTTTCTCAGATCCGGTTCAGGAATGGGCAATCGCTGCTCAAGGAAGACGAGATGCTGGCGCTGCATCTCTCCGACACGCTGGTCGCCAGCGACACGCCCGCCATATCGGGTTCGTCGATTGCGCTGTCGATCGACCTTAAGGGCACCGGTGCAGACGGCCTTGTCGGTTATCGGGGCAAGCGGCATTCGGCGGTCATCGATGTCGACGTGAAGGCCGCCCACGATGTCTACGACTTCTGGGAGCCGATCTATAGCCGCGGCCGCAACGAACTGATCCTCGATCCGGACGAGTTCTACATTCTTGTGAGCCGCGAGGCCGTCCATGTGCCGCCGCTCTATGCGGCAGAGATGGTGCCCTTCGATCCGCTGGTGGGCGAATTCCGCGTCCACTATGCCGGCTTCTTCGATCCCGGTTTCGGCCATGCCCAGGCGGGCGGTGCCGGCGCGCGGGCGGTGCTCGAGGTACGCAGCCACGACGTGCCCTTCATCCTCGATCACGGCCAGATCATCGGCCGGCTCGTCTATGAGCATATGGACGAAATGCCGGAGGCGCTCTACGGCTCCGGCGTCGGCTCGAACTACCAGGCGCAGGGCCTGAAGCTTTCCAAGCATTTCAGGGGCACGGCAGAATAGTCCATCAGCCCTGCTTCGCCTGGCGTAGTTCGGTAAGCTCGCGACGGATCTCGCGCAATTCGCGCAGGATTTCCGCCTGCTCCTCCTCCATTTCCGCCTGCGCTTCCTTCACCTCGGCCTCGTGCTCAGTCTGCATGGCCGAGACGATGATACCGATGAAGAGGTTGAGCACGGTGAAGGACGTGGCGAGGATAAAGGGCAGGAAGAACAGCCAGGCCTGCGGATGCTTCTCCATCACGGGCCGGACGATCTCCGCGGCCCAACCCTCCAGCGTCATCACCTGGAACAGCGTGAAGGCCGAGGCGGCGATATTGCCGAAATAGACCGGAAAATCAGCGCTATAGAGTTTCGTCGCCATGACCGCGAAGACGTAGAAGACGAGCATCAGAAGCAGAAAGATCGAGCCCATCGACGGAAGGGCCTGGAAGAGACCGCCGACGACCCGTCGCATCGACGGGATGATTGAGACGAGGCGCAGGACGCGAAGGACGCGCAGAGCACGGAGAATGGACAGCGCACCGCTGGCCGGCAAGAGCGAAATGCCGACGACGAGAAAATCAAATATCCGCCATGGATCACGGAAGAAAGCCGCGCGATAGACGATCATCTTGGCGACAAGCTCGACAACGAAAACCGTCAGCAACGCATGATCGATGAAATACAGAAGCGCAGCATAGTTTGCCATCACAGCAGACGACGTCTCCAGCCCCAGCGTCACGGCGTTGACGACAATGAGCCAGGTGATGACGAGTTCGAAGCCACGCGATTCGATAAGGGCCTTGAGGCGGACCATAAGCGTTCGTTCCATTTGCAATGAGTCGGATTCTCATAGCAAAGGAGCGCCGCGGCGCGGAAGAGACTTTCCGTCCATTTCAGGCCGCAGCCAGCAAATCGGCCCGGGCAATGGCGCGTTCGAGTGCGGCGATGCAGCGCGCGTCGTGCGAGGCGCCCGAACCCTCTTGCAGGATTGCCAGCGCCTTGGAAACCGGCATTGCCGCACGATAGGGCCGATCCGCCGTCAGGGCATCGAAGACATCGGCTGTCGAGATGATGCGCGTGTCGATGCAGATCGCATCGCCGGATATCCCCCGCGGATAGCCTTTGCCGTCGAGACGCTCGTGATGGGCGCCGGCGACGCGGGCGAGATCGGCGAAGACCGCGATCTTCTCGAGGATGGCTTCGGAATGCGCCGCATGCGCCTTCATCGCCTCCCATTCAACGCCGTCGAGCTTGCCGTTCTTGTCGAGGATCGAGTTGCTCACACCGAGCTTGCCGATATCGTGCAGGAGGGCTGCACGCTTCACCCAGCGTCGGCGCGCCGCGTCATACCCCATCTCCTCCGCAATCAGGTCGGTGAAGAGCGCGACCCGTTCGCTGTGGCCGGAGGTAAAGGGGCTCTTCGCATCGATCACGCGGGCGAAGGCGGCGGCGATATCGTCAAGGTAATCCTCGTCCGCCAGGCGGATCGTCTGGCCAGGTTCCAGTGACAGGACGATCTTGTCGAGATCGGCCGAGGCCAGTGTGTCCCAGAATTCGTCGCCATCCGACAGCCTCAGAAAGGTCGCGACGAAGATCGGATCGAACCAGGAGCCGCTGCGTCGCTTGATCTCGTCGCGGGCCGCATTCCTGCCGCCGCTGACATAGAATACGTCGATGACCTGGCACATCAACGCGATGCGGGCGAAGGGCGAAATGTCTTCGCCGCGTAGCCCCTGCGGCTTTCCGCCACCATTATAGTGTTCGTCGAGATCGAGAATGCCATGCGCCACGGCTTCGGAAAAACGCATCTGCCGTGCAATCTCGGCGCCGCGCTGGCAACGTGTCTCGATCAGTTCGCGGGAAATTGTCCCGCCATTCTGCAGGATGTTCAGCACGCCCCGGAACCGCTCGGCGAGCCCCGCCTGCAGGCCGGTATGGCTGAGGACGAAGCCGAGCACCTGGTTGAGGCTGGAATCGACCAGCTTGAAATCACGTTTGAAGGTCAGGTCATCGGCCAGGTAGAGCTCGCAGATGCGCGCGGCATTCGACGAGCAACCGAGATCCTTGAGCAGCAGCGTGTAATAGAGATCGCCGAGGCTCTCGGTCGAGAAGCCGAGCGCCTGACCCATCTGCATGCCGATCCAGCAACAGCGCGTGCAATGCCCCGCCGGCTGGCCCTCCGTCATGTCGAGTGCGTGGCTGAGGGCGCCCATGATCTCGGCGAGACGGATCGACTGCCCTGTCATCAGCTACTGCCCTCATTGCGTTGACAACGCCGGACGCTAGCATGCAGGCGCTGAGAGAGTCTTAACAACCCTTGACAGCGGGCTGTTTGTATCGGAATTGAAAGGCCGTGCGGGTGTAGCTCAATGGTAGAGCAGCAGCTTCCCAATCGCACAGCGTCTGTATGCTGGTTTATTCTGGGGCTTCCTTATACCTCGTAACCCTATGAATGCTATTCGCTTTTCGTAAAACGAACTGTACGACCTTTCCATGCGCTATCCAGAGCGTGATGCGAATTTGCTACGAGGTCGTTTCGCCATGACGAAATTCAAATTCACCGCTGCGTCATTGACGCGCCATTTCGAGGAATTCGGAACGACGTCCAAAACCATAGTTTGGGACACCGACGTCAGGGGACTGGGTGCTTACCGCGCCAATAAAGGCATCTGCACCTTGTTCGTGCAATATCGACTCGCAAATGGCGTACAACGAAAGAAAGTTCTTGGCCGGCTGCATGAGTTCACGGTTGCAAGCGCGCGATCGATGGCAATGGAATATACCCTTGCGGGACGGCATGGGCGTGATCTGGTCGGAGAACGCAAAGCAGTCGACGAGCCGGGATTATCCCTCAGTGATGCATATATGGCACACACAACCGCCCTCAAGAGGCGCGGCGCATCCCCCAATACCCTCCGTCTCAACGCACGTAACTGGAGCGCATCAATAAGCCGTTATAAATCACGCGATCTGGCAACAATTTCCAGGACTGACGTGAGAGCCGGGCATTTATCATGGGACAAACGTGGCCCCACAGTTGCCAATCAAGCTGCTCGGCTTCTCCGGGCAAATAATAAACTATGCGCGAGACAAGCTCACTGCAGTGATCTCCGAAAACCCGTGCCGGGCAATCGAGTTCTTTAAAGAGCGGAACCTACGTAGATCGATAGCGCCCAATGATCTCGCCAGTTGGTGGAAGGCGGTGGGCTCAATAGAAAATCCGATACGTTCGGGCTATTGGAAGCTTCTTCTTTTCACAGGCCTGCGAAAAGAAGACGCGGCGAGCATCCGGTGGTCCGACGTTCACGGGGATCACATTCACCGCCCGCTTCCGAAAGGTGGCGCGTCGAGGGCCTTCGACATACCGCTCACGCCTCAGATAGCGTTAATACTTGGAGGGCTGAAAGCTGTCGGCGTAAGAATGTATCCGAATAGCGAGTTCGTGTTCCCAGCCTCGTCAAGAACCGGGTATTTAGTGGCTGCAAGAGAACCCAATTTCATTCCCGGCTGCTCCCCTCACGATGTCCGCAGGACATACGCCACGTGTTGTATTCAAGCCGGCATTGATCCTTACACGACAAAGCTTCTTCTCAACCACGCAATCGACACAAGCGATGTTACCGCACGCTACATACTGCCCAGTGCCGAATTTCGCACAAAGGCGGCGCACCTGGTCGCGGCCCATATTGAAGCGCTTGTGTCTCAAAGAACGCTGCCGCAGACTGAGACAGGATCGAGCTAGGACGCGCAATACGTGTATTTTGTTTCCTTGTATTTCTAGAATGCCGCTGGCTCTTGACTGCGCCAAAACTTCATAAGTAAATTCACCAGGTGGGGAGCCCCGCGCAGAGGCTATGTTACCCCGCAGAAGACTCCAAAATATAAGCGCTCAACAAACCCATCGGTTCAGCCGGTGCGGAGTGATTGGGCGTATGTTGCCAATTTCGCTCCGCACCATGTGAGATTGCAGGAGCGAACATGATTTTTGCGAGCAAGCACGTCTTAACCACCAAGGAAGCCGCACGGTTTCTCAACATCTCGTATCAGGCCCTCGAGAAAGGTCGATGCGGCTACGGGAGCATCAACCCGCCCTATTTTAGGCTCGGTCGCGGGATCCGTTATGCGTATGACGACCTAGGTGCCTGGCTCGAGGCGCGTCGTAAGTAGGCCCACTGACCCACTGAAATTCAGCAAACAGGAACAGGAGCGTCGTGAAAGCGACGTAGGCGTAGCGATGTCCAAAAACAACATAACAACGATTGCCAACAACCATGCAGAGGAATTGGTGCGCCTATGGCTACCCAACGGGCGGCTGCAGGGTCGAAACTGGTTGGTTGGAAGCACCAGGGGAGAAGCAGGGGATAGCCTCTTCTTCAATTTCGACAAGAAGCTCTGGAAGGACTTTGCAAACCCTGACCAGACAGGTGGAGACATCATTGCGCTGTGCAAGGCTGTTTTCGGAATTGATTTCAAAAGTGCGTGCGAGCGCATAAGAAAAGATCTGGCAGATATGGGACTTGATCCCACGGATGGTAAGGGCCGCCTTGCAGATAACCACGACGCGAAACATGCGGTAGTGCCCGTGCCGGAGAATGCAAAAAGCCCAGATATACTCCTGGGCCGGTGTTTTCCAGACAAGCCCGACTTCCTGCTTCGGAACGTTTGGCAATATCAGGACGGGGACGGCCGCCTGCTCTTTTACACACTGCGCTTTGATCATACTCGTGAACGAGATTCGAAAGGAAAGCCCAGGAAGCTGGTAGTTCCCTACTGCTATTTCGGCGACGCTATGGGTTGGCGGCATCAAGGGTCAGGGCTCAACAAGAACCCTTTGTACGGACTTGCCCGACTTGCCGCCACCGCTGGTAAGAAGGTCTTGCTTGTCGAAGGAGAGAAGACCTGCGACGCCGCTGCTGAAATTTTTCCTGATTTGGTGAGCCTGAGCTGGTTAGGGGGACGGGGCAACTGCAAAGGGCCGACTTCGCACCCCTTGCAGACCGGGACGTGATTTATTGGAGGGATGCAGACAAACCTGGGGACGCGTCCGTGCCCATTATGAGTGAAATGCTTAGGATGGCAGGGGTGCGCTCGCTCAGTTTGGTACGGGTGCCTGATCATTTGCCCCCCTCTTGGGATCTGGCCGACGCCGTGCCGGACGGGATCGATCTGCACCGACTCATAGCAGAGGCTGAGGCGGTT
>NZ_JBYCZP010000017.1:0-144496 GCF_057586295.1 Rhizobium sp. SRI_017 | reverse complement strand
AATCTTCTAAATATATCAACGCACTATCGGCCTCCCAAGGGAGGCCAAAGGCGTTTCTACCCCTATGGAAGATCGGCACTCACTGCTGGCGCGGCCGATGTGCACCATTTCGGACATCAAGCCGACACCTTCGAAACTCGAGAATCGGGCATTGCGGGCAGGCCATGCTGGGTCTTGCCAACTTCCTAGCCGCTTGTCTTGGTCATGCTTTCTATGTAGCTCCGCCAACCTCCGAGGTGTGTGACCTCCTTTGCGCCAGCGATCGCGTATGCTTCACAAAGAAATCCGGAGACCTGGCTGCCGTCATCCAGCGTTACCTTGCCGATGCCAAGTGGCGCGGGGATATTCTGGACGAAGCGACCAAACGCCGCCGCCGACACATGCCAGACTTCGACTTCCAAACCGGCTCCGGCGAAACCAGGTTCGCGGATCAGGCCGGGCTTCGGCGGCATCGTGTCCGGCAGAACGAAGAGGCGATAGTCGCCGGCCGTGCGGCAGGATCTAGCCAGCTTTCCCCCTGGCCCCGTCAGTTCGTGGTTGAGCGGCATGCCCGTCAGATGTGCGCCCACGACCACGATCGATACCAATCCGTCCTCGGGTTCTGCGGCATCCGCGGCGCGGAGTTTCGGGAGATCGGAAATTGTCGGCAGCATGTCAGTCTTCCTCCAGAACGACGATGATATCGCCAGCTTTGATGTTTCGGCCGGGCGCTGCTCGCAATTCCTTGACGCGCCCGGCGGCATGCGTGGTGATGCTGATCTCCATTTTCATGGATTCGACGATGGCGAGACTATCGCCCGCGGCAACCGTGGTGCCGGGCTCGACAAGCATCTTCCAGATGCTTCCGGGTACGGCGCTCGCAACGCCGAAGCAGCCGGCGGGAACGTCGCCATAGGGGGCCGCGTCGCCGCCGTCATCCGCGATGAACGTGTCGAGACCCTCTTCCTTCCAGCGCAGCTTTTCAGCTTCGAACGCCGATTGCTGCCTGTTCTTGAACGTGGCGATCGACTCCGCGTTGGCCAGCAATTCCGTCTCATAGCGTGCGTAGGAGAATTCGGTCTCCTCGATCCGCACGGGATAGCCCCCGTACGGGAAGGCAGCGCGCGCCTCCGTCAATTCGGCATTGCTCACCGGAAAGAAGCGGATCTGGTCGAAAAAGTTCAACAGCCATGGTTTGCCCTTGGCGAATTCCGGGGTCTGCCGCCAGGTGTTCCAGACCTGTATCGTCCGGCCGAACAGCTGGTATCCGCCAGGCCCCTCCATGCCGTAGATGCACATGTAGGCGCCGCCGATGCCGACGGCATTTTCAGGGGTCCATGTGCGGGCAGGATTATATTTCGTCGTCACCAGCCTGTGCCGTGGATCGACGGGCGTCGCCACCGGCGCACCGAGATAGACATCCCCGAGTCCCAGCACCAGGTAGCTGGCGTCGAAAACGATGTCCTTGACCGCCTGCTCGTCGGCCAGACCGTTGATGCGGCGAATGAATTCGATGTTGGATGGGCACCAGGGTGCATTCGGACGCACAAGTTCCTGGTATTTGCGCATCGCCAGTTCGGCATCGGGGTCGTTCCAGGAGAGCGGCAGGTGAACGATGCGGCTGGGCACAGTTACATCCTGCGCACGCGGCAGGGTCGTCTCGACCTCGGAAAGGAAAGCGAGAAGGCGGGCCCTCGTGAGCACGCTGCTCTCATAGTGAATCTGCAACGAGCGAATGCCGGGCGTAAGGTCGATCACCCCCGGCAGTCTTGCCGCGATAACCGCCTGCATGAGCAGATGAACCCGTAGTCGAAGTGCGATGTCGAGCGCCATCGGGCCATATTCGACCAGCAGGTTATCGTCGCCCTGCCGACGGTAGACGACGGGAACGGGGCCATCGTCGCGGCGGCCGACGATCGCTGAGCCGGCCTCGGCACGATCATATAGGCCTGGCCCCATGATCGCGTCGGCCGGTCGTGCCACCGGGTGGAAACGGATGGTGTCGCCGGGCTTGAACTGGCCCATTTTCCACTGCTCGTCATGGGCGATGACCGCAGGGCAGACGAAGCCGCCGAGGCTCGGGCCATCGGGGCCGAGGATGATCGGCATGTCTCCGGTGAAGTCGATTGCACCCACGGCATAGGCATTGTCATGCAGGTTGGAAGGATGCAGCCCGGCTTCGCCGCCGTCGTTGCGTGCCCATTTCGGGGCTGGCCCGATCAGGCGGACACCGGTGCGGGCGCTGTTGAAATGCACCTCGTAATCGCTCGTGAAAAGCGTCTCGATATCATCGTCCTGAAAGAAGTCCGGGGCGCCGTGTGGGCCGTAGACGACGCCGACATTCCAGCCATGCGTCAACTCCGCCGGGGCGATGGCTGCATTCGGCGTATCTTGCGCTTGCCGGGCGAGATGCAGGACGTGGCCCGTTTTCAACGTGCCGGTGGCATTGCCACCGAATTTTCCAAGGTCGAATGTGGCGCGCGACCCAAGCACGACAGGTGCCGAAAAGCCTCCCGCAACAGCGAGATAGGCGCGCTGTCCCGGTCCGTCGATCCGACCGACCGAGAGCGTCTGTCCGGCAAGGATGGTGACCGGTCGGGCATGTGGCAGGCGCTGGCCGTCCACCCTCATCGGCATGTCGGCGCCCGCGATCGCAATCACCGTCTCGGCATGGAATTTGAGCGTCGGCCCGGCGACGGTGAGTTCCAGTGCCGCGACTTTGTCCTCATTGCCGACCAGCCGGTTGGCATGACGAAAGGACCGTTCGTCCATCGGCCCGCTGGGCGGTACGCCGACATGCCAGAGCCCAAGCCGACCAGGCAGTTCCTGGATGCTGGATTGCGCTCCAGGCTCGAGGACCTCGATGATATCAGGGGTAAAGTCAAAGTCCTTCAGTGCGGCCGTCGACACGATGCCGCTTGCCAGCAGATCGGAGGCGGCGATGGCGCGGAGATAGTCGAGGTTGGTCTCGATTCCGGCGATGGATGTGTCCGCCAGTGCCGACTTCAGCTTCGCGATCGCGGTTGGCCGATCCGGGGCCGCGACGATGATCTTCGCGAGCATCGGGTCATAGAACGGCGTCACTTCGGTGCCGGTCTCGATCCAGCGGTCGACGCGGGCGGTTTCGGGAAACGCGACTTCGGTCAGCAGCCCGGCGCTGGGGCGGAAATCTGCGTGCGGCATCTCCGCATAGACACGCATTTCGATGGCGGCACCGGAGGGCCTCAAAGCTGCGGCTCCGGTCAGGACATCCTCGCCTGCGGCCTGGAGGATCATCCATTCGACGAGATCGATGCCGAACACGGCTTCGGTTACAGGGTGCTCGACCTGCAGCCGGGTATTGACCTCGAGAAAGTAGAATTCTTCCCGTATCGGATCATAGATGAACTCGACCGTGCCGGCGGACTCATAGGAAACCGACTTGCCGAGGTCCACCGCCGCCTTGTGGAGACGACTGCGTACGGCGTCCGGCAAGCCTGGCGCCGGCGTTTCCTCGACGACCTTCTGGTTTCGCCGTTGCAGCGAGCAATCCCGCTCTCCGAGTGCGACGACGCGCCCACGGCCATCACCGAAAATTTGCACCTCGACATGACGGGCTTCGGACACGAAGCGCTCGATATAGACGCGCGCATCACCAAAGCTTGCCCGCGCTGTCCGCTGCACGCTCTCGAAGCTCGCCTTGAGCGCATCGGCATCGGCGCAGAGCTGCATGCCGATGCCACCGCCACCGGCCGTGCTTTTCAGCATCACAGGATAGCCGATGGTCTCGGCTGCGGTCAGTGCCTCAGCCGGTGTTGCCAGCAGACCGGTGCCCGGCAGCAGTGGCACACCGCTTGCGCTGGCCAGTTCGCGCGCCCTGTGCTTGAGCCCGAAGGCGGACAGGTGCTCCGGCTTCGGGCCAATGAAGACGATTCCTTCGCTCGCCAGTCGTTCCGCGAAAGCGATATTTTCAGACAGGAAGCCATAGCCGGGATGCACTGCCTGCGCGCCCGTCGCCTTGCAGGCGGCAATCACGGCATCGACGTCCAGATAACTTTCGCTTGCCGGTGCAGGTCCCAGTCGCACGGCCTGGTCGGCGTCGAGCACATGGCGGGCAAAGCGGTCGGCGTCGGAATAGACCGCCACCGAGGCGATGCCGAGGGTTTTGAGGGTGCGGATCACCCTGACCGCGATCTCCCCGCGGTTGGCAATGAGGATTTTCGTGAACATGTCTATTCCTTGCCGTCCCAGATCAACACCCGGATCGGAGTCGGATCGAACCCGTTGCAGGGGTTGTTGATCTGCGGGCAGTTCGAGATCACGCAGAGCACATCCATGTCCGCGACCAATTCCACGAAGTCCCCCGGCGACGAAATCCCGTCGACAATAGTCATCTCGCCATTGGGCGTGATCGGTACGTTCATGAAGAAATTGATGTTGGGCACGATATCGCGCTTGCCCATGCCGTGCCTCGAGACCTCGAGGATGAAGTTGTCCCGGCAGGCATGGAGATATTTCGTGCCATGGCCGAAGCGCACGGTGTTGCTCTCGCAGGAGCATGCGCCTGCCGACGTATCATGCCGGCCGCAGCTATCGGCGGTCATGGTCAGCATCACCCGGCCTTCGTTGGACATGATCTTCGTGCCTGTCCCCACATAGGCGCCGCCCTGCTCGCGCATGGTGTCCTGGTTGGAGTAGCGTTCGGCGAAATCGCCGGCACGGTAGAACAGCGTGTCGATCGCCTGCTGGCCATAGCTGTCCTCGATGCGGATGGTCTGGCCCTTCTTCACCAGGCCGGACCATGGCGCCTCGGCGGGGATGAAGTGATCGCCAGCCGCATTCTCGATCGTGCGGGCGGGGGAGGTCTGGACAAAATCGTTCATCGGGTCGCTCCTCAGGCCTGCATCATGGTGTTGTTTTCGATGCCGCGGACGGCTTCGGCGGTCGCCGTCCGACACAGGTCGTCCGCTGCCGGAGGGGCCGCCCGGAAGCGGGTGATCGTCACGGGCTGCGGGTCGTAGACCGGACTTGGATCAAGCGGATGCGGGCAATTGGAGAATCCCAGCAGCAGATCCATCTCGGCGCGCAGTTCGGTATAGTCGCCGCTGTTGGAACGCTTCGATGTCCAGCCGAAGCTGCCGGCATCGTCCACTCGAACGGGCGCGAAGAGATTGAGCACGCCGGGCAGGTCGCGGCGATCGAGCCCAAGCTTTGCGGCGACGAGGATCAGGTTGTCGCGCGTGTTGCGGGATTTGGTGTCGGGATATTTCGCGGCGTTGGAGGCGGCCGTCGAGCCGCCCATCAGGCAGTCATGCGTGCCGGAACTGTCCTCGATCAGGGAGATCATCACCCGGCCCATGTCGGAGAAGATCACGCGACCTTTGGTGAGCGCCGTGGTCCATTGCACCTTGGCGGTATCGACCAGGTTGATCCGCTCGGTCGTATCATGGACATTCCAGGCCACGAGCGCAACGGTCGAATTGCCCTCGGCCTGGTCGATCCGGATTGCCTCGCCCTTCATCAGCTTCGTCGACCAATACCAGCCACCCGGAACGACCTCCCGGTGGATGATGGCGGCTGCATCGATCGGCGGCGCCGGCAGCGGGCTCGGCTCCGGCATCGCCTTCGGCGCGAATTCCAGACCCTTCTTCTGGTGTTCCTCGTAGCGCGCGCGGTTGCCGGCGATCTCCTCGGCGGATCGTCTGATATGCATCATGATTGATCTCCTGATGGTGCCGGGTCGTCCCGGGGGTGCCCCGGAGTGTTGACCGGGCCGTCCCGATCGAGGCTGTGGATGGCGGGGCTGTAGATGGAATGCACGCCGGCCACGCGCGGCGGCCATATGGCAATGTCCCTGGTGATCGTGGCGCCGTAGCGCAGCTTTTCCTCGGGCCGGTCCCGTCGGCGTTCGAAGGCGACGACGCGGCTCGCCAGCGTGAATGCCTCGCGCATATCATGCGTGACCATGACCACTGTCATCTGTGTCTCGTTCCACAGCCGCTTCATCAGCTTGTGGATTTCAGCCCTGATGCCAGGGTCGAGCGCTCCGAAAGGCTCGTCGAGCAACAGCACCTTGGGCTTCTTGAACAGTGCCTGCGCCAGTGCCAGTCGCTGCTGCATGCCGCCCGAGAGCTGGGCGGGATATTTGTCTTCGGATCCGGCAAGCCCGACCTCGGCTATCATCTGGCGTGCTTCGTCCAATACCTGGCGGCGAGCGGCACCGAAAAGGCGCGCACTGAGCGGCGCGGCGGCGAATTCCTTGCCGAGCAGAACATTGCCGAGCACCGTCAGGTGTGGAAACACCGAATAGCGCTGGAAGACGACACCCCGATCGGGGCCGGGCTCGCCGGGCAGCGCATTGCCGTCAAGCAGGATCGTGCCGCGCGTCGGACGTTCCTGTCCGAGCAGCATTCGGAGAAAGGTGGACTTTCCACAGCCCGATGGACCCACCAGCGCGACGAAGGCGCGCGACGCCACCTTCAGCGACACGTCTTCCAGGACGATCTGGTCGCCATATTCCTTCCAGAGATTGGAGATCACCAGTTCGCTCATGCCGGCTTCTCCAGCTCCGACCACGGGAAGAGCGAGACCCGAAGACGATCCAGCAGGATATTGGCGACGACGGCGAGAAGGGTGATCCAGACGACGTACGGAAAGATGACATCCATGGCCAGATAGCGGCGCACCAGGAAAATGCGATAGCCGAGCCCGGCTTCCGACGAGATCGCCTCGGCGGCGATCAGAAACAGCCAGGCCGGTCCGAGCTGCAGTTTCACGCAGGTGATCAGTCGCGGCAGGATTTGCGGCAGCACCACGCGTAGCGCCACCTGCCAGGAATTGGCGCCCAGCGTCTCGGCTTTGACAATCTGCTCGCGTGGCAATTCAAGTGCCTTGCCGGCGAGGTCGCGGATCATCGCGGGTGCCACGCCGATCACGATCAGCGCGATCTTGGATGCCTCGCCCAGCCCCATGACGATGAACAGGATCGGCAGCAGCGCCAGCGGCGGCACCATGGAGAAGACGGCGACGAACGGTGCCAGCAGTGATCGCAGGTAAGGCAGCATGCCGATCAGCATGCCGATGACCAGCGCCAGCGCCGTTGAAATGCCCAAGCCGACGAGAAGGCGGGCAAGGCTCGCCTTGGTATCCATCCACATCAGGTATTCGCCGGTGCGCTGGTCCGGCACCAGCGCCATGCGTTCGATGGCCGCAGCGAAGCTCGAAAGCCCCGGCAGCAGCTTGTCATTGGCGTTGTCGGCCAGCCGCGCGGCCGAGCCCATGGCGTAGAGTGCGATCAGAATCGCGAAAGGCAGCATCAGCAGGAACAACTGCATTCCGCGACTTGGTCGGGCATTGATCCAGCGCATCGGCTCGGGTCCGGTCTCGGGAGGGTGAGAGGTTGAGACGGCGCTTAGAGACCGCCGTCCGCCGCAGCCTTCATGTAGACCGACGAGAAGCGGAACTTCACGTTGGCCTTGTCGCCGAGAACGGTGCCGTCGGGCATTTCGATGCCGATCACGTCGGCCGACGCAGCACCACTGCCGAGCAGGGCCTTATCGAACAGGAACTTGCGCACGAGATCCATCGTCTTGGGCAGTTCGGCGGAGGTGGTGAAAGCAAGCGCGTCAGCGGGCTTGGCGTACAGTTTCGTCGCAGCCATCTGGCTCTCGAAGCCAGCGAGGTCGGTGCCGGATGCCTTGCCCATCGCCTCGCGCGCCGCCTTGCCTTCGGCAGAGTCGGCGATCATCAGAGCAGCCGTCTCATACCAGATGCCGGCCAGTGCCTTGCCGAAATCCGGATTGTCCTTCAGGACCTCGGTATTGGCAACCATCAGATCGATGATCTCGCCTGGCACCTGGGAACTGTCGAACACCTTCTTGGCCGAGGGGTCCTCGAGGATTGTTGAGACGAGCGGGTTCCAGGTGACGACAGACGTCACTTCAGGCGTCTTGTAGGCGGCGACCATGTCGGCGTCGGAGGTGTTGACGACCTTGACGTCGCGTTCGCTCATGCCGATGCTTTCAAGTGCGCGGGCCAGGAGATAATGCGACACCGAAAATTCGACCAGGCTGACATTCTGTCCCTTGATATCGGCCAGCGCTGCCTTGTCCTTGAGAATGACGGCGTCATTGCCGTTGGAAAAATCCCCGACGATCACGGCAGTCGTGTCGACACCGCCCGCGGCCGGAATGGAGAGGCCGTCCATGTTGGTCAGCGTCACGGCGTCGAAGGCGCCGGCCGTGTATTGGTTCATCGACTCGACGTAGTCGTTGAACTGGGTGACATCGATCTTCAGGCCGTATTTGTCAGCCCATTTCTTGACGATGCCATGATCGTTTGCATAGCCCCACGGCATCCAGCCGACATAGATCGACCAGGCGACCTTGAATTCCTTCTTCGGTGCAGCGTCGGCCAAGCTCGCGGTTCCGAGCGCCAGGGTTGCCGCCACGACCGAGATCGAGAAAATTCTTGAAAGTATCTGCATTTCATCATTCCCCTTTTTGTTTCACTCAAAAAGGGATCGGCATCGACCATCGCGCCGCCAATCCCTTGGCCAACGAGGTCTCCCGGGCTTTTCTCCCGCCGTGCACCCGGTGGGATGTCTCCCCAAACCGGTGGCAGCTCTCGGACCAGCACGTTTTTCAACGCCGGAACCCTAGCCACCAACTCTGCGAGCTTACACGCAAGCTCCGTGCCAAGAGGGTGGACACGGGAATTTCAACACTTGCGCTCACAACAAGCCAAATCTGTTGCTTAAAAAAATAGCCTAAAAACTGCCGATGGAATCAAAATAGGCAACTCAGATTAGTTGCATGCAATCGAGCCTTTCTCGATGACATGACGATAGGCATGGGCGATCGACGGCTGCACTGGCCCCGGGCCTATTATCCCGGTGTGCCAACGAGAGGCATCTTGCTGCGTATCAATGTGCGCGCGGCATGTTGCGGCCCGGGCATCGGATCGCTCTCGAGCGCTGAAAACAGCCAGTCGATGAAGACCTTGACGATCGGGGCGGCGCGAACGTCGTTGCGGCAAGCGACGTAGAAGGCATTGTTGGCAGGCACCGTCAGGTCGAACGGCGCGATCAACTCGCCTTTGGCGATCAGACCTCCTGCGGTGATCGTGTCCCCCAGCGCGACCCCCTGATTGTGCAGTGCCGCTTCTGTCGAAAGGCGTGCGTCACTCATGAAATGCTGGCGGCGGCGCGGGACCACCCCGCTGTCGGCGGCGGCAAGCCATGTGTTCCATTCCCGCCCGTCATCTGCGTGAAGAATGACGTGATCGCTGAGATCGCGAATGGTGCGAAGGGGCTGCATGTTCAACAGCGCCGGGCTGACGACGGGAAACAGCACCAGCGGACTCCAGAGCCGCGACCAGTGGTCCGGCCAGTCGCCATTGCCATAGAGCAGGCAGAGATCGACATCTGGCGAATAGAGCTGCGCCAAGTCATTGGAGGCGATCAAGGTCAGACTGATATCGGGGTACTGGTCGGTGAACTCGTGCAAACGCGGGATCATCCAGAACGACAGCAGCGCCGGCACGCACGCAAATCGCAACTGCCCGCTGGTGGTCGGCCGTGTCATGGCTGCCGTCGCTGCCGCGATTTCTTCAAACGCATGCGTGACGGCCGGCAAGAGAAGCGCACCCTGCGGGGTCAGTATCAGGCGCTTGCCCCCGCGCACGAACAGCGAGACATTGAAAGAGAGTTCCAACGCCCGGATCTGATGGCTGACGGCGCCATGCGTTACATTGAGTTCGCGCGCGGCAGCCGACACTGATCCGCGCCGCGCAGTCGCCTCGAAGGCTCTCAATGGGTTAAGTGGCGGCAGACGGCTTGACAACGACGGTTCTCCGAACTGAACAAGATGTGAGTTTTTCTCACACCGCAGCCGACAACATTGTCAATTGATTTTCAATTCGATTTGCCACCTAATATGCAGAACAGGGAAAAAAACTGGGAAATGCCTCAAAGTGTGAACTTTGGCTGGGTCGCAAAGCCAGAGGCGCGATCTTTGAAGCTTGGCCGAATGTGATGCGGCAATTCGTGTGGCAACTGACACGAGGCCTAGATTCCAAAATAGCTCAAAAAGGGGAATAAGATGACAACCAAATCCAAATTGAAATTGTCGTTCGCGGCACTCGTCCTAGTCGGCGGTGCAATTCTTGGCATGGCAACAAGCAGTGCAAATGCCGATGCACTTGACGACATCGCCAAAGCCGGCGCCCTGAATGTCGGCGTTTTCTCCGACTTCCCGCCCTTCTCGTCCGCCAGCGCCGACATGAGCCTCAAGGGCTATGACATGGATGTCGCCCAGGCGATCGCCGACGCGCTGAAGGTCAAGCTCAATCCGGTCAGCGTTACCGGCCAGAACCGTATCCCATACCTGACGGAGCGTCGCGTCGACCTGCTGATGAGCGTCGGCTACAGCAAGGAGCGCGCCGAGGTTCTCGACTATGCCGCAGCCTATGCACCCTACTACATCGCCGTCATCGGTCCCGCTGCCCTCGAAGTCAAGGCTGCGGCAGATCTCGCCGGCAAGAGCGTCGCGGTCAATCGCGGCACGCTCGAAGACACCTCCCTGACAGCAGCCGCTCCTGCCGACGTCGATATCAAGCGCTTCGACAACTATAATTCCGTCATCCAGGCCTTCATATCAGGCCAGACGCAGTTGATGGTCGTCGGCAACGACGTCGGTGCCCAGGTGCTGGCAAAGCAGGACGCGTTGAAGCCCGAGCAGAAGTTTCAGCTGATGACGTCTCCCTCGCATATCGCGGTCAACAAGGGCGAGGATCGCCTCAAGAAGCTGATTGACGACACGATCGCCAATATGCTGGCCGACGGTTCCCTCAGCAAAAGCTCAGAGGCCTGGTTGAAGGTGCCGCTCAATCCTGACAACCTCAAGGATTGAGGATGGGCTATGCGCTCGATTTCGGCTGGCTAGAAGAAGCGGTCGGAGCAATTGCCAACGGCGCGGCCATGACGGTCTTCCTGATCGCCGTGACCTCTGTGCTAGGCATTGTGTTGAGCATTCTCGGGGCGGCTGCCAGGCGCAGCCGCTACCGGATCTTGCGTAGCGTGATTTCGGCCTATGTGGAGGTGATCCGCAACACACCCTTTCTCGTCCAGTTGTTCTTCATATTCTTCGGACTGCCGCGCTTCGGCATCCGGCTCGATCCGGTCGTCGCTTCGATGCTTGCCATGACGCTCAACATGACCGCTTACACGATAGAAATCGTCGGGGCCGGTCTCGATGCCGTTCCATCGGGCCAAAAGGAAGCTGCGACGGCACTCGGCCTGAGGCCGATCCAGGTCTTCATCAAGGTCGTCCTGCCGCAAGCGCTGAAGGTCATCTTCCCGGCGCTGACCAGCCAGATCGTCATCATGATGCTGGAATCCTCCGTGGTCTCGCAAATCGCGGTGCGGGAACTGACCTACGAGGCGGACATGCTGCAAGCCCGCACCTTCCGTGCCTTTGAGACCTATTTCATCATCACGCTGGTCTATCTCGGCCTGAGCATCGGCCTGCGCAGATTGTTGTTTGCCGCCGGCCGGAAGATGATACCCGGGGGCATGGCATGATCGAGTTCACCCTCTGGGACATTGTCCGCAATCTGCTGCTTGCCGCGCGCTGGACCATCATGCTGTCGATCGTGGCCTTCGCGGGCGGGTCTATCGTCGGTATTCTCATCCTGTTGCTGCGCATATCCAAGCGCCCCTGGCTGCGTCGATGCGGCGAGTACTACATCGGTCTGTTTCAGGGTACGCCGTTGCTGATGCAGCTTTTCCTGCTGTTCTTCGGCCTGCCGTTGCTCGGCTTTCGCATCGAGGCATGGACGGCGGCAGCGCTCGGACTTACGCTCTGTGCGAGCGCCTACCTCGCGGAAATCTGGCGGGGTGGTGTGCAATCTCTGCCGACAGGTCAATGGGATGCCGCCCAGAGCCTTGGCCTGCATTACATATCGCAGCTTCGCCTGATCATCCTGCCCCAGGCCTTTGCCATCACGCGCGCTCCAATCGTCGGCTTTCTGGTGCAGTTGATCAAGAGCACTGCGCTGACCTCGATCATCGGTTTTGACGAACTGGTCAAAACATCCAACGCCATCAACAACGCGACCTTCGAACCATTCACGGTCTATGGTCTCGTGGCGGTGATCTATTTCTGCCTTTGCTATCCGCTGACACGACTTGCAAGACGGCTTGAGCTTCGTACTGAACTTCGTAGCTGATCGCCTGGATCGTCACGCTCCCCGCTGCGGCGGCAATCTCCGCCTCGTTCTACTTCGTTGCCTCAATTTTCCAATTGATGCACACCGCCGACGCGCTCACCCCGATTTACTCTGGCCTGTATGAACTGCTTTGCGAACCAATCCGAGTCTTTCGCGCCGAGTACCCAAATGCCCGATTTCGCGATGGATTTTCCGACAGCAGACGGTCTGCCCGGCTCCAGCTCAGACATTCGCTCAGGCCAACACATGACGATCGGGCGCTGTTGAGACAACTGGGAGAGACCCACGGAATAGCGTAGTGAGGCCGATCAGAAAGCTCCCGCATTCTGAGCTCGATAGATCACTAAGACGGCGATAATGGCAAGCAGCAGCACTGCTGCGACAAAATAGGCAAGCGCCAGGCGCGCCGCGTCACTCTGCCGGCGCTCCAGCGTGAGCAAAAACGGGATCGCAACAACCGAAACAACGAGACCATACAGCAGCCAGGTCGAGGCGCTCCGGCCTTTCCATTGCGCGATGCCTGCCGTGATCAATCCTAACGCGAGCGCAGCGAGGAAGATGAGCACTGAGGTCATGGACCGAGGTCCTTCAATGGGCAGACCCCTCATTTTTGCCATGGCTCTCAAGCAGGAGCCCTACATCCGTCTCACCGTGTGTGAACTCATCCCAAGCTGCCTGGTCTGTTGCGAACGTGGTACTCCACTCGATAGATGTCTCTTCATCGACGACGAGTTCAAGCGTCCAGCCGTCGCTACCTTCTAGTTTGTAAATTTGGACGTCAACTTTGATGCCGTTGTCAGTGAACTCTTCAGAAAGTGGGGAGATCTCGACCTTCGGGACAATGCCCGTCATTCTACTTCCAATCTATAGGCCGGCAATTTGCAGGCTCTCAGTCGATATCTGGAACACGACTCCCGCGCAATCAGAAACGCAAGCAATCGCCTTTGACGAGACTATGGGATCGACGGAACTCGGTTTCCGTCTCTCACGGACCAACGAAAAGATTCTCCATCTTCATCGTCCGTTCTCGCCCCGAAGCACCGGGGAAGCTTGCCGCAGTCCGTGCGGTAAGTCGCTTGAATTGGATAGTGTGCTTGGTTCGCTGGCAAAACACGGCGCCGCGGGCGAGGCCGTCCAAGAATGGCCTATCGCGATCAACTCACCTTCGTCTCATCGGACTTCTTCGCCCGAACAGGAGACTTAGGCTTTTTTGGAGCAGAGATCCCGCTTTCGCGTTCAAGCTTCTTGCGGGCCATTTTCCTGACGCGACGGATACCTTCTGCCTTCTCGCGCGCGCGCTTTACAGATGGCTTCTCGAAATGCTCCCGCAATCGCATTTCACGGAACACGCCTTCGCGCTGCAGTTTTTTCTTCAGAAAACGGAGAGCTTGATCTACGTTATTATCGCGTACCAGAACCTGCAATTTCGACTCCTTGCACTGAGCGTCTCGTACTAAATCAATATCGCCTCACTTATCAAGAGGGGGGTCGATTCACGTCGAGCGCTGTGCCACCTTAGCGATCTGTTGTCCGACGCTGCTTTCGGACCGCCTCCTGCGGAGGGCGAGATCATTGATACTGGAGCTTTGACGCTCGAGATGGGTGCGTCCCCGGGAGACGAATATCGCGCGGAGCCTATGGGCATTGCCTTATCGCCGATAGATTCGGGGCCGGATGATGTCCGTCCGATTTCGCCCGATCCAAGCGAAAAACTCGCTGTTTGACGCCAAGCTGCGATTAGCTTTGGCGACATCATACTGTCCGATGGCCGGCAATCCCGGACTTCGAAAGCGGGGGCCCAAGACGCCGGTCCATAAAGTCACCATATCGTTTAACAGCCGTGAGTCTAATCAGTCGCGGCCTGCCGCGATCAGAGCATGGGCGGCATCGCGCAGCAAACCGGTTGCCTCGCCAGGTTCAAAAAGCTGCATGCTGACAAAGGCGCCGTTGATCAGGACTGCGAGCTGACCGGCGAGCCGGTCGGGTTTGGCAACCGCCAGCCCCTCGGCTATGGCCTTCAGGCGCCGCCGCATTTCGTGCATATGGGCCTCGGCTACCTTGCGGGCGGGGTGATCCGCCTCAGGAAACTCGGCCGCCGTGTTGATTTGCGGGCAACCCCGGTAGTTGTCCCGTCCGACCCGCTCGCCGATCCACTCGAAATGAGCGTCGAGCTCGGCTAAGGCATCGTCCGGATGCTGTTCTCTCACCCGGTCCCAGGTGCTCCAGAAATCCAAGTCCTCGCGCTTGAGAAAGGCAGCGATCAAGTCGTCTTTCGTACCGAAATGGCGGTAGAGGCTGGTCTTCGCGACACCGGATTTTTCCACCACCAGATCGACGCCCACAGCGCGCACGCCTCGTCGATAGAAGAGCTCCGATGCGGTCTCTAGAATTCTGTCCCGCACCTCGTTGGTAACGGAGGCGGGAGAGTTCGCTGTATTCTTTGCCATGTCTCGATCTCCAATATCTTCCCTTCTAGCAGAAAGTTGGTTGACACGCTACAGACCTGTATGTTTATTGCTACAGACAGGTCTGTAGCGAAGGAGAGAGCGATGACCCCTAATCAAACCAATGTCACCAACACACAACAGCGCGTAGCGGTCATAGGCGCGAACGGCCATACCGGCCGCTTTGTTGTCGCCGAACTAATACGGCGTGGGCTTAGGCCGGTCGCCATCGGCCGGAGTGCTGGAAGACTGGCCGATGCGGGTTTTCCCGAGCGCGGTGTGGAATGCCGCGAAGCTGCGGTGGAAGACGACGCGGCGCTGGATCGGGCACTTGCCGGGGTGGCAGCGGTCATCAACTGCGCTGGACCATTCATGGATACGGCCGACGCAGTGGTGCGCGCCGCGTTGAGGGCGGGCATCCACTATCTCGATGTGACGGCCGAACAGCCGAGCGTGCAGGCCACATTCGAGCGTCACGAGCGCGCAGCCCGGGACGCAGGCGTCGTCGTCATCCCGGCGATGGGCTTTTACGGCGGCCTGGCCGACCTGCTCGTCGCAACCGTCATGGGCGAATGGGATCACGCCGACGCCATCGAAATCCACGTTGCGCTCGACAGCTGGCTCCCTACCAAGGGCACACGGGTGACCGGGGAAAAGAACACCGCGCGGCGTCTTGCAATCAGCGGCGGACAGTTGACCCCGATGCATCAGCCACCTGCTGAAAAGGTATCCGTCCTACCTGCCCCGTTCGGCCGGCAGACCTTCGTCGAGCTTCCCTTCTCGGAAGTGCCACTGATCGCCAAGCATGTCCGGACAAAGGAGCTGCATGCCTTTCTCAGCACGACAGCGCTACGGGATGTGCGCGATCCATCGACATCTGCGCCTCAGGCTGTCGATGAAACTGGACGTTCGGCGCAGCGATTCGCCGTTGAAGTGATCGTCACGCTAGGGGGAATGCGCCGCCGGATCATCGCGCAGGGCCAGGACATCTACGCCGTCACGGCGCCGATTATCTGTGAAGCGGTGCAGCGCATACTGTCGGGCGACATCCGCGATACCGGCGCAAAGCCGCCAGCCGCGATTTTCAATGCCGCTAGCTTCCTGCGCGCCCTCGACCAGCACCTCTCGGTCGAGATAGCAGAAGCGTAACCGGTCGGGCGAGATCCAAGTCCTTGCGCCCGATGCATTGTTGGCGGACGTCGGAGCGGTGTTTCAACATCTGCCGTCTACCTCGGTGTCTATGGCCCGGTCATGGTCAAGATCGCAAAATCTGTTCAAACGCATGGTGACACAGCCAGAGGAAAGAGGTCACTTCTCCAATGAGTCGGTGCCAACAATAGAGACGGCGACGACCAGGCAGGGATAGACCATCGCGGTGCCCGCACCAAGCGGGACGCTACAAGCCAACGACCACCCGAAATGGCCAACGGGTGCGGCGAGCAAAATGCGCAGGCTGGCGACTTTCCGTCATGTTATGGAGTTACTCTCTCAAGCGGTGTCAGCGACCGTCTTAATGATCTCACGTGTGAAATATCGGATGCTACGGCGACGGGCGGCGAGCATAACACGAATGCAACCAAATCGCAGTGATGCGTGCAGCCCTCATAACCTACGACCCCGAACAGGCCGCCCTGTCACGAGATGGCACGGATCGTTCTTCACGCGGCGGCCACCTTGGATTGCCGAACGAATATCAGTTGCAGCGAACCCGCAACCGGCGAGAAGGCGCTAAAACTCAGCGACGTTGCCCCAGGCGGAGGAGGTGAGACGCTCCGGCCTGTAGGGAACAGGGTCGACAAGGGGTGAGCAACCGGTGACGATATCCGCGATCAGATGGCCGGCACCGGGGCCGATGCCGAAGCCGTGCCCGCTAAAGCCGGCGGCGAGTACGAAGCCAGGAATGCGGGGAATGTCACCCACCGCGGGTACACCATCGGGAGTGCTGTCGATATAGCCCGCCCATTTCGACGCGATCCTGGCTTTTGCGAGAGTCGGCAGCAAATGCCGGGCCCGGCGGAGTATTTCGGAAATAGTGCTCTCATCAACAGCCGGATCGAGAATGCGCATCTGCTCCATGGGTGTGGGTTCGTCGAGCCGCCAGCGCGTGCGCGATTCATGTCCCGAGCGCCAGCCTTCAAGCCCGCCGGGCGCAAGGTTCCGCCAGCGGCGGGCGAACATCGGCACGAAATATCGGGCAAACCGCACCTGTTGTGCCGTAACATCGACCCTGGCGCGGCCGCTGATCGCCAAGGTGTAACCGCCATCCGCACGCCGTGTCGTGGAAACCTCCGTCGTATGGAGAGCATCCGGCAGGCCCTCGACACCAGGTTCGACAGACAGGATTGACGACCGGACCGAGGCCTGAGGGAAACGCACATCCAGGTTGTTGCAGAAGGATGAGGCCCAGGCGCCGCCGGCAAGGACGGCGATTTTTGTGCGGATTGTACCCTTCTCGGTGACGACAGCGGAAAGCCGACCGCCACTTGTCTCGATGCCGCGGGCTGCGCAATTCTGAAGCACGATGCCGCCCGCACCGATGATCGCGCGTGCCACCGCCGGCGCTGCCTTCGATGGATCGGCCGTTCCGTCAGAGGGAGAAAAGACGCCGCCTTTCCAAGGCTTGCCGGTGGCTTTGCCACGCTCGGTGGCCTCCGCGGAGGACAGCATGAGGGTGCTCACGCCGACGGTGCGAGCGAAGTCCCGCCAGCGTGCCCAGCCATCCAATTCCTTGTCGCTGTTGGAGAGATAGAGAAGGCCGCAGCGCCGGAAGCCCGTATCCTCTCCCGATTCCGCCGCGAACTGATCCCAGAGATCAAGGCTCTTTGTGGCGATCGGCAGTTCACGGGCGTCGCGGTTCTGTTGCCGGCACCACCCCCAATTGCGGCTCGATTGCTCAGCACCGATCAAACCCTTTTCGACGAGAACCACTTTGAGGCCGCGGCGAACAAGGTAGTAGGCCGCAAAAACGCCGATGATGCCGCCACCGATGACGACCACATCTGCAGTCCGGGGCTGGGAGGCCGTGGTTTCGATACGAACGAGCGGAGCAGGCATGATCATCTCCATCGAGGCAGATCCCATCCTATTTTGGATCCGACCGAAGGGGCGTGCGCAATTCCGCGGCGAACGAAATAATGTTCTGCAATCCCGCCCAGCACAACACTTTATGCCGGCTCGATGTTTTCTTCCGAAAATGGACAAGGCGGGCGGCTGTGGTATCCTCGTCGGAATAATCTGCTGAAAGGGGGCCGATACGGCCCGGGGAGACCCGCATGAAGCTCGACCGCATCGATATCAAGATCCTCTACGAATTGCAGAAGAACGGCCGGATCACCAATGTCGAGCTCGCCGAGCTGGTTCACCTGTCGCCGAGCCCGTGTCTGATGCGGGTGAAGAAGCTGCAGTCGGAAGGTTATATCGACGGCTACTCCGCCCATATCAACACCGCCAAGCTCGGCCAGACCATGACAGTGTTTACCGAAATCACCCTGAAGAACCACCGGCAGATCGATTTCGCGCGCTTCCTATCGACTGTCGAGAAGATCGACTCGGTCATCGAATGCCACCTGATTTCGGGCGGGTACGACTATCTGATTAAATTTGTCACCAGCGGCATCGCCGAGTATCAGGAGATCATGGAGCGCCTGACGGACATGGACATCGGCATCGACAAGTATTTCAGTTATGTCGTGCTGAAATCGCCAATCGTCAAATCGCACTTGCCGCTGACCAGTCTGTTTCCCTTGTGATTATCGCCCGCTGAAGGCGCGGACCAATTCCGGATCCTGCTTCAGCCCGTCCAGCCAGGTCGGGTCGAGCTGGGGAACAGACGAGAACAACAGCTGGGAATAGGGGTGGCTCGCGCTGCTGCCCATGGCGGACGGCGGAAGTTGTTCGATCTTTTCTCCCGCATACATGACGGCGACCTCGTCGCAGATCGCCTCGACCACGGAGAGATCGTGGCTGATGAAGACGTAGGAGAGCGAAAGCTCGCGCTGCAACTCCTTCAGGAGGTCGATGACCGCGGCGGCGACAACCGTATCGAGCGCTGACGTCACCTCGTCGCAAAGGATCAGTTTCGGCTCGGCGGCAAGGGCGCGCGCAAAGTTGACGCGCTGCTTCTGGCCGCCGGAAAGTTCGGACGGGCGGCGATGCTTCAAGGCGCGGGGTAGGCGAACCATGTCCAGGAGTTCGTCGATCCGCTTCTCGCGCTTCTCCCCCGCCATGTCATGATAGAAGGTGAGCGGCCGGCCGAGGATATCGCTGATCGATTTGGCCGGATTGAGCGCGGTGTCGGCATATTGGAAGACGATCTGCAGCTCACGGAGTTGTTCGCGTGAGCGGTCGCGGGCGGCAGGCGCCAATGTCTGCTCGTTGAACGTGATCTTGCCCGCGGAAGCCGGAATGATTCCCGCGATCGTCCGCGCCAAGGTGGACTTGCCGCAGCCGGATTCGCCGATGATTCCCAGATTGCGGCCGCGCTCGACCTCTACACTCACGGATCGGAGCGCCTTGATCATCGGCGTGCCGTCGGCCTGGATCGGGCCATAGCCCGCCACGAGATCCTGTACCTGCAGGATCGCTTTGCTCTGCTGCGGCTCAAGACTTTTCGCCCGCGCTTCGGGCTTGAAAGCACCCAATAGCTGCTTGGTGTAGGGATGCTGGGGGGTGGAGAGGATCTGCTCGGTCTTGCCGATTTCCTGGATTTCACCGCCCTTGAGGACAACGATTCGGTCGGCGATCTGGGCCACAACCGCAAGATCATGCGAGACATAGACTCCGCCGATGCGGCCCTTGCGCATCACGGACTTGAAGGCGCGCAGCACCTCGATCTGTGTGGTCACGTCGAGCGCAGTCGTCGGTTCGTCGAAGATAACGAGCTTCGGATCGCCGATCAGGGCCATCGCCGCCGACAGGCGTTGCAATTGCCCGCCCGAGACCTGATGCGGATAACGCGCACCGATCGTGTCCGGATTGGGAAGAGAGAGCGCCTTGAACAGTTCGATCGCGCGAGCGCGTGCCTGCTCCGGGGGCATCAGGTCGTGGATGCGGGTTATCTCGATGACCTGTTCCATGATCGTCTGGGACGGGTTGAACGCCGCGGCGGCACTTTGCGGCACATAGGCCACTTCGGTCCCCCGGATCTTGGCCCGTTTGCGTTCCGGCAGGTTGGCCATGTCCTGACCGTCGAGAATGACCGAGCCGCCGCTGATCCGACAGCCTGTCCGGGCGTGCCCCATGAGCGTGAGCGCGATCGTCGTCTTGCCGGACCCGCTTTCGCCGATCAGGGCAACGATCTCGCCTTCGCCGACGTCGAAACTGACGCCGCGGATGATTTCGACAATACGGCCGGAGTCGGTCTTGGCTTCGACCTTCAGATCACGGATTTCGACAAGGTTAGCCATCATTCGCTCCGGTCACGGATTTTGTGGGGGAGGTTGTCGATCAGCAGGTTGACGCTGATCGTCAGCGTGGCGATGGCGATCGAAGGGAAGATCACCGCAGGCGCGCCGAAGGGCAGGCCGCCGATGTTCTCCCGCACCAGTGCGCCCCAGTCCGCATAGGGTGGCTGCACGCCAAGGCCGAGGAAGGAGAGGCCGGAGAGTAACAGCACGATGAACACGAAACGCAGGCCGAGATCGGCCAGTACCGGCCCGACGATGTTGGGCAGGATTTCCGACGCGACGAGATAGAGCGTGCCCTCACCGCGCGCGCGGGCCACGGTGATGAAGTCCATCGTGTTGATGTTGACGGCAAGAGCACGCGCGAAGCGGTAGGAGCCCGGCGTGTAAATCACCGCAAGCGTCAGCACCAGGACGGGAATGGAGGAACCGAGTGCGGCGACGACAACGAGGCCGAAGAGCTTGCTTGGGATCGAATTCATGGCGTCGAGGAAACGGCTGAGCAGGGTGTCGACCCAGCCGCCCGAAACCGCCGCGATCATGCCGAGCACGACACCGGAGAAGCAGGCGATCGTAACGGCCACGAGTGAAATGCCCACGGTGTAGCGCGCGCCCATCAGGATGCGCGAAAGCATATCGCGTCCCAGATAGTCCGAACCCAGCCAGAACTGCTGGCTCATCGGCCCGAAATAATCGAAATCGACGATCTCGCCGACCGGATAGGGAATGATCCAGGGGGCGATCAGAGCAATGATCGCCCAGAAGGCAATGATGGCAAAGCCCGCCATGCCAACAAGGTTCATGCGATAGGCGAACTTCCGGCGCTTCACGGTATGGGTCTCGATCGTGGTCATCGCAGCCTCGGATTGGCAAGAATGGCAATGATGTCGGCGGCGGTGATCAGGATGAGATAGCCGACGCAGAAGATCATCGCGCAGGTTTGGATCAGCGGCAGGTCGCGGGTCGCGACCGCGTCGACCATCAGTTTGGCGATGCCGGGATAGTTGAAGATGGTTTCGACGATGATCACGCCGCCAAGCAGGTAGGACAACGACAGCGCAACCGCGTTGACGATAGGGCCAAGTGCATTCGGCAAGGCATGTTTCAGCACGACGCGGCTGCGCGACGCACCCTTCAGCAACGCCATCTCGGCATAGGGCGTATTCAGCGTCTCGACCACTGCGGCCCGGGTCATGCGGATCATCTGGGCAGACACGCCGAAGGTCAGCGTGATGACAGGCATCGCATAGACCCTGAGCATATCGGTAAAGGTCTTTGCTTCGTTGGTGAAAGAGATGGCGGGGAGCCATTGCAGATAGACCGCAAAGAAGAGGACGGCCGAGGTCGCGATCATGAATTCGGGCACCGATATGACTCCGATCGTCAGCACCGTCACCGTTCGATCATAGAGGGAGCCCCGCATCATGGCGGCGGTAACGCCAAGTGTCAGCGCGATCGGAACGGCCAACAGGGCGGTGATGCCGGCGAGCTTCATCGAGTTGGCGAAACGCCCGCCGATCAGGTCGGCAATCGGCATGTCGTTGGCGTAAGACGTGCCGAGGTCGCCCGACAGCAGGCCCATCATCCAATAGGTGAAACGCAGGAAGGCCGGCTCATCGAGATGCATGGCTTTGCGAAGCCCTTCGACTGCCTCGGGGGTCGCGGCCTGCCCGAGCAGGATCGACGCCGTGTCGCCGGGAAGCATCGTCGTGGCGAAGAACACCGCGAACGAGACGATCAGAAGCGTGACGACGGAGATGAACAGTCGACTGGCAATAAGGGATAGGACTGGATTCTTCATGTGCAGACCTCCCGTCGGCCGTTGGCTGACAGTGTATCACGAAACGGGCGGACGACCGGGGGCTTGTCGCCCCCGGCATGTGCCGATCAGCCTTCCAGCCAGATATATTCCGGGAAGGAGTAGCCCATCATGCCGCCGAGCGGATTGGTCTCGAGGCCCTTGATCTTGGAGGACACGGCATCGACGTTGGAGAGGTAGGCCGGGATGATCGTGCCGGCTTCTTCCGACACCATGACCTGCATCTCGTTGTAGATCTCGCGGCGCTTTGCCTCGTCGAGCGACCCGCGCGCTTCGAGGAGCATCCGGTCGAACTTCTCGGACTTGTACTGGCTCTCGTTCCACGGTGCATCCGACGCATAGAGAAGCGAGAACAGAATGTCGGGCGTCGGACGCGGATTGATATTGCCGAAATGGATCGGGGCCTTGAGCCAATAATTGTCCCAATAGCCGTCGGACGGCACGCGTTGTACGTCGAACTTCATGCCGATCTCGGCGCCGGCGGCCTGGACGATCATCGCCATGTCGATGGCGGAGTTGGCCGCATCGGAGGCGATCACCGGGATCGACTGGCCGAGAAGGCCCGCTTTGTCGAACAGGAACTTTGCCTTTTCCGGATCGAACGCTTTCGGCTTCAAGTCGGCATTGTGGTAGAAATTCGATGGCGAGATCGGCTGGTCGTTGCCGATTTCCGCGAGACCCCGTAGCGCCGATTTCTGAATCTGTTCGCGGTTGACCAGATGTTTCATGCCCTCGACGAAACCCTGCTTGTCGCCGGGTGCCATGTCCAGGCGGATATTGAGGTTCGTGTAGTTGCCTGATGTCGTCTTGGAGAGGAAGACGCCCTCCTTGCCGTCCACCAGCCGCACGGAGCGTGGATTTATGGCGGCTGCAAGGTGGATATCACCCGCAAGCAGCGCGTTGACGCGGGCATTGTCCTCGGCGATCGCGAAGAATTCGAACGAGTCGACATTCGGCTGGTTGGGCTTCCAGTAGTTCTTGTTCTTGAGACCGACCGAGCGGACGCCGGGCTCGAAGACCTCGCGGACGAAGGCGCCGGTGCCATTGCCCTTGGAGAAGTCGGTCGTGCCGTCGGCGACGATCATGAAGTGGTGCATGCCGAGGATCATCGGCAAGTCGGCATTGGGACTTTCCAGGGTGATCTCGACCGTCAGCTTGTCGACCGCCTTGAAGCCGGTCATCTGCTTGGCGATCTTGGCGACCTTCGAGCCGACGGCCGGGTCGAGGTGGCGCTTCATCGAGAAGACGACGTCCTCGGCCGTGAGCGGCTTGCCGTCGTGGAAGGTGACGCCGCTGCGCAGCTTGATCGTCCAGACCTTTGCGTCCTTGCTTTCGACCGACTCGGCGAGCTCCATTCGCGGCGTGCCGTCCGACTGGATGTAGGTGAGCCGGTTATAGAACGCGCAGCAACGCACGTAATCGGTGGAGAGAGATGCCTTGGCGGGATCGAGCGTGTCGGCGGTCGACGACGACCAGCCGGCGGCCTTCAATGCGCCACCGGAAACCGGTGTCGCAGCAACCGCCTTGGTCGCGCGGCCGAGCACGATGCCGCCGGCAGCGGTGGCGACGCCGCCAGCCAGCAACATCTGGAGAAGTTCGCGGCGGGTCGCACCGCGTCGGATTGCGCTTTCGACGATGGCATCGTCGGTGCTGGTCCAGTTGGTGATCTGGTCGGTCATAGCATTCCCCTTTGTTGATCAAGATTGGGTTGGCGTTCCGGCTTGTCGCCGCCGGTTTCGCCGGGCTCTGTGCGGGTCGGCCTGCGCCGGACTGCCGCCTCTCTTTCTGTCAGTTTGGCAGTATCGCCGCGTCGGAGTCGCTGAATGGGCGGAGCGCCACGGCAGAAAATTGCGAATTTGGGAGCAAAGCGGTATTTCGCGCCCACCGTGCTACCGTCATGCCACGAGCGCCCGGACATCCCTGTCTTCCAGCGTCTGGTCGAGCGTCTTTCGTGTGCGGGCGACGATCGCGTCGATGTCCTCGTCGGTGCAGCAAAGCGGCGGCGCATAGCCCAGCACGCCATTGCCGAAGGCGCGGATGATGAGGCCGTTGTCCCAAGCCCGGTCGAAAATCCGGCGGGACGGATCGGCCGCGGCCGGAAGCGGCGTCTTCTTCGCCTTGTCGGTGACGAGCTCGATCGCCGCCAGCATGCCCCGGCCTCTGATGTCGCCGACGAGGGGATGGTCGGCAAGGCTCTGCAAGCCCTTCATGAGGCGCTTGCCGGCCGTGCGGCCATTGTCCAGGAGCCCGCCCTCATAGAGGCGCAAGACCTCGAGCGCGACTGCCGCGCTCACCGGATGGGCGGAATAGGTATAACCATGGCCGACCAGGGAAGTGCCGGCCCCGTCCGCAATCGTGTCATAGATGTGGTTGGTCATGAAGACCGCGCCCATCGGCACATAGCCGGAGGTCAGGCCCTTGGCGACGGTCAGGAAATCGGGAACGATGTCGTCTTCGCTGCAGGCGAAGAGCGGGCCGGTGCGGCCGAAACCGGTGATCACCTCGTCGGCGATGAACAGGATATCCAGTTCACGGCAGAGGTCGCGCATCGCCTTCATCCAGCCCTTGGGCGGCACCAGCACGCCGCCCGAGCCCTGGATCGGTTCGGCATAAAATGCCGCCACTCGTTCGGAGCCGATTTCCTCCACCTTCTGCCGCAGCGCCTGTTTCGACGCAGCGATGATCGCTTCCGGGTCAGTCCCGACCGGATTGCGGTAAGCGTAATGCGAGGGAATCTTGTGCTGCCAGTCGAAGGGGATGCCGAAGCCGGCATGGAAGGCCGGAAGAGCCGTCAGCCCGGCCCCGACGGTCGAGGAGCCGTGATAGCCCTGTTCGAGCGAGATGAACTGGTCTTTCTGCGGCGTTCCCTTGGCATGATAGTAATAGCGGATGAAACGCACCGTGCTGTCGATCGCGTCGGATCCGCCTAGCGTGAAATAGACATGATTGAGATCGCCGGGAGCCCGCTCGGCGAGTTCTGCGGCGAGACGGATCCCGGGCTCGGCGCCGAGACCGAAATAGGCAGTGGCGTAGGGCAGTTCGCGCATCTGCCGCGCGGCCGCCTCGACGATGCTTTCATGACCGTATCCCGCATTGACGCACCAGAGGCCGGCGAAGCCATCGACGAGTTGTCGACCGGTGTTGTCGGTCACCGTGGCGCCGGAGGCGGATGACAGCACGCGCACGCCGAGCTTCTCGTGAGTGCGATAGGACACGACCGGATGAACGAGATGGGCACGGTCGAGTTCGATAAGGGAGTTGCTGAGCATCTTTGTCTCCGAATTCAGCCGAAAGCCTGATTGGCTAGGGCAAAGGTTTTGACACGGGGAGAGGGATCGACTTTGCCGCCCCGCCGCATCGCCGTTCCGCCGCCCACATGGGCGAGGCCGTGTTGGTCGAGCCAGGTCGAGAGGGATGTTGTCGTCGTATCGACGCGGACGAAAATGCCGGCGCAATCGGCCATCAGAAAGCGAATGAGCTTTTGGACGTGGTCGGTGTTTTCGGCCACGACCGGGCCGATGACCTTGCCGCGCCCGAAGTCGCGCAGGCATGAATAACCGATCGGAACACCACCCCTCCGCAGGATGGCGAGGCGGCCCACATTCTGCAGATAGGAAAGGAGCATGCCGCGATCGGCAACGAATGCCTCCCGGTCAAGCGCTGCGACCGCGGACAAGTCTCCAGAGGTGGCCCATTCGACATCCGCGGGTGCGGCTATTTCAGGGCAGATCCCCTGATGCTGGAGGATGATCCCGGCCTCTCGGAATCCAAGCTTCCTATAGAGCGGCAGGCCCTCCTCGGTGGCGATGAGGCGGCATGGCAAGTCGCCGGCTGCTTCCAGGCCGGCCTGCATGAGCTTGCGTCCCAAACCGCGGCCACGCATGGACTCGGCGACGATCACCATATTGATCGTCGCGCAATCATTGCCGTAGCGGGTGGTCAGGGTCGTGCCGACCACGCTTTCCCCATCCAAGGCCACGACGCCCGTGCTGAGCGCCAGCGCCATCTCCCAGTCTTCGGGACGATGCGGCCAACCGGCCTGGCGCGAGAGCATGAGAGCGCCTTCCAAATGACCGTGCTCGAACGGCACGAGATCGAGTTGGGTTGCCTGCATTGCTGAATTCCCTTGCTGCTTTCGAAAAGCATAGTCCCGGGCGCGTAGCAGATCGTCCCGACTGTCTCGGTCGGCCGGTATCTTTCTCCGTCTATTGCTCTGCTGACCGCATCATCTGCCGAATGGCCGCATCACCGGCACCGCTCGCAACTTTGGAGGCGCTCGCTGCGCAACTCTCTGCCAAACCGGCCGGAAGATACGGAAGATTCTGCTTCCTGTGCCGCCAAATGCGGCCATTCATCCGGATCGGGAGACCTATGATGAAGGGGAGGAAAGCGCCTCGGGCACAGCAAGGACCAACACGATGACCCAGTTCCGGCCGAAATACATCACCTTCGATTGCTACGGCACACTCACCAATTTCCAGATGGCGGAGGCGGCCCGCGATCTCTACGGCGAGCAGCTCGACGAGCCCTGCATGCAGCAGTTCATCAAGAACTTTGCGGCCTATCGGCTCGACGAGATCCTGGGCGATTGGAAGCCCTATAATGAAGTGGTGCACAATGCCATCGAGCGCACCTGCCGCAAGAACGGCGTGACCTTCCGCGACGAAGACGCCCGCATGGTCTATGAGCGGGTACCGACCTGGGGACCGCATCCCGATGTTCCGGCCGGGCTCGCCAAGGTCGCCAAGGAAATTCCACTGGTGATTCTGTCGAATGCGATGAACTCACAGATCATGTCGAATGTGGAGAAGCTCGGTGCTCCCTTCCACAAGGTCTATACCGCCGAGCAGGCGAATGCCTACAAGCCGCGGTTCCAGGCCTTCGAATATATGTTCGACATGCTCGGATGCGGCCCGGAAGACGTCCTTCATTGCTCGTCCTCGTTCCGCTATGATCTGATGTCGGCGCATGACCTCGGCATCAAGAACAAGGTCTGGGTCAATCGCGGTCACGAGCCGGCCAATCCCTATTACGGTTATGTCGAGATCAAGGGCATTTCCGAACTGCCCGGCGTTGTCGGCCTCTAGCGGAGCGCGGGCGATGAAGTTCGAATCCTACTGGCACGATACGGCACCGGAATTCTCGGGCGCAGCGACCGGTCCTGTTGAAGGTGACTTTGACGTTGCCGTCATCGGCGGCGGCTTCACGGGCCTTGCCGCCGCGCGACAGCTCGCGAAGTCGGGCGCCCGGGTTGCCGTGCTGGAGGCGAACCACATCGGTTGGGGTGCATCCGGCCGCAACGGCGGACATCTCAACAACGGTCTTGCCCATAGCTTCATCGCGGCCAAGGCAGAACTTGGGGGCGAGCGCGCGGTGGCGCTTTATCGCGCGTTCGACGACTCGATCGACACGATCGAAAGGATCGTCACCGAGGAAAAGATCGACTGCGATTTCCGCCGGGCGGGGAAACTGAAGCTCGCGTCGAAGCCACAGCATTTCGACATAATCGCCCGCAATTTCGAAGCGGTGCATCGCGAAGTCGATCCGGACACTGCGCTCCTGACGGCGGATGATCTCAAGACAGAAGTCGGCTCGCTCTTCCATGGTGCCATGCTCTCCAGGAAGAGCGCCGTGATGCATATGGGCCGGTACGTCGTGGGGCTGGCCGAGGCGGCGGCGCGGCACGGCGCGACGTTATTCGAAAACGCCCCGGTGACGCGTCACACCATATCGGGGCCGAAGCATCAGCTGAAGACAGCCCGCGGCGAGGTGACCGCCGACCATGTCCTGGTCGCGACCGGCGCCTACACATCCGGAACCTCCTTCAACTATTTCCGGCGCCGCATCATCCCAGTCGGCAGTTTCCTGATCGCGACCCGGCCTCTGACCGCGGCGGAAGTGGCCGCCACGATGCCGGGCAACCGAACCTGCGTGACGTCGATGAATATCGGCAACTATTTCCGCCTGTCGCCGGACAACCGGCTGATCTTCGGCGGCCGCGCCCGCTTTGCCGCGACGTCGGACCAGCGATCGGACGAGAAGAGCGGTGCCATCCTGCGCGCCAGCCTCGCCCAGATCTTCCCGCAACTCGCCGACGTCGAGATCGACTATTGCTGGGGCGGCCTGGTCGACATGACCAAGGATCGCTATCCGCGTGCGGGCTATGTCGACGGTGTCTGGTATGCGATGGGCTATTCGGGCCATGGCGCGCAACTCTCGACCCATCTTGGCATGATCATTGCCGACGCGATCCTCGGCAAGGTTGACCGGAACCCGCTTCATGATCTCGAATGGCCCGCCGTGCCCGGCCATTTCGGCAAGCCATGGTTCCTGCCGCTCGTCGGCCTCTACTACAAGGCCCTCGACAGAATTCAGTAAGCAGCTCCTCCTCCCAAGCCGCCAACTCAAAGGCGCGGATCTTGCGATCCGCGCCTCTTCTTTTGATGTCGATGGGCTCAGGCGAGCCCACCGATATGGAAGCTCTTCACCTCCAGATATTCCTCAATGCCAAGCTGCGATCCTTCGCGGCCGAGCCCTGATTGCTTGACGCCGCCGAAGGGCGCAACCTCGGTGGAAATTGCCCCGGTATTGAGCCCGATCATGCCGAATTCCAGTGCCTCGGCGACCCGCCAGGACCGCTTGAGGCTTTCGGTGTAGAAATAGGCGGCGAGGCCGAAGGGCGTGCCGTTAGCGATGTCGATGGCTTCTTCCTCTCGCTCGAAGCGGAAGAGCGGCGCAACCGGGCCGAACGTTTCCTCATGCGCGAGAAGCATGTCGGTCGTGGCGCCGGTCAAAACGACCGGTGAGGTATATTGAGCACCGCCGGGCAGGGCGGGCCTTGTTGAAACGATCGTGGCACCCTTGGCCAGAGCGTCCTCGACATGCCGGTTGATCTTGTCGATCGCCGCCTCGTTGATCATCGGCCCGATGTCGACGCCGTTCTCTGTGCCGGGACCGACCTTCATGACCGAGACGCGGGCAGCGAGCTTGGCGGTGAATGCGTCATAGACACCCGCCTGCACGAGAATCCGGTTGGCGCAGACGCAGGTCTGGCCACCATTGCGGAACTTCGAGGCAATGGCGCCTTCGACGGCAAGGTCGAGATCGGCGTCGTCGAAGACGATGAAGGGCGCATTGCCCCCGAGCTCGAGGCTCAACCGCTTCACGCTGTCTGCCGCGCCGCGCATCAGGAGCGAACCGACGCGGGTGGAGCCGGTGAAGGAAATCTTCCGCACCGTCTCGTTGGCCATCATTTCGTTGCCGATCTCGGTTGGCATGCCGGTGACGATGTTGATCACGCCTGCCGGGATGCCAGCGCGTTCGGCCAGGACGGCGAGGGCCAGGGCCGAATAGGGAGTGAATTCCGACGGCTTGATCACCACGGTGCAGCCGGCGGCGAGCGCCGGTGCCACCTTGCGGGTGATCATCGCATTGGGGAAGTTCCAAGGCGTGATGATCGCCGACACGCCGACCGGTTCTTTCAGGACCACGATCCGCCGGTCGCGCATCGGTGACGGAATGGTGGTGCCGCCAATGCGCCTTGCTTCTTCGGCGAACCATTTGACGAAAGATGCGCCATAGCGGATCTCGCCGCGGGCTTCCGACAGCGGCTTGCCTTGCTCCAGCGTCAGCAGCAGCGCCAGATCCTCGAGATTGTCGATCATCAGATCGTGCCAGGCCTCGAGCATGGAAGCGCGTTCGGCATGGGTTGTCTGCCGCCACGGGCGGAAGGCCGTTTCTGCCGCCGCGATAGCGGCACGCGTTTCCGTCCCGCCCATATCGGGCACCGTGCCCAGCACCTTCCGCGTTGCCGGGTCGATCACCTCGATTGTCTGCTCCGACGCGGCATCGCGCCAGGATCCGCCGATCAACCCCTGTTGGCGAAAGAGGCTCGTGTCCTTCAAATTCTGCATGTTCCAGCCTTTCTCTTAGCCGATGAAACCGAGGACGACCCTTGTGATCGCCTCGGTCTTGTCTTTTCCAGGAATGGTGCCGATCCCCGCCTTCGTCGCCGCTTCGATGGCCACCATGATCCGGGCCGCGCCGTCTCTTTCGCCGAGATGGTCGAGCATCATCGCGCCCGACCAGATGGCGGCGATCGGGTTGGCAATGCCGAGATGGGCGATGTCGGGCGCCGAGCCATGGACCGGTTCGAACATCGACGGCGCGGTGCGATCCGGATTGATGTTGGCCGAAGCAGCGAAGCCGAGCCCGCCCTGGATGGCGGCCCCGAGATCGGTGAGGATATCGCCGAACAGGTTGGAGGCGACGACGACATCGAGGGTTTCCGGCGCCATGACCATTCGCGCCGCCATCGCGTCGATGTGATAACTCGTCACCTCCACGTCGGGATACTGGAGCGCCAGCTCCCGCGTAATCTCATCCCAGAACACCATCGTATGTTTCTGGGCATTGGATTTTGTCACCGAGGCCAGCTTGCCGCGGCGCGCGCGCGCCCGCTCGAAGCCGAAGCGCAGGATGCGCTCGACGCCCTTGCGGGTGAAGATCGCGGTCTCGATAGCCACCTCGTCCGCGGTTCCCTGATGGACCCGGCCGCCTGCGCCGGAATATTCTCCTTCGGTATTCTCGCGGATGCAGAGGATATCGAAATCGCCACTCTTCAGTGGGCCGGAAACACCGGGCAGGAGCCGGTGCGGGCGGATATTGGCATATTGCGTGAAGGCCTTGCGGATCGGTAGCAGGAGCCCGTGCAGGGAGACGGAGTCCGGCACTTCCGCAGGCCAGCCGACGGCGCCGAGCAGGATCGCGTCAAAGCGCCTGAGGGTTTCGATGCCGTCAGCCGGCATCATGGCGCCGCTCTGCCTGTAGAAGTCGCAGGACCACGGAAAGGTCGTTCCTTCGAGGGCAAAGCCCGACACCGTGGCGGTCGCCTGCAGGACATGCCAGGCGGCCTCGGTGACGGGTTTGCCGATGCCGTCCCCCGGCAGAAGCGCGATGGAATAGGTCTTCATGTCTGATCCTGGAGGTTGATGAGCACGCTCTTGCTCTTGCGGTTGGCATGATAGGCTTCGCGGCCGAGATCCTTGCCGATGCCGGAACGCTTGTAGCCGCCGGTCGGCAGGATATGGTCGCGGGAGCGGCTGTAGCGATTGACCCAGACGGTGCCGGCTTGCAGCTGTCGCGTCACGCGGATGGAGCGCGAGAGATCGCGGGTGAACAGGCCGGCCGCCAGTCCATAGGTCGGGTGATCCGCGAGCGCGAGCGCTTCCTCTTCATCCTTGAAGCTCTGCACCGTCAGCACTGGCCCGAAGATTTCCTCGATGACCGCCGGGGAGTCCTGGTCGACGTTGGACAGAAGAGTCGGCGCGTAGAAATAGCCGTCGCGTTCGAGGCGTTTGCCGCCGGCCAGGCTTTCTGCTCCAGACTGGCGTGCGGCCTGGACGATGGCGTCGATACGAGCGATCTGGCGCTCTGAAATAACAGGCGAATAGTTGCTTGTCTCGTCCCAGGTCGGACCCGGCCGGATCGTCGTGACTTGTGACAAGATGGCCTCAATCAGCGGCTCCATCACCGATTGCTCGACGATGACGCGCGAGCCCGCGACGCAGGCCTGGCCGGCATTGACGAGGATGCTGTTGGCGATGGCATTGGCGGCAAGGGTCAGGTCGGCATCGGCAAAGACGATCTGCGGGCTCTTGCCGCCGAGTTCGAGCGTCATCGGCTTGACGCCTGTCCTGGCGATATTGGCCATGATTGCCGAGCCAGCCGCTGTCGAGCCGGTGAAGCTGATCTTGGCGATATCCGGATGGCCGGTCATTGCCTGGCCGGTGGTCTGCCCGTCGCCGAGCACGATATTGATGAGGCCCGCCGGAATGCCGGCCCGCACGGCGAGCTCGGCGAGGTAGAGCGTCGAGAACGGCGTCATTTCGGATGGCTTCAACACAATGGCATTGCCGGCGGCAAGTGCCGGGCCAAGCTTCCAACCTGCCATGGAGAGCGGGAAGTTCCATGGCGTGATCGCACCAACCACGCCGTAAGGCTCGGTCATGATCATGCCGACGCTCGCGTCGTCAGTCGGCACGAGGTCGCTGCCTTCCTTGTCGGCGAATTCGGCAAAGAAGCGTATCTGCTCGGCTGTGACCGCGACATCGCCCTGTAGCAGTTGGCCGATCGGGCGGGTGGAGGAGACCGCCTCCAGGCGGGCAAGGGTTTCGCCTTCGGCCTCGATCAGGTCGGCCCAGCGATGCATGGCATTGGTGCGCTCGCGCGGGCGGCGGGTGGACCAGCCGCTCTCGCGAAGCGCCGTCTTCGCGGCCGACACCGCTTCATCGACGAGGTCGGCGCCGGCGATAGGGCAGTCGGCATAGGCGACCGCATCGGATGGGCGTCTCATCGGAAGCCCATCCTTGGCCTCGATATAGCGCCCGCCAATGAAATGGCCTTTTGGCAACGCAATATTGTCGGGGTCGAAACTCAGAGCCATGACCGTGTCCTTGCGGATGATATGAGCAAGTTACTCCCAGGAGCTCGGCACGATGCATCGTCTGGATTTCGGCGACGGAGGAAAACCCTGTTTTTCCGCCGTGCGACAGACGATTGTTCGTCCGCGTCGATCGGGCCGCCGCGCTTGCAGGACGGCCCGCTGGCAGTCACATGACTGTCACGTAAATCTTCCTGACCGTTTCGATGGTGCGCCAGGTGCCGGTGAAGCCCGGCTTCATGACGAAGCTGTCGCCCGCCTTGTAGGTAACCGGCTCGCCACCATCCGGTGTGAGCTCAACAAGGCCTTGGAGGATATGGCAGAACTCGAAGGTCTCGCCCTTGACCGAGCGGGTAAGACCCGGCGTCGCTTCCCAGATACCGGTATGGACGAGCCCGTCCCGGGCCACATCCTGGGCCCAGGTCTTGAACGACGGATCGCCCGAGATCAGCCGCTCGGGGAGTGGTCTGGATTCGCGCGGCGTCTCGGTGCTGTTCGGATCGATGGTCTTGAGAAGGGACATGGTTTCTCCTTGCTGTCCTGCCGTGTTTCAGTAGCCGCGGCCGCGGTCGACCAGTCCGATCGGGTCGAGCCCGGCCTGATGGCGTTTGATGTTTTCGATGACCGAGCGGGCTGCGCTTTGGGGTTGCGTCACGCTGGCGATATGCGGCGTGAGCAAGATTTTGGGATGGCGCCAGAACGGATGTTCGGGCGGCAGGGGTTCGGGTTCGGTGACGTCGATCACAGCGCCCGACAGCTGGCCCGCGTCGAGCGCATCGATGAGGGCTTCATGATCGAGCTGGGCTCCGCGGCCGACGTGAATGAGTGCCGTGCCCGGCCGAAGGGCCGAAAAGAGCCGCGCATCGAGAATGCCGCGCGTCTCGTCCGTGAGCGGCAGAAGGCAAACAAGGATGTCCGCCTCTCCGAGGAAGGAGGCGAGGGCCTCAGTGCCGTGATAGCAGCGCACGCCTTCGATCTGGCGCGGAGTGCGGCTCCAGCCCGAGAGCGGAAAGCCGAATGGGGTCAATCGTTCGATGACCGCTTGGCCGAGCATCCCGAGACCGAGCACCGCGATCCGCCGGTCAGTGGCCTGTCGGGCGGCCAGTGCTTGCCATTTTCCCTCCGTCTGCTGGGTGAGATAGGCCATGAGATTGCGGTGAAGTGCCAGCACTGCAAGCGTCACATATTCCTGCATCATGCGCACAATGCCGTCTTCGACCATCCGGACGAGCATCACCCCTGGAGGGAGGTTCCCAACCCGGAACTGATCGACGCCGGCGCCGATCGAAAAGACGATTTCCAGATTTTTGAATCGGTCGAGATCCGGCGGCGCGGTCCATGTCAGCACGTAACGGATGTCATCGGGGTCGACCTGCGTCGCATCCATGATGAAGGGGAGATCGGGCAGTTCCCAGGCGAAGGCTTCGGCAAAGACACGCCCCCTCTCGCGGTCGGAGTTGAACCAAAATGCCATGGAGATCCCTCAGTGTCGGAGTTTTTCGGCGAGCCGCTCGATCATCGCCTGACACGCGGTGAGTTCGTCGACGCGGATGAACTCATCGGCCCGATGGGCTCTCGCGATGTCACCGGGGCCGCAGATGATCGCGTCGATGCCGGCTGCCTGATACAGCCCGGCCTCAGTTCCGTAGCTGACGGCGCCGAGCGTTTCGGTGCCGGTCAGTTCTTCCATGAGCCGGGCAAGCGACGCATCGGCGGCGAGCGACAATGCGGGGTAGCTGCTTAGAAGATCCCACTTCGTCTGGAACCCTCGCTGCTCAAGGGCGACTGCGGCAAGCCTTACCGGCTCGAGGAGATCGGTAGGGGTCACTCCCGTGATGGCGCGCGCCTCGATTTCCGCCGTGAGGACATCCGGAATGATGTTCACTGCCTGCCCGCCAGACACTGTTCCGACCTGGAGCGAGGAATAGGGCGGCTCAAAGCTCGGGTCCAACCGGCTGCTCAGCAGCGCGTCTCCGGCACGAACGGCGGCGAGCAGAACGCATGCAAAGGCATGGATCGCATTCAGGCCTTGATCGGGCCGCGACGAATGGCCAGAGCGCCCGCGGATCTCGACTCTTGCAGCGGCCTTGCCCTTGTGGGCGCGGATCGCGCGCAGGCCGCTCGGCTCGCCGATGATCGCACCGATCGGCTTGGCACACAGTTCGGGCAACCGACGGATGAGATGGGGAACGCCCCGGCAGCCGGCTTCCTCGTCATAGGAAAATGCTAAATGGAGGGGGCGCGCGAGCGACATGTCGGCGATTGCGAGCAGTGCGGCCAATGCGGCCGCGAGAAAGCCTTTCATATCGCTGGTGCCCCGACCGAAGAGCAGATCGCCGTCCGCCCGCAGGCGAAAGGGATCAGATGTCCATGTAGGCTCCCGGGCGGGAACAACATCCATATGCCCGGAGAGAATATAGCCGGGCACATGATTGGGACCGATCGTTGCGAACAGATTGGCGCGGTCGCCTTCCGGCCCCGGCAAAACAGTCACCCTGGCACCGCAGCGCTCGGCAAAGTCCCTGATCGATGCAACGATGCCGTCGTTCGGCGTGCCGACGACAGAGGGAAAACCGACCAGCCGGTCGAGTATCTCCGTGGCGTTCATCGCAGGTCTCCTTGACGTAACCTTCCAGCCGGCGCTTTCATCCTCCAGACTAGGGTTCCACAGGGTCTTTTCCTGCCGAAAGCCTGCTCGCTTCAGTGGATTCTGTCGAATTGGGCGGCATTTGAAGCGGAATCTACGGCGCGGCTTGATCTATGGTGCCTCAAATCGATCGTGAGGTCCGCGGCCGATTGCACGTTTTGACAACCCTGTCGGGAGGTATTGGAAAGTGACTTCGCCTGCAGCCGGTTCGATGCAGCTCAATTCATTCAAGCTTGAATTGACCGACGTCGCCAAAGTCGATCTCGAGAAGCTGCATGCGCTGTCGATCAGCGTCGGATGGCCGCATCGTGCCGAGGATTGGCAGTTTCTGCTTGAGTCCGGCCAGGGTATCGCAGCGCTCGATGGCATCGGCCGCGTTCTCGGTTCGGCCATGTGGTTTCCCTATGGCGACGATTTCGCCACCATCGGCATGGTCATCACCACACCGCGGTTGCAGGCCAGGGGTGCCGGCCAGTGGTTCATGGAGCACTTGTTCAGCAAGGTCGGCGATCGGAGCCTCGGTCTCAGCGCCACGCACGCCGCGCGCCGGCTCTACCTGTCGCTCAATTTCCAGCCGGAAGCGATCGTCTATCAGTACCAAGGCGAAGCCATCGAGCCGCCCGCCGTGCCTTTGCCAGCGAGCACCACATTGAGGCCTCTTGGACCGGGCGATCTGGAGGAGATTGCAGCGCTCGACGAAGTGGCGTTCGGAACGGATCGAAGCGCGCTTCTTGCTCGCCTCGCGGCCCGCTCGAAGGGCGTCGTGCTGGTTCGCGATGGCCAAATCGCTGCTTTCTCGCTCTGCCGGCGCTTCGGCCGTGGGCACGTGGTTGGGCCGGTGGTCGCCGCCGATGATGCCGATGCGATCGCTGTCGTCAGGCCGCATGTGGCAAGGCATGCCGGATCCTTCCTGCGTCTCGACACGCGCGAGAAGAAAGGAGACTTCGCCGATTTCCTGGGCGGATGCGGACTGTCCGTGTTCGATACGGTTACCTCGATGTCGCTTGGGCGCACATGGCCGCCGGCGCGGCCCGCCGATGGCTCTGCACCCCGAACCTACGGGCTGGCGAGCCATACTCTCGGATAGGCGCTGCACGGGAAGGACGCGCCGGGCGCCGCGTTTGAGGACTTCGAAGACCACATGGTAGCGGACGGAGAACGGGGGTCATTCCAAAGCCGCGGGGCTTTCGGCCGCGCATATGCGGCTCATGTCGAATCTGGAACGGGAGTTGATGCGTGAAAACCCTGCTGCTTAAGAAAGAGGAAGTGAGCAGCCTGATCTCCGTGACCGAGGTCATCGACGCGGTTGAAGAGGCATACAGAGCCTTCAACAGTGATCAGGTGGAACAGCCCGGCTATATGGGGATCCACCTCCCGTCGCCCCGTGGCGAAATCGACTTCAAGCTCGGCTATTACAAAGCCAGCGAAATGATTTCCATGAAGGCGTCTTCAGGAGGCTTCGTCGACAACCCGACGGCATACGGATTGCCCGGCGGCATGGGAACAATACTCCTGTTCGACGCCAGGAGCTGCGCATTGGTCTGCATCATGGATGGAAGTCTGATCACCGGTCTGCGGACCGGGGCGGCTGGAGCTGTTTCCGTCAAGGCGCTGGCACGGAAAGACGCGAAGAAAATCACATCGATCGGGACCGGAAACCAGGCGCGAATGCAGATCCGGGCGATATCCGAAATCATGAAGATCGAAGAGATCCACGCCTGGGACAACAGCCCGCAGTCGTTGTCCGCCTACAAGAGGGATATCGAAAGCGAATTCGGCATTCCCGTCGTGATGGCGAGTTCCAAGAAGGCTGCGGTCGAGCAGGATGATATTCTGATCACCACGACCCGTGGAAAAGGGTCGCTCGTGGAAGCGGATTGGGTGAAACCCGGCACGCATATCGTCGCCATCGGTACCGACCAGCGCGGCAAGCAGGAACTGGATCCGGAAATATTCAGGAACGCGAAAGTCGTCGTCGACTCTCTCTCGCAGTGCATCGAGAAGGGTGAAACCTGGCACCCTCTCGATAGCAATATCATTGCCAAGGGCGGCATTCACGCTGAGATCGGCGAGATATTGCTCGGAAGAAAGCCGGGAAGAGAGAGTGACGCGGAAGTGACCATTTTCGACTCTACAGGCATGGCCATACAAGACGATATTACCGCCCGCAAAATATACTTCAATGCTGTGGAGAGAAACACCGGCACATACTTTGAGTTCTTAAAGACATGACCGAGTGTGCTCACACGAAGCGAGTGGAGCCAAGCCAATAGTAGCCAAAACAGATCCAGCCTTCCTCATGGACGCTGGGAACGTATGTCGGCAAGAAGAAGGCCAAGCGATGCGCAGCTATCCAACCATCGAAGATATCCTGGAAGCCCGCGAAAGGCTCAAGCCTCACATCAGACATACGCCGCTATTGCGCGCGGAAAGGATCGAAGAAGCTGTCGGATGCCAAGTCTATCTGAAGCCGGAAACGTTGCAGATCACCGGCGCCTTCAAGATCCGCGATGCCCTGAACAAGGTGCTTTCGCTTCCAAGGGAAGCGATCGCAAACGGCATCATAGCGAGTTCGTCGGGCAACCATGCCCAGGGTCTCTCATACGCGGCCCGTATGCTGGGCGTGAAGGTGGTTCTGGTTCTCCCGACTACAACACCCAAAATCAAGATCGCCAATACGCAAGCCCTCGGCGCGGAAGTCATCCTTTTTGACGGCGATACCGCAGTCAGGTGGAAAAGAGTCTACGAGATTGCCGCGGCAAACAATTATGCGACCGTCCACGGTTTCGAGGATCCCCTGGTCATGGCCGGGCAGGGAACCATAGGGTGTGAAATACTGGAAGACTTGGAGGACGTGGACACGGTTATCGTTCCCCTGGGAGGTGGAGGCTTGATCTCGGGAATTGCGACCGCCATCAAGGAAACCAAACCATCGGTGCGTGTCATCGGCGTTGAGCCTGCGCTCACGCCCAAATACTATCAAAGCCGGATCAACGGCGAGCGAACCTCTTTGCCTCTGAAGAACACCATTGCGGATGGCCTGAGAATCAGCGTTCCGGGTCAGAACCCGTATCCCATCATCGAGAAATACGTCGATGAGATCATTCTCGTCGAAGATGGGCACATTATCGCAGGCATGCGCGCGCTTGCCCAGGACGCTAAGTTGATCGCTGAACCGGCCGCTTCGATTGGTATCGGAGCTCTGCTTGCGGGCTCCATCCGCTTTAGGACGGACGAAAAAGTCTGCGCGGTGTTGACTGGAGGAAACTGGGATTTGTGTGATCTTGCTGAGGTATACAAAGGCGCAAGGTGAACGTTATGCCGCCCACCGAGCTTCCCCACTCCAAGTGGGCAGGAGAGGTTGGCTACATGCGACAAGCCATGATTAGTCCTCTTTGTAAGTCGCCTGGAAGCGGTCCACGTCAGCACCCCGGAGACACAAACCTCCGGTCTGCATGGTCCTCGGCACTGACGGTCTACCGTTCTACTCTCTTCAACAGCATATCGCGACCGCCGGTGGCGCATCAGCGCATGCCGCATCGACCCCTGTTGGCGGCGGAAACGTCGGTATTGCAAGCGGAAATGATATCCGCAAATCGCTTGCTACTTAACTGAATTTACAAGCCTCTGTGCGTTCGGGCCCCCCAACCAGATTCCAAGGCCCGTCTGCAGAAGTGCGGCGGGCTTTTCGTGTCCTCTAACCGCCATCGCGACCACCGCTGCAGAGATGAAGTCCTGGATCCAGGCCACTTACCTGACCTTGACGACCACCTTGCCTTTCGCGCGGCCCGTGTCGACGTAAGTAAGAGCTTCCTCGGTCGCTGCGAACGGAAAGGTCCGATCGATGACCGGCCGTATGTCGCCGGAATCGATGAGCGCAGTGATCTCGCGCAACTGATCGCCGCTTGCGCGCATGAACAGGAATGAATAGCTCACGTGATGGCGTTTTGCTTTCTTCCTTATGCCGTAGCTCAACAGGCGCATGACGGTTCGCAGGAACCAATTCGCCCCCAGCTCCCTCGCAAAATCAGGATCAGGCGGGCCCGAGATCGAGATCAGCTTGCCACCGGGCTTCAGCACCTGGAGCGATTTTTCGAGCGTGTCCTTGCCAAGGCTGTTCAGGACGACATCATAGTCTTTAAGGATCGTCTCGAACTTCTCCTTCTTGTAGTCGATGACCACATCGGCGCCGAGATTTCTCACCAGCGCAACATTAGCGGTGCTCGTCGTCGTCGCGACGGTAGCGCCGATATGCTTTGCCAGCTGGATGGCGAAGGTTCCAACCCCGCCCGAACCGGCATGGATCAGGACCTTCTGACCCTTCTTCAGGTTGGCCCTTTCGATCAGGGCCTGCCAGGCTGTCAGGCCGACGAGCGGAATAGATGCCGCTTCCTCCATGCTGAGACTGCTCGGCTTGAGCGCGACATCGCTTTCATTCATGGCGATCAGTTCCGCGAAGGTTCCGATGCGATCCTTGTCCGGTCGCCCATAGACTTCGTCGCCGGGCTTGAACCGCTTCACCTTGGGGCCGACCCGGACGACGACGCCAGCCGCCTCATTGCCCAGGACGAGCGGCAGGCGATAAGGCAGGATGAGTTTGAACTCGCCAGCCATGATCTTCGAATCGAGCGGGTTTAGACCGGCGGCATGGACCTGGACCAGAACATCGTCGTCCCTGAGCTGCGGGTCCGGCCTCTCGCCGATCCGTGCGCCGCTGTTCTTGCCGTAGCGATCGATGAAAAACGCTTTCATGCCGTGTACTCCTGTATGGTATTCTGCTTTCTGGTTCTGCTGATTGCATGAAGCTCACCACCGGTTTCCCGGTGGTGCGGCATCCTGTTACTGACGTATCCAGGTCTGCGAACGGCCGAGCAATGATACGCCGATATAGCCGCGCACGCTGAGTTTGTTGCCGCCATCGATCAGGTGCAGATTGCTGCTGTAAACCTCACCATTTTCAGGGTCGAGGATTTCGCCGCCGGTATATTCGTCGCCGTCCTTTTTCAGGCCGGACAGAATCCGCAGGCCGACGATCGGTGCGTTCTTGAGGGCGCCTTCACACTTCTCGCATTTCGGATTCTGGTCTTCGTCGGGGCCTGGGAAGACCTTTATCACCGTACCCCGCAGGGTTCCGCTCGTCTCGCTAATGCGGATCAGTGCTCTCGGCTTGCCACTGACATCGTCGATGTTCTTCCAAACGCCGACCGGCGACGTGTTGTCCGCTCGCGCGGCGGAAGACATGAGTGTAGCCGCCAGGGTGATCGCGAGGACGCCTGCATGTTTGAAAGTCAGCATTGTCTTGTCTCCAGGAGTTTGGTCGTTGTTTGGTTAAGAACCAGCCGCCGCCGTGTTGGATCTGGATGGCGGAATTGGTGTTTCCGGCCGGCGCAAGGCCGGTCGATTCTCACTCGCAGCCCTTGGACTGGATCGCGGCATCGATCGCTGCGAGCTCGCCCTTGCCGCGCGCGACTTCGTCCTCCCGGTCCTGGCCGGACATTGAGGCGACAGGAATGTGGATGACACCCATGGCTGCCTTGTCGCGCTCTGCAGCCTCGTGCTGCGCCTGCTCCAGTCGCGCCTGTTCGGCCTTCTTGCCGGCTCGGCTCCCCAACAGCTCGGCGCAGGACATTGGCAGATAACGATCCGTGGCGACCGGACTTGGCGCGATCTGGTCAGGCTGTCTGGCACAGCCGGCAGCAAGCAGCGCCATCGCGCAAAGAACCATTCTTTTGATGTGGATTTTCCCAAGGGTCACACGCATGCTCATCAACCTCACGCGAGACCGAGTTGCTTGCGCAGGCTCTTGTCGAAAGCGGAGGCCGGCACAAACCGCCTCAACAGGCTCAACTGAAAAGCCAGTTTGCCGACCGTGTATCGCTTCCTGGGTGCGGCGGTGGTTGCTGCCTTGACAACGGCCTCTGCCACCAAACGGGGATCGTCGGCGGTCTTCATGGCTTCCTGGACAACGGTGGCCACCTGCTGGCGTGCCGTTTCATAGAAGGGGATCGGCCGGTCCGGGGGCACTGCATTCTGATCGAAAGCTGTCCTGATGTAGGCTGGTTCGATGAGGATCGCGCGGATGGCATGCGCGCGCAATTCGTGGTCCAGGGACTCGGTGTAGCCCGCCAGCGCGTGCTTTGTGGATGCGTAGAGTGCCGAGAAGGGAGCGGGAATAAACCCCAGCACGGAACCGATATTGATGATCCGGCCGCGTCGCTGCTTTCGCATATGCGGAAGCACGGCATTGGTTATCCGGATAACGCCGAACAGATTGACATCGAACATGGCCTGCGCTTGCGCCACCGAGGATTCTTCGGCGCCGCCGATCAAGCCGAGGCCCGCATTGTTGACGAGAATGTCGATCCGGCCGGTCTTCGATAGCACGGTTTCGACAAGGGAATTGACCGAGGCATCATCGGTGACATCACAAACCAGCATCGATACGCCGTCCGGACCGTCACTGCCCGCCCGGCGGCTTGTCCCGAAGACCTTGTATCCCGCCCGCGCCAGGGCCTCAGCGCTGGCGCGGCCGATGCCCGAAGAGGCGCCTGTCACAACAGCAGTTTGCGAATGCACATCCATTCAATTCTCCAATCCGCGATCCGAAGATCTTCATTCTTTAAATTATGATCGTAATATTAGATAACACTCGTAATTCAATTTGAAAAGCCCTAAAACGAATCATGCGCTACGAAAAAGGTCGGAAGGACGCATCGCGTCGCCAAATCATGAAAGTCGCAAGCGAACGCTTTCGCTGCGACGGCATTGCCGCATCCGGATTGGCCAGTGTCATGAGCGACGCCGGTCTGACCAACGGGGCGTTCTATGCCCATTTCGACTCCAAGGCGGAGTTGGTGCGCGAAACAGTCGCGGCGGCGCTCGAGGATCTGTCGAAGCAGGTGGAGGACGCCGTCGCCGCCGGCGGGTTGGCGGCGGCTGTCGCAACCTATCTGTCGCCGCAACATCGAGACGATCCGGCGCATGGCTGCTCATTCGCAGCGCTTCTGCCGGAGCTCGCCCGTCAGCCAGCCGAGGCGCGCCATGTCTACACCGAACGGTTCCTGACTCTCGTACGCCAGCTGGCGTCGGCGTTGCCGCCGCAAACCCCAAATCCAGAGAACACGGCCATGGCGATGCTCGCCACTCTCATCGGCACGCTTCAGTTTGCCCGCACAGTGGACGAGCCGGAGCTTTCGGGCCGCATACTGACAGCAGGTTCGGATGCGGCGCTGCGGCTGGCCAACCCGCCTCAGGGGGGAACGACCACCTAGAGTTCAGCGGCTCGCCGCTCTCGCAATTTCGATCGCAGGGAAAGCGTCGGCCCTCAAGCGTCCGCAAGAAACCAAAGCTGCGCCGGAACGTGACATCGTTATATCGATGGATCGAGTCATAAACGTGCGTGCAAATGGCCGCATTTTGGCGTGAAGCTGCCGCTTGGAGGTGACGGCCAACAGCACGGAACGGACGCGGCGCTTCAACTCGCGTTGGAGGGCTGAAGCTTGGTTTCACGCCCATGGAACGTCATCAGATCAGCGGTCACATCGGCTTGCTTGACGCCATAAGGCTCAGGATGCCGAGTATTTGACCGTGACTCCGCGTTGCCGGAAATAGGCCTGCATCAGCTTCCTGCCAGAACGGTTGTTGTGCGCGAGCTTAGCCGGGTCGAATACGGCCTCCTTCAAACCCGCGCGCGTCAATGCTGCCTTAAGAGTCGCGATATGCATGTCGATGTCGGCATTGTCCGCCTGAAGCGATTCATAGATGCGGTTTGTTGCATCTGCCACGGTCGGTTCGCTCACTATTACACTCCTGCTATTGTTTGGCAGGCGCTTACCATATTTTTCCGCTTGAATTGAAAAAATCTCTGGCGACTAAGGCCGGAAATTTTCGCCGTAAGATTGGTGTCACCTCTGCGATAGGTGCGATCGCCTATGCCGCACCGTTAACGGGAGATTTAGCGAATCTTGATATTGGTGCTTATTGGAGCCGGCCCAAGGATTAGATTTCTTGCTCAGGAGACCATCAATCTGGAGGCAGCACATTTGAATCCGGCAACAGAGGGCTGGTTTTCATCGCCGAAAATCACCAAACGTCTCCTTCACCGTAGACTGTCTGACGCGTTGCGCGCCGGCCACATTTGGCCCGCTTTCCAGCCTATCGTGGATATGCAGCGGGAAGAAATCGTCGGCTTCGAGATTTTGGCGCGATGGACGGACCCAGAATTCGGCGAGATTGGTCCCACGACATTCATCCCGTTGCTGGAAAGGCATCATCTCATCGACGATTTGTCGAAGGCGCTTGTCCGTTCGGCGTGTTCGGCGGCGATCGATTGGCCGGGCAACCTGCATCTCGCGTTCAATATGTCACCCGATCAGCTTCTCTCGGGCGATCTACCCGATTGGATCGCCACGCTGGCTGCCGACATTCGCTATCCGCTCGATCGACTTCAAATTGAAATCACGGAAGGGTCATTGCTCTCTGATTCCGAGCAGGCCTATACGACCCTCCGGAGGTTGGACGCCCTTGGCATAAGCGTCTCGATCGACGACTTTGGAACCGGCTACTCGAGTCTCGCCCGCCTGGAGGCATTTCCTTTCCGCACGTTGAAGATCGATGCACGCTTTGTGCGCGGTGTCGATCAGGATCAAGCCAAGAGACGCATCGCTGCGGCGATCATCGGGCTTGGTCAAAGCCTGGGCATGACCATCGTGGCTGAGGGTGTGGAGACCAGGGCCGAGGAGGCGATCCTTCGTGACCTCGGTTGTACAATCGGGCAAGGCTGGCTCTATGGGCGAGGGACACCGGCACGCGATGCCGAGACAATGCGGACCAGATTCCGCAGCGAGCAAATATCGACGACATCCCTGGATGCCTCACCATTCCAGCAACTGCACCAACTTCGTACCCTCTATCATCAGGCCCCGGTCGGGCTCTGCTTCCTCGACATGCAGTTCCGGTATGTGCGCACGAACGACGCCTTTGCGTCGATGCATGGATTGTCGGCAAAGGAACTGGAAGGCAGGGCCGTCAACGACGTCATGCAAGGGGCCTTGCTTGATCGCTTCAACGCGCTGTTGGTTCAAACACTCGACCAAGCATTGCCGCCGCAGGACTACAAACTCAACGATCATGATTTTCGCGTCTTTGCACAGAAGGTTGTCGATGTCGGGGGTGATGTCATCGGCATTTCGATCGTTTCCATCGACATCACCCAACAGAATCTGCTCCTGGAACACGTGACGCTCAGCGAGCAGCATTATCGGCAGGTCATTGAGTTGGGCCCAAACATAGCTTGGGGCGCCAACGCCCAAGGCGTGGTCGATTACATGAGTCCCTCCGCCGACGACCCGCCTGACGATACACTCCAGAATCGCATCGAGCGCTGGTACACAACAATGCACCCGGTGGATCGCCTGCGGGTACGGGCGGAATGGCTGCATTGGATCCCGTCAGGTGTGCCATTTCGCACGAGCTTCCGCATACTTTGGCGTGATGGCCTGTACCGGTGGGTTGAGAGCCGCGCGCATCCGAAGTTCGGTCCGAACGGGTCGATCGATCGGTGGTGTGGCATGATCTGCGATCTGCCGATCGATCTTACATCCGCGGGCCCAAGGAGCGCGGCAGGTCTGGAATTGATCGGGGCAGACACGATCCATGCTCGAACGGATCAGGGCGCACACCCCGCGCCAGACCCGATGGCTCTGCTATTCGAGGGGATCTCCGCCAGCGACGCGCCCATCGCGATCTTCGCGCCCAATGATCGGCTGGTCATCGCATCATCGGCATTTCGGGGAATCTACGACCTCCAGCCCGGCGAACAGACGTTCCAGAGCATTATTCGGCATTGCCACGCCACGAGGCGTGGAGTGTTGGTCGAGGCCAAGGATATCGACCAGTGGCTCGGTATGGCGACTGCCAAGCGACGTTCGCAGACGCACAGGAAGTTCGAAATAGACTTGATTGACGGTCGTTGGTTCTGGGCCCTGGAAACCACCTTCAATGACGGGTGGATCATCATGACCATGACGGACATGACCGCGCTCAAGAAGACGGAAGCGGATTTGCGGCTTGCGCGTGACGCAGCAATCCATCAGGCCGAAACGGACGCGCTTACCGGCCTCCGCAGTCGACGGGCAATTATGGGATATTTCGAAGACTGCCTCACGGGCGCGACGCCAAGCTCTCCTGTCAGCATTGCCATTCTCGATATCGATCATTTCAAGCATATCAACGACCATTACGGCCATGACGTCGGCGACTTGGTTCTGGAGGAGTTCGGCGCCAACTGCCAGCGCATGTTCCGTGATAGCGACTGGATCGGCCGCGTTGGCGGGGAAGAGTTCTTGCTCGTCATGCCCAACACGAGCGAAGCGTCCGCAAGGAAGGCCCTGGAGCGGTTTAGCGGATATGTGAAGCGCATCGGTTACAAGGAACTCGGCGGCCGCCATGTGACATTTTCGGCAGGCTTGATCCAGCATAGATTGGGGGAGACAGTCCAAGACACCTATAAGAATGCCGACAAAGCGCTCTATGAAGCAAAGACGTCTGGTCGCGACCGAATATCGTCTCTTGATACGGGACAAGAAGGTGCAGCGCGAGCGGCCGATTACGGCTCAATTCGTCGATAGCAACCAGACTGGCCGGCAAGCGAAGGTCGGCAAAGCATGACCGCAGCAATGGTTCGATCTGCTGGGCGTTGCGTAACAGCTACGCGGGTTCTCTCCAGATCGTTCGCGAGAGTTCGGATTCTTCTCCAATTCAACAGAATACAGGCCCCAGTCGACGGGGCGCACTTCTCGATGTGATGGCTGGGCGACAGGCGTCATTGCTTGTTGGCGACGCTTTGGGGTGGGGTCGCATCAAGTCGAGTAACGGTGATTCAGTCGCAATCTTGCCAGACCGTTGCTAGCACGAAGGCGGTAGCACGTAGCAAAACGGCGACGGCAGGTCGACCACGGACCTAGTGTCGGCGGCATTCGCCGCCACGACCAACTGGTAATTGCCTGCCTCGGCTCGGAAGGCTCCGGCCTCGATATCGAAATAGGCGAGGTCGCGCGGCATGATCTTCATCACGGCAGTGCCGGTTTCGCCGGGCGCAAGCGAAAGCTTGGCAAAGGCGCGCAGTTCCTTGTCCGGCCGCTCCACCTTGGTTTTTGGCGATCGCACATAGAGCTGCACCAGTTCCGATCCGGCGCGGGCGCCGATATTGGTCAGGTCGACGCTGACGGTCACGCCGTCAGGCCCCATTTCGCCGGCTGACAAACGTGGCTCGCCCCAGCTGAAGCGGGTATATCCAAGGCCGAAGCCGAACGGGAAAAGCGGCTCGACGGCACGCGTATCGTGATGCCGGTAGCCGACGAACACGCCTTCGGCATAGCGTACATGCCCGTCTTTGCCGGGATAGACGGCAGGGTCGCCGGTGATGGCGGAATTGTCGGCGAGCCGCTTGGGGAAGGTCTGCGGCAGCCGGCCACCGGGTTCGACGTCCCCGAACAACACGTCGGCGACAGCATTGCCCAGTTCCTGGCCCGGATACCACATCTGCAACACGGCCCGCACCCGGCCGAGCCAGGGCATCTCCACGGGGCCGCCGGTCTGCAGTACGACGACGGTGTTCGGATTGGCGGCGGCGACCCGCTCGATCAGTTCCTCCTGCCGACCCGGAAGCCGCATATCGGGCAGGTCGAGACCCTCGGTGTCCCACTCGCCGTCGCGGCCGACGAAGAGGAGCGCCACATCGGCATTGCGGGCTGTCTCGACCGCTGCCTGAAGATCGGCCTCACCCAGTGGCTTCTCGACGCCGAAGCGAATGGCCGTGAGATTGATCCCTTCTTCAGTCACCGGCGACGGTTCGTAGTCGACGGTGACCGCATAGGCCCGGCCTGCCTCAAGCAGGACCGCGCCGCGCTGTTCGTCATTGGCGGTGCCGAAATAATTCTCCCCGCGCGTCCAGCCATCATGCCCGTCGACCGTCAGCGTGCCATCGACGAAGAGGCGTGCCAATCCGGCATTGGTCATGCCGAACACGTGCTCGCCACTCTCCTCGGGAACGAACTGCATCGACATCCGGGCCGAGAAATTGGTCGGGTCGAGCTCGCCCGACGGCAATTCGAACCAGAAGAATTCCCCCTTGTCGACGGTTTCGACATAAGCAGGCTCGCCCTGGCAGCCACGCCCCCTAAAATACTCGACCGTCATTTTGCCTTTGAAGACGTCGATCAGGCGATTGTGGCGGCATCCGACCGCGTGGCTGATGCTGTTGGCATTGGAAAGGGCCGCCCGGATGCCTTCGAGCGGACTGACCGTGTAATGCGCCGCGATCTGGGCACTGCCGCCGCCCATGACACGCGCAGTCGCCGCATTTGGTCCGATCACGGCAAGCCGGTCGAGCGAAGTTCTGGTGAGAGGCAGGATGCCGTCGTTCTTGAGGAGGACTGCGCCTTCCGCGCCAAGACGCCGGATCAGCGCCCGGTCCTCCGGCAGATCGACTGCCTGTTCGGTGAGGTCGGGTCTCGCCTCAAACGCACCGACCCGCTCAAGCAACAGCAATATTCGCCGCGCCGCTGCCCGCACTGTGGAGGCATCGACCTCGCCTTCGCGTACCGCTGCAACCAGCTTCTCGCCGCGATCACGCGCCGGGCCTGGCATTTCGAGATCGAGACCGGCATTGATCGTCTCGGCGGTCGAATGCGAGCCGAACCAGTCGGACATGACGATGCCGTCGAAGCCCCACTCTTCGCGCAGCACTTCGGTGAGCAGCCAGGGATGTTCGCTCGTATAGGTGTCATTGAGACGGTTATAGGACGACATCACGGCCATCACCTTGGCGCGTTTGACCGCCTGCTCGAAGGGCGGCAGGTAGATCTCGCGCAGCGTCCGCTCGTCGATATCCGAGGACATGGTCTGCCGCTCGATCTCGGATTCGTTGCCGGCGAAGTGCTTGATCGTTGCTGCGATCCCCTGGCTCTGCACGCCCTGGATATAGGCAACGGCCAATTCCGCGGTGAGCATAGGATCCTCGGAATAGCATTCGAAATTCCGCCCATTGAGCCCGGAGCGGTGGATGTTCACCGTCGGTGCCAGCAGCACGGCGGCGCCCTTGCTTTTCGCCTGACCGGCAAGCGCCACGCCCATCTGCTTGACGAGGTCAGGATTCCAGGTGGCGCCGAGCGCGATGGCGACCGGAAAGCAGGTTGCCTTGACGCCGCCGACCAGAGAGCCGGCCCCGCGCGCGCCATTCGGCCCATCCGTCACCTTGATCTTCGGCACGCCAAGCCGCTCGACGGGAACGGTGGTCCAGAAGTCGGCACCGGATAGCAGCGAGACCTGCTCTTCGAGTGTCATTTGGTCGAGGATGGAATCGATCATGCAAACCTCCCAGCGTGACAAATTCTCGGAAACGAGAGCGCTGCTACCATTTCACCTTAAACCTACCGATTACTCGGTATTTTTAATATGTCAACTGCTCGAAGCTGATGTATGAATGGCGAAGCCTCGGAATCGGATACGGGTTTTGCCGGTCGTACCGTTGGCGGGAAAGGACGGAGAGAGCGGATGGCGGAGTTTTCCGAATTGGGGGCCGGGCAAGACGAAAAGCGGCGGCGCAAATCCCGCAAGGGCGAAACACGCCGCGAGGAGATCCTGACAGCCGCGATGCGCCGCTTTGCCGAGGACGGCTACCAGAGTGCCGCGATCGGTGACATCGCCCAGGACGTGGGTCTGTCCCTGCCGGGTCTGCTGCATCACTTTCCGACGAAGGTCGATCTCCTGCTCGCCATTCTGGAAAGGCGTGATCTCGAAAGCGCCGGCATCATCGACCATCGCTCCGACCTCCCCACGCTGCTCGCGGGCCTGGTCGAGGTGTTCCGCCGCAACGCCGAAATTCCGGAGGTTGTTCGAGCCTTCGCGATCCTGAATGCCGAAAGCCTCACAAGGGATCATCCAGCAAAGGCATGGTTTCTTGAACGTGCCAACCAGCTGCGAAAAAGCATCGCCATGACATTCGACCGGGCTGTTGCCGACGGCACGGTGGACGGCAACATCGACGGCAGTGCGATGGCAGCCGAACTGATCGCCGTGATGGACGGCCTCCAGATGCTTTGGCTAAGGGATCCGGACCGGTTTGACATGGTCGCCGGCCTGGAGGGATATGTCAGGCGTCTGCTGGCAGATCTTGATCTTGATGACTGAGTCAATGTCTTATGATCGCGAAGTCACATGCGACGGCACCAAGCACCGTCGTGGCCAACCAGACGTTCTCGTGCAGCATATTGCGACCCTGGTGGTCTGGGGCGTGGGCCAGATAACGTCGGACTGCGTCGTCATGGAGAGCGGCGTGATCACGCCCCTGCCACTCAAGCAATGGTCTGTGGGCCGCCCGATTGACCTGAGGGCCAAGGCCCGCCGTGATGCTGACGGCATTTCCACCGCAGGCCTTGGCAGTGTCCCGATGGTAGCCGGAAACGATTGGGCAATCGGCGCCGACGTCATCGCCGAGGTCGCTGCGCGTTCCACGGCCCGAAAGCACCCGGGAACAACGCCTGAGTAGGACGGCTACGTCGTTGTTCGTCGTCACCTGAACAAACCGTCCCCGCTGTCCATTTTCTCTTCGCGCCGCTGCACGGGTGGTGGCAGTCGGAGTTTGATGCTGCTTTGCAGCATAAATTTCATGTTGCGCATCAAAGTTTCGACTTTACAAACAATTATGAATATGTGAAGTAATGCACAATTTCACAGATTGGACCGATGCCTTGAACTCGACGCGCTTTGCCACCCGGCTGAACTCATTCGCTTCCGCTTCCCACATCGAATGGCCGGGCCAGTCGTCGAAGCCTTCGGTCATGCAGATGGCTGAACGTGCCGCTCGGGTGAAGGGGCTCACAGACCTCGACCTGAACTATCCCGATCATGTGAAAGAAAATCCCGCGGAATTGGCACGAAAGCTTGGCGATCTCGGCCTCTCGATCAACGGCTTCGCCATGCGCTACTATACCAACCCTGCCTTCAAGCTCGGCGCTTTCACGCATCCTGATGAAGCCGTCCGCCGTGAAGCGATCGACTTGACGAAGAAGGGGATCGATGCAGCCCGTGAAGCAGGCGCCAACCTGATGACCATCTGGCTCGGTCAGGATGGCTTCGACTATGCCTTTCAGGCCGACTACGCCAAAATGTTGCAACACGAAATAGACGGGATTCGTGAAGTTTGCGCGCATGATCCCGATTGCCTGATCTCGATCGAATACAAGCCGAACGAGCCCCGGTCCTACAGCCTGATGCCCGACGCGGCCACAACGCTGCTCGCCATCAAGGAAGTCGGGGCCGACAATCTCGGCGTCACGCTCGACTTCGCCCATGTCCTTTATGCCGACGAGCAGCCCGCCTTCGCGGCCGCCCTGATCGCCCGCCACAGTCGCGTACTCGGTGTCCATCTCAACGATGGTTACGCCAAGCGCGACGATGGCCTGATGGTCGGCGCGGTGCACACGCTCCAGACGATCGAACTGCTCCGCCAGATCCGCCGCGACGGTTATGACGGCGCGATCTATTTCGACACTTTCCCCGATATGACCGGGCTCGATCCGGTCCACGAATGCGAGGTTAACATCAAGACCGTCCAGCGGATGTTGAAGGTCGTCGACCGCCTCGAGCAGGACAATCGCCTTCAAAGCGCGATTGACCGACAGGACGCCGTATCCACGCAGTCCATCGTTCAGGAGTTGATGTTCGGCGCGGAGCAATAGACCCCAAGAACCTCCGGGAGGAAAACATGAAGAGAATTTTTGCTGCGGCTCTCGCCGCAACCCTTTCTGCTGGCCTTTTTGCTGGCATCGCGACCGCCCAGGACCTCAAGCCGCTCAATTCCGACTCCGAACCTGATCGCATGGACTGGTCCGATCTCGAAGCCAAGCTCGGCGCGTTGCCGAAGCTGCCCGAAGGCCTCAAGGTCGGCGGCGTGTCCAAGACGCTCACCAATGAATACTGGCGCTCGCTCGGCGAAGGCTATCAGAAGTTCGCCGACAAGGTCGGCGTGACCGTAGCCTACCAGGCCGCCCAGAGCGAGGGCGACCAGCTCGGCCAGTTGACCATCGCCGAAGGCATGGTGACCCAGGGTTACAATGTCCTGCTCGTCTCCCCGCAGACCGACGCCAACCTCCAGCCGGTGGTTGAACAGGCGAAAGCGGCCAACGTACCCGTCGTCAACGTCAACGACGCGGTGATCCCGCAGGCCGAGCATTATGTCGGCAACGTCCAGCGCGACAACGGCGTCCGCGTCGCCAAGTGGTTCATCGACAACCGTGCCAATGGCGGCAAGGTCGCGATCATCGAGGGTCAGGCCGGCGTCTACGCTGCCGTGCAGCGCACCGATGGCTTCAAGACCACGATCGAGGAAGGCGGCAAGTTCACCGTCGTCGCCAGCGTGCCGGGCAACTGGGATCGCCAGATGTCCTATGACGCTGCGACCAACATCCTCCAGCAGCATCCCGATCTCGTCGGCTTCTATTGCAACAATGACGGCATGGCGCTCGGTGTCGTCGAGGCTGTGAAGGCCGCCGGCCTGCAGGACAAGGTCGTCGTCTTCGGCACAGACGGTATCTCCGACGCCTACAAGTCGATCGAAGCGGGCGAACTCACGGGTACCGTCGACAGCTTCCCGGTCCTGACGGGCGAGGTCGCGATGGAAGTCGCGCTGCGGCTGGTCTCTGGCCAGAAGCTGCCGCGCGTCGTCGCAACCCCGCAGGCACTGATCACCAAGGACAACATCAAGGAATACCAGAGCGACGACGTCCGCTCGGTTCTGATGAAGGCAGCCGGAAAGTAAACGCCTGCCAAGCGGGACGGTCGGCGGAGCCGGCCGTCCACTCTCTCAAAGGTTGGACTTTCATGACCACTGCCAGACTGGCGTTCGACAACATTTCCAAGGCATTTCCCGGCGTCAAGGCGCTCTCCGACGTGTCCTTCGAGGTTGCGCCCGGTGAAATCCATGCGTTGCTGGGGGAAAACGGTGCCGGCAAGTCGACCCTTCTCCGCATCCTCTCGGGCGTCTTCCGCCCGACCGAGGGCGACATCAGGATCAATGGCGTTGTTCATCACTTCAGGCGCCCTGAGAGTGCCCGCCAGGCCGGGGTCGCCATGATCCACCAGGAACTCCAGCAGGTGCCGCATCTCAGTGTGGCCCAGAACATGTTCCTCGGTCATTCGCTCACTCGCTTCGGAGGCATGATCGTCGATCGCCGCGAACAGGAAAGGCGGGCAGCCGAGGCGCTTGCGATGATCGATCCGTCGATCGACCCTTCGGTTCCCATTTCGACCCTGAAGGTTGCTCAGCGGCAGGTCGTCGAGATTGCCAGAGCCCTCCTCGACAAGGCCAAGATCATTGCCATGGACGAACCCACGTCCAGCTTGACCCCAAGCGAATTCGAACGGCTCGCCGAGGTCATCGAGCGGTTGGCGGCGAGCGGGGTCTCGATCATCTACGTGTCCCACAAGATGGATGAGGTCTTCCGTGTCTGTCAGCGCGCCACGGTGATGCGCGACGGCAAGGTTGTCGGCATAGGTGTCGATCTGAAGACGACCTCACCGGAAGACGTCATCGCCAAGATGGTCGGCCGCGAGCTCTTGTCCGAGGAACATCACTCCCACACCACCGATGCCGTGAGCGCCGAGGTCCGCAACCTGTCGACCCATCGCATCCGCGACGTGTCTTTCGACCTTCACACCGGTGAGGTCCTTGGCGTCGCCGGACTTGTCGGCTCGGGCCGCACCGAACTGCTGCGCGCGCTTTCCGGCGCAGACAAGGTCGTCTCCGGCACGGTCAAGGTCGACGGCAAAGCCCTGACGCTCTCCAACCCCCGCGCCGCCATTGCCGCGGGCATCGGGTTGCTTCCCGAGGAGCGCAAGCGCGAAGGCATCATTCCGGGCCGCTCCGTCAGCATCAACATGGCGCTGCCGTCGATGAACCGGTTTTCGAAGGCCGGGATCATCAACCACCGCAAGCTCAAGCGCACGGCGGAAGACCTGCTCAAGCGCGTCAACCTGCGACCTTTCCAGCTCGACAGGCAGATCAGGCTGTTTTCCGGCGGCAACCAGCAGAAGGCGATCATCGCCCGCTGGCTTGCGGCCGGCTCGCGCATCCTGCTGTTCGACGAGCCGACGCGCGGCATCGACGTCGGCGCGAAATCCGAAATCTATCACCTGATCGAAGAACTCGCCGGCGAGGGACATTCGGTGATCGTCGTCTCCTCCGAGCTTCCCGAGGTGATGCGGGTCTCCGACCGCGTGCTCGTCATGCGCGACGGCGCTGTCGTTGCTGAACTCGGCCGCGGCCAACTCTCCGAAGAAACCATTGTCTCCCACGCTGTTGGGAAGGCCGACAACCGCCGTGGTGCGGCATGACCAACAGGAACTTATCCATGTCTGACACGACCCAGAATGCCGCAGTGCCTACGTCCAAGCTGTTCGGCTCGTTCTCGGTACGCGACGCCGGCACCCTGATCGGATTGGTCGCCATCGTCGTCATCTTTGGATTGTTGGCACCCGACTTTCTGTCGCAACGGAACCTGCTCAACATCCTGCAGCAGTCGAGCATCAATGCGTGCCTGGCGCTAGGCATGACGCTGGTCATCATTTCCGGGGGCATTGACCTCTCGGTCGGCCCGACCGCTGCGATCTCGGCCGTGATCACGGCGACGATGCTTGTCGCCGGGGTGCCCGTGCCGCTTGCCATCCTGGCAGGTCTGGCGATCGGAGCCATCTGCGGCCTCGTCAACGGCGTGCTCGTCGCCTATGCGGGCCTTCAGCCCTTCATCGTCACACTCGGCACGCTCAGCACCTATCGTGCCATCGCGCTGATCTACACGGGCGGCAATCCAGTGCTGGGCATTCCCCCGGGTTTCCGGTCGCTGTTCAACGGGTCCCTCGTCGGCCTTCCTATTCCCGTCATTATCGTTGCTGTCGTTGCGTTGGCCGCCTGGGTTCTTCTGAAGAAGACGCCGCTCGGCGAATATCTCCTCGCTGTCGGCGGCAACGAGGAAGCCGCCTATGTCGCCGGCGTTCCGATCGCCATTACCAAGATTACCGCCTATGTCATCTCTGGCGTCCTGGCGGCCCTCGCTTCGATGATCCTGATCGGCCGCCTCGGCGCTGCAGAACCCATTCTCGGCAACCTCTGGGAACTCGATGCTATTGCAGCTGCGGCGATCGGCGGAGCCTCCCTCATGGGTGGCAAGGGCAGCGTCATCGGCACAATCCTTGGTGCTGTCATCCTGGGTGCGATGCGCAATGGACTGACGCTGATGAACGTCCAGGCCTTCTATCAACTCCTGGCCACTGGTCTTATTATCCTTGTCGCGATGATGATCGATCGCGTCACAAGGGGAAGAGGATGAATTCTGCAAATGATCCCAAGGCGGTAGGCCCGCGCATCCGAATGATGATGCCGCAGCTCACCCCTCTGGAGGCACGTGTCGTGGAAACGGTGTTCGGATTGAGGGATTTTTCGGAGGATACCGCATTGAAGGACCTGGCGGCGGAAGCCGGCGTCTCCGAGGCGATGGTGGTCAAGATCACCAAGAAGCTCGGCTTCAGCGGGTTCCGGGATTTTAGGTCTGCGGTCTCCAGCTATAACAGGCTGCCGACGGCCGAGATGCATCAGGAACTCTCGGTCGAGGACAGTTCGAGGGAGATCATCCAGAAGGTCTTCCGGACGTCGATCAATGCGCTCGAGGAAACGCTGGCGATCCTGGACGTCGACGGCTTCGACCGTGCCGCCGACATGCTGGCGAAGGCGGGGCAACGTGACTTCTACGGTGTTGGCGGCTCGGCGCAGATCGCGCGCGATGTAGCCCACAAATTCCTGAGGATCGGCGTTCGCGCCAATGTTCAGGACGACTCGCACATGATGCTGATGTCGGCGTCGCTGCTGGGGACCGACGACATCGCGATCGGCTTCTCCCATTCGGGGAACACCACCGCCGTGATCGATGCCATACAGCTTGCGCGCAAGTCGGGGGCGCGGACGATCGCCATCACCAATTACGGCGGATCGCCGCTGGCGCAGATCGCCGACATTGTCCTGTGTTCCACCGCGCAAGGCTCGCCCCTGATGGGCGAGAACGCCGCGGCCCGGATCGCACAGCTCAACATCCTCGACGCGCTCTTCATGGCCGTCGCACAGCGAAACTACCAGGCGGCGGAGAGAAATCTCGAAAAGACGATGTCCGCCGTAACATCCAAACGCAAGGACAGGTTTCCATGAGTTCCGCATCGCCCTCCGTCGTCGTCTTCGGCAGCCTGCACTATGACATCATGGTGCATGGCCCGGCACGACCTCGGAAGGGGGAAACCGTGACGGGAGATCGCTGGCACCCGAAATGCGGCGGCAAGGGTGGCAATCAGGCTGTGTCTGCGGCGAAGACAGGGATAGCCACGTCGATGGTCGGCGCGGTCGCCGATGATGACTTCGGCCATGCCCTCACCGACAACCTCCGGCGCAACAAGGTCGATCATCGCTTCGTCAAGGAAGTGAGCGGTGTCGGCAGCGGCATGAGTGTCGCGATCTTCGACAGTGAAGGCGATTACGGCGCGGTCATCGTCTCCGGCAGCAATTTGACCCTTGGTCAGGGGGATGTGGGCGCAGCTGCCGAAGCGTTCGTCGACGGCGCGCTCTTGGTCCTGCAGAACGAAGTGCCCGATCACGCCAACGTCGCCGCAGCCAGGGCGATGAAGGCCGTGGGCGGAAAAGTGGTTCTCAATGCAGCACCCGCGCGGCCTCTCTCCGCCGACCTTGAGCAGTTGGTTGATGTTTTGGTCGTCAACGGCATCGAGGCCGAGCAACTGGCCGAGCTTCCGGTAGTCGATACGCTCGAAGGTGCGGCGAACGCCGCGAAACTGCTCGCGGAGCGATATCCAGTAGTGGTGGTGACTGCCGGTGGGGAGGGCGTCGCCTGTGCGACCCATGAAGGCGAAGCGTTCTTAGTCGAGGCGATCAAGGTGGAACTCGTGAATACTCATGGCGCGGGCGACGAGTTCACCGGCGTCCTCGCCTCGGAACTCGCACGGGGCAGGGCAATCCGCCCCGCGATTGAGTCTGCAAACCGTGCGGCGGCGGTTCTGGTGAGCACACCGCGCTCACGCTGAGTTCCTCATCGAAGATAGACTTCGCGTCAGTGATTTAGGGGGCATTGTCGAATGTTGATGGGTATCGATCCGATTATTCATGCGGAGCTGATCTACGCTCTGATGTTGATGGGCCACGGCGACGAGTTGGTCATCTGCGATATCAATCATCCGGCACAGACAATCGCCAAAAACACGACCTACGGCAAACTCATCGATCTATCCGGGTGCGGCATCCCGCGCGCCGCGCAGGCCATCCTGTCGCTGTTCCCACTGGACACGTTCGTAGATGCGCCGGTGAAGCGGATGAAGGTGGTCGATGATCCCGACAAGCAGATGCCGATCTTCGACGCCATCCAAAGGGTCGTCAATTTCGCGCACGGCAGTCCCGTGTCCATCGAACCCTTGGAACGCTTCGCATTCTACGATGCCGCCAAGAAGTCGTTCGCCATTGTAAGGACATCGGACCCCGGACCGTACGGTTGCTTCATTTTCAAGAAAGGCGTCGTCTGATGGGTCACGTTTCGCTTCGCTTCGTCCGGATCGATGAACTGAACGTCCGGTATAAGGTTCGATTCCACTTCCCTTTACCCAGGTCAAAAGCAATTCACAAAAGTGCGGACGGAATTTGAACCGAAAGCTTTGAAGCCTTCTCTTTCAGCTTGGCAATCGTGCCGGCAACAAGAGGGATGCCTTTCGCCTCGCGCTCGGCCGCAAGGTCGAAGCCGCCCTCGCCCGGAAGGCGAACCCGTCCCGGACCTTCCGCCGGAGGCAAGTCGTGGATAGCGTCGGCAAGCTTGTCGACATCGTCCGTGAAAATGTGGCCCAAGGGGAAAGCTTGCGGATTGATCGCGATCGCAAGGCCATTGAAGCCGGCATCGCGCTTATCCGTCAAAGCCGCGGAAATAAGCGGATTGCCGGCCAGCACGCTCACCAGGATCTCGATCATCAGCGAGAGGCCGGAGCCTTTTGGCCCGGCCATCGGCAGCACGGCCTTGGCCTTGGCGGGATCGGTGGTGGCGGCACCTTCGGCGTCGACAGCCCAGCCTTCTGGAATGGACTTGCCGGCATCCTTCGCCGCCATGATCTTGCCGAGCGCGACGGCGGCCGTCGACATGTCCAACAGGATCGGCCGTTGTCGATCTCCCGTGGGCACGCCGATCGACAGTGGATTGGTGGAAACGCCTTGGGTGCGGGAGCCGTGGTAGATCATCAGCGGCTTGGAAGCCGACATGATGAGGCCGATCTTGCCGGCCTTCGCAGCCCGCTCGGCAAAATACCCGATTGCGCCGGCATGGCTGGTGCGCAGGATGGAGCAAAGACCGATGCCAAATTTCCCCGCCAGATCCACCGCCTTGTCGGTCGCCATGATCATGCCGGAGGCGCCGGGCACGCGGTCACCCTCGATAACTGCGATGGCTCCGAACTCTGAGGAGGTCTTCGGAACGGCCTGGCCGTGGACAATGCCTTGCTCGGTCATTTCGATATAGCGGGGAATGCGCAGGACGCCGTGGGAGTCGGCACCGCGGAGATTGGCCCAGACCAGGAGTTCGGCGGTCTGCCGGGCATAATCAGTTCGAAAGCCACCGGCTTCCAGAAGCGATGCGGCAAAGGTTTCAAGCCCCCTCTTGTCGATCAGCCTTTTCGGCGCGGCCACATTCATGACGCGCTGCCAAGCGGCGAGGGGAAAAATTTGTCGAGCCAGCCCTTGATCATCATCTTGGTGCGCGGCGCGTCATTGGGGGCGAGCGGAAAATGCGCGGTCGTGTCGATCAGCATGAGTTCGGTCGGCTGGCCGGCCTTCTCGAACATCTGGATGGATTCGACCGTCGGCGTGATGATGTCGTTTGCGGTATGGAAGAGAAGCAGCGGTCGTGGCGCAATATTGGCGATCACATCGTCGGCGCGGAAATTGAACATCGACCATGCCGTCTCGACCGGAATTTCCATGATCGCCTTGGGCGAGAGGTTCTTGCGCAATTGTTCAGGGATCGGGACTGCGTCGAAGCGTGACATCCACAGGCTCTCACCGGTTTCCTGTTTGTGCTTGCGCCCCTTTTCCAGAATGCCCATGAACTTGTCCCAGGATTCCGGTGTGGGATGCTGGCCGCGGAACTTGCGTTCTCCATTGCCCCAGCCGCAGGAGGAGAGGCAGCAGGCGACGCGGTCGTCGACGCCGGCTGTGTAGACCGAGACTGCCGCGCCGAAACTGTGGCCGGTGATGCCGACCCGCTTCGGATCGACCTCATCACGGCCGGCGAGGAACGTCAGCGCGTTCTTGGCATCCGCCACCTGGTCGAAGCAGCGCACCTGGCCGCGTTCGCCATCGCTCTCGCCGCAGGAGCGGAAATCGAAGCGTAGCGCGACATAACCGAAGGCTTCCAGCATCTCGGCCTGGATCTGCGCATGGCTCTCGTCCTTGGAGCCGACGAAACCATGGCAGACGATGAAGGCCGGCAGGCGCTCGCCGGATTTGCGTCCGTCCGGAACGTGAAGGACGGCCGAGAGTTTCAGCCCGTCGGACATGAAGGAAAGCTTTTCCTGCATTTCAATTCCTCGATTTGGGGCTCAGCCGATCTTGGCGAAGGGGTGGAAATATTCGCGCCACTCGACAGGCGCGGGCGTACCCCAGACATTCATGTCGCGGACATTGCCGGGACGATCGAGATTGGTGATCACGTTGGGCGTGAAGTCGGCATCGTCGGCGATGTGTGCCATGACGCCCGAGCACTCGATCATCATGCCGCTGGCATCGGTGTAGTAGGCATAGGTATTGTCGCCCGGGCGGTGCCGACCCGGTCCCCACATCAGCTGGCGGTCGAACTGGTCGAGGATGTCGCCCAGCCTGAGATACTGATTGAATTCCAGGAATTCGAAGGAGACATGGTGCAGGCCGGCGGCCTCACCTTTGACCAGTCCCAGCACGTGGTGCTGCCGGTTGCCGCCATACATCCAGCTCAGCGCGTCGTTGACCATGCGCTCTGACAGTCTGAGGCCGCCGATCGCCTCGAGCTGGGCGCGGGTGGCGGCAGGATCGGGCGTGATGAGGTTGATATGATCGAGCCGGTTGGGACCGACACCTGTCGTCGGATAGCGCCGCCCATAGGTCTTGTTGCGGATCGGCGTATGGATTTCGAAGCGCAATCCTTCCGGCGTCGCGAACGTCACAGCCGCGGCGATGCAGTCGAGGCTCGGCTCGCGCGAGAGGATGCGGCATCCTGCGGCCTCGATACGGGAGGCCGCTTCGGTGACCAGCTCGGGTGTCAGGGCTTCGAGCCCGATCGTGTGGGCGGAATTCTCGTTTCCATGGATCAGGACGAGTTCAGCGGCGCGGCCATTCGAGCTCAACCATGTCTGGTTGTCGTCTTGCCGTGTAACATGCAGGCCAAGAATCTCCGTGGCATCGCGGACAACCGCCTGTGGATCGATGACATTGACTTTCATGTGCCCGACGGCATGCACGATGTGCGTCATGGCTTCCTCCCGAATTCTGAAATCCATCGTGCTCTGTGATACTTCAAGGATCGGATGATATCAAGATATTTCGAAATAAAAAAAATTATCGAAATTATGAAAAGGTGTTTGTTTCGGCTGTGACGACATTTCTCAGCGTGCCCACTCTCTCGATCTCAACCTCCACGACATCGCCGACATCAAGAAAGACGGGAGGTTTGCGTGTCGAGCCGAATCCCGATGGCGTGCCTGTCACGATGACGTCGCCCGGTTCGAGAATGGTGAACTGGCTGACATAGGAAATCAGCCAGGGAATGGAGAAAATCATGCGGCTGGTATTGTTGCTTTGCCTGATTTCTCCGTTGACCCGCGTTGTCAGCTCGAGGGCGGTCGGGTCAGGAATCTCGTCGGCGGAAACCATCCAAGGGCCGAAGCCGGCGGTTTGGACAAAATTCTTGCCGGGAGTGAATTGGGTCGAATGCTTCTGCCAGTCGCGTACGCTGCCATCGTTGAAGCAACTGTAGCCAGCGATATGGAACAGCGCGTCGGCCTCCGCGATCCGTCGTCCCTCGCGTCCTATGATGACTGCTAGTTCGCCTTCATAGTCGAATTTGTCCGATATGAATGGCTTCACAAGCGGTTCGTCGTGACCAGTCTGCGAAGCGGCGAAGCGGGAGAACAGCAGAGGATATTCCGGCCGCTCCGTCGTTTCGTCATCGTGCTCCCGGTAGTTGATCGCGACGCATAGGACTTTCGACGGGCGGGGAATGACCGGGAGGTATCGAATTTCATCGAGCGGGATGTCGGGGCGAAGTCCCTTCTCCGATCCGAGTTGTGCAAAGTGGGTACCGAGATAGCTGGCGAGGTCGGGCTCGCCACTACGCGAGCGAAGATCCGCGACGCCGCCTTGCACGATGCAGCCATAGCTCGCCCGATCGCGATGGATGAAGCTGAGAAAGCGCATTGCCGATCTACTTTTCGAAAATATTTGGACTATCGTAAACATTGAAGGCCGCGACGTGACAAGCCCTTGATCAAGGGCAAAAGGTGGAGAATTTCAACAACATTGATTTTTTTCGAAATTTTCTGTAATCCTTCGAGGCAATGGCTGGACGCGGCGGTAGCGCTCGAGGATGTGGGAGAAATCGCGTGGAAACTCAAAAGGCTGGCGGAGAGACGAGGGCGGGCGATGTCCTGCTACGCATGCGGCTTGATATCATCAACTGTGTCCTGAAGCCGGGCGAGAAGCTCCGCTTCGAGGCCCTGAAGACCCTGTACAATGTGAGCTTTTCCACGCTGCGTGAGGCGCTCTCGCGGTTGGCTGCGGAAAATCTCGTCGTTTCCGAGGGACAGCGCGGCTTCATGGTCGCGCCCGTATCGATCTCCGATCTCAACGACCTGACCAATGTGCGCGTCCTCATCGAGCGCGAGGCGCTGGGCAAGGCGATTCGCAATGGCGACGATCGCTGGGAAGCCAATATCCTGTCGACCTATCACCGCATGGACAAGCTGCAGCAGCGGTTGGGCAAGGAATATTATCTCTCAGAGGAGTGGAGCGCCGTGCATGGCGAATTCCACTATTCACTGGTCTCGGCCTGCGGGTCGCCCGTGCTGCTTGAAATTCGCAGCAAGCTTTTCGAGCGTGCGCATCGCTATCGGCGCATGTCTTCCCAGTTCCGCACCCAGTGGCGCGAGAAGGGCGCCGAGCACAAGATGATCGCGGATGCTGCGCTGGAACGCGACGAAGAGAATGCGTTGCGCCTTATCGATCGCCATATCCGCGAGACGAGCGAGAATGTGATCGAGTTTGCCGGCCACCTGTTCCCCGACCTTCCGGCTGCTCCTTCAAAATCCAAACGGTTCGACGCGGCGGCTGAATAGCTGCAAGCTGTCGCCAGTCTCAGATTTCTAATGACTGAAGATCGATCGCAGCGTGCGGTCGTGCGGCATAGTGCATTGAAAAAGAATAGCAATTTCCGGCATTGAAGTGATTCTGACGCGATACTGGATCCTCGGATGAAAAACAATTTTTACGAAAAGACTTGAAATTTCGAAAATTTTGGAATACCAACGTCCTCAGGCGGAGGAGCGCCAGACCCATCAAGGTCTTCTTGATTTTGGTATACGAGGAGGAATTCATGACTATTTCGCAGACAATGACGGCCGCGCGCATGCATACCGTCGGCGGCGCGATGAAGGTCGAAACGCTGGAAACACCGAAGCCGGGCGACATGGATGTCCTCGTTCGGGTGAAGGCCTGCGGTATCGTTCCCAACCTGCACAACATTCTCGCCAACTGGCCGACCTGGTTTCCGCACATGCCGCAGCCCCCGCTTCCGGCTGTCTTCGGCCTCGACCCGGCCGGTGAAATCGCCGCGGTCGGACGCCAGGTCCATGGCCTGAGGGCCGGCGACCGGGTCTATGTCAATCCCGGACGCAGCTGTGGCACCTGCCGTCACTGCCGTCGCGGCGATTCAATTTCCTGCAAGCACTATGCCTTCCAGGGATATTTCGGCTTCTCCGAACATGCGATGCAGACCTTCGCGGACTACCCGATCGGTGGCCTGAGCGAATATATGGTCGCGCCGTCCTCTGCGATCGTGAAGATCCCGGACAATATGGACTATGGGCAGGCTGCGCGTCTGGGCTACCTCGGCACGGCCTATTCGGCGCTCAAGAAGGTCAGTGCCGGACCCGGCGATACGATCCTCGTCAACGGCATCAGCGGCACGCTCGGTATCGGTGCTGCGATCTTCGGCCTTGCCATGGGGGTTAACAAGATCCTCGGCACCGGCCGCGACAAGAAGCTTCTCGAAGAGATCAAGGCGCTGGCGCCGAACAGGATCGAGGTCTTCTCGATCGACGATGGTTCCGTAACGGATTTCGCTCTGGCGCATACCGATGGCGAGGGTGCGGATGCCTTCATCGATTGCCTTGGCCCGGGCGCCAAGCATGAAACCTTCCTGCAGGGGCTGCGGGGCATGCGCCGCGGTGGCATTGGCGTCGACGTCGGGGCAGTGGCCGGCGAAGTCGCGCTCGATGTTCACTGGCTTATGGATCACAATCAGCGACTCTATGGCTCGGCCTGGTTCACCACGCAGGAAGGGCAGGAAATGGCCGACATGGTCGCATCCGGGGTCGCAGATCTGTCCATATTGGAAACGCAGCGCTATCCGCTCTCGGAGGTCAATTCAGCAATTTCGGGCATCGCGCAGCGCCATGGCGGCTTTTCCAACTATGTGATCTGCCCCTGATTTTCATCTGCCCGCCGAAGGCGGCGGGCATTCCAGCTTTTCGACATATGACGTGGGAGGATGTCATGACTTTCAGACGCGTGGTTACTGCGAAGAATGCCGCCGGCAAATCGGTCGTCGTCAGCGACGGGGCTTCGCCCCGGGAAATGGCACTCAAGCATACGCCGGGTTTTATCTCTGCCCCTATCTGGACGACGTCGGACGTGCCGTCGCTGCCTCATGACGGCAAGGATCCGATGGCTGATAATGGAACGCTGCTCCAGCCGGCGGGCGGCTCGACCTTCATCATCGTCACCTTCCCGCCGGACGCCGTGATGATGTCGCCCAACTTCCGACCCGAACTTGCGGGCCCGGAACATGCGATGGCAGCGCCCGGTATCGCCGAGACCTTTGAGATGGAGCATCCCGGCATGCACACGACTCCGACCGTGGATTTCGGGGTGGTTCTTTCCGGCGACGTCGTGCTTGAACTGGACGACGGAGTCACGGTCAAACTCGCCGCCGGAGACACATTCGTGCAGCACGGCGCGCGGCACGCCTGGCGGAATCCTCACAATTCTCCTGCGACGATTGCCGTTGTGCTCGCGGGCGCGAAGACAAACTGACTTGCCATGCAAATTTCCGACACGTCCCCGTATGCTGTTGTTGTCGGGCTCGGTCCTGTCGGCATAACGCTCTGCAATATCCTGGGACGTTTGGGAATTGATGTTCTGGGCGTGGATACCAGGGAGGACGTCTACGCCCTGCCGCGCGCGATCGGCATGGATCACGAGGTGATGCGTGTCTTCCAAAATATTGGCGTTGCCGATCAACTGGCGGAGGTCGTCGGGGAATACAGGGATTCCATCTATCGTGCGGCCGATGGCACTGTCTTGCGCCGGTTCGTTTCGCCACCACCACCTCACAAGCTCGGCTGGCCGGCATATCTCACATTTGTCCAGCCGCAGCTCGAAAGAGTTCTGCGCGACGGAGCCAGGGCGCAGGACAGTGTGACGCTTCTCACGGGTGTCGAACTCACATCGCTGAAAAGGCCCGAAGCGCCGATCGTCAACATCAGGGATGTCGAAAGCGGCGACAGCGCAGAACTGCATCCGCGCTTTGTCATCGGCTGCGACGGTGGCCCGAGCTTGGTGCGCTGGACCCTCGACATCAAGTTCGAGGACCTGATCTTCGACCAGCCGTGGCTGGTCATCGATGTCATCGTTGGCGAAGACGTGGTTGGTCTTCCCGAGACCAATATGCAGTTTTGCGACCCCTCCCGGCCTCACACTTTCGTCGTCCTGCCGGGTCGACTGCGGCGCTGGGAGTTCATGCTGCTTCCCGGCGAGATCGCGGAGGAACTCAATCGACCAGATCGCATCTGGGAGCTGCTTTCGCCATGGCTCAAGCCGAGACAGGCGAAAATCTGGCGCTCTGCGACCTATCGCTTCCATGCGCTGGTGGCTGAGACCTGGCGCGTGGGAAACGTATTCCTGGCCGGTGACGCATGTCACATGACGCCGCCATTTCTGGCTCAGGGCATGGTCCAGGGTATCAAGGATGTCGCCAATCTCGGATGGAAACTCGCTGCGGTGCTGAAGGGCGCGCCGGACGCTCTGCTGGACACCTACGAGCAGGAGCGGCGTCCGCTGGTTCATAAGGTCATTTCCATCACCAAGGAGTTGGGCGAGGTGATATGCGAAATAGACCCTGCCAGGGCCGAAGTGCGCAATGAGAGAATGAAGGCTCTCGCGCAGGAAGGAAAGGGTGTGCTCGTCAGGCAGGATCTCTTCCCGCCGATATCGGACGGCCTGATCGCGCGTGATACTGCAGGAACGCCCGCGCCTGGCGCCGGCGAAGTGTGTCCTCAGCCGTGGATCGGTGTCGAGCATGGCCGAAGCCGGCTCGACGACCTTGGAGGCAACGGCTTCACCCTCATGACCTATGGTCTGGATTTGACTGACGCCGAGAGATTGCGCGCAGGTTGGCTCGACGTCGCCATTCACGAATTCGGGGATGCGTTGGGTGATTTGCGCGAGGAGGACGGCGTTCTAAAGACCTGGCTGTCTTCTTTCCAGGCTCTCGCGGTGCTGGCTCGTCCCGATCACGTGGTTTTCGGCGTGGCGTGCAATCACGACGATCTGGCAGAACTGTTTGATCAGCTGGAAGCGCGGATGGGCCGATCCGTCGTTTCCCGCCTTGCCCTTCCTGCCTGAAGCCCTCGCCATGGGGGTGAGCGTTCAAGGCAGCGAATGCGCATCCCTGCGGAGATGGCATGGAGAGGTCGTCGTCCATGCCTTGCTCGCGGGATCAGATCGTCACCGCATAGTATGTGAAGCCGCCGTTCTCCTTGGTGACGCCGGAAATCGCTTCGTTGATCCGTTCGAGCGGCCAGACCATCGGCTCCATTACCGAGAGGTCGATGACACCGCTGTCGACCATGGCAGCAATCTCCATGCCTTCAGCGGCAGTGAACCAGACCGAACCGATCAGTTCCATCTGCTCGTCCATCCACCATTTGACATCGACCGGAAGATCGCCCGCCGTGCCGCCGATATTGACGATGCGGCCGCCGCGGCGGACGCCCTTCATCGCGTCGAGCATGGATTCGAGGGGCGCCTTGGCACCAAGCGTGTCGAGCATCAGATCGGCGCCGACGCCATTCGTCTTCGCCTTGACGAAATCGGCGGTCGAGCCGGTGCGATTGGAGAAGGTTTCGATCCGGTCCGGCGCGAGCGCCTTGAGGCGGTCGAGCAATTCTTCGCCGCGCGCCACGGCATAGATCTTGCCGACACCCATGGCCAGCGCGAAGAGCGTTGCGCCGACTCCGAGCGTGCCGCTTGCACCGTTGATGATCAGCGACCGGCCCGTCAGCCGCCCGCACTTTTTCAGCGCCGCATAGGACGTGCCGAGATAGCCCATGCGCGAGCCCTGGACATAGGACATGGTGTCGGGGATTTTGACGACCTGGGCCTGCGGCGCCAGCATGTGTTCGCAAAAGCCGCCATAGGGATAGCGCGCGAACATCTCCAAGCTCTTCGGGTTGTAGCCGAAATAGCCGCCGAGCGTCCAATGCTGGCAGGCCTGGGGACGGCCCGAACCGCATTCGTGGCAAGCGCCACAGAAGCGGCCCGGATTGACATAGACGCGGTCGCCAGGCTTCAGCGCCACAACCTGTTCCCCGACCTGGTGCACGATGCCGCATGGATCAAGACCGTGGATCGCCGGCCGCGGCGGCATCGGCATTTGCGGATACCAGGTTTCCCAGTTCGCCAGCACATTGGCGAGGTTGGGCACCATGCCGCAGGCTTTTACCTCGACGACCACATCGGTGCCCGTGGCGACCGGCCGGGGCACCTGGTCAATTCTCATCGGCTCACCGACGGTGTGCAGGCGCGCGGCCCGCATTGTCTGCGTCATGTTCTCCTCCCTCTCGTTGATCTACCAATCCGTATTGACATACGTTGTGGTTTTTAAATACTGTATGGTATCGCAATTTGCAAGACCAATCGTGCCCGGCCGCCGCGGGAAGAATCGGGTGGCGGCGACGACTGGGTCAAACGGGAGGGGAACGGTATGGAATGGAGTCTGGTCGAGTTGCTGCGCGTGCTCTGCGGAATATGGTTTTTGCCCCACATGTTGGGCAAGGCCATGTACTATGCCAAGGCATCCGGCACTTTCGACGCAGCGGGTTTCAAGCCCGGAATGGTCTTTGTCGGACTGACGATCGCTGTGGAGGCGTTGGCTGCAATCGGCCTCGTCCTCGGCATCTATCCCAAGGTCGCCGCCGTGCTAGCCATCCTCGTCCTTCTGGGAGCCAGCTACGCGGTCGTCAGGATCAATGGCCTCAATTGGCGCTGGCAGAAGATGGGGCCGGAATTCCCGCTTTTCTGGAGCCTCGTCCTCGCGCTGACCACTCTTGGCTGAAGGCAGGCCCCAGGGGGCTGTTGACACCGGCATCGCTTTAAGATACCAGATAGTATCTGAAGTCTTATAGGTATTTTAATGCAGAAACGACCTCGACGCCGGTGCGAGGAGAAGCGCCCCAGCGCTGCATCGGAACGGGATCATCGGGAGGAAAGCATGGCTGAAACATCGGCGCTGACGGGCGAGAATCTCTACAACGACCCCTATCCGATCTATGCGCGGCTGAGGCGGGAGGAGCCGGTCGCCTATTTCGAGGGCACACACGAATATTTCGTAACCCGCTTCGACGACTGCCGCACGGTTGGCTCGACGGACAGGATCTTCGGGCCATCGGGCTCCGCGGATCGTCCCGAGGCGCGGGTCATGGGCATGCCGAATGTCCTCACCATGTCCGGCGAGGTGCATGCCTGCCTGCGCGAGGGTATCGACTTCAATCTGTCCCAGGAGCGGGTGCGGACCTATGTCGAGCGCCTGACACGTCCGGTCGTTCAACGCTTCATCGATGGAATCAAGGCGAAGGGTGAGGCCAATCTGACGACGGAACTCTTCGAGCCGATTTCCGTGCGCTGCATCGGAGACGTTATCGGGTTGACCGAGACCTCGAACGACAATCTCGTCGAATGGTTCTATGCCATGGCGCTCGGCCTGCAGAATGTCGCCAATGATCCGGCGGTCTGGGATCGGCTCGATGCGGCGCTCGCCGATATCGATCGTCAACTGGGCGTCCTCTATGACGAGGCGCTGGCAAGGCCGAACAATACGTTGATGAGCCACGTCATGTTCGGCGGCATGCCGGAGGGCAAGGCGCGCAGCCTCAGGGAAATTTCGCCGACCATGCGCGTCATCATCCTGGGTGGCCTGCAGGAGCCGGGCCACGCGGCGGCCAATGCCTGCGCCGGCCTGCTCTCCAATCCTGACCAGGCCAAGACAATGGCGGAAAGCCCGGACGAGCATGCGATGCGGGCTTTCGACGAGGGCCTGCGCTGGATCGCGCCAATCGGGGTGACGCCGCGCGTCTCGAAGGAGGATTTCGAGATCGCCGGCACTGTCATCCCCGCAGGTTCGTCCGTCGCGATCGTCATGGGCTCCGCCAATCGCGACGAAACTCGCTTCGAGAATGCCGACCAGTTCGACATGTTCCGCAAGAAGAAGCAGCACGTGACCTTCGGCTTCCGGCCGCATTTCTGTTCCGGCCACTATCTGTCGCGCGCCATGGGCGAGATCGCGCTTCAGGAAGCCTTCAAGCAACTGCCCAACTTGCGCCTCGACCCCGACCAGGAAGTCAAGGCAAAAGGCTGGCGCTTCCGCGGCGTCAACGTGCTGCCGGCGAAGTGGGACGCGTGATGACGCTGATCATCGACTGCCACGGCCACTTCACGACGGAGCCGCAGAAGCACCACGACTTCCGCAAGGCGCAGGTAGCCTATGCGGAGGGCATGGCGAGCGAGATGCCGGCCTATCCCGGTATTTCCGATGAAGAGCTGGTCGCGATCATCGAGGCGAACCAGCTTCGGCTGCAGCGGGAACGCGATTCCGACCTGACCATTATCAGCCCCCGAGCATCCGGCATGGGGCATCACATCCCCAATGTCGAGATCGCCAACAAATGGGCGCGTGTCTCCAACGCCAATATCAAGCGCATCGTCGACCTGTTTCCGGAGAATTTCGCCGCCGTCTGCCAACTGCCGCAGACCGTGGATGGCAATCTCGGATCGGTCATCGCGGAACTGGAGCGCGCGGTCGAGGACGGTTTTGTCGGCTGCAATCTCAATCCCGACCCGTCGGGCGGTCGTTGGAGCGCCCCTCCGGTCTATGACCCATGGTGGGACCCCCTGTGGGAGGCGTTGGTCGCGCTGGATGTGCCGGCGATGATTCACGTTTCCGGATCCTGCGAGCGCTGCCTGCACACGACCGGCGCCCACTACATCAATGCTGATACCGCCGTCTTCATGCAGCTCATTCAGGGTGACCTCTTCGAGCGGCATCCAAAACTCAGGCTGATCATTCCGCATGGCGGAGGTGCGGCGCCTTATCATTGGGGGCGCTATCGCGGCCTGTCGATCATGCTGGAAAAGCCGCCGATCGATCAGCACCTGATGGGCAATCTCTATTTCGATACCTGCGTCTACCATCAGGCCGGCATCGACACCCTGTTCAGGGTCGTCGACCGCAAGAACATCCTCTTTGGATCCGAACTGCTGGGCGCCGTGAAGGCGATCGATCCCGAGACCGGGCACAGCTTCGACGACACCAAACGCTACATCGATGCACTCGATTTGAGTGCCGAGGATCGTCACGCGGTCTTTGAAGGCAACGCGCGGCGGGTCTATCCGCGGCTCGGCAGGAAACTCAAGGCGCAGGGCAGATAGGCCGAACCCATGGATGGGAAGGAACGCTCATGACCACCACACTCAAACTCGCCGGCGGCGCGCAGGGCTTCAACTGGCTGCCGGTCTTCGTGGCCGAGGAACAGGGCCTGTTCGAAAAGCACGATCTCAAGATCGACTATCTGCGGATGGGAAGCGTCGACAAGGCAACCACCGCCGTCGTCGATGGCCAGGCGGATCTGGCCATCACGCCGCCGGAAGGGGCGGTTTCGAATTTCGTCAAAGGCGGCGAATTGCGGGTCATCGCGTCGAACTCCAATCGCCTGCCGATGTCGCTCGTGGCACGGCCGGACATCGGATCCGTCGCCGAGCTGAGGGGCAAGAGGATCGGAACCTCGTCGCTGACCGAGGGCACCGCGATCTATACGCAGATCCTGCTTTCCTATGCCGGGCTCACCTATCCCGGCGACTATGAATTCGTGCTGTCCGGCATCCACACCAAGCGCTGGGAGGCGCTTCAATCGGGCGAGATCGACTGCGCGCCGCAGCCGGCGCCGTGGAATTTCCTCGCCGAACGCGCGGGCTATAATCTGATCGGCGAGATCAATGACGTCATACCGCAGATCCTGTTTGCCGCGATCATCGGCCGGAAAGGCTGGCTCGAGAAGAACGGCGATGCGGTCGTGAAATTCCTGAGCGCACTCGCCGAGGCCCATGCGATCACCAACGACGCCTCGAAGGAAAGCAGAACGCTGCCGATCTTCCAGCGGATCACGGTGCCGGAGGATGAAGCGCTCGCGTTCAGGGGCCTCCGCTACATGCGCGGCATGGGCATGTGGCCGGCGGATCTCGCCATTCCTTTCAAGGCACTGGAAACGACCATCGACCTGATGATCCGAGCCAACTTGCTGGATGGGGACAAGCGGGTATCGGCAACTGGCGTTTTTGACCGGACCTACCTTCGCAAAGCGCTCGGCCAATCGGCCGCAGCTTGAAGTCCTGGGACGGGAGAAACCAGCCTTGGCCAAAGTCATCACGAAAACCGAACGGACGGACCCGGCGATTTGCGCGGCGCTGGGCGCGCTGGGGGTTGCCACGGTTCACGAAGCTCAGGGACGCACCGGGTTGCTCGCACCGCGTCTGCGGCCGATCCAGGACGGCGCGCGGATCGGCGGCAATGCGCTGACCTGCGAGGTCGCGCCTGGCGATAACTGGATGATCCATGTGGCGCTCGAATTGGCGCAGCCGGGCGATATCCTGGTCGTGACCCCGACCTCGCCCTCTGACGACGGCTATTTCGGCGACCTGCTCGCGACCTCCGCCAAGGCGCGGGGCATTCTCGGCCTCGTCATCGACGCCGGCGTCCGTGATGTCGCTGATCTGCGCCAGATGGGATTCCCGGTTTGGTCCAAGACGATTTCCGCCCAGGGCACGGTAAAGGAAACCCTAGCCGATGTGCAGATGCCGATCGTCTGCGCAAGCGCCTATGTCCGACCGGGCGATGTGATCGTCGCGGATGACGACGGCGTCTGCGTGGTCCGCCGGGAGGCGGCTGCGGACACTCTCGCCAAGGCCCGGAAGCGGCAGGCGATGGAAGAAGAAAAGCGCGCGCTCTACGAGGCGGGCCAGTTCAGCCTCGACATCAACGACATGCGCGCGCGTCTTAGGGAGAAGGGGCTGATCTATGAGTAAGTTCGAGAGACCGCGCGTGCCGCGTCGTGTCGTTACCGGTCTTCGCGGTGGCAAGTCTGTCTTCGTCAATGACGGGCCGGTACCGAATGCCCATCACTATCAATCCATTCCCGGAATGATGACCTCGGTCATTTATGCCACGGCCGCGAAGCCGGCTCTGCCGCAGGACGAAGCCGAACAGGCGCCCCCGCAGATGCACATCCCGCCGGCGCCGGGAGATACGCGGTTGATGATCGTGACCTTCCCGCCGGATGCCGGCTTCATGAGCCCGTCGTTCGATCCGGCTGCTGCCGATGCTGAGCAACGCATCCATGTTCCCGGCCTCGCGGAGAGATTCGAGGCGGAGGCGCCGGGCATGCACACGACCGACACCGTCGATTACGACATCGTGCTCGACGGCGAAATCTGGTTGGAGCTCGACGACGGCGCCGAGGTGCATCTCGAACAGGGGGATGTCGTGGTCCAATGCGGCACGCGTCATGCCTGGCGCAACAAGGGCAGCACGACCGCCACCATGTGCTTCGTCCTGATCGGCGCGGAGCGGGAGTAGGATGATGATGGGCAATGCGTCGGCGACGACATATGACTGCATCATCGTCGGAGCGGGCCATGCGGGCGCGCAGGCCGCCGGTGCCCTCCGGCAAGTCGGTTTTGCCGGCTCCATCGCGCTGGTCGGTGCGGAGCCTGAACTGCCCTATGACCGTCCTTCACTTTCCAAGGAATATCTGGCCGGCAAGAGGACGTTTGACCGCATATTGCTGCGTCCGGCCGATTTCTGGTCGTCGAGGGCGGTCGATCTCCATCTTGGCAAGCGCATGACCGCTGTCGAGCCGCTCGGACGAGTCATTGCGCTCGACGATGGATCGGAGCTCGGTTATGGCGCGTTGATCTGGGCTACCGGCGGCGAGCCGCGCCGATTGAATTGCCCTGGTCACGATCTTGCTGGTGTCTTCTATGTCCGTAGCAAGGCGGATACCGACGCGCTGATGTCCGCCCTGCCGCGGGCGGAGCATGCGGTGATCATTGGCGGGGGCTATGTCGGGCTCGAAGCTGCCGCAGTCCTCCGGGGACTCGGCAAGAGGGTCACATTGATTGAGGCGCAGGACCGGGTGCTGGCCCGTGTCGCGGGCGAACAGGTGTCCCGTTTCTACGAGACGGAGCATCGTGCGCAGGGCGTCGATATCCGCCTCGATGTCGGCCTTTCATCGATCAACGGCGGGGACGGTCGCGTGACCGGCGTCACGCTGGATGGCGGTGAGACGATCGCGGCCGATCTGGCGATTGTCGGCATCGGCATCGTGCCGGCAGTGGACCCGCTTCTTGCAGCGGGCGCGAAGGGCGGCAACGGGATCGACGTTGATGAATTCTGCCGGACCAGCCTGCCCAATATCTATTGCATTGGAGATTGCGCCCGCATGATCCATGGCGCCGGCATCCGAATCGAGTCCGTCCAGAATGCCAACGACCAGGCGATGACCGCGGCGTGGTCGATTTCGGGCGATGCCAAGCCGTACCAGGCTTTGCCCTGGTTCTGGTCGAACCAATACGACCTCAGGCTTCAGACTATCGGACTGAACGTGGGTTATGACGAGACCGTATTGCGGGGCGACCCCGCGACACGGAGCTTCAGTGTCGTCTACCTCAGGGACGGCGCGATCCTGGCGCTCGATTGCATCAACGCCGCCCGCGACTATGTCCAGGGCCGCAAGCTGATCGAAGCCGGTGCGAGGGTGCCGCTCACGGTCCTCGCGGACACGTCGATAGCGCTCAAGGACCATCTGCTGCTGCAGGTGTGACGGCCTGGCGGGCACTGATTTCAAAGGGAGAGGAATGCATGGCGACCATCACGGTCAGGACACGCAGCGGCGTAGCTGAGGATTTTGAGGGTAGGGAGGGGCTGTCGCTGATGGAGAATATCCGCAATGCCGGCCACGACGAATTGATCGCCATGTGCGGCGGATGCCTGTCCTGCGCCACCTGTCATGTCTATGTCGAGAGCATGCCCGATGGCTTCGAATTGCCCGCGATGTCAATCGATGAGGAGGCTCTGCTCTCGGGGCTCGACCATCGGCTGGAAAATTCGCGCCTGTCCTGTCAGATCCCGTTTGTGGCCGCGATGCATAGCATTGCGCTGGCGATCGCGCCCGAGGAATAGGCCGGAGATCAATACCGCTATTGCAAAGGGCGGCGGCCGTCCATCCGGCCGCCGCCCTTTCTTTTGCAATACGGGAGGAGATCAGGCGCTGGCGTGGGCCATGGTTTGTTCACCGGCATGCGCGCCACCGAGATAGGCACTGATGACAGCCGGATCGTTGAGCAGATTTTCCCCTGTGTCCTCTCCGGTGATACTGCCATTCTCGATGAGATAGCCGCGATGGGCGATCCGGAGGCTGAGCTTGGCGTTCTGCTCGACGATCAGCAGGCCGAAGCCGCCCTCCGCGATGTGCTTCAGCGATTTGAACAGTTCCTTGGACAGAAGCGGCGAGAGGCCGAGCGAGGGCTCGTCGAGCATCAGAATATCGGGTTTCGACATCAGCGCCCGCCCGATCGCCACCATCTGCTGTTCGCCGCCGGACATGGTCCGTGCAATCTGCTTCTTGCGCTCGGCGAGCCGCGGGAAAAGGTCGTAGACGAATTGAAGCGTCCGTCCAGCAGCGTCGCGGGCGCGCCGGGCATGGGCGCCAAGCTGGAGGTTTTCGGCGACGGTCAATTCGCCGAAAATGCCGCGGCCCTCGGGCACCAGCGCGATCCCCTCTTCGACGATCAGATGCGCGGGCATGCCCGAGATCTTCCGGCCGTTCATGGAGATTTCGGTCTTGTCGCCTGCCTTGACGAGGCCGGCTGTCGCCTTGAGGAAGGTCGATTTGCCGGCGCCATTGGCGCCGAGGATGACGCAGATTTCGCCCTTTTCCACATGGGCTGATACGCCTTGCAACGCAGCGTGCCGGCCGAAATGGACTGCGAGATTCTTGATTTCAAGCATCGTCGTCTCCCAGATAGGCTCGGATGACTTCAGGCTCGGCGAGGACGTCGGCCGACGGTCCGTCGGCGATCTTGATGCCCGAGCTCATCACCACGCAGCGCCCGCAAAGCGCCCGGACGGCATCCATCACATGTTCGACCATGATGATCGTGCGGCCTTCCCGGTTGATATTGCGAATGAGGTCGATGCCGACCACCAGTTCCGTCGGGTTGAGGCCGGCAAGCCATTCGTCGAGGAGCAACAGACGCGGTTCCGTGGCGAGCGCCCGTGCAAGTTCGACGCGCTTCTGGTCGATATAGGTCATGGACGCGACGGAGAGATCCTCGCGGCCTTCAAGACCGACCTTGGCCAGCAGTTCCCTGGCGAAAGCATCTGCCTCGGTACCCCAGGGCTTCCTGCCGGCAAAGGCGGCGCCGGCCTTGACGTTTTCGACTGCGGTCATGGAGGGCAGTACTCGAACGAGCTGGAATGTGCGGGCGACGCCACCACATGCGATCTGATGCGGCGCAAGCCCGGAAATACGCCCGCCTGCGAGCCGGATTTCGCCCGAGGTCAGGCCAAGAGCGCCTGAAATCAGGTTGAGCATCGTCGTCTTGCCGGATCCGTTGGGACCGAGGAGCCCAAGCAATTCGCCATCGGCGACGTCGAAGCTGACATCGTCGACGGCAACCAGGCCGCCGAATTTCTTGCGTGCATTGTGGACGGTGAGGACCGGTGCGCTCATGCCAGTTCCTCCGCGCCGGTGGGCTGCGCGACTCCGGTCGCGCCGCCATTGTGGTTCCGGAACTTGTTCAGCAACTGCTCAAGCCTGCTGGTGAGCCCGTCCGGCAGCGCATAGACGATCGCGAGAAAGGCGATGCCGATGATGACGGGCGTCTGGTCAGGAAAGTGGGCGGACACGAAATCCATGAGGATGGTGAAAGGCACGACGCCGATGAGCGGTCCCCAGAGCCGGCGCGTGCCGCCGAGCAGCGCCATGATCACGACCAGGAACGAGATCATCGGATTGAAGGCGGATTGCGGCTCGATATAGGAATAGCGTGGGGCGACGATGGCGCCGGCTATGCCGATGAAGGCGCCCGAGAGCATGAACAATATGATCTTGAGCCGCGCCGTGGCGATGCCGACATGCCGGGCAACCGCCTCGTCGTCGCCGATGATCCGAAGAGCGAAGCCATGGCGGGAACGTCTGATGGCCCAGCTTGTCAGGAAGACGACGACGGCGAGGGCAAGCAGCATCCAATAGATATGTGCCTCGGTGAAGTCAGTGAAGACATAGAGACCGGCGGAAGCAGCGATCTTGGTCTGGATCCAGTTCACGACCTGGCGGATGAATTCAGCCAGCCCGAGAGTGAAGATGACGAAGTAGACCCCGGAGAGCCGGAGCGTTGCCGCCCCGACAAGGCCTGCCAGCAGCGCCGCGCTGACCGCACCGCCGATAAGCAGGATCGGGAAGGGCAGGACATCGATGCCAACAGCGACGCTATAGGTGCCAAGCCCGAAGAAGGCGGCGGTCGCCAGCGATACGAAATGCGTCGGTCCGGAAAACATCGCCCAGGCCGTACAGAGCACGATATAGAGCATGATGTTGACGCCGAGGGAAAGGTAGTAGCCCTCCGTCAGCAGCGGCAGGCAGGCCAGGATGGCAGTCCCGGCTGCGGCCAGAAAGGCATGGAAGGCCGGGGTGGAACGCAGGTTCGTCACGCGGAAGACCTCCCGAAAATGCCCTGTGGGCGAAACAGAAGAACCAGGATGAACAGGGCGTAGGTGGCTGCGAGTGTCAGGCCTGGATCGATCAGCGTGGCAACGGTCGTCTCGGCAATGCCGAGGATCAGGGCCGCGAGGACGGCGCCGCGCACGTCGCCGACACCGCCCATGATGACGATGATCAGGGCCTTCATGGTGAAGACGACGCCCATCGTGGCGTTGAATGTGTAGAAGGTCGAGAGAAGTCCACCGCCGCACGCCGTCAGCGCGCCACCGAGCGCGAAGGCGAAAGCTGCGGTCTTCGCGACATCGATGGCAACCAGCCTGGCCGATGATGGATCGACGGCCACCGCACGCACGGCGGTGCCCTGTCTGCTCCGATAGAGGAACAGATAGAGCGCGACGGCGATGATGGCTGCAGCACCGAATGCGACGACGCGGTTCAGGCCGTAGGAATTGCCGAAGATCGGGAAGGGCGTGGCGAGGAACGTATAGCTGAAATAGGCGCCACCGAAGACCAGCAGCATGATGCCCTGGGTCAGGAACAACAGGCCGAAGGTCGCGAGGATCGAGTCGACCTCCAGCATGCCCCGGTTCCTGGCGCGGTTGACCAGCGGTCGGAGCAGGACCGAGTAGATCAGCCAGTTCAGCACGAACGCGATGGGCGCTATGATGATAAGCCCGATGATCGGATTGATGTTCAGCGCCGTGTAGAGCCAGAATGCACCGAAGCAGCCTGCGACAAGCGTTTCGCCATTGGCGAGATTCATGATGCGCGCGACGCCATATTGCAGCGTCAGCCCCAGCGCGATCAGCGCGTAGGTCCCGCCCAGCAATATGCCGGTTATGATGATGTCCATTGGTCCCTCCCGAAGGAAGGCCGGCGATCATCTCGCCGGCCTCGACGCTGTTGTGATCAGGTCCATGCCGGCTTCTTGATCGGGGCTACGGCACCTTCGACATTCGTGCCGTTGATGCCGTGGAACGCTCCGCCCTGCCACTGGCCGGCCGTCCAGACCTTGTCGAGGATGTTGTGGTCGAACTTGACGCTGCCGATCACGGTGTCGAATTCGCCGGCCCTGATCACTTCGTTGACCGCGGCGCGGTCCTTGCTGCCCGCTTTGGTTATCGCCTGTTCCAGCACTTCGAGCGAAGCATAGGTGACGGGGTTCGCCCAATAGTCGGAATCCGAGCCGGTCACCTGTTTGTGCTGTTCGCGGAACTTCGCATATTTCGGATCCGCGGTGTTGATGCCACCCATCGCCATGACGCCTTCGGCGGCCGCACCGAAGCGCTGGCCGAACGCGGTCAGCGCACCGCCGACGCTGACAAAGAAGACCTGGGTGTTGAGGCCCTGGATCTGTGCCTGTTCGGTGAGCGCGAACGTATCCGGCGGGTAGGAATAGGCGATGAAGGCATCGGGGTTTGCGGCCTTGGCGCCGGCGATGATCGGCGACAGGTCCTGCGTACCCAGCGGATAGGAGGTCTCGTAGACGACCTCGAAGCCGGCTTCCCGGAGGCCCGGAATGCCCGAGGCGCTCATTTCCTGGCCGAAGGCGTCGCCGACATAGACGACGGCGACCTTGTTGCCGACCTCGCCTTTGTCGCGCATCCCCATCAGCGTTTCGACGATGCCCATCGATAGCGTGACGGACGAACCCAGCATCCAGAACGTGTTCGGCCAGCGCTCGACGAACTTGTCCAGTTCGTTGGCCGAGCCGGTCGCGATGATCTGCGGATAGCCGTATTTGGCGATCAACGGTGCTGTCGCGAGATTGATGCCCGTCGAATAGGGAGCTATCAGGAAATCGACATTGTCGACGGTCGCAAGGCGCTGGATGTTCTTGATCGCCACCTCGGGCGAGGTCTGGTCGTCATATTCGATCAGCTCGAGCTTGAGCTTCTCGCCGCCGACGTCGATGCCGCCCTTTTCATTGACGTTGTACGCCCAGAGCTTCACTGTGGGCCAGTATACGGCTGCCGTTCCACCCGAAAGCGGGCCGGTCTTGGCCGCGCTGACGCCGATCTTGATCGTGCCGGTATCCGCCAGCGCGGCGCCCCGAGTGACGGCCATCGCGGCCGATGTCAGCAGCAAATTCGTGAAGGTTCTTCTGAGCATGTTTTCCTCCCGTGCAAGCTCGTTGTCCCGAAATCCGTCTCAGCGTTGAGCCGGCCTTGCTCCTCCAAGCGCCGAAATCATACTGATAAGAACTAAGATACTATATAGTATCCAATTACGCAATGGTACATAGATCCCCACCGGTACTGTAATGTCCTCTAAAAGGGCGCCAAATGAGATTGGCCTTCAGTGCGTCGACATTCGCTCAAATATTACGAAGAGTCAAGAAATTTTCGAAAATATAGAAATATGCGATAATTTTGATGGTTGTCGCAAACGCGGGGCTGCTCCTGAATTGATTGCGGCGCCAGCAGAAATGCGTGGCGCCGCGAAAAGGGAGTTCTGGATAACGTTCCGACGAACAATCACTGGGTCCGTGTCTTGATCACCTTCTCGAAATAGGGTGCTGGCGCCACCCTGGCGCGAATTTCCCGGACCTGGTGCTTGTCGACAGGGCGCCGGGTGGAGTTGGGCTCGCCCCAGAGCACGGTCACCTCGGTGCCCGGCTCGGCATGTTCGAGATCGACAAGCGACAGCGAGATAACGCGGTCCGCATTGGCGGAGAAGGCCAGCCATTGCGAAATGCCGGCATGCCTTCCGCCCTTGAGGATCGTATCGGACTGGAAGGTCGCATACATCGGATTCGGCAACTTCATGAACATGCCCCCGGTGCCCGGCGATGTCAGCGATGACCCTATGCAGGCGAGCACGTCGTCGCTGTTCCATTCGAGCGTTACCTTTTTGCGCCGGGGATTGGCGACCTTTTCGCGCAGGGCTTCCCGGCCGATGAAGTCGTGGTTGAAGTCGATCAGCGACTTGTAGCCGACTTCCACCGGATCGACGTAGTAGTCGACGATATTGTCTGAGACGAAGCTGCCGCCAAGCGAGCCGACCGATTCCAGGAAATACTGGTTCAGCCATTCGCGATACGGCTTCATGTCGGCGCCATGGTAGATGGCGGGAAGCGGCATCGGCATCCAGCCGGATTCCTGCGCGGTGGTCGAATAGGCGAGCGCTCCGATCTTGCGCATGTCGTATTTCTCGCCAACCTTTTCCAGTTCGGCGCGGATGGCTGCCTGAATGTCCCAGGGACCATAGATTTCGTAACCCGGCTCGCCGGCCATGCCATGACGCAGGGCACGCACCGCATGGCCTGCGATCTTGAACTCGCCGATATCGAAGAATTTGATATCGGGCAGCGTATTGTCGGTGACTTCCTTCATCAGCGGCAAAGCCAGTGGACCCTGGACCTGTACTCGGAAAACGTCGCGCGTTCCGGAGCGGATGGAGAAGTTGTCGTCGCGGGTCGCGGTGACATTCATGCCGCTCGTCTCAGCATTGTACTGCACCCAGTCGCTGGCGAAGGGTGCGCCGACGATGCGGAGGAAATCCTCCGATTCCCGGAAAACGATCGCATCGCCGATCATGTTGCCGTCATGGCCGGCGAGCACCAATTGCTTGCCGCGCAGAACCGGATAGGGATCGAGCTTGTTGGTCGCGAGCGTGGACAGGAGCTTGACGGCGTCGGGGCCGCGCAGATGCAGTTCGGTCATGTGGTAGGAGAGTTCGAGAAGGGCGACGCCGTCTTTCCAGGCGCGCACTTCGTCCCGCCAATTGGTGAATTCCGGGGGTATGACGGGGAATGTGTAGGGGCCGATGTTCGAGCCGCGCAACAGTTTGACCGGGCCGCCGGCCTCCTGGAGAATTGTCTCGAGGCTCCGGACCGGAGCATTGTTGGGAACCGCCATGATTATTCCTCCCTCATGATCGAAATGAAATCCGCGTCGTCGCCAGCGAGGTTCGCTCCCCCTCCTCGGAGAACGGACCGGCGAACGGCGTCGAATTAATATACCATTGAGTATTGGAAAACTTTTTGGTATGTCAACTGAATTTTTCGAACGGCCGGCAGATCGGATCTGTCGGTGCAAAAAGAACAGCAACATAAACGGATGGCCCAGGGTCGTCGGCGAAGCGGATCCGGCCGTTGAGCGGGCTTAAGCCTTGCGGGCTGTCTTTCGCTTGGAGTTGACGGCTTCGGGAGCGGCTGCCGGTGCCGGTTTGCCGTCACCATAGGCAAGCAAGAACGCGATCAGCGTGGTCTTGACCATTTCGCCAACTGTCGGGCCAATCATGAAGCTGGCCGCTGCCTGGTAGGTGAGTTCGCACACAATACCACCAAGCGCTTCGGCCCTTGCCGGTGCAGCGCCGGGTGGAAAGATCCTGAGCAGGATTTCCCCCAGTCCGGCCCATTGCTTGCGGAAGAGCTGGGCGTGGCGCTCGCCGAAGGTGGAATCCCGCTTGGCGCGCCGGAAAAGGTCGAGCGCGAGCATGCCCCAGCTGGAATCGCCCGACCGTGAGTCGGCCCAGTTGGCGATCACGTCGATGATTTCGCGGGGATCATGGACATTCTCGAGCAGTTTGGTGACTTCGCTGACATCCTGCAGCGAGTGCCTTTCGAGCAGTTCGAGAAAGATCTCTTCCTTGCTGGAGAAATTGGAATAAAACGCGCCCTTGCTGAAGCCGGCCTCCTCGGCGATGCGGTCGATCGAGGCGCTTTCATAGCCCTCGCGGGCCATGACGAGATAGGCGGACTCGAGGAGTTTCTCCCGGGTCAGCGCGCGGCTTTCCTCTCGTGTCAGACGCTTGGGACGTCTTCCAAGTTCGGTCACGGCCATGTCAATTCTCCGCTTTCATCACCGGGATTGCGTCGGCAAACATGCCGATCCATACCGCACATCCACAAGCCCGGTCGATATCCGATGTGACGTTGCTTCCGTCGATGCACAGCAATCATCGGCAATGTAAGTCGCCGAGTAAATCAGAAAAATACCATTTGGTATCTTGATACCTTTAGGTGTCAATTTCTGCAAGCGCCTGACGATATTCGCCTCTTATTGTCCCGAATGGCTCACCGCCTCGTCCCTGCCGCGGTCGGTGATCTGGTCCGGAAGTGTGCTTCGCGCAACGTCGGCCAGAAGCTGCCGTGCCCAGCGATGTACGCCCGAACGGTGTGTTCGTTCCGTCCAGTACATGTCGATTTCGATCGGGATGAGGATCGGGAAGCTGCGCACGACAAGCGTGTCCGGATAGACGCTTGCGAGGCGGTTTGGGATGGTGGCGACCAGATCGGTGCTGGCTAGCATGAATTCCAGGCTATCATGGCTCGGCAGCGTCAGCTGCGGCTTGAGGAAGATATCCCGTGCTCTCAAAGCGTCGAAATAGAGCGCCTGCCATTGTCCGTTATAGGTGATGGTGACATGGGCGGCGTTTCGATAGCGGTCCAGCGTCAGGGTCCCGTCAGCAAGCGGATTTTCCGCATCCATCACGCAGGAATAGTGGTCGGTGAACAGCCGACGGCGGAAATAACCCTCGCCGAGTATCCGTACCGGACCGAGCACGATGTCGGCCATGTTCTCCTTCAACTGCTGCTTACCGTTCACCGCCGATTCCAGAATGTTGAGCTGCACATGGGGTGCGGCGCGGCGCAGTGCCTTGAGGAAGTCCGGCACCAGCAGAAAGCGCTCATGGTGATTGCAGGAGAGCGTCACCACGCCTTCTGCCGTGGCCGGAGCGAATTCCACGGGGACGGCGATTGCGAGCATGCGGTTGACGACCTCGCGCGCCTGGGAGACCAGTTCGCGGCATTTTTCCGTTTCCGTGACGCGGTTGCCCTGACGCACGAACAAGGTGTCGCCAAACGCCTTCCTGAGTCGGTCCATGGTGTAGCTGACGGTGGACTGGCTGACGCCGAGCTGCGCCGCCGTTCCCGAAAACGATCCCGTATCATGCACGGTGACGAGCAGTTGCAGGGATCGCAGATCGATCTGGGCCAAATCTTCCGGAATCATCCTCGCCCCTCCCCAAGGTCATCGAATTTATCGATGGGCTACATCGTATCCATCCAATTGTCAGAATGGAAGGTCGCCGATAGGCTTTTGGGCAGATCATTTGCTTGGGAGGGTGAGATGGGAGTGCAGGCCTCAAATACGGAAGTCGCGACGGCCGTGCCGGTCATTTCCGATGTGACCTTCGCCGAGCTGCTCGATGATCCCTATCCCACCTTCAAGCGCGCCCGCGACATGGCTGCGATCGTCCGGATCGAGGCTGCCAATCTCATGGTCGCCACCCGTTACGACGACATCATGGCGATGGAGCGGGACTCCGAGACTTTCTCCTCGGTGAATCCGCAGTCCCTGGTCAACAAGGTCATGGGCCATACGATGATGCGCAAGGACGGCGCGGATCACGCCCGCGAGCGCAAGGCGGTTGAACCGGCGCTGAGACCCGGTGCCGTCAAAGCGTGCTGGGCGCCAAGATTCGAGGCCATCTTCGACGAGGTCATGACCAGCTTCGAGGGGCAGGGCGAGGCCGATCTCTTTTATGCGCTCGCGGCGCCCATGGCGGGCCGGGCGCTGGCCGAAGTTTTGGGCTTTCGCGATGTCGATTGGCAAACGATGGCGTTCTGGTCGCAGTCGCTGATCGACGGCGCCGGCAACTATTCCGGCAATCAAGAAATAGCCCGCAAGGCCGCGGATGCGGCCCTCGGCGTTGAAGCCGCCATCGATCGGGCTTTGTCCAATCATCGGGAGAACCCGAACATGTCGGTTCTTTCCTCGATGATCCACGCGGACGATCCGCACACGATCGAGCAGATCTATGCCAATATCAAAGTCGCGGTCGGTGGCGGACTCAATGAACCCCGAGATTCCATTCTGACGCTCGTTCTCGGTTTGCTCGAGAATTCGGACCAGTTGGAACGGGTCAGGGCCGACCCCAATCTCTGGCCGGTCGCCTTCGAGGAATCTGTCCGCTGGATCTCGCCGATCGGCATGTATCCGCGACGCGTGACGCGCGACGTCGTGTTCTCCGGCGTGCAGCTCAGAGCTGGCGACCAGATTGGTCTCTGTGTGGGAGCGGCCAACCGCGACGGCAGTCGTTTCGAAGACCCCGACCGCTTCGATGTCTTCCGCGAAAAGAAATCGCATCTCGCCTTCGGAGCCGGCCCGCATTTCTGCGCCGGAACCTGGGTCGCCCGCCACATGGTGGGCCGACTCGTCGTGCCGCGACTTTTCGAGCGGCTGAAAAACCTGCGTCTGCGCGATCCGGCCGGCCTGCGCATGCAGGGTTGGGTTTTCCGCGGCCCGACCACGCTGCCCGTCGCCTGGGACGTCTGAAAGGAGACAATCATGCCTGAGATCACCTTCATCCTTCCCGCGGGGAGGGAGCAATGCTGCACGGCCAGGGAAGGCCTGAGCCTGATGGAAGTGGCCATCCAGAATGCCGTGCCCGGCATCATCGCCGAGTGCAACGGTTCAGCCGCCTGTGCGACCTGTCACATTGTCGTCGACGATGCCCTGGCGGGCCTGCTCGATCCGATCGGCGATCACGAGAATGACATGTTGGATTTTACCGCGGCGCCACGCGCACCCGGGAGCCGGCTGAGCTGTCAGGTCAAGGTCGATGGGCGCCTGGACGGCGCGGTCATCCGCATCCCCGCGGACATGTAGCGCCGATGGTCCGGAAGATTGTCATTGTGGCACAGGTCAGGCAGGGTTGGCAGCCGCTACGAAGCTGCGCCAGGAAGGTTTCGAAGGCCTGATTACCGTGCTCGGCGACGAATGCGTGATGCCGTATCAGCGCCCGCCACTCAGCAAGGCTTATCTTCTGGGCGAGCTCGAGGCCGAGCGTCATCATACAGCAGAACATCATCATCCTGAATGACGCACTGGCGTTGGCAATCGACGGGATTGCAAAGCTCGTTGTCACTGCAGATCGAAGTTATGAGTATGACGACCTCGTCCTCGCCACTGGCGGACTGCAGGTCATACTTGTCGAAATTGCGCCACGCATCCTCAGTCGAGTCGCTGCCGAGCCGACTGCATCCCATTTCCGAACAAACTCGATTGACATTCGAAATCTCGGAGACTAGATTGAATGCAGAAACTGGATGGTATTTGAAAACTAAAAGTACTTTAAATGCCAGCAGTGGACCGCTGTCGGGGGACCGCGGAAATGGGAGGGATTCTGATGAAAAACCAGAGGCATAAGGTCCGCTGCAAGGGTTGACCCAGGCGCCCCGCCAATCATGCTGTCGGTGACGAGTGCTCTTGAGCAGTGCTCGTTTAGACCTGTCGATCTCTGAACATCTGGAACATCACTATGGTCGGTTTGGGCAGTTCGCCTGAGGAGGCGCTCATCGCTTCGGCTCTGGTCGCGATGGCGGTAGCCCTGGTCCTGTCGGGTATATTGCACTGGCGAAAGATCGTTTCGCCGACCGACTTTCTGCTGCCCGTTGCCTTTCTGGGTTCCTACTGGCTGACCTACAACAAGGTCCCGACCTTTCCGCCAGTTGGAGCAGTCAACAAGATATTCTACCTGGTCTTGATCGGGATTCTGGTGGGGATGGCGGCCGATCTGCTCAAGCTGCCGAGGCTTGTCCACATGCTGGCGCTTTGCCAGCCCGTGGCGACGGCACTCTATATCGGCGCGCCGCGGCTGTCAGTGGCGCCCTGGGAGGTGATCCTCGCCGCCCTTTTTGGGGCGTCCGCAATCCTTCTACTGATGATGAGCGATCGAGCGGGGGACAGTCGCGAGAGCAGCCTGCGACGCGGTGGCGTGTTGGCGGTCGTGAGCCTGGGGTTTGCCCCGATCGCCCTTCTCGGCGCCTCCTCATCGACTTTCCAGTTCTGCCTGATCTTTGCGGCCACCTGCTTCGGCGCACTTGTCTGGCATCTGCGCAATCCCGCTTTCCGCTTTGGCGAGGCATCGTTTCTCGGCGCTGCGGGTGGCCTGATCGCAACCGCCGATACCGTCGTGCTCATTACCCGCAAGACCGACCTCGTGGCGTTAGCGATACTCGGCCTGAGCCTGGTGTTTCCGCCGTTGCTCGCGCCAGGCCTTTCGAAGGCGCTCGGTATTGCACGGCCATTCACCCATCTCGCCGTCTACATCGCGCTCGCGCTCCTGCCGGCTGGCGCGGCGGTCGCGGTGGCCTCTTTCAACTATGGCGCAAGCTTTCCGGTCTAGCAGAGGAGGAGAATGAAATGAGAAGAAGACTGAACGCAATAATCCTGGCAGCATCATTGCTGGCTGGTGTGATCCAGCTGGCCCATGCAGCCAAATTCGACATCGATATCGTCCATTCGGGCATTGCATTTTACATCGATCACCTTGGCTTCTCGCGAGTGATCGGCACAGCAACGGATTTCTCGGGTTCCTTCGAGTTCGACGCTGCAAAGCCCGAAGCGAGCAGTCTGGACGTCAAGGTCGGCGTTTCCAGCATCAGCACCAACAACAAACAGCGCGACGGTGACATCCAGGGCGCGGACTGGTTCAACGCGACCGAGTTCCCGGAAATCACTTTCGTCGGCAAGGAGTTCCGGAAATCGACCGATACGACCGGCGAAATCGTCGGAGACCTGACGATCGCCGGCGTCACGCTGCCGGCCAAGCTCGACGTGACATTCAACAAGGAAGGGCAAAATCCCTGGGACAAGAGCCACGTCGTGGGCTTCAGTGCCCGCGCCAAGATCAAACGCAGCGACTTCGGCATGAAGGCGGCCTTGGGAATGATCGGCGATGACGTCGAGCTCGTTATTGAAATCGAAGGACGCGAGCATCAAAACTGACCTGGTTTGATCGGGTCATCTTGGACGGCTCCTACGAGGGCCGTCCCAGTCACAAATTGGTTCGAGAGGCGCAGTGCCCGAGGGCTCGCGGGGAATTGGTGAATGGAAGAGATGAAGCATGCCGACATTGGAGACGGAGATCGTAATCGATGTGCCGGCCCAGCTTGTCTGGAGCGTGCTCGACAACATGGAACGATACCGCGAATGGAATGAAATCATATCAGATCCGAAGGGTCGCATGACCGTCGGAGAGCGAGCCTGAAGGCGATACCAGGACCTTGGTAATCTCTGGCCCCCGCTCGACCGCATCGCCAGGGGGCGCCAGCTGAGAGCCCAGCAGGTACAATTCAGAAAGCTCTCCCAAGCTCCCGGTGCATGTTGCGGAAGTCGCCGTTTGGTACGATTCCGCACCCATCGATATTTTTCTCAGAATAATTTGTGCAGCGCAGCATTCATCCCCATGTGTTCTTCATGCTCATATCGGGCAAAGGAGAAGGCATTGTCCCGAACAAAGACCCCGCGCGCATTGGTAGAGGTGACCCGCTTCGGTTCAAATCCCGGCTCCCTCAGGTGCTGGCTTTATCTACCGACCATCTTAGCTCCCAAGGCGCCGTTGGTCGTTGTCCTGCATGGATGCACACAGACAGCTGCTGGTTATGATCATGGCTCGGGTTGGACGCGGCTTGCGGAGGAGAAGGGCTTCGTGGTGCTGCTTCCCGAGCAGCAGCGCGCCAACAACGCCAATCTGTGCTTCAATTGGTTCGAACCGGGCGATACCAGGCGGGACGCCGGAGAAGCCCTGTCCATCCGGGAGATGATCGAACAAGTCGTCCTTTCGCACGGAACAGACCCGACGCGGGTCTTCGTAACCGGGCTGTCGGCGGGCGGAGCCATGGCCAATGTCATGCTGGCAACCTATCCGGAGGTGTTCGCAGGCGGCGCAGTGATCGGCGGGCTTCCCTATGGTGTGGCATCCTCCGTCGGTCAGGCGTTCGAGCGCATGCAGGGTCGCAACGCACCAAGCGTGACACAACTGCGGTCGGCTGTCGCGACTGCGTCGCCGCATGCAGGGCGCAGGCCCAGGATTTCGATCTGGCACGGCACGCATGACCAGACGGTCAAGCCGGTCAACGCCGAGCACATCGCAGCGCAATGGGTTGGCGTTCACGGCCTGCCCGAACAGCCGAGCATGGTCGAAACCGTCAACGGCCATGCGCGAAAGACCTGGCCCGACACGAGCGGCAAAGACGCCGTCGAAGTCTTTCTGGTCAAAGGCATGGCACACGGCGTCCCTCTCTCATCCGGCGCGAAGGCCCCGCTGGGAAATACCGGGCCATTCATGCTCGAGGCCGGGATCTCGTCGACAGCACGCATTGCCCGCAACTGGGGCCTTGCCGACGACAGTGACGTCGCCGAAGCCGAGGGCATAAGTGAGATCCACGCAACGCAGGAATCGACCGCAGCGGGCATAGAGGCGGTCATTGCCAAAGCCATGGGATATGCGAGATCGAAGGTATCGGTGAAAGGCGGGGCCAGCAAAGGCAACGCCAGCCACGGGGTCGAGAAGGTGATCAACGATGCCCTTCGCGCTGCCGGATTGATACGGTAGCTCGCCTCACGCAACAAGGCGCCGACGTTCCAATGGCCGTCGGCGCCAGCTTGGACAAGCAGGTTTCAAGCTTACAAAGGAGCCATCCCGCGGCAGCTCATCGCGCGCGATACCGAGCCTACATCATGCTCTCGTGGGCTTTTTCCATGTTCATCATGCAGTCGTCCTTCTCCTTCTCCTTCATCTTCATGGAATCCTTCGCCGATCAGCCGTAGTGCTCGATCTTCACTTGCTGCTGGGCCGCCATGTGCGCCATATCCTGCGCCTTTGCCATATTCTTGGGATCATCCATCAGGCGCAGATGCGCGATGGTTGCCGGATCGACCTTGCGCCCCAGATGCTCCTGCAGCCAAGCGGCTTCCAGCCTGAGGTCGTAGCGGACATAGCGGAACAGCGGCCCGCCCGGCATGCGCATGCCCTGCATGTCGCCGACCTCGCTGTTGATCTGCCAGGGAGTCGGCGTCGTGCCGAGCGCCTGCATGATGCCGATGGTCTGGGCCTCCGTGTCGCACATCAGACCGGCGAGCGCTTTGAGCGCGAGGCCCGCAGCCGTCATGCCTGCGGCCTCCTTGGCCGGCAGCGTCGGCCGGTAACCGCCGGTACCGACGGAGACGATTGTCAGCTTGTCCGGTCCGAGTTCCCAGTTCAGGCCGTTCTGGGGCAGGGCGGCCAGCATGAAGAGCGGCAGCGACGGATTGTTGTAGGGCGACACGCCGCCATCGACAAACAGTCCGGGAGGGCCGCTGCCCAGGATATCCAACGGCTCCGGATCAAAATAATGCGGCGCCGCCGTCGAGGCGCGGATGAGCTTTGCAACGGGATAATTGCGGTTACCGATATAGCTCTTGTCGTCGGGATCGTTCCAGTAAAGTGCCTTGGGATTGTTGGAAATGATCCAGGAGCTTCCCGTGTCCATGCGCTTGGTTATGACGCAGAACCCGGTCCGCAGCCGATCGGAGTCGAATGTCATGTCGCCGAAGACGCGCGACAATTCTTTCTGCAGCTCCTTGATCGTGAACTTCGCCTGCAGGCCCACAATACGCCAGCGCGATTTGCGAAACACATTGGGCGCCAGCCGGTCGTAGAGATCACTTACCTCGGCGGCGGTCATGCCGATCGACAGGGCGCCGGCGATGATCGCCCCGGTCGACGTGCCGCCGATCAGGTCAAAGTGTTCATGCAACAAAACGCGGCGGCCGGCCTGCTCGGAGAGTTGGTCCTCCATGAGCCGCAGGAATTGCAGCGTGATCGCCCCGCGCACGCCGCCGCCATCGAGTGACAGGATGCGTTTCGGTCCTTCGGAAAACAAATGTGCGTCGCGCTCGGACATGATCTCGATCTCCCTCGCCAGGAGAAATTAGCGATAATCTCCTCGTCTTGGAAAGATGAATCTGCGCGTTTGGCACGTCAAACCAAGAAGAACGGCAAAATGGCCGGCTCGAGGCACGTGGATACTGGCGGAGCGCGAAATAACGACTTTCCAATTTCGGCCCGCCGTGGAAAAATTGGCCTACGGCTGAGTTCTGTGCAGGGTGTCAACGGCTGCTTGCGGGAGAAGTTCTCTGTATTCCAGATTGAAAGCACGGCAGTGGCCACCTCTCCGCCGGATAGGGCGACGGCATGCGGGAGCGGGCGTGTGAACCGCACCGATGCGAAGCTGTCCGCGCGTCATCTCGTCGCCCGCACCCCTTTCGCCGACCAGGCGCTTGCGGCAGGACAGCGACGTGCGCGGCTGTTGTTTTCGCATGCCTCCCCCACTGCGCTGGAAGTCGTCATCCAGTTCCTCCGCGTCTTCTTCTACGAGGGCATGGAACCCGTACGGATAGACATGCTGTGCAACGATCGGCTGTCGGCGATCGAGCGGATCGTGTCGCGGGCGCCCAACCTCCGGCATATGCTGGAGGACGATCCGGGGACCGATCCATGCCCGCTGCGCTGGGCCGGGCGTCTGATCCTCCACGAGGCTCCCGCCATGGCACTCGGCGATCCGTCGCCGCTTGCGGCGGAACTCGCTGCAGCGGGACTGTTTACGGCGATCATCATCGCAAACAGCGACACGCGTGAAAATATTGCGATTGCGCGCGCCATCCGATCCGGAAACGCAGGAAGCCCGGCCTTGGCCGCCCCGATCTATGTCCAAGCGGGAGAGGCCATTGGTGATGTCGCGCCCCTGGTTCGCTATGACGGACTGCGACCGAAACCGCCAGTCGGGCTGCTCTCGACAATCCCCGGCAGCGTTGAGGCAGGCGAGGTCATCGAACCCTTCGGCATGCCGGACGAAATTCATTCTCCCGATTTTCTGATGGGGGCACGTGAGCGCCTGGCGATCAAGCTGCATGAAGCCTATCGGCAGCGGCGCAACGATGCCATGTTGCGGCAGGGCGAAACCGAACGGACCGATCTCCCCACCTGGGGCGCGCTCGACGAGACCTATCGGCAGGCCAATCGGCGTGCTGTCGATCTCATCCCGTCCCTCCGGCTGGCCGCAGGAATTGACGATTGGTGGAATACCGCTGCCGGTCTGCCGCGCGAACTGGTCGCGGACCCCGCCATGCTGGAAAAGCTATCGCGCATGGCGCATCATTCCTGGCGCGCCGACCGAGAGCTCGATGGCTGGAGACCCGCGCTCGTCGGCGATCCCGCCCGGCGCCTACACACCGATCTTGTCGACTATGATTCCCTGACCGAAGAGAAGAAGGAACTGGACCGCGAACAGATCAGGCTGTTCGCCGAATTCCCGCACATGTGAGGTTCGACAATGCGCACAGTCAGAGTCTTCATATCCTCGCCTTCGGACGCCAGCCGCGAGCGTGATCGCCTCGCCCGCGTGGCCCGCCGCCTCAATCTTATCTATGCTGAGGTCGTCGAACTCGAAATCATCCGCTGGGAGGATGACTTTTACGGTGCGCATGAGACGTTCCAGACCCAGATCCCGGAAGCGAAGGCCTGCGACATCGTCATCGGCATCCTCAAGCACCGGCTCGGCTCTCCCTTACCCTCGACATTCCCGCCCATGCCGGAGCGCGAGCCGTTCCTTGGCGAGCCTTATCCATCCGGGACGGCCTATGAAATCCTTTCGTCGATCGCCAATCGCCTTTTCGAGGACAGTGACAAACCTGACATCTATGTCTTCCGCGATGCCGAACCGCCGGTCGTCACACTGGGCTCCGATGACATGGAACGCATCGGCCGCGAATGGAGCAGGCTCGAGAATTTCGCCCGACGGTTCTTCTTCACGGCGGAAGGCGATTTCCGTTTCGCATTCCAGACCTTTCGCTCCGCCAACCAGTTCGAGCAACAGATCGAGGCGCTGCTCAGGAAGTGGATCGAGACGAATGTTTATGACGAGCATCGATCGATCTGGCCCGTCGATCTTAAGGGTTCGCCGTTCCGGGCACTCGACGTGTTCGACTATGCGCATCGCGACGTCTTCTTTGGGCGCGACCGCGACACGGCGAGGATCGCCGACCTGCTGGCTGAAATTGCCGCCGAGGCGGAAGTCGAAGGCAGTGCCAGGCTTCCCTTCCTGCTGGTGACCGGCCCAAGTGGCGCCGGCAAGTCGTCGCTGCTGCGGGCAGGCGTGGTGCCGAGCCTGACCGCAAGCGATGTCGGTGATACCGAGCAATGGCGGGTCGCGGTCATGACACCGTCCGGCGGCGGCAAGGGGCCGTTTGCAACAATGGCAGCGGCTTTGCTCGGTCTACCCAAGGATAGGGCGGCCGCAGCCAACGCGGAGCCAGCGCCGGCGAAGGGCGAGCAGATTCTCGCCTTGCCTGAACTGCGCGAGGGTCCCTTCGCAACCCCGGAGGCGCTGGCGAAACTGCTGGCGCATGGCGATGCAAGCGCTGCGCTTGTCGTCGCCGATGCACTGCATCGCGTCGAGAAGGCGCTGGCCGCCCGCGAGAAGTTCGAAAAGCCTCCTAAAGTGCGCTTGCTTCTGGTTGTCGACCAGTTGGATGAGATCTTCTCGGGCGAGGTCTCGGACACCGACAGGACGGCATTTGCGACACTGCTGTCCGAACTGGCAGGCACCGGCAATGTCTGGATCACTGCTTCGTTGCGGGCCGGCCTCTACGAGAACCTGTTGAGCGACGCTTCCTTCCTTGCGCTCAAGAATGCCGGCACGACCTATGAACTCGGGCCGCCCGGCGGCACCGAACTCGCCGATATCGTCCGTAAGCCGGCGCAGGCTGCCGATATCGTCTATGAGAAGGATCCGGTTACCGGCCGGACGTTGGACGAAATCCTGCTTGCCGATTTCGATCGACCCGACATGCTGCCGCTCCTGCAGTTCACGCTCGAAGCGCTGTTCCAGCGCCGGCAGACGGGCGATGGTGTCATCACGCTGACGCATGCGGCCTATCGGGACATGAACGGCATTGCCGGCGCCGTGCAGAATGCCGCCGAGACAGCCATGTCGAAGCTCGAAGGGAGCGAACGGCAGAAGCTTCCGAAGCTGCTCAGGCGGCTCGTTACCATGGGCCATGCCGGGGAAGGCGAGACCGCGCCTCTCATCCTCAACGATGTTCCGGTGGCGGAGCTTCGGACCGATGCGGAGATGCTGCGGCTCGCCGAGGCACTGACCGAATCCCGCATTCTGGTCGCCGGCGGTTCCTCCTCCGATACACGGACATTCCGGCTGGCGCATCAGCGGCTTCTGACCCTCTGGCATGCCGCCGAAACTGCCATTCGCGAGAATGCCACCTTCTACCGGGTTTTCGAAGAACTCGAACAGGCCCATCGCCGCTGGCGGCGCAACGGCGGAAAGCGCGTGCAGCTCATCCGCGATCCGGTGCTGCTCACGGAGGCGAACAGGCTCGCGCATACCTATCCCGACGAAATCCCGCGTGACAGCCGGGAGTTTCTGCGCCGCTCGCGGCTTCAGGCCCGGCTCGGCATGATCGTGCTCGGCACGTCCGCCGCGGTGTTTGCCATGTTCTTTGCAGCCACCATCTGGTTCTATTTCAGGGCCAGCGAGGCGGAGGCGCTGGCGGTGGACCAGAAGCAAGAAGCAGAGGAAAATCTACGCCTTGCGCAGGATACGCTTGAAGGCGTCGTCATGCATGTCGCCAGCGGACTCAAGAATGTCGAGGGCATGAGCGTCGCGAGCCGGCGCGTGATCCTGACGCGCGTCGCGAGCGCCGTCGAGATGCTGCAAAGGCGTGGCGAGGAAAATCCGGCACTCGACGAAACCCGTTTGCAGATGTTCGATGCCTTCGGTCAAACCTATGCCCAGGGCGGCGACGTCGAGAGTGCGCTCAATTCCTTCCGTGAGATGATCGCACTGAACCGAAGCATATTGGCGCGGACCGAAGGTCCGGCCCGCGCGGATATCGAGCGCAATATCGCGGTGTCCCTCGAGCGCATCGGCGACCTGCTCATCGGCCAGGGCAAACGGCAGGAGGCGCTCAAAGCTCATCAGGAGGCCCATGATATCCGCAAGAGGTTGCTCGCCGCGGAACCCGACAATGCAACCTTGAAACGCGATGTCTCGGTCAGTATCGACAGGATCGGTCAGTCACGCCAGGCGCTGGGCGATGTCGAGGGCGCCATCGCGGCGTACCAGATGGGTGTCGACAGCAGCCGCGCAGAGCTCAAGCGTTCCCCTGAAGACAGAGTCGCCAAGCGCGATCTCAGCGTCAGTCTCGAACATATCGCCGATCTCGAGACGGCGCGCGGCAACCGGGCGCGGGCAGCGGCGCTGAATGACGAGTCACTGGCGATCCGCAAGGCAGTGTCGGAAAAAAACCCCAGCGATACGCTCGCGACAGCGGACCTCATAGACGCTCTGTCGAGGAAGGCTGGGTTCTCGCGGACCGATCGAGATCTTGTCTCCGCCGAAGCGTCTTATGATCAGGCGCTCGGCCTCGCCAGAAGACTTGTCGCGACCGATCCGGAGCAGGTCGCCTGGCAGAGATATGTCACCCTCGCGCTCAACGGCCTGGCAGATATCGCAGCCGACAAGGGTGACAGTGCAAAAGCGAGTGCGCATTATGAAGAAGCGCTTGCGATCTCCCGACGCACGGCCGGCATCAACCCGACAAACATCGATCTGCAGAATGACGTAGCTTTCGGTCTGAACAGAATCGGCGACATACGTAAGGCGGAGGGAAGGTTTCCCGAGGCGATATCCGCATTTGAAGAATCGTTGGCCATCTCGCGGAAGCTCTCGGAGTTGGACGCGGCGCGCGCCGAGACCCATCGCAACATTGCCTATACGCTGCGACGCATTGCCGACGCGCAGCTTTCGGCCGGCGATCCGAAAGACGCCCAGAAACGCTTGCGGGAGGCGCTGCCAATCCTCGAAAAGCTCGTCGCCGCCAATCCTGCGAACATCATCTGGCAGCTCGATACGGTTTCGACGATCCGGCGGATCGCAGACATCGACTTCCTCGCGGGGCGGGCAACCGAAGCGCGCACCGGCTATAGGCGTTCCGTCGAGATGTACAGGCCGATCATCGCGCGCAACCCGGATCAGTCGGACTGGAAGCGCGATCTGTCGGTGACGATCAACAAGCTCGCCGACGCCAGCCTCAAGGCCGGCGACAGACCGGCGGCGGCGGCATCCTACCGCGAAGCTCTCGCCATGATCGAGGCGCTGTTGATACGGCAACCCAGCAATGCCGGCCTGAAGCGGGACCTGGCCTATTGCCTCGGCAAGGTCGGTTCCATCGATCAACTGGGCGGCGATGCGGCGGGCGCGCTGACGCAATATCAGAAGGCGCTCGCCATCGTCCGCGAACTCGCCGCCGCCGGCCCGGAAAATGCCCAGGCGCAAACGGACCTCGCCTATTCGTTGCTGACGCTATCGGGAGTGCAGACGGGCGCCGACCGGATCGCGAGCCTCACAGAGGCGGCCGCGATCGCCGAAAAAGCGCGCAAGGCCGGGCTGCTCACCGGTGCACATACCGTCCTGCCCATGATCATCCGATCGGCCATCGACAAGGCCACGCAACCATAGAACCGCGTCGCCTTGCCGATCAGGATGTTTCAATTTCAGGCGCCAGCGGTCTCGGCCGTCTCTTCCGCTTTCACTGGCTCCTTGATCCGGAACCACGCCACATAAAGCGCTGGCAGGAACAGCAGCGTAATCGCCGTGCCGGCGATGATGCCGCCCATCATTGCAAAGGCCATCGGTCCCCAGAACACCTCGCGGGCGATCGGGATCAGTGCAAGGCTCGCAGCAGCCGCTGTCAACGCAATCGGACGCATACGGTGTTCCGTCGCTTCGATCGCCGCGTCCCAAGCAGCCTTACCTTCCCGGATCAGGTCCTCGATCTGCACGATCAGGATCACCGAATTGCGGATCAGGATACCAATCAGCGCCAGCACTCCCAGAAGAGCGACAAAACCCAGCGGTGCACCGCTCGGCAAGAGCGCAGCCACCACACCGATGAGGCCGAGCGGCGCCACGGCCACGACGAGGAACAGGCGCTGGAAGCTCTGGAGCTGGAACATCAGGATGGTTGCCATCGTCAGCAGCATCAGCGGCAGGACCGCGAGGATCGGTCCCTGACTGTTCTTGCTCTCTTCCACGGAGCCGGCGGTCGTCACCGCATAGCCAGGTTGAAGCTTGGCCGCGAAGGCATCGACATCAGGTTTGAGCTCGGCCACGACAGTGGCCGGCAAGGCATCGCCGACCAGACCTGCACGGACCGTGATTGTCGGGATGCGGCTGCGCCGGGCAATCGTCGGCTGCTCCAGCCCGTACCCAATCGTGGCGACGGTGGCGAGCGGTATGGCCTCGGTGCTGCCAGTGGAAATCTGGAGATTCTGCAGCGTCTCGATCGAGCGCCGCTCACTCTCTTCGGATCGCGCCACCACATTGACGAGATAGGTGCGGTCGCGCACCTGGGTGATCGTCACGCCGCCGACAATGCTGTTGAGGCCGTTGGCTATGTCCTCCGACGTGATCCCGAGTTGTCGCGCCTTGTCCTGCAGGACATCGATCCTGATCACGCGCTGCGGTTCCATCCAGTCGAATGTCGGCGCGGTCAGCTTGCCGTTCCTGGAGATGAGACCGCCAAGATCGAGCGCCAGCTGCCGCACTGTCTGGATGTCGGGTCCGCTCACGCGATACTGCACCGGCCTGCCCACCGGCGGGCCGAGTTCGAGCAGTTTGACGAAACCGTCAACGCCGACAAAATCGTTGCGTAGCCTTTCTTCCATCCCCTTGCGTAGCCGGTCTCGCGCTTCGACATCCTTGGCGACGATCACCGTCTGCCCGAAATAGGGATTGGCTGGCTGGACATCGAAGGCGAGGACGAAGCGGACCGCACCCTGGCCGATATAGGAACTCCAGTGGTCCACGTCAGGATTGCCCGCCAACACCTCCTTCTCGAAGCGCTCGATCACATCGCGTGTTTCCGCGATCGAGGAGTTCTGCGGCAGGTTCCAGTCGATGACGAGTTCCGGCCGGTCGGATGAGGGGAAGAACTGCTGCTGGACGAAGCGCATGCCATAGAGCGAAACGCCGAAAATCAGCACGGTGGCGACGATCGTCACCCAGCGCCAGCGGACCGAAGCCACCAGGAGGCTGCGGAAGATGCGGCCCATCCGGCCTGGGCCTTGATGCTTGTGCTTCAATTGCTCGGGCAGGATGGTGACGCCAAGCAAGGGCGTGAAGAGCACGGCCACGATCCATGAGACGAGCAGCGAGATGGCGATGACCACAAAGAGCGTGAACGTGTATTCACCCGCCGAACTGGTATTGAGCCCGATCGGAATGAAGCCCGCCACCGTCACCAGCGTGCCTGTCAGCATCGGGAAGGCCGTGGACGTGTAGACATAGGTCGCGGCGCGCCGGAGCGTATCGCCCGCCTCAAGCCTTGCGATCATCATCTCGACTGCGATCATCGCATCATCAACGAGAAGGCCGAGCGCGATGATCAGCGCGCCGAGCGAAATGCGCTGCAGCGAGATGCCGGTATAGAGCATGAAGACGAAAGTGATGGCGAGCACCAGCGGGATCGACAGCGCGACCACCAGGCCAGCGCGCAGGCCGAGGCTGATGAAGGATACCGCGAGCACGATGACGACAGCTTCGAACAGCGCCCGGGTGAAGCCCGACACCGCCTCCTCCACGATCAGCGGCTGATCGGCCACGAGGTGTACCCCGACGCCAATGGGCAGGTCCGCAGTCACCTCCTCCATCTTCTTTTCGAGCGCCGCTCCGAATTCCAGAAGATTGCCGTTCGGCTTCATGCCGATCGCGAGCCCGATCGCATCCTGGCCGTTGAACCGGAAGATCGAGGTTGGCGGGTCGACATAACCACGGCTGATCTTGGCCACGTCGGTCAGTCGGAAGAAGCGGCCATCGACACGCAGATTGACGTCCTCGAGACTCTTCTCCGAGGTGAATTGGCCGCTCACCCGGATGCTGACGCGTTCCGGGCCGGCCTCGATGACTCCCGACGGCGTCACGGCATTCTGCGCCTGCAGGCTGGCCATCAGCGCTTGCTGGTTCAGTTGCAGCGCGGCGAGCTGTCGTGTCGAGAATTCAAGATAGATCGCCTCATCCTGCGCGCCGACAATATCGGCCCGGCCAGCATTCGGAACCGTCAGCACCTGCGTCCGCACGATCTCCACATAGTCGCGCAGCTGCCGCGGGCTCAACCCGTCCGCGGTAAATGCATAGATATTGCCGAACACATCGCCGAAGCGGTCATTGAAGAACGGCCCCTGCACGCCGGACGGCAGCTGCGGCTTGATGTCGTTCATCATATTGCGGACCAGCGTCCAGTTGGCCGCAACTGCATTGCTTTTCGTCGTCGCCTTGAGATTGACGAAGATGACCGCCTTGCCGGCGCTGGTGATGCTTCGCGAAAAATCGAGGCTGTCGAGCTCTTCAAGCTTCTTCTCGATCCGATCGGTGACCTGCTGGATGGTCTCGTCGACGGATGCGCCCGGCCAGTTCGCCTGGATAAGCATCGTCTTGATCGTGAAAGTCGGATCCTCCTCGCGGCCGAGGCTGACATAGGCCCCGGCGCCGGCGATCATGAAGAGCAGCATGAAATACCAGACCAGCGATTTGTGGTCCAAGGCCCAGTCGGAGAGATTGAATGCCTTCACGACGCCGCTCCGTCCACCCTGATCTTCTGGCCGTTCTTGAGGCTATGCACGCCTGCCGTCACCACGCGCTCGCCCTTGCTCAGGCCGGATTTGACGACAAAACTCTCCGCATCCCGGTCGGCGATCGTGACGGTCTTCAACTTCACGGTCTGCGATGCCGGATCGACGACCCAGACCTGCGTCGCGCCTTCCGCCTCGAGCAGAGCCGAGAGGGGTAGCCGGATGCTGCCCTCCGCCCGCATCTTCGGACCGGCCGTGATCGTCGCCCCAAGCCGGAAGCCGGGCGGCGCCGCCTCAAGAGCGATCCGGACACGGCGCGTGCGGGTGGCGCTGTCCGACTGTGGAGCAATCTCGCGCAAAGTGCCCATGGCCGATACGGAGGGCAGCGCCTGGAGCACGACCGCGAACTGGTCACCTTCATGGAAACCAGCGATCAGCGCGTCGGGTATGTCGACGACTGCCTCGCCGAGGTCCGGGCGGGCGACCGAGACAACCGTCTGGCCTGCGGACACTGTCTGGCCGACATCCGCACTCACGCCTGTGACGACGGCGTCGAAGTCGGCGGAGAGCTGGGCATAGGAAAGCTGCTCCTCGGCCTTGTCGAGCGCTGATTTCGACCGCTCGGCATTGGCCTTGGCCCTGAGGGCTGCTTCATGCGCCGCCTCGTAATCGGCCTTGGCGATGGAGCCGGTCGCGAGCAGCTTCTCGAGACGCGCATCATTGGCGCTCGCGTTGGTGACTTGCGCGAGCGCGCTGGAATAATCCGCCTTCGCCGACTGGACGGCCAGGAGCAGCGCCGTCTCGTCGAGCGTGGCGAGCGTCTCGCCCTTCTTCACGGAATCGCCCGTCTCGACTGGCTGCGACGTCAGCCGGCCAAGCAGCCGGAAGGACAGGTCGGCGGTATAGCGGGATTCGATCGTTCCGGCGAAACTCGAGGAACTCGCCGCCTCGGGCTCGACCACCACCGAGAGAACAGGTCGAACAGGCTCCGGCTTGTCGTCGCGATCATGCTCGTCCGAGCAGCCCGAAAGCAGGGGGACGAGGAGAGCTATCAACAGCGCAGGAGCGAGGTGACGGGTGGTCATGGCGTCTTTCCTTCACGCGCCTCGACCACCTGGCCGGTACTGAGCAGTTGCGCGCCCGCGACGACGACCTGCTCGCCGGACTCCAAGCCGTCGCGCACGAAAATCGAGCCATCCTCGTAGGCCGCAATCTCGACGGGCTTCAGCGACACGACCTTGCTGTCTTTATCCACGACCCACACCGCCGGCCGTCCGCCTTGGGAAAAGAGTGCGCTCCATGGCAGTTCAATCACATCCTGCGACGGGCTCGTCACCGATCCGATGATGGCCGCCCCCAGCGTCATCGCCTTGGGCGTGTCGGGGATCTCTGCCTTGACCCGTACGGATCCGGTCTTGGGATCGAGCACAGGCGCGACCTCCCTGATATTGCCGACGGCGGTCACATCGGGATCAGACAGGAGTCGCAGCGCAATCACCGGCGGTTTCTCGTTTGCGGCGACAACGATCTCGGGAACGTTGAATACCGCATCCCGGTCGCCATCTTCTGCGATCGTGTACGCTGTCTGGGCCGCCTGCACGGTCTGGCCGGCCTCGACCGAGCGGCTGGTGATGACGCCGTCGGATGCCGCCCGCAATTCCGTGAATGTGAGGTTTTCCTTGGCATTGGACAGTGCTGCGTTCGCGGCATCGAGGCTGCCCTGGGCGACGAGCAGGGATTCCTGGGCCTGGTCATAGACCTTGCGCGAGGTCAGGCCTTTCGGCAGCAACTCCTTCTGGCGGGCGAAATTGGTCGAAGCCTGCGTCAGTTGCGCGTTTGCGGCGTCGACATTGGCCTGGGCTGCGACGATGTCGGCCTGCTGTTCGGTGGGGTCGAGACGCGCGAGAAGGTCGCCCTTGGATACGTGCTGCCCGACTTCGGCGCTCCGCTCGATGACCCGGCCGGCGGTGCGGAAAGCGAGATTACCGGTCACGCGCGCGCTGATAACGCCGGTCAGATAGGCCTTGCGGCTGTGTTCCTTGCGCGCCGCGACGACGACATCGACCTTGGTGGCCTGCCTTTGGACCGCCTTGGCGCTGTCGTCATTGCATCCTGAGAGCAAGGACACCAGGCAAAGGAACAAAGGCACCGCAGCCGAAAATGGAATGCGACGGCGAACCAGCATCACTGTCATCCACGGACACCACTGTCTGGAGCTTCCCCTTCGAGAATCTTAACAGAACAGTTTCGATACTCAAGGGCGCCGACGACCCGGGCAGGCCGGCGCCTGACGATTCGGAGGGCTGCAACCCGCGCTCGGCAACTGGCTTCTACAACGAACCGGCATGTTTCGGCGGGCAGTCGAATTGGCAGGAATCTCGGTAGCCTGAAAAAGATTTGCCAAGACGGGTGCAACCTTTGCTACCTTGTCGCCAATCTGAATCGTCAGATCATTCATTGGGAGGAATGCATGACTATTTCGATCGGCCGCGTGTTGACGGCTGCGGCACTGGTATTGTTGGCAACGTCCGCACAGGCTGCAGACAAAATTCGGCTCGCAAATCTCAAATTCGCGCATTACGGCGCCATTTCCTACATGAAGGAACTGGCCCCGAAATATGATCTGGAAATCGAAGAACGCTTTTTCGCCAAGGGAATCGACATCCTGCCGGCCATCGTTGCGGGCGAAGTCGATGTGGCAGCCAGTGCCGTCGATGCCGCAATCGCGGGCCGCGCCAAGGGTGTGCCGATTTACGTCGTCGCCGGTTTTGCCAAGGGTGGCGCCAGGATCGTCGCCGGTCAAAACTCTGGCATTGCCAAGGTCGCCGACTTCAAGGGCAAGAAGGTTGGGGTGGCGCGCGGTGGTGCCCAGGAACTGCTGTTGCTAGCCGAGCTCGACATGGCCGGACTGACATGGTCGGAAAAGCCCGGCAAGGACGTCCAGCTTCTCTACATGGCTTTCGCCGACCTGAACCAGGCGCTGATGGCGGGTGATATCGATGCGATGTGCCAGTCCGAACCCCAGGCTAGCCAGGCGCTCAACAAGGGCTTCGGCATCGAGATCCTGAAACCCTATGATACGCCGCTCGGCACGCCGATCCGGTCGCTGGTCTTCTCCGAGGACTTCTACAAGAACCAGGATGTTGCCGAGCGCACGATGAAGCTGTTCGTGGAAGCGACGAAGACCTTCATCGATAATCCTGATACTGCCGAAAAATATGTCATCAACGACATGTTCAAGGGGCAGATCACCGAGAAGGACTTCAAGGACGCGATCGGCAATTCGCCCTATAGCTACGAGATCACGCCCGAGCATGTGCAGAAGACGACCGACCTCATGGTCAAATACGGTGTCGGCAAACTCGAGAACCCGCCAAAGGCGACCGACTGGGTCAAGACCGAACTGCTCGACAAAGCGCTGCAGGCACAGTGAAAATGCCGGCGCGGCTATTCCGGAACCTGGCGGCGCCCGTCCTCATTCTCGGGGTCTGGCAGCTGCTTTCCTATCTTGGGCTGATCAAGCCCGTGATCCTGCCGTCGCCGGTGGCGGTCGTTGAAAGGTTCGGGCTCTATCTCTGGCCGGCGCAGTTGCTTTCCGAAAGCGCCGGCATCTCCGATTGGGTCTGGTCAAGCGAGTTGCTTGGCGATCTGGTGGCGAGCCTGCGCCGCGTCGCGCTTGGTTTTGGTGTAGGCGCCGGCCTTGCCCTGCCGCTTGGTCTCATGATGGGGACAGACCGGCGGATCGAGGGTTTCCTCAATCCGGTCGTCCAATTCCTGCGACCTATACCGCCGATCGCCTACATACCCCTGGCAATTCTCTGGTTTGGCCTCGGCGATCCGCCTGCCGTCTTTCTCATTGCGATCGGTGCATTCTTCCCGGTTCTGATCAACACGATAGCCGGGGTGCGCAATGTCGATAGCATCTATATCAGGGCCGCCACAAATCTGGGGGCCGGCAGGATGACGATGTTCCGCCGGGTCATTCTGCCTGCGGCCATGCCCTATATTCTGACGGGCATGCGGATCGGTATCGGCACCGCCTTCATCGTCGTGATCGTCGCGGAGATGATCGCCGTCAACAGCGGTCTCGGCTACCGCATTCTCGAAGCGCGCGAATATATGTGGTCGGACAAGGTGATTGCGGGGATGATTGCAATCGGGCTGCTTGGCCTGGCGATCGACATCGGGGTCAACCGACTCAACGACTACCTGCTGCGCTGGCGCCGCGGCATCGAATCCTAGCGGGGTCACTCAATTGGCTGGAGCGAATCGTTCCCATGGTGAACCGCAGATAACCGTATCGGGCGTGAACAAGGTTTTCGGTGAGGGGTCCTCGGCCGTCGTCGCGCTTAAGGATATCAACTTAGAAATCACGCCGGGCGAATTTGTCTGCGTGCTTGGACCATCCGGATGTGGGAAGTCGACGCTGCTCAATGCGATAGCCGGCTTTTCCCTGCCGACCAGCGGTGTGCTCGAGGTGGCGGGAAAGGCGGTGACGACGCCCGGGCCCGATCGGGGCATGGTGTTCCAGGAATATGCGCTGTTTCCCTGGATGACCGTCGAACGCAACATTGCTTTCGGTCTGGAAATCCAGGGGATGCGGAAGGCCGAGGTCAAGGCCAAGGTCGATGCGCTGCTTGACATGCTCGGCATGAAGGAATTTCGCCAACGCTATCCCAAGGATCTCTCCGGCGGCATGCGCCAGCGCGTCGCCATTGCCCGGATCCTGGCGCTCGATCCACCGATCATGCTGATGGACGAGCCGTTCGGCGCATTGGACTCGCTGACGCGACGGTCGCTTCAGGACGAACTGCTGCGCATATGGCGGGCTGTCGGCAAGACGATCGTATTCGTCACCCATTCGATCGAGGAAGCGGTCTATCTTGGAACCCGGATCGTGATCCTGACCTACCGGCCAGGCACGATCAAAAGGGATGTCCGCGTCGAGCTGCCCCATCCCCGCGACAGCAATTCGATCGCCTTCAATGAGATCAAACGGGATCTTTCGGAGATCGTCCATGCCGAGCACGATCGGTTTGTTTCGGATGAACGGGCCGGCAAGACGCTGGATTGACCCCGCGGGGGTACGCCGGGCGCGCTGTGATGGAATCGGGAATTCGCGTGAGTGTCCGCGCATCGATGATCGGGGGTACAACACTTGGTAGGCAGTCCTCCGGCATTGTGCTAGTCCAGTGAAGACCGCAAGCCAAACGGCGGAAGCGTCCGCCGGAAAATGCCATGCCCGATAGAAAGCCTTTCCTAGCACCGCTCGCTAACGAAACGTTCCGCAACATCTGGCTGGCAAGCATCGTGTCCAATCTTGGCGGGCTGATCCAGGGCGTGGGCGCCGCCTGGATGATGACGTCGATCACATCATCCGAAAACATGGTGGCGCTGGTCCAGGCGTCGACGACGCTGCCGATCATGATGTTTTCGCTGGTCGCCGGGGCGGTCGCCGACAATTTCGACCGCAAGCGCGTGATGCTTGTGGCGCAGGGCTTCATGTTCGCGGTCTCCGCATTGCTCGCCGCGACCGCCTATTTCGGCGGAATGTCTCCCTGGCTCTTGCTGGCCTTCACCTTTCTTCTCGGCTGCGGGACGGCGCTGAATAATCCGGCCTGGCAGGCTTCGGTCGGCGACATGGTGCCGCGTGAAGACGTGTCGGGTGCAGTGTCGCTGAATTCGATGGGCTTCAACCTCACCCGCAGCGTCGGGCCGGCCATCGGTGGTCTTATCGTCGCTTTCGGTGGCGCGGCTGTGGCGTTCATGGCCAATGCGGCAAGCTACGTCGCGCTCATCACGGCACTTCTCAAATGGGACGCGCCGCGATCGACGGCCACGCTGCCGCGCGAGGAGATAGGACAGGCGATTGCCGCGGGTCTGCGCTATGTTTCGATGTCGCCGAACCTGCTCAAGGTCTTCCTTCGTGGCTTCGTGTTCGGCTTCTCCGCCGTCGCGATCCTGGCGCTGCTTCCTGTCGTGGCGCGCAACGTCATCGGCGGCGGTCCCTTGACCTACGGCCTGATGTTGGGCGGGTTCGGTATAGGCGCGGTGGGCGGCGCCTATTTCAACTCTGCGCTCAGGGAGAAGATGACGAGCGAGACCATCGTCCGCTCATCCTTCGCGGGTTTTGCACTGAGTGAGGCGATCATCGGGGCGACCAGCAATATTGCCCTGATCGGTATCGCCGTCATTCTGGCCGGCGCCTGCTGGGTGCTGGCGCTATCGCTGTTCAACACCATCGTCCAGCTTTCGACGCCCCGGTGGGTGGTGGGCCGCGCACTGTCCTTCTATCAGATGGCGACGTTCGGCGGCATGGCCGCGGGCAGTTGGCTCTGGGGTAGTCTGGCCGAGAGCTATGGCGTCAGCACTTCGCTGTCCGTAGCTGCAGTCGTCACGGCCTTGGGGGTCTTGGTCGGTCTTGGTCTTCCAATGCCGGTGCTGGCGTCGCTGGACCTCGATCCCATGAATACATTCCGCGAGCCTGAACTGCAGCTTGATATCCTGCCGCGCAGCGGGCCGATCGCCATTCACGTCGTCTACGAAATCCGCGACGAGGATTTGCCTGTCTTCCTCGATCTGATGGTCGAGCGCCGGCGTATCCGTATTCGCGATGGTGCCCAGGCCTGGGCCCTGATGCGGGATCTGCAGAATCCCCGGCGATGGACGGAAACCTATCATACGCCGACCTGGGTCGATTACGTGCGCCACAACATACGGCGCACAAAGGCCGATGCGGAAAATCTCGAACACCTGCGCAAGCTACATCAGGGTGATGGCTTGCCCGATGTGCACCGGATGATCGAGCGGCAGGTCATACCGCCCGCCGGCGACGTCTTCCATCAAATGCCGATCGAGCCGCACTGAAGCGTGCTGGAGTGACAGCGGCTGTCACTTTCATGCCCGCGGAGTGAGTCCCTCTAGCAGGAAGTCGAGGCCCTTCATGAAGGCGCCGTCCCAATCGTTGTCCAGCAGCAGACGGGAGCGTTCGATTGTCGGGTAATGTTCGCTGACACCCGTTAGGCGCTCTTGTGCGGCAGCCCTCTCGTCGTCCGAGAGGTGGAAGCTGGCCCTTGTGACGGTGGCGCCTATCACGAAATTCCAGAGTGACCATATCGCGACGTTTAGGTCCGGGTCCGCCACACCGGCTCTGGACAAGGTTTTGCTCAGCAATTCCAGGCGAGTCAGGATGTTCGGGCCGAGTGCCCGGCGCGGCAGCAGTGACGCCGACCAGGGATGGCGCAGCATGCTGGTACGCCAGTCTTCAAGCATATGGACGACTTCCGCGCGCCAGTCTTGTGACTCGATGGTCGACGGTGGACCATGATATTTAAGCACTGAATCGAGCGCGAGGTCGAAGACCTCGTCCTTGTTGTCGACATGCCAATAGAGGCTCATCGCGCCCGCGCCGAGGCGATCGGCCAGCCGACGCATCTTCAAACCATCGACTCCTTCGGCGTCCAACAGCTCCACAGCGGTGGCTATGATCCGTTCCAGCGAGAGAGCCCCTTCGCTGCCGGGTACCTGCGCCGAGGGGGACGACGCATTTGTCCGTCGAGACCGCTTGCTCTGTGCGCTGGGTTTGCTTGCCATCCGCTTTCCTTGCTGCTCCCTACGCTGAATTAAGCCGGTAACGCGACAATGTCGATCCTCAGCAGTTGACTCGTACGCCGTACGATGACACATAATCGTACAACGTACGAGTCAATCTTGTCGTCAACGAATCGGAGTTCCGTCTGGCAGGCCGCGGCTAGGCCGCTCGCGGAGCTCAGCGCCAGGAGAAAACCATGTCACGCGCAATCAGCCATCAGCTTATCGGAGGACTAATCATCATGATCACAGGCGTTTCCACTGCAACGACAGCCAATGCGCAAGATCGCAAGCTGACCCTCGTCAACCCGAAAACCCTCTATGACCCAACGCCGAATGGCTACAGCACCGCGGTGATCGTGCCCGCCAATGCCCGAGTGGCCTATATCTCCGGACAGGGGGGCCAGGACAGCAGGGGCGCCTTGTCGTCCGACTTCGCTACCCAGGTGAAGCAGGCCTATGCCAATCTGGGCGCTGCCCTCGACGGGATCGGGGCAAAGCCCGATCAGGTCGCCAAGCTCACGGTCTTCGTAGTCGATCACGACATGTCCAAGCTCGAGGTCTTGACCAGGAACGCCAAGGAAATGTTCGGTGAAACACTGCCGGCGCAGACGCTGGTTCCCGTTCCCAAGCTTGCCATTGACCCCATGCTTTTCGAAGTCGAAGCCGTCGTCATTCTGGAGTAACGGCGACGGCGAATCAGGTCGCTCTGATCCATCTACGCGTTGCAACTGAACGAGGTCATCGGCATTGTTGCTCTGATCACGCGAGGAGAAAGCCATGCCGAAGGTCGTTGGAATTGGTGGTGTTTTTTTCAGAGCGATGGATCCGGCTGCGCTCGCCGAATGGTACGAGACGCATCTTGGCATCGACGATCTGCACAGGTCGGTGTGGCGGCAGGAAGCCGGGACGACGATCTTTGGGCCGTTCTCCAAGGATACCGACTATTTCGGGCGAGCGGAGCAGCAATGGATGATCAACTTCCGCGTCGATGATCTCGATGGTCTCATGACGCAACTTAGCGCAAGCGGGATTGCGGTGGAGACGCGGGCGGAATGGGATTCGGAGGTCGGGCGTTTTGCCCGGATACATGATCCCGAGGGCAATCCTGTCGAGCTCTGGGAGCCGGCGAAAGAATGAGGCGAGGCGATGGCCTCGGTGGTTTGAACCGAGGCTGAGGTTCGATTTTGATCTGGCAAATATGTCAATGCGCGCGGTGTGAAGCCGCGCGCATCCATTTTGTGGATCGCTTTGTCAGCCTGGGAGCACGAAGAACCAGTTTGCCCAGAGGACGATGGCGAGCCCGGCTGCGAGCGTCAGGTAGGGGAGGAAGCCTGCTCGCTTTACACCCATATCCTGCCCGGTCAGGCCGAGATCCCTCATCGCTTCCTCGGGGAATCGTCCGCCGTCCCTGATGTAGTGACGGTAGGCGAAGACCGGCAAGATCAGCGCCGCGAAGATGAAGCCCACCCAGAGCGCGTTGGAATAGCCCCAGACCTTGGCGCCGGCGCCGAGGAACAGCACGTTGACGAAGGCGAGGATCGTGTTGACGCCGATCAGCCAGGTCGGTGCCTTCCAGGGACGCTCGATATGCGGTGAATCCATCCGATGGATCCAACCGGCATTGAGGTTGAGGAAGTTGAAGATGATGTAGCCGACATTCGACACGGCGAGCACGAAGAAGTAGCCCGCGACGTCCGAGGCGATCGCCAGGAGGAAGAGGTTGAAGGCAAAGTCGGTCCACATGGCGCGGGTCGGCGCGCCATGTTCGTTGGCATGGTCGAGATATTTCGGCAGCCAGCCGTCCTTGGAACCCTGGTAGAGCGTGCGCGACGAGCCCGCCATTGCGGTCATGATCGCGAGGAACAGGGCCATGATCATCAAGATGACGAGGATCTGGGTCACCACCGCGCCGCCATGCACCATGTTGGCCAGCGCTTCACCGACACCCGTGCCGTCGACGATGCCGGGCGCGAGCATGCCGGCATGGCCGAGAACGCCCTGGAAGGTGAAGGGGATGATGAAGAAGAATACGCAGCACAGCAGGCCGGAGAAGAAGATCGCCTTGAACGTGTCGCGCTTCGGATCCTTCAGTTCGCTTGTGTAGCAGACCGCGGTCTCGAAGCCGTAGGTCGACCAGGCAGCGATATAGAGACCGCCGAGGAAGAGCGTCCAGCCGCCGATCGTCCAGGCGCCGTCGACGCCGGAATAGCCGGCGGTCGGCGGCACCAGGCCGGTGACGTTGCTCCAGTTGATCGCGCCCGTCAGGATCGGATAGACGCCGATCAGGAAGAGCGGCACGAGCACGATGATCGCCAGCCACTTCTGCACATTGGCAGTGCCCTCGATGCCGCGATGCTGGATCGCGAAGATGATCAGCATCAGGATGCCGCCGATGACGAAGGTGGCGTTGATGTTGGCAGTGGCGAGATAAGGAATGGAGAAGCTCGCAAGCGACCAGTTGCGGATCGTCGGGGTCAGCGCCGAGATCGCATCCGTGGTCAGCAGGGCATGCATGGCCGCATCGGGCGTGGCGCCGGCATTGGCCGCGATATATTCCGCCACGCGCGGGCTGTCGGCCGCGAGCGAAGCGGCATTGGCCTTGATCCATTCCAGCACCGGCGCCGATTCGGCGATCGGGATCGGGAAGAGTGAATTGAGGATATAGCCCGCCGCGATGGCGCAGCCTAGCGACAGCACCGGCGACCAGGCGAACCAGTTGCACCATACGGAAAGCGGCGCGATGAACTTCGAGTAACGCAGCCAGGCAGTCGCGCCATAGACCGAGGCGCCGCCTGACTTATTGCCGAACATGCCGGCGATCTCGGCATAGGTGAAGGACTGCAGGAAGCCCATGATCATCGAGATGATCCAGACGAGGAAAGCCAGCTTTCCCGTCGTTCCTGCAATGCCGCCGATAGAAAACAATACGAGCGGTGGCACGCCGGCCGCCACCCAAAATGCACCTTTCCAGTCGAGTGCGCGCACGAGACTGCCGTCTGCAGTCTTTACCGCCCCCGCGTCCACTACTTGTGTCATTGATGTTGATCCCTCAGCCAGTTTTTCCGACGCGCTGACACGCGTTTCCGGTTTTGCGCCGCATCAAATTTGCTCGCCCGGCAGCCGAGTTTTCCCGGTTTTTGCCCCTGCCGGCCGGCGGGTTCCCATCCACCGGCGCAATACTAAGAGTGAATTATTTTTCATACAGGTCAAGAGGCCTTTACATCGGCAGTCGGTTTGGGGATGATATTTTTGATTGCTTCAACCGATTTGAAGGGTGTGTCTTCCCTGAGGAGTTGAGATGCAGGAAATGCTGCTGCAGCAGGACAGGTTGCTGCCGCCGAAACCGAGCCTGGTCAGGCAACCCGGCCTGACGCTTCCACCAGGCCTTGAGCGCTATCGTGTCCGCGGCGCGGGGTCGCTGGTCGTGCGCGTCGCGCCCGGCGACAGGCTGACCTTGATCGACAGCGAAGGAGCTCAGCCATGCGAAGTCACCTTCGTCGACCAGAACGGCAAGTTCGATGCCGGCGCCCTCGGCGCGCCCTTCACCTGTCGAGCGGAGGGGCTGAAGGCAATCCTGTCATCCGGTGAAGCCAGTGCGGCGCGAACACTTAGGGCGCTGACACGCCGGAATGTCGATCTTGCCCAAGCTGGCGCCGTCAGGTTGTTCGGCAGCTCAAGCCCGGCCGGCAGCACGGCCGAACTCTCTTTCTCCCGGGAAGGCCTGTTGATCGTTGCGGCACCGGGCATGCCGATGTTGCCGGACGAGCAAGAGACTGCGACGCCAATCGAACTCCGCATCCAGCGCAGCAAGATCGACCGCTCCTATGAATCGCTGTTGCCGGAACCGATGGCCGATCCGCTGCAAGACATCAGGATACGCGCCGCAGCTGCTTCGGCTTATTTCGTCCGCGCAGGCGAGTTCATCCAGATCATCGACGTGTCGGGCCGGCAATGCACTGACTTCCAGGCCTTCGCTGCCCGCAAGGTCGACAAGGGCCTGGACTATGCGCTCGACGCGACGGTGACGCGCACCTTGCTCGGCCGCAGCTACCCCACCCCCGGCCTGCCCTCCAAGGCCTTCGATCTCGATTTCGAGCCGTTGGTGGAGGTCGTGCAGGATACGGTCGGCCGTCACGATGCTTTCGCGACTGCCTGCAATTCACGCTACTACGACGACATGGGCTATCCCGGCCATGTCAATTGTACCGACAATTTCAACTATGCGCTCGCACCCTATGGCATCAGGCCGCGCAAGGGCTGGGAAGCGATCAACTATTTCTACAACACGCGCATCGACGACCATAACCAGCTCTATCTCGACGAGCCCTGGTCGCGGCCGGGCGACCATGTGCTGATGCGGGCGCTGACCGACCTCGTCTGCGTCAGTTCCTCCTGCCCCGACGATATCGATGCCGCCAATGGCTGGAACCCGACGGACATTCACGTCCGCACTTTTTCCAGCGCCGAGAAATTCACACGAGCCGTGGCCTATCGCATGACCCCTGATGCCGACGCCGAACTGACCCGCGAGACTGCGTTCCATCCGCGCTTCTCCGAACTGACGCGGGATTTCATCGAATATCGCGGCTACTGGCTGCCGAACACTATTACAGGCACCGGCGCGGTCGAGGAATACTGGGCCTGCCGCGAGGCCGCCGTGGTGACCGATCTCTCACCGCTCAGGAAATTCGAGGTCACCGGCCCGGATGCCGAAGCGCTGCTGCAATATTGTCTGACGCGCGATGTCCGAAAGCTGTCGGTCGGCCAGGTCGTCTATTCGGCCATGTGCTACGAACATGGCGGCATGGTCGATGACGGCACGCTCTTCCGCCTGGGCGAGAACAACTTCCGCTGGATCGGCGGCGATGACCAGAGCGGCATCTTCCTGCGTCAGCAGGCGGAGAAGTTGGGCTATCGCGCCTGGGTGCGATCCTCGACCGACCAGATGCACAATATCGCCGTGCAGGGGCCGAAGAGCCGCGACATCCTCAAGGATATCATCTGGACGGCGGCGAAGCAGCCCTCGGTCGCCGAGCTCGAATGGTTCCGCTTCGCCGTCGGCCGGATCGGCGATTTCAACGGCCCGCCGATCGTCGTCTCGCGTACCGGCTATACCGGGGAACTCGGTTACGAGATATTCTGTCACCCGAAGGATGCGGTGGCGGTATTCGATGCCGTCTGGCAGGCCGGTCAGCCGCATGGGCTGAAGCCGATGGGTCTGGCTGCCCTTGACATGGTCCGGATCGAGGCGGGCCTGATCTTCGCCAATTACGAATTCAACGACCAGACCGACCCGTTCGAGGCCGGCATCGGCTTCACCGTGCCGCTCAAGACGAAGACGGACGACTTCGTCGGTCGCGACGCGCTGATCAGACGCAAGGAGAATCCGCGGCATATCTTCGTCGGCCTCGATATCGATGCCAACGACGCCGCAGGCCACGGCGATTGTATCCATATCGGCCGCGCCCAGGTCGGCGTGGTCACGAGTTCGACACGCTCGCCAATCCTCAAGAAGTCGATTGCTCTGGCACGCATAGATCCGCTTTATGCTGCACCCGGCACCCATGTCGAGATCGGCAAGCTCGACGGCCATCAGAAGCGCATGCCGGCGACCGTCGTGGCGCTCTCGCATTACGATCCGAAGAAGACGCGGCCGCGAAGCTGATTGTCAGGCTGATTTGCGCTGGCCCTGCGCCTGTGAGATTGCGCGGGCTGCCGCTTCCGAGTCATTGGCAAGGTTGCGCATCTCACTGGCGAGAACGGCAAAGCCCTGTCCCGCCGAACCGGCGCGGGCGGCCTCGATGCCGGCATTGACGGCGAGCAGCTTGAGGTAACGCAGCGAATGCAGGATTTCCGATGTCTTGGAAGCCGTGATCCTCATCTCCGAGGTCTGGGCGTCCAGGCGCTGATAAAATGACTCGATATTGACGATGCTGCCTTCGAGATAAAGCAATTCGCCGTCGTCGCCCCAGACGCCGCCGCCGGTCTCGGTGACCCAGATATAGTGGCCATGGCTGTGTCGGATGCGATATTCCATCGTCCAGTCGCCCCTGATATCGAGCGCCTTGCCGACCGCCTCATCCATCCGCGGCACGTCTTCCTCGCACATGATCGAAGTGAAGGTGCGGACACGGTTGCCGAGGATCTCGTCCATCGGATAGCCGAAGACCCGGCTGATGCCGTCGGTCATCTCCAGCATCGTATAATTCTCGTCGGCGCGGCATCGATAGAGAAAGCCGTTCATGCGACCTAGGACACTGCTTTGAAAATCCATGACGGGCGCTCGCATCCGAAAGTTGATCGGAGGAGTATTCTTGATCGTGGATAATAAAGGCTTACTGAACGCTGCGATTGCTGGAAAATAGCGCATTTCTGGAGGGCGCGGCGCAAATTGCGCCGCGCCGAACGCACTCAGTTGCGGAGATAGGCCTCCATGGAATCGTCGAGCTCCTCGAGCCACGGCGTATGGTGCTTGGGGGACATCGTGCCGGTCATCAGCGAGCGATAAGCATTGTCGCGGAAGCCCATGATGTTCTCGGCCTTGTGGTGCTCCCACTCCATGAAGGTCTTGTTGGTGCCTTCAATGTCGAAGCTCGGATAATCGGTCTCCGCGATCAGTTCCTTCACATAGTCGCCCTGGAACCAGATGCACTGCTCCGCATCTTCAAGAGTTTCCTCCCGCGCGCGCCATTTGTCGAAGTCGGCCTTGAGCTCAGCTTCGCCGGGCAGCTTGATGCGGCCGAGAATGAGGTCGCGGACATACCAGGCCTGGGCGTCGAACATGTTGAATGTGTAGAACTGGTCCTGCATGCCGATGAAGAAGAGGTGCGGATTCTTGTCCGACACGACGCCCTTATGGAGTCCGTCCGACCACATGCGGTTGGCGGTGGTCAGCCGCAGGCTGTCGGGCAGGAATGGGAAGTGGTGGAGATAGCCCGTGCAGAGGATCAGCACGTCGACATCCTTGGTCGTGCCATCACGAAAATGCGCGGTCTTGCCTGTCAGTTTCATCAGCAGCGGGCGCTCCTCGAAACGCTCCGGCCACTTGAAGCCCATCGGCCGGGAGCGATAGGTCGTGGTCACCGACTTTGCGCCGTATTTCCAGCACTGCGAGCCGATGTCCTCCGCAGAATAGCTGCGGCCGACGATCAGCACGTCCTTGTCCTTGAACTCCAGCGCGTCGCGGAAGTCGTGGGCATGCATGACGCGGCCGCCGAAGCTTTCGACGCCTTCGAAATAGGGAACGTTCGGCGTCGAGAAATGGCCGCTGCAGACGATGACGTCGTCAAACTCTTCATCGTACATCGTGTCACGAACGCGGTCATGGGCGGTGACGGTGAACTTTTGCGTCGGCTCATCGAAGGTCACCATCCGGACCGGCGTGTTGAAGCGCACCCATTTCTTGACGTCGGCCTTTTCCACTCGGCCCTTGATGTAGTCCCACAGCACGGCGCGCGGGGGATAGGAGGCGATCGGCTTGCCGAAATGTTCCTCGAATGTGTAGTCGGCGAATTCTAGGCATTCCTTGGGGCCGTTGGACCAGAGATAGCGATACATGCTGCCATGCACCGGCTCGCCATGTTCGTCGAGGCCGGTGCGCCAGGTGTAGTTCCACAGGCCGCCCCAGTCGGCCTGCTTCTCGAAGCACACCACTGCAGGAATGTCGGCGCCCTTCTGGGCAGCGGACTGGAAAGCGCGCAGCTGCGCCGTGCCAGAAGGTCCGGCGCCGATGATTGCTACTCTCGTCATTCTCTCGTTCCCTCTTTGCTTGTTCTTATGTCGTGGCGATATCGGGCTCAGTCCGGCCAGATCCCCGGACTGGTCGGCGCGCCGTCGTCATGTTTCGAAAGCCAGTCGATGGTCATCTCGCGGTAGCGGGTCAGGCCCTTGTAGTCGATGAGTTCCGGCGGCAGCGTCCGGAGAACGCGTGGAAAACGGCGCGCCCATTTCGGAACGGTGACGAGTTCGTTCATGTTGATGAGATAGCAGCGGATGACGAAGAGGATGGCGTTGGAGCGTGGCAGGCGCCAGAGGCTTTGCAGCTCGACGCGGAGATGAACCTTTTCGCCGACATTGTCAGGCGTCACGGTCGCGCGGTCCGTGCCCCATTTGTGGTAGTTTTCCGGACTGGTATCGAGGCGGGGATTGATGGTCATCGTCCAGTTGAAACGGCGGGTCGGTTTGCCCTGCTGCAGGTTCAAGAGGAACTTCAGCGCCCGGTCGAAAACCCCGATCTGATGCGCCAGCGGCACTGGCCCATGCCACTCCATGAAATTCATGCCGATGTCGAAATCGAGCGACCAGTCGGCCTGGGTGGTCACCATGCCGGCATCCATCCAGAGATTGTTGTCGCGCTGGTCGACGATGCAGAAGTCGCCCTGGGCCTGGCGGGTGATATATTCCATCGGCTCATAGGGCAGGGTCGAGCGGTCGCCGAAGGTGAAGGTGTCGTCGATGCCCATGGGGCGGTTGATCCAGCGCCACTGGTCGCCATTGCGGATCAGGGTGAAATGCTCGGGGTAGCCGGCGGCCTTCTGCTCCATCAGCAGTTCCAGCGTGTCCCACTGCGCCGTCATCATATGCGGCAGCGCCTGGCAGCGTAGCGGGTCTTCCTTGAGCACCAGCGCCCGGTCGTGCATCTCGGCGACATAGTGCTCGTCGACGTCGATCAGGCTTTCATAGATCGTGTCCTTCCGGCCCAGAACATGCGGTTCCATGTTGACCGAATACATGTATTCGTCGCGGTCGAACGGGAAGGGGAACCGCCTGATATTTTCGGGACTGTTGCGGTAAGTGAAGTCATCGCGAAACGTCTCTTGCTTGAACATGATCGCCATCAACCAACTCCTTCGCTTTTCCCGGCCAGCCTAGATGTCCAGCGCCAGCGCCTTGCCCCGGAAGCGGGAGACGCAGACCATGATCTTCTTGCCGGCCGCCTTTTCCTCGTCCGTGAGGTAGACGTCGTTATGCTCGAGCGTGCCATCGCAGCTGAGCACTCCCGTTTCGCACTGGCCGCAGGCGCCGCCGCGACACATGTATGGCGCGTCGATACCAGCCTCCTCGATCGCTTCGAGAATGCTCTGGTGCTCGCCGACAGGGACCGTCTTGCCGCTGCGCACCAGCTCGACATTGAACTTCTGCCCCGCCGGCGGCGCGAGGAATCGCTCCGAATGCAGGTTCTCCTTCGGCCAGCCCGCCTCGCGGGCTGTGCGAAGACAGAAGTCGATCATGCCGCCGGGACCACAGACATAGAGATGCGTGCCGAGCGGCTGGTTGTCGAGGATCTTGGCGAAGGGCACGAAGGTCTTTTCCTCGTCGAAATAGACCTTTACCCGCTCCGATCCATACTGCCCGATAAGCTGTTGCCAATAGGCGCCGTGTGAGCGCGAGCGCATCGCATAATGCAGTTCGAAGGGCATATGGGCGCGGTTGAACTGCGACATCATCGCGAGAAACGGCGTGATGCCGATGCCGCCGGCAATCAGGATCTGCTTGCGCCCGCGATGGTCGGCGGGGAACAGGTTGACCGGCTGGCTGATGGTCAGCTGATCGCCTTCCTTGACGTGGGTGTGCATGAAGGTCGAGCCGCCGCGCGAATTCTCGACATGCAGCACGCTGATCTCATAGGCCGTGGGATCATGCGGCACCGACATCAGCGAATAGGGATTTCGCCGCGCATGGCCGTCATCGCGCATCGTGACGACGATATGGGCGCCGCCGGAGAAGATCGGCAGTGGCTGGCCGTCGATCCGCTCGAAGCGGAAACGCTTGATCTTGTCCGTGACATCAGTGACCTTGGTCACGCGAACCGGAATGTCCGAATTGACGCTCAAGGAAACAATTCCTCCGGTTCAGGGGCCGTGCCGGGTTCCTCGGCATCGATATTGACGCCCTGAAAGGCGGCAAGGCGGCGCGAATAGTGATCCCGCACCAGCAAGGTCAGGCCGCAATGGCTGCAGGTGAAGGGGCTGGCGGTCACGTCGTCGGTGATGCCCTTGCAATGGACGCATTGTACCCGACGGGCCATCGATCCGCGATGCTCGGTGATGATGGAGCGGAAGTCGATGCCGAAGTCGATGCCGAGCTGGATCACCCTGCCCATGAAGCCCTCGGTGCCCGACGTATAGAGCCGCGTGCCCATGGTGGCGTTGGTGAGCGAGCCGCGCAGGCGGAAGATCAATGTGTCGACGGACGGCGCGAGCCAGCATTGATCGGCGCCGAGGGCGGATAGCGTCGCGAAGTGCTCCTTCGGACGGGCTGCGCCCGCCGTGTAGAGGATCTCGCTGCGCGACATGGCCGCCTGGTCCGGGCGCTGCTCGAGGAGAGCGAGTGCGCCTTCGCCCTCGAGCGCGAAGATGTGCCGCTTGGCATGGGGGTCGATTGCTAGGCCGTCATAGACCGGGCGGCTCTTGATGCCTTGGACAAGCATGGCTGATCTCCTTCAGCCGACCGCGTTCCGCTTCGTCTTCTTCGGATCGTCGAAGGTGATCGTATGCGCAATTGCCGGCGCCTTGACACTCTTGCCGCGCACTTCGAGCTTGGCGCCCTGAACGGCATAGGGAACGTCGACGCGCATGATCGCCATCGAGCGGTTGGTCAGCTTGGAATAGCAGGGGCAGGTGATGACGCCCACCTTCTTGCCGTCGGCCCAGACCTCGTCGCCGAGATCGGTCGGGGCATCGGCTTCGGCCAGCAGGCCGAAGATCTTGAAGCGCTCCTTGCCCTTGAGACGGTAATGCTCCTCGGCGCCGCGGAAGCCGGTCTTGCCGGGGCTGACGGTGAAGTCGAGGCCGAGTTCCCACAGGCTGTCGCCGGGCTGTTCGTTGGCGAAGGGATACATCTGCGAATTGTCGTAGGGGTAGAAAAGCAGGTAGCTCTCGACCCGGAGCATGTCTAGAACGCTGAAGCAGACGGGGATGATGCCCATCGACTTGCCTTCCTCAAGGATCGTATCCCAGACGAGGCCGGCGTCCTGACCGCGGACGAAAATCTCGTAGCCGCGTTCGCCGGTGTAGCCGGTGCGCGAGATCATGACCGGCGCGCCGAACAGCGATGTCTGCATGTGGTGGAAATATTTGAGGTCGCGGATCGCTGGGACGTGCTTTTCGAGATAATCGACGGCGAGCGGGCCCTGGAGCGAAAGATCGTGCAGGTCGTCGTCGAACAGCACCGCGCAATTGCGGCCCGCAGCCTGCTTGACGACTTCCTCATGGCCGGAGCCCGAGCCATGCACCAGCATCCAGGAATTCGGGCCGGTGCGATAGATGATGCAGTCGTCGGTGAACATGCCGCGCTCGTTGAGCATGCAGGCATAGACCGACTTGCCCGGATAGAGCTTGGTGACGTCACGGGTGGTGATATAGTCGAGCACCGCAATGGCGTGTGGGCCGACGAGGTGGATCTTCTTGAGACCCGACACATCCATCAGGCCGGCCTTCGTGCGGACGGCGATATGCTCGTCGTAGATGTCCTTGTCATAGGTCCAGGCGGTTCCCATTCCGCTCCAGTCCTCGAGTTTCGAACCCAGTGCGCGATGACGGTCGGCCAGCGCGGAGAAACGCCAGGATGCAGTCATTTCCAGTTCCCTCTTTTTCACTATGCGGAAAAATTATTTCCTGACTATAGCCGCGATTGCGCGCTTGGCAAGACACATCTGCGCCCCGATGGCCATGCAATTTGTCTCACTCTAGCCGACAGCACTCCCGGCGTCGGAGAACACATCCGTGGCCGCGGTGTGGGCAGAGCCTCGGCAAATGATAGCCGATTTTGAAGTCAGTCCGTCACGCGAACGCGGGCCGACCGTCGACGGACTTGATCAAGGCAGCTGATGCGGGCTCCAGCTAAGCTTTTCCGTTCGACGTCGCGCTGAGAAACGACATTCTCCCGGGCGGCGATTTCGCGGCCAATAATATCTATCTTTTTATATATATTCTATAAATAATGGATTACAGCTCGGCCGCACAGGGGCGGTCGGCACAAAGGGAGCTATTTCGATGCCTATTTCCAGACGCACATTCACAGGTATCCTCGCCGGCGGTCTCGCCATGCCGTTCATCAGCAGCAGGGCGGCCTTCGCGGCCGACAAGGTTCTGCGCATCGGTTTCCAAAAGTACGGCACGCTCGTGCTGCTCAAGGGCAAGGGCCTGCTGGAGCCCAAGCTGGAAAAGATCGGCTACACGGTTGAATGGACCGAATTCCCGGCCGGTCCGCAGCTTCTGGAGGGGCTGAATGTGGGCGCCGTCGATTTTGGTTCGACTGGCGAAACGCCGCCGATCTTCGCGCAGGCCGCCGGCGCGCCGTTGATCTATGTGGCGCATGAGCCACCGGCACCGCGCGGCGAAGCCATCCTCGTCCAGAAGGACAGCCCGATCAAGACGGTTGCAGATCTCAAGGGCAAGACCGTCGCGCTCAACAAGGGCTCGAACGTGCACTACCTGCTCGTCAAGGCGCTCGAGGAAGCCGGCCTGAAATATAGCGACATCACCACATCCTTCCTGCCGCCGGCCGACGGACGCGCCGCTTTCGAGCGTGGCGCCGTCGATGCCTGGGTGATCTGGGATCCCTTCCAGGCCGCCGCCGAAGTGGCGATCGAAGCGCGGGAGTTGCGCAATGGCGAAGGCATCGTCCCCAACCATCAGTTCTATCTCGGTGCCCAGAGCTATGTTGAAGCCCATCCCGAGGCCATCGATGTCCTCATCGAAGCCATCGGCGAGATCGATGTCTGGACCAAGGCCAACACCGCCGCCGCTGCCGCCGAACTCGCGCCTTCGGTCGGCATTCCGGAGCCGGTTCTCGTCAAAGCGCTGGATCGCCAGTCCTATGGTGTCAAGGCCATCGATGATGCCGTCGTCGCCCAGCAGCAGGCAATCGCCGACACATTCTTCGATCTCAAGCTGATCCCGAAGAAACTGTCCATCGCTGACGTCGTGCGGAAAGGCAAAGCCTGATGGCAGAGGTGACCATCTCCCAGTATGCGCGAGCAGAAAGGGAGGCGTCGTCGCTCCCCCGCCTGAGCACGCTCTGGAGAATCTTCGCACCATGGGCATTGCCTGTAGTGCTCTTGATTCTCTGGGAAATCGCCGCCCGGACCGGCCTGATCACGGCCCGGCTGATGCCCGCACCCAGCACGATCGCGGTTGCTGGCTGGACGGCGTTGATGGATGGCACGCTCGTCTATCATACGCTGGTGTCCACCCGGCGGGCCCTGATCGGCCTTGCGATCGGCGGCGGTCTCGGATTTGTGGCGGGTATCGTCAACGGACTCTGGAAGTCCGCCGAAACGCTGCTCGACAGCACCTTGCAGATGGTGCGCAACGTACCGCATCTGGCGCTGATCCCGCTCGTGATCCTCTGGTTCGGCATCGACGAGTCCGCCAAGATCTTCCTCGTCTCGATCGGCGTCTTCTTCCCGATCTATATCAATACGCTGCATGGCGTGCGCACGGTCGATCCGCAGGTGGTCGAGATGGCGCAGATCTATGGCCTCGATCGCAAGGCGTTGATTACCCGGATCATCCTGCCGGGCGCGCTGCCGTCGATCCTGGTGGGCTTCCGCTACGCCCTGGGTTTCATGTGGCTGACGCTGATCGTCGCGGAGACCATCTCCGCCAAGGACGGCATCGGCTATATGACGATGAACGCGCGCGAATTCTTCCTCACTGACGTCGTGCTTCTGGGCATCATCATCTATGCGCTTCTCGGCAAGATCGCCGACAGCCTGACCCGGCTGATCGAGCGGCGCGTTCTCTCTTGGCATCCCGCCTATCAGGTCCAAAAGGAGAAGAACTGATGGCTCTTGCAGAAACTTGGGGCCACGAGGAACCTGAAGACGACGTGAGCGCCGGCGGCGGCGGATTGCCGATCCGGCTCACCGGTGTGGACAAGGCCTTTGGTCGATTGCGCGTGCTCAATCGCTTCGAACTCGATGTGCCCGCGGGTCAGTTCATCGCCATCGTCGGTCGCTCTGGCGGTGGCAAGTCGACGCTGCTGCGGCTGATTTCGGGACTCGACCAGCCGACCGCCGGCCGGGTCACCATCGGCGGCAAGCCGCTACAGGGATTGAGCCCTGATGTCCGCCTGCTGTTCCAGGAAGCGCGCTTGGTGCCATGGCAGCGGGTCGTCCAGAATGTCGGCATTGCACGCGGTCCGAACTGGCAGCAGGACGCGCTGGCAACGCTCTCGGATGTCGGCCTTGAAGGTCGCGGCAATGACTGGCCGAGCGTGCTCTCGGGCGGTCAGCGGCAGCGTGTTGCGCTCGCGCGTGCCCTGGTCAGCCGGCCGCGGGTGCTGCTGCTCGACGAGCCTTTCGGCGCGCTCGATGCGTTGACGCGGCTCGAAATGCACAAGCTGCTGGAGGGCATCTGGCGCAAGCGGCAGTTCACGACGGTGCTGATTACCCATGACGTGGCGGAGGCGGTCGCGCTCGCCGATCGGGTCATCGTGCTTCGCGAGGGGGCCATTGCGCTCGATATCCCGGTACCGCTCGAACGGCCGCGCCGCGAGCTGGCCGACGCGCAGGCCGTCGACCTGCAGCGGCAGATCCTCGAGGCCGTCTGAGCCGGAAATAGGCGAGGGGCGACCTCACGCCATGACGAAAGGACCGGTTCGGATGAAGTCCGAACCGGTCTTTTCGTTTCGAGCATTGATAGTGTGTCGAATGCTGGGCCATGGAACCCCGCATTCCTCGTGTGAGCTTACGAGCCGGAGCCGTGCACGACCCTGAGGTTGCCGCCATGGCCGCCGCCGCCGAAGACCTGTTCATGGCCGAAGGAGGTCGGCAGGCGATGATGTGGAATGCCGAGTCCGATCTCCGGGAAGAGCAGTTCGGAGACGCGATAGGCTTCCTCGAGATGCGGATAGCCGGAGCCGATCACCGTATCGATGCCGACATCCTGGTATTCGCGCAGTCGTGCCGCGACAGTCTTTGCCGAGCCCACGAGTGCCGTGCCGGCGCCGGAGCGGACGAGGCCGATGCCGGCCCAGAGATTGGGCGAAACTTCGAGCTTGTCGCGACGGCCGCCATGCAGCTCCCACATGCGGGTCTGGCCGACGGAATCGTTCTGCTTGGTGAAGCGCTCGCGGGCCGCCTCAATGGTGTCATCCGACAGCTTGGAAATGAGGCGGTTGGCGGCATCCCAGGCTTCGTCGTCGGTTTCGCGTACGATGAAGTGCAGGCGGATGCCGAAGGAGACCTTGCGGCCGCGTGCCGCAGCCGCCTTGCGAACGCGCTCGATCTTTTCGCCGACCTGTGCCGGGGTCTCGCCCCAGGTCAGGTATTTGTCCATATGCTCGGCGGCGAAGTCTATCCCGGAGTCCGAGGAACCGCCGAAATAGAGCGGAGGCCGCGGCGATTGCACGGGTGGCAGGCCAAGCTGCGCATTGGTCGCCTTGATATACTTGCCGTCGAGCGTCGAGTGACCTTGTGCCAGCAGCTCGTTGAAGACTTTGAAGAATTCCTCTGCATGGGCATAGCGCTCGTCATGCGGCAGGAAGATGCCGTCGCCGGCCAGTTCCTGGGCGCTGCCGCCGACCACGACGTTGAGCAGGAGACGGCCATTGGAGAAGCGGTCGAGCGAGGATGCAAGACGCGCATAATAAGCGGGCGACGCCACGCCGGGACGCACCGCAACGAGGAATTTCAGCCGTTCGGTGGTCTGCGCGAGCGCCGCGGCAACAATGAAGGATTCCTCGCAGGCGACGCCGGTCGGGATCAACACGCCGGAATAGCCGAGGCGGTCGGAGGCGGCGGCAATTTCCTTCAGGTAGGCGGGATCGGTCGGACGCGCGAGGTCGTTGGAGCCGAGATAGGTGCCATCGCCCGAGGTCGGGATGAACCAGAGGAAATCAAGGGGTTTGGGTGAGGACATGAGTTTGCTCCGTTATTCTGAAACGATCGTCAGCCGGCGTTGGGCAAGGCGCTGTCGCCGCTGGTGAAATGTGTTGGCTGGCCGCTCCATCGGGGAAGCGTGTCCGCCTGATCTGCGGCGGGCTGATCACTTTCCGAGTCTTCCGGACCTGCAGGCGCTGCCAGCGTCTCGGGTGCGAATGCCATCTGGAAGGTGGGAAAAATGCCCACGGCGATTGAGGCGCCGATCCATCCGAGTCTGTGCTTGTTCATCATGAGTCTGACAGCCCTTGGTGATTAATTGCGGTAATCATATTGATATAATCTACAAAAACAATCGACAATATAAAATCGCAAAAACGAACTTCTCTGCGCCTCCCTTTTCCGAAGATTCGAGGACGGAAGAAATCTCATTCCAAATGGTTCGATACGGTCGCTTTCTCAGGAAATGAGAGCATGCGGACCCGGTGTCAGGGCCGGATCCGCATGCCTACGGGCGGCGGTGCTGGAGGGCGATACCGCCGGATCCCGTTAATTCCTTCGCTATGCTGGTGCTCTCGATGCTCCTGTGTCGAAGTGGCATTGACAATCAGGCGGCGTTCTCTGCCGCGGTATCGCGACTGAGAACGGCGGCAACTTCTTCGGCCACGGCGGCGGCATGTTCCGACACTTGCGGCAGGCCCATCAATTCGCCGAAAGTGCCGCGCGCCAAGGGTCCGGCGACATAGAGACCGGAGACCGGCCAACCATCACGATCGAGCAGGCGAGAATGCTTGTCGCAGGCAAGGCCGAGGCCGGTTGGATCCTTGGCGACCAGGCCATGATCGGCGAGCCCGCTCAGATAACCTTGGCTATCGAAGATGGCGCCATGCGCCGGACCTGTGGTCACGACCACGGCGTCGAAATCCCGGATCAACGTGCCCTGGCCGTGAGCGCGCTTGAGCGCCACCCGGATCCGCTGGCCATGGTATGACACCGCTGCCACCGATGCCGCCAGCGTTTCGAGCTGGCCTCGGGCCGTCGCTTCGGCGAGCGCATTCTCTACTTGCGGGGCGATGCGGAAGCGATGGACATCCCAGAAAGCGCGGAGATGTCGGACTACCCTTTGCCGCTCGACCAGCGGCAGATTGTTCCAGATCGCGCCGCCCTGCGCGCGGACCGCATCGATCACGGCGTGCCAGCTCACGTCGAAGAGTGCCGCCTGTTCGATCGCTTCGCGGACGCGACGGGTGGCCAGGCGTGCAGAGCGGATCGGCCGGGTCAGGAAATCGCCATGCGGATCCTGTGGCCGCGGCGCGTGGCCGCGTGAGCGCAGTCCGCGGCGCGAGATCGACGTGATGCCGCGTGTGTGCCCGCGCTCGAGCAGCGAGGCGATCGCATCCGCCGAGGTCAGCCCGTTGCCGACGACGAGCACGGCGTCGCCGGCGCGAATATTGGCCAGAGCATCCGGCTCGGTCGCATCAGCGACGAAGCGTGGGTGGCCTTCGAGCATCGAAGAGAGCAGCCGCGGGGCGGCGGGCGCAGGGTGGGTCGTCGCGACGATGACGCAATCGGCTTCCGCGCTTGTCCCGTCCTCCAGAGTCAGCCGCCAGCTGGCGCCAGCGGGCTCGACATTTGCCACGCGCTTTCTGACATGCTCGACGGCACCGGCAGAAACATAGGGCTCGATTCGAGACCATACATAGGCGCCGAAAGCGGCCCGGCGGGGAAATACGCCACCGTCCGCGGTCAGCGCCCTGGCATCGCTCGCAGCATAGCCGGTTTCTGCCAGCCAGCGCAGGAAGTCCTCCGGGTCTCCGGGATGCAGGCTCATCTTCGCGGCAGGCACGTTGATCCGGTGGACCGCATCGTTCGTGTCATAGGCAAGGCCGCCGCCCAGTCGTTCGCGCGGTTCGAAGACGGCGATGTGCGTTGTCGAAGCCGGCAATGTCCGGGCAAGATTCCAGGCCACGGCGCCGCCTGTGAAACCTCCGCCGATAATCGCTATCTTGCGCATCGCTCCATTCTCCAAACCGTTCGGCCATAATCATGCAGGATGATCATATTGTCTATAAATTTAATTGACAATATGTCATGATGCAGGTTTATTGTCGATCCCGAGCCAGGTGCATGAGGGAATCGACAGTGGCCATCCTGCAGAATTTTCCGCCGGTTGCTGAAGCAAAGCCAGACAGCAACGGTTGCAGCGGCATCTCGATTCCCTGAAAGAGAACATCATTCCATGCTGACAAAGAAGGGCAAATATGGCTTGAAGGCGCTTATCGCGCTCGCTCGCCTGCCCGAAGGTGAAAAGGCGTTCAGCGCCGAGATAGCAGCCTCGAACCAGATACCGAAGAAGTTCCTCGACAATATCCTGATGGAGCTTCGCAACGCCGGCATCGTCCGATCCCGCAAGGGGCCGATGGGCGGCTATTCGCTCTTCCGGCCGGCGTCGGAAATCCGGATCGGTCACGCGATCCGGGTCATCGATGGCCCGCTGGCGCCGATCCGCTGCGCGAGCCGCACCGCCTATGAAGGATGCGAGGATTGCCTCGATCCGAAATCGTGCCTCGTCCGCAAGGCAATGACCGAGGTGAGGGACGCCATGTCGGCGATCCTCGATGAACTGACACTCGAGCAAATGGCCGGAAATCCCGGGCTCGAAGAGGATGGCGATTTCGATTCGATCATGCTCGACGGCATACCGCAGCAAATGAAGGAAGAGCTGGCGACGTGATTGCCGGCACGCGGGCGAGCAAGCCCGTGCCTTCGGTTCCCGCACTGTTCCCCGATCAAATGCCGTGCGCGGTCAAAGACAAGAGGTCGAGAGATGTCCACAGTGTCTCAGATAAGAGCCGGCATTCATCGAATTCACCGCATCGCTGATGAAGGCGAAGCGCTCGAGGTCGCCCATCGTCTGGCTGAGCGCTTCAAGACGGGTGCAGCAGAGCGTGACCGTGAGCGGCAGCTGCCGCATCAGGAACTCGACGATCTTGCCATGTCGGGCCTGCTGGCTATCACGGTGCCCGAGGAATTCGGCGGCATCGATGTCTCCAATTCGGTGCTGGCCGAGGTCACGGCGATTCTGTCGGAGGCAGACAGCTCCATCGGCCAGATCCCGCAGAACCACTTCTATATCCTCGAGGCGCTTCGACTCGATGGCAGCGAAGCGCAGAAGGCTTTCTTCTATGAGCGCGTGCTGGCCGGCGACAAGTTCGGCAACGCGCTCTCCGAAACCGGCACCAGGACGGTGGGACACTACAACACCAAGCTCACGCCCGATGGACGGGACTACCGGATCAATGGCCGCAAGTTCTATTCCACCGGCGTCTTGTTCGCCGATTGGATCGTGATCTTCGCCAACGACCCCGAGGACAGGCTCACCATGTCCTTCGTGCCGAAGGGTAGCGAAGGCATCGAGATCGTCGACGACTGGGACGGCTTCGGTCAGCGCACGACTGGCAGCGGCACCACCATTCTCGACAATGTGCCTGTACCCGCGAACTCGGTGATCTGGCACCACAGGGGTTTCGAGCGGCCAGGAACAATCGGTTCGGTCGGGCAGATCATCCATGCGGCCGTAGATCTCGGCATCGCGCGCGCGGCGCTGGCCGAGACGATCGAATTCGTAAGGACTCGCGCGCGGCCGTGGATGGATTCGGGCGTCGAAAGCGCCGCCCACGATCCGCTCACTATCAGCAAGGTCGGAGAGATCGCGATCCGCATCGAGGCCGCTGCTGCACTCCTCGACATCGCCGGCCGCAAGGTGGATACGGCACAGCTCAGCACGACGGAGGCCAATGCGGTCGCCGCCTCTCTCTCGGTGGCCGCAGCCAAGGTGCTGACGACGGAAGTCGCGATCGACGCCACCAATGTGCTCTTTGAACTCGCCGGCACATCGTCGGTGCGATCGGGCCTGAACCTCGATCGCCACTGGCGTAATGCCCGCACCCATACGCTCCACGACCCTGTCCGCTGGAAGTTCCACGTGGTCGGAAACTATCACCTGAACGGCGTTGCTCCGCCCAGGAACGGCGCGCTCTGAGCGTGATCGACAGGATCCTCGTCCGAGGAGAGGAAGCATGAGCCGCGCCGCGTCCGGCGCTGCTACCGGATCAGCTTGGCGTGGCGATTGACATCCTTGTAGAGCAGATAGCGGAATTTGCCGGGGCCGCCGGCGTAGCAGGCCTGTGGGCAGAAGGCGCGTAGCCACATGAAGTCCCCGGCCTCGACTTCGACCCAATCCTGGTTCAGCCGGTAGACCGCCTTGCCCTCGAGCACGTAGAGGCCGTGCTCCATCACATGGGTCTCGGCGAAGGGGATGATGGCGCCGGGCTCGAAGGTCACGATCGTGACATGCATGTCGTGCCGGAGATCGGAGGGGTCGACGAAGCGCGTCGTCGCCCATTTGCCCTCTGTGCCGGCCATTGGATTGGGCTTGATGTCCTGCTCGTTGAGGAAGAGGGCTTCGGGAATATCGAGACCCGGTACCTTGTCATAGGCCTTGCGGATCCAATGGAAGCGGGCGTGATCCGCGCCATGGTTGCGCATTTTCCAGCTGCTCGACGGCGGCAGGTAGGCATAGCCGCCGGGCGTGAGCAGATGCGTGTTGCCGGCCAGTTCGACGGTCACCTCGCCTTCGGTGACGAAGATCACGCCCTCCGCCCCAGGGTCGAGTTCCGGCTGGTCGCTGCCGCCGCCGGGGGCGACCTCCATGATATATTGCGAGAATGTCTCGGCAAAGCCGGAGAGCGGACGGGCGATGATCCACGCCCGTGTGCCGTTCCAGAACGGCAGGTAACTGGTGACGATATCCATCATCACGCCCTTGGGGATCACCGCATAGGCTTCGGTGAAGACGGCGCGGCCGGTGAGGAGCTCCGTCTGGGCCGGGTTGCCGCCGCGCGGCGCGAAATAGGTAGGCTTGGTCACTTTGCACTCCGGGATCTGTGTGCATATGTCGTTGAGCGATCGACGGTGTCGGTCGACGCAATGGAAGGTGGTGTCGATTTACCCGTATCCGATGGTTTTGTTTAGTCGTTTCTGGTTCTCAAAAGCAAAACAGCGCGGCCGATATGGCTCCGATAATTTGAAAGTCTTTCGCGTTTTCCCTGGAGATCCCGATCTAGCTCGCGGTCGGCGCGAAGTACAAGCTGCCCTGCCTGTATGTGGTCGTGAACAATTCCTATCTCGGCCTTATCCGCCAGGCGTAGCGCGGCGTCAGCATGGATTTCGAGGTCAGTCTTTCGTTCGACAATATCAATGTGTCGGAAGAAACTAGGAAGGGCTATGGCGTCGACCACGTTGCCGTCGCCGAGGGGCTCGGCTGCAAGGCGATCCGTGTGAGGAACCCCAGTGAATTCCAGGAAGCGTTCACCACGGCACAAGCTTTGAAGCGGGAACATCGGGTCCCGGTCGTGATAGAGTTCATTCTCGAGTCACTGACATTGCCATGGGCGCCGATATCAATGCCGTCGTCGAGTTCGAGAAGCTTGCCGAGCGTGGCGAGGATGCTCCGACCGCCACGCTGGCTTTGCTCGATTGAGGGGAGAAGAGGAAAATCATGCCGAAATTTGCAGCCAACTTGACCATGCTCTTCAATGAAGTGCCGTTCATGGAGCGCTTCGCGCTGGCCGCGAAAGCCGGCTTCGAGGCGGTCGAATTTCTCTTCCCCTACGAATTTGACAAAGACGAGCTGCGCGCTGCACTCGACAAGCATGGTCTCAAGCAGGCGCTGCACAACTTGCCGCCCGGCGACTGGGCGGGCGGCGAACGTGGCATCGCGATCCTGCCCGACCGCATCGACGAATTCCGACGAGGTGTCGCCACGGCGATCGACTATGCGACTGTTCTGGGTTGCAAGCAGCTCAACTGCATCGCCGGCATCGTGCCGTCAGGCGTGTCGGAGGACGTGCTGCGGACGACCTTCGTCGCCAATCTCAGATTTGCGGCGAGCGAACTCGGCAAGCATGGAATCCAAGCGCTGATCGAGCCGATCAACCGCTTCGATATTCCGGGCTTCTATCTCAACACGCTGGACCAGGCAGCCTCTGTCATCGAGGAGGTCGGCAGCGACAACCTGTTCATCCAGTACGACCTCTACCACCAGCAGCGCACCGAGGGTGAACTGATCGGGACATTCAGGAAGCACCAGGCGAAGATCGCTCATATGCAGCTCGCCGACAATCCGGGCCGCAACGAGCCGGGCACTGGCGAGATCGCTTATCCCTTTGTTTTCGAGACGCTCGACGCGCTAGGTTACGACGGCTGGATCGGCTGCGAATACAGGCCGCGCACGACGACGGAGGACGGACTCGGCTGGTTCGCCGCCGCCCGGCGGCCGACTAAGAGCGGAGACATTCTCAAGATCGGGAGCTAATAGCAATGGCAACGATAGGTTTCATCGGCCTTGGCATCATGGGCACGCCGATGGCGCGCCATCTGCAGAATGCCGGCCACACGATCGTCACCTCGAAATTCTCGATCCCGCCGCGGCGGGAGCTCGTCGATAATGGACTGGAATTTGCCGAGACACCGAAGGCACTCGCCGAGGCCGTCGACACCATCATCCTGATGCTGCCGGATATGCCCGAGGTGAAGGATGTGCTCTTCGGTGAGAATGGCGTAGCCTATCGCCTTTCGGCCGGCAAGCTCGTCATCGACATGAGCTCGATCTGCCGATCGAGACCGAGGAATTCACTGCATCGCGGTGGTTTCGGCGATCTGCGCAAGCCGGCAAGGGTCTGACATAGGGGGCTCGCAGGTGGACTGTTCGCCCCCTGCGAGCCTTGGCGTTGTGTCGTCTCGGCCTCGCTGTCGAGGACGGATCATCTTTTTAGTAGCCGCTGTTGCACTTGGAGACGATGATGCGGCAATTGTAGGAATAGCCGGTGCAGGCGTGGACGGCCTTGTTTTCCGCAGCCTGAAGATTGCGGCCCCAATCGGAACCCCAGCCACCATCGCCCCCGACCGCCAGCGCGCCGCACGCGTCACGGAACCAGACGGCAATCTTGCAATCATTCCCGCGCTCACGGCATCTTGCGAGCGCCCCCTGCTCGGCCGCGCGTTGTGAGCTGAAGTCCGTCGACCAGCCGTAACTTCCGGTGTTTTGCGAATAGGCTATCGCGCCGTAGCTGTTCGCAGCATAAGTCGCCTGGGGAAGGCAGAAGCCAAGTGCTGCAAGCGCGGTGGCTTTGAGAAGCAAGTTCATCGTCGTCATGTATTCCTCCTCATCCTTGGTTCACATGCGAGTGAGACAGGAAAAACTATGTCGCGCGGTTTTGGTCTGTCCAGAGGAATTTTTGGACTCCCGGTCGCTTGCGCGCTTGATGGGGATGGCAAAGCGGCAGGTGGCGATCCTCACGCCGTCTTCGCTTCCTCGATGCCAAGCTCCTTCTTCATGGCGTCGCGGATCAGGTATTTCTGGATCTTTCCCGTCACCGTCATCGGGAAGCTCTGTACGAAACGCACATAGCGCGGGATCTTGTAATGTGCGATCCGGCCGCGGCAGTAGTCGATGATCTCCGCTTCCGTCGGTGTCTCGCCATCCTGCGAAATGATCCAGGCGCAGAGTTCTTCGCCGAGCCTCGCATCAGGAATGCCGACGACCTGAACGTCGCGGACCTTCGGATGCGCATAGAGGAATTCCTCGACCTCGCGCGGATAGACGTTCTCGCCGCCGCGGATCACCATGTCCTTGATGCGGCCGACGATGTTGCCATAGCTTTCACCGTCGATCGTGGCGACATCGCCGGTATGCATCCAGCCCTCGGAATCCACGGCCTCGGCCGTCTTCTCCGGGTCGTCCCAATAGCCTCTCATCACCGAATAGCCGCGGGTGCAGAGCTCGCCGGGAACGCCGCGGGGCAGGGTGTTGCCGTCTTCGTCGACGATCTTGACTTCGCAATGCGGCTGCACGCGGCCGACGGTGGACACGCGGTGTTCGATGGTGTCGTCCGTGCTGCTCTGGAAGGAGACGGGGGATGTCTCAGTCATGCCATAGGCGATCGTCACCTCGTTCATGCCGAGGACGTTGATCACCTTCTTCATCACCTCGACCGGACAAGGGCTGCCCGCCATAATGCCGGTGCGCAGTTTGGGGAACTGATATTTCGGCCTGTCGGGATGGTCGAGGAGCGCGATGAACATGGTCGGCACGCCATAGATGCCGACACAGCCTTCCTCAGCGACTGTTCTCAGCACCGCGGCGGGATCGAAGGACGCCGAGGGATATACGATGGTGGAACCGTGGGTGAGGCATCCGAGATTGCCCATGACCATGCCGAAGCAGTGATAGAGCGGCACCGGGACGGCCAGTCGATCGCCGGGCTTGAGCCTGATCGCCTCGCCGACGAAGAAGCCGTTGTTGAGGATGTTCCGGTGGCTCAGCGTCGCGCCCTTTGGTGCGCCCGTCGTGCCAGAGGTGAATTGGATGTTGATCGGGTCATTGGCGTCGAGCGTCTCGCCGAGCGACTGCAGCGTTTCCAGTTCACCTTTGGACGGAGGCACCAGGAGATTGTCGAAGTTCAGCATGCCCTGCGTCTTCTCTGCCCCCAACCGGATGATCCAGCGCAGCGACGGCAGATTGTGGGCTTCAAGGCCCCCGGGTGCGCTATGCGCCAGTTCCACGGCGAGCTCGTTGAGCATGGCGACATAGTCGCTTGTCTTGAAGGACGGCGAGATGACCAGCGCCCGGCAGCCGACCTTGTTGATCGCATATTTCAGCTCCCAGGTCCGGTAGGCGGGGTTGATATTGACCAGGATGATGCCGAGCTTGGCGGTGGCGAACTGGGTGAGCGCCCATTCGGCGGTGTTGAGGGCCCAGATTCCGAGCCGGTCGCCCTTGCGCAGGCCGAGGCGCCGGAGCGAGACCGCGAGCGCATTCACCTTGTCGCGAAGCTCGGCATAGGTCAGGCGGATATTCTGGTGGGCCGAGATCAGCGCGTCTACATCGGGATAGTTGGCGCATGTGGTATCAAAAAGCTGTCCGATCGTCGTCTCGATCAGCGGATGGGTTTTGTCCCCACTTACATGCGCTAGATCAGTCATGCCAACGTCCTCCCGTGGGCCTGCAAAATCGACGCGCCGGACAGGTGCATCACCGCCCGGCAGTTCCTGACGCCCTGAACCGAGCTCCTCTTCCCGATCCGGATCAGTATCTGCTCAAATGCTTACGCCTTCACTCGGGCGGCGACAATCATCCTCCGCATTGCGCCGAGCTCGCCCTCAGGCGTCGGCAATCACCTCGTGCAGCGCCTTCAGCACATAGCGCGAGCGCAGGTCGTCAGGATCGATTCTCATCTGGTTCATCGTATAGGAAAAGCCCGTACCGACAGAGGGCCAGCCGCCATGAATCGACCCGCCGGCGCCAGAATGGCCGAAGGCATCGGGCGGGGGGCCGAAGCGGCCCTGTTCGGTCTGGAGCGCGAAAACCGTTCCATAGGCCATGGGTTCGACAACGAAGGGGTCGTAGAATTTCGAGCGCAGTTTGAGACCCTCCTTAATGGTCTCCGGCTTCAGGATACTGCTACCGTCAAGTTCGCCGCCCTGTGCGATACAGCAATAGTAGCGCGCCATGGCGCGGGCCGTGGCGATGCCGCCGGCGCCGCCGATCTCGGCGGCATGATAGGCGCGGCTGTTCCAGGCAAGATCCTCATAGCTCGGAAAGAGCAGGGGATTTCCCCAGATCGAGCGATGGGTCGCGTCTTCGGGCGGATCGTCATTCCAGGCGCTTTCCGGATCCAGTTCCATCCTGCCGACGCGATGCTCTTCGCTCTCCGGCAGGCCGATCCAGGCTTCGAGCTTGAGAGGGCCTGCCACTTCGTCGGCGAAGAAGCGGCCAAGCGTGCGGCCGTCGACCCGGCGGATGATAGCCCCGCAGAGCCAGCCGATCGTGAGCGCATGGTAGCTATGATAGGCCTCGGGATCGGTCGACGGCGCCTGGGCTGCCAGCAATCCCTCCATCTTCTCGTAGTCGGGGATGTCGGCACTTGCGAGCGGCAAGACGATGCCCGGCAGGCCGGCGCGATGGGACACGACGTGTCGCACGCGTATTTTCTCCTTGCCGTTGGCGGCAAATTCCGGCCAGTATTTCGCGACCGGCGCATCGAGATCGATGAGGCCGCGCTCGATCAGGATCAGCATGCAAGAGGCTAGCAGGCCCTTGGTGCTGGAATAGATGACCTGGAGTGTGTCTTCCTTCCACCGCGTGCCGGGGGCCGCCATGCCACCCCAGAGGTCGACGACCTTGCGGCCCTTGTGCACGGCTGCGAAGGCGGCGCCGACATCACCGCGTTCGGTGAAATTGCGCTCGAACTCGGCGGCGACCGGCTCGAAGCCATTCGCGACAGTGCCCTTGATCGTGCCGTCGTAAAAGACGTCGTCCACGCGGTCCTCCCCTCACGTCCCTGCTCAGTCGCCGTGACTGGTGGCGTCGAATTCCTCGCCGCCCGCCATCAGGTTCAGCACTTCCTCACGTGATTTCTCGCCGCGCAGGAATTGCGATGCGACGCGACCCTGGATCAGCACGGTGAAACGGTCGCCGACCGAGAGCGCATGCGTGGCATTGTGCGTGATGAAAACCAGCGCGATGCCCTTGGCGCGGGCGGTCTTGATGAGATCGATGACGACACGCGCTTCCTTGACGCCAAGCGCCGCTGTCGGTTCGTCGAGGATCAGGAGCTTCGCGCCGAAATAGAGTGCGCGGGCGATCGCCAGTGCCTGCCGCTCGCCGCCCGACATGGTGCCGACCAGCTGCTCGGCGTCGTTGACGCGGCGGATGCCCATGGCGCGGATCTGTTCGAGCGAGACCTTGTTGGCCTTGTCCTGGTCGATCCGGATGAAGGGCCCCCAACCCTTGGTCGGCTCCTTGCCGAGGAAGAAATTGCGCGACACCGAGATCAGCGGGATCGTGCCGACATCCTGATGCACGGTGCCGATGCCGAGATCCTGGGCTTCGCGCGGGCTTTTGAAGCTGACGCGGTTGCCGCCGAATTCGATGTGGCCGCCCGACGGTGTCACGACGCCGGACATGGTCTTGATCAGGGTCGACTTGCCCGCGCCGTTATCTCCCAGCAGGCAATGGACTTCGCCCGGATAGGCTTCGATCGTGACGTTGTCGAGCGCGAGATTGTTGCCGAAGCTGCGGGAGACGCCGCGCAGCGCCATCAATGGTGTGTTCATGGCGGTCACCCCTGCTTCTTTCGGCCGAGGGCCAATTCGCGGATCACGTTGTTGGTGAGCACCGCGATGACGAGCAGCACACCGATGAAGGTCGCGAGCCAGTCGGTCGGCCAGCCGGTGTAGAAAAGACCGAGGCTGACGATGCCGTAGATCATGCAGCCGAAGACGATGCCGACAACCGAACCGAAGCCGCCCTGCAGCAGCACGCCGCCGATGACGGCCGCAATCGCCGTCTGGAAGACATAACCCTGGCCGGAGACGGCGTTGCCCTGGTTGTACATGACCGCGGACATGATGCCGACGAAAGCGGCGCTCACGGCAGTCCAGATGAAGAGCACCAGCTTGACGCGGGAGACCGGGACGCCGGCGCGGCGCGCGGCATCCTGGTTGCCGCCGACGGCGAAGATCCAGTTACCGAAAGGCGTTCGCTTCAGCACCCAGGCGGCCAGCGCTGCTGCCAGCATCCACCACAGGATCGAGACGTTGAAGAACTGGTATTTCGAGGCCAGGACATACTCGGCCCATCCGGCATCGCGGATCGACACGTTCGCGGAGCCGGAGATCAGGCGCGAGAGGCCGAGTGCGGAGCCAGCAAGGATGAAGTTCGATGCGAGCGTCACGATAAAGGAAGGCAGTCGCGTCTTGTTGACCAAGAACGCGTTGAAGCAGCCGACAACGACGCCCAGGCTAAGCGCCATGACAATGGTAGCCGCGACCGGCAGGCCGTAAAGGCCCGTTCCCAGCGCCACGATGATCGAAGCCGATCCGACAACGGAGCCCGTCGAAAGGTCGAATTCACCCGCGATCATCAGGAGCCCGATCGGCAAGGCGATGATGCCGAGTTCGGCCGCGGCGTTCAGCCAGCCCGCGGTCCCGGCAATCGATGTGAAACCCGTTGCGCCGCCGAAGATGGCGAAGAAGACGTAGATGACGAGTGCCGCCACCGCTGGCCCGAGCCAGACAATACGGAGGAGGCGGGTAATGAGCGTCATTGTACGGGGTGTTGTTGTCTGGGAAGTCGTCGTCAGGCGTGAAGTTTCGGTCATCGTCATTGTCCGGTCTTCCGTTCAAACTGATGAAAGGTAAGCCGGTCGTGCCGGCAGTCACAATAGACTTCGTATGGCGACTGAGCCTCACCACGCTGCGTCCCGCGGTCCCGTCTCCCGCCGGAGCGGGAAACGTGTCAGGTGAGGGGGCAGTCACGTCCTGGGAGGTCAGTTCGCGCCGCGCGAACCGGGATATTTCTCGCTGACGGCCAGAACGGCTGCAGCATTCGACTGGTCGATGAAGAACGGACCCGTGTTGATCTCGTTTGCCGGCGCCAGACGATAGTTGACAAACTGGTGCGAGATCAGCACCCCGTAATAGCCCTGCATGAAGGGCTGCTGATCGATGGCATAGCTCATTTCGCCGTCGCGGACGGCTTCCAATACGACCTTGCCAAGGTCGATGGTGCCGAGATCGACCTTGCGTCCGGCGGCTCGCACAACCTTCACGGATTCGAGCGCATCGACCGCCACGGCAGCGCCGAGAGTGATGATGCCGTCGATGGTCGGGTCGGCCATCAGCATAGCGGAGACTGCGGCCTGGACCTTCTGGCTGTTGCCGATGTCCTCGGAAGGCAGGGTCACGAGCTTGGCCTTTCCGCCGGCTTCGACGATTGCGTCGATATAGCCCTTGCAGCGCATTTCCAGCACTGGATTGGCGGCGATCTGGTTGATGCAGAGGCCATTTTTGACGCCGTTGGCAACCGCCTTCTTGCCTCCGGCATTGCCCATCAGCCACGGGTCCTCGCCGACGAAGCCAATCCCGCCGATTTCCTTCCAGTTGTTGCGGCCGGAATTATAGACGAGCACGGCAATATCCTCGGCAACCGCCTGCTTGATCAACGGCTCAAGGGAATCCGGGAAGAAGTTGCCGACCACGATCGCTGCCGGCTTGCGGGCGATCGCCGCTTCCATCATCCTCGTGAAGACCGGTACGATATCGGTGAAGTCCTGTGGCGCGGACCATTGAGTCTTGACCCCGAGCTCCTTGGTCGCTGTGTCGAAGCCCTGCTGAACCGCGCCCCAGAAGGGGTCGGAGCTCGGCCCTGCCAGGAAGATGATCGTGTTGTCTTCGTCTGCGTGGGAATAGGTCGCGGGCGCAGCCAAGGCCACGACGGCGGCGAGCACGAGCGTGCCCAGTCTTGCCAGTTTCATTGTCTTCCTCCCGTTATAGCGGATTCCGCTCCTCACGGATGACCGCCTCCCTGCGGCAAATGGCGTGCCGCCAAAGCCTAGAAGGAAACATTATTAGATAATATGTATGATGTAAATAGGCTATTTGGTCTCGCGAAGTTTGAGGATTGCCCGTACCTCATCCGCGAGCGCGCGGCCTAGCGCCTCGTGATCCTCTGGCTCCATATGGCAGCCGTCCATGCCGGCCTTTGCCACGCGGTTCGCGTCATAGTGGAAGCAGCCGGTTCGGTTGGCGACCTGTTCGAGATAGTAGGCGTGGTCGATGCATTTCTTCCAGGCTTCCCCCCACATGGCGGGTTCGGCGATGTCGGTGATCGAGGGTGGCGTGACGATCAGTATTTCGGGGGAGGTTTCTGTCAGCGCGTAATGGCCTTTGATGGTCTGGACCAGGGTCAGCATGCCGCGCGCGGAATTATAGGCGGAGATGCCGTATTGCTCTTTGAAATCATTGCCGCCGAGCATGATGATCAGCACGTCGAGCGGTGCGTGGCTTTCCAGCACCGGGATGATCGTGCGCATGCCGTTCTTGTGAATGCCTTCGATCGGGTCGTCGAAAACGGTCGTCCGCCCACTCAGTCCTTCCTCGACAATCCAGCTATCCGGGCCGAGATAACGGCCGAGCACATTGGGATAGCGCTGGTGCGGCGGGATTCGGTCGGGCGTTTGCGCAATGTTGGCAAAAGGCGGGCAGCCCCATGTGTTGGAATCGCCGAAGCAGACAATGGTATGCATGTCGAAATGTCTCCCCGAGCGGCGACGCAGCGGATTGCCAGGTGGTTGCAATCCATGCCTTGGCTGCTATATAGATCATACATGTCCAACTTAGCAACGAGACCTTGAAACCGGGTGGCCCGTTTGAGCGGGCCGAAATATCGATCGCCGGTTTCATAGGAGAACGATTTGAGCGTCTATCGCAGACCAGATCCGATCCCTCGCCCCCGAGCCGAGGCATCGGCGACTTCAGGACCCTTGCAGGCCATTCGGTCAGAACCGGATGATCTCTCACATCTTGTTGCGCGCAAGATTTTTGCCGCCATCAACGCCGGACATTTCGCTGAAGGCGCGATACTGCCGAACGAGCATGCGTTGGGTGAGACGCTCGGCGTCAGCCGCACCGCGTTGCGCGAAGCCATCAAGGGCCTGTCGTCGAAAGGCATGCTGGAGACTCGTCGCCGTCGCGGCACCCAGGTGACCGAGCGCGACCAGTGGACGCTTATCGACGGCGAAGTCATCAGCTGGTCGCGCAAGGACGGCGACAGCAGGATTTCCGAGGAGCTATGGCAGGCCCTGAAACTGGTCATGCCAGAACTGGCCCGGCTTGCAGCCGTCAATTCCATGCGGGTTCGGCTCGGCTCGGCGTCCATGGCAGACGGCCAGCGGACGCTTGGCATCGCCGCTCTGCTCACTGAGATCGCGCGGCTGTCCGGCAATCGCTTTCTCACCTCGCTCGCCTCGATCAGCCTGATCAATCTGGCCAGAGACGACCGGCCGTTTCTCGACAAGCGCTTCGGCGACGTCTCCGAGAACACAGTCGAGACGCTGCGGCATGCGGTGATTTCAGGTGATGCCACGGGTGCTGCTCTGGCGATCGGTACCTTGTTCGAGCCTGCGGGGCAGGCGGCCCAGGTAGAGCCAGATATCTTTGCCGAGTAGGCTTGCGGCGTGAATTCCCGCAAAAGATCATGAATCGCACCCAGGCACGCCGCGCAGAGTCACATCCCAAGATCTTCCTATTTCGCCGACACTGGTGATCGGGCAAACTGGACGTGTGCTCAGGGAGCAATCCATGATGGCCGACCGAGAGTTGTTCTATAATCTCGTGACACGAGACGCGCTGCTCATTCATAGCGACGTGGCCCATTCGCTTGAAGGGCCGTTCGACTCGCGCGACGATGCAGAGCAAGCAGCGGAGGTGCTCATCGACCGCCTGCAGATGAATGATGAGCAAAACGGTTCTCGCGGATTTTCGATCGTGACCCCGACAACAAAATGAGGAACCCAAAGGCCGGTTGCGTCATTCCCCAATAAGCGGAAATGTCGCAAAGCAGGGTAATGGGTCGTTTAGTTGTAGTTTCGAACAGAGTGCCTCTTCCAGACAAAAATGGTGCACAGGCGGGCGGACTGGCGGTTGCGCTCCAATCCGCGCTCGAAGCGCGCGGTGGCGTCTGGCTGGGATGGTCGGGGAAGATCAGTGACGACGGGACGCTACAGGTGTCCCAGGTCGGCAATATTGAATATGCGCTGACCGATCTCACAGAACGTGACATCGAGGAATACTATCGCGGTTTTGCAAACCGCGTGCTGTGGCCGATCTTTCATTACAGGCTGGACCTCGCCGAATATGGCCGTCGGGAAATGGCGGGCTATTTCCGCGTCAACCGCTTCTTCGCTGATCAACTGATGCCGCTGATCAATGATGACGATGTGATCTGGATTCATGATTATCATCTCATTCCGCTTGCTGCGGAGCTCAGAAAGCGCGGCGTGAAGAACCGGATCGGCTTCTTTCTCCATATTCCGTGGCCGGCACCCGACGTGTTCTACGCGATGCCTGTCAACGAGGAGATTCTCCTCAGTCTGGCTTCCTACGACGTGATCGGCTTCCAGACCGAAATCGATCTGGAGAACTTCGCCGATTCCGTCACTCGTCAGGGATTGGGCGAAAGAGTGGATGAAGCGACGTTCCAGATGTCGGGCAGGCAGTTCCTGGCGCGGCCTTATCCGATCGGCATCGAGACCGATGCGTTCGCGAATATCGCCAAGCGAGCGTCAATTACCCCTCTTGCCAAACGAATGCATGAAAGTCTCGGCGGCAAGGATCTGATCATCGGTGTCGACCGGCTCGACTATTCGAAGGGCATCACCCAGCGCATCGATGCCTTCGAAAGGTTCGTGACGCATTATGCCGATGCGCAAGGCAATGTGACGCTTCTGCAGATCACACCGAAATCGCGTTCAGAGGTGCCCGAATATGAGGCCATGCAACGAGCCCTCGCTGAGCAGGCCGGTCGCGTGAATGGAGCGGTTGGGACGGTCGATTGGGTTCCGATCCGCTATGTGAACCGGTCGTTGAGCCGGCAGGGGCTGGCGGCGCTTTACCGTATGGCGAAGGTCGCGCTGGTCACGCCGCTGCGCGATGGGATGAACCTCGTTGCCAAGGAATTTGTCGCTTCGCAGAGTGAGGACGACCCGGGTGTTCTGATCCTGTCCCGTTTTGCAGGCGCGGCGAAAGAATTGTCATCGGCACTGATCGTCAATCCCTACGACATCGAAGGCACCGCTGATGCCATCGGGCGGGGCATACGTATGCCTCTCGAGGAACGTCGCGAGCGCTGGCAGGATATGATGGTGATCATTCGCAAGAACGACGTCTTCAACTGGTGCTCGACCTATCTGTCGGATCTGACGGCGGATGTTGCTCGCCCATAGGCGAGTTTCGACACCAAAGTGGAACTGCTTTCCGAACTTCCAGCGCCCTTTCGCGTTTCATGAACGATTGAGAGAAAAGTGCCATGACTGACGCGATATTTCCGACAGAACGATGGGCCGCTGTGCGCGCCGACATGCAGCACCAGCAGCAAACCAACGGCGGCGGGTTCGAAGCACGTGCCGGATCCGACATTCGCGTGGAAGGTCGGCTTCCCGACGCGATATCACTTCCCATGACCCAATATTTCCAGCGACCTACCAGACAATACGGTCGCGTTGCCGGATAGGGGGCTCCCGCTCATACCATGGGCCGGGCGTAGAAATCCACAATACGGAGTATCTCTCACCCTATCGCTGTTCCGCAACCTCATTGAGGCGTTATGCTGGATGTGGAATCACAGGTGAGAGTCTTGCATGACCGGGCAAAGCCAACAGTATTTCGGGGAGAGGATGACGATCCGCGGGCGGCTTGATCCCGCGTCTTTCGTCCCCTGGATCCGGCGACACGCGGCCAAACTCGGTCTTGTACACAAAATCGCCCAAACGAGCCCTGATATGATCGAGCTCGAAATATCAGGGGCACCAGAACTGATCGACATGATGGAAATGGGGTGCTCGCTCGGGCCTATCGACGTCTGGGTCGAGACCATCGATCGCGCCCCTGTAGCGCGGGGAAATACCTAATTTTCCGTGTGATTGGAGCCTGTTTGCACTTAATTTAATCAATGTTGCAATTGCGAAATAACTATGCAAACGTCGCTCGGTTGAGTGTAAAGAGACTCTCCGGATGCGTCCCAGGCTCGACATTGTTGATTGTGAGATACAGAGAGTAAGGTCATGCTGACCGATCGGACGGCTTCCTGGATGCCGGTCGCCCTTTCCCAGGACCTGCCCGTGGGAACCGTGATACCGGCGCGGATATCATCCGGCTCCATCGCCCTCTGGCGGAGTCAATCGGGACGGGTGGCGGCGTCTGTCGACCGCTGTCCCCATCGCGGGATGCGGCTCTCACACGGCTTCGTGCGCGGCGAGGCGCTGTCCTGCATCTACCATGGCTGGAGCTATTCGCAGGCCGGGACCTGCCTGCGCATTCCTGCCCATCCGGGACTTTCGCCGCCGGAGACAATCCGCGTCAAGACCTATGTGGTCGAGGAAGCTGGCGGTATCGTCTGGATTGCCGAGGGAGAGCCTGCGGATAAGCCGCTAATATCGGAGGGTTTCGTGCCGCTCCGGTCGTTGACGATCCGAGCTGGGCGGGAGGCGATCGAGACGGCATCGGGAGAAAAAGCCGATGAAACTGGAATCCTCTGTCAGTTGCCGGGCGCCCCGGCGCTGCGGCTGGTGCCGGTGATGCAAGACAAGGATGAAACGCTGGTCCATGTTCTGGTGCCGCAGAACTGCAGCGCCTCAGAGCGCATCGCCGCTTCACGCGCCGCAGAGCGTCTGCGGCGAGCCGCGGAGCAGATCCAAGCGGAAGGAGCCGTGTCATGATTGGTGGTGCGATGCTCGACGAATGGTACCCGGTCGGGCTCTTTCGCCAGCTCGATCGCGAGGGCTTGGAGACCGCGCTGATGGGTGAGCCGATCACGGTAGCACTCGGCGCCGACGGCATTGCCAAGGTGACCGGGAAAGGAGGGCGCGCACTGCCCGTCTCGGTGCGCTACGGCCATGTCTGGTCTTCGCTCGGGGAACCCAAGAAGCCGGTATTCCCGATCCCCGAGGCGGACCAGCCGGGTCGTCGTCTCGTCGAGGTCGGCGTGGTGCGGGTACGCTGCTCTCCGCTGCGCGCGGTGGAGAATTTCCTCGACATCGCTCATTTCCCCTTCGTCCATACCGACGTTCTCGGTGCCGAGCCGCATACCGAGGTGCAGGATTACAAGGTGGAAATCCGCGATGAAGACGATGAAGTCTGGGCGACGCAGGTGAAGTTCTACCAGCCGCAGGCCGCGAAGTCGGCAGAAGGCGGCATCACCACGGAATATATGTATCGCGTGCCGGCTCCGACCTGCTCGGTTCTCTACAAGACTTGCCCGCCGCGGCCCGGTGAATGGGATGTCATCACGCTCTTCGTCCAGCCCCTCGCCGAGGATCTCTGCGACGTCTGGCCGTGGATGGCGCTGTTCGACGACGAGACGCCGATGACCGACCTCATCCATTTCCAGCAGATGATCTTCCTGCAGGATCGCTCGATCCTTGAAAACCAGATCCCGCGGCTTCTGCCGCTCGATCCCGGCATGGAGATCCCGACCCGGGCGGACCTGACCTCCGTCGCCTATCGCCGCTGGCTGAAACGCCACAATTACACCTATGGCGCACAGCTGGTGGCGCAATGAAGCTTTACGACTACATCCTGTCTCCAAGTTGCTACAAGGTGCGCCTGATGGCGTCGCTGACCGGCGTGAAGCTCGAGATCCGCCCGGTCGATTTCCATCCCGGCATGGAGCACCGTGGTGCGGAACTCATGGCGCTCAATCCGGGAGGCTCGATTCCGATCCTGGAGGACGGCAATCTCGTCCTCACCGAATCCTCCGCCATGCTCGCCTATATCGCCGCAAAGGCCGCGCGGGACTGGCTCGGCAGTGGTGCGGCTGATGAGACCGCGCGTATCCAGCAATGGCTGTCCTTCTCGCACCGCCTGACCGCCAATCTTGGCGGCGCGCGCCTGCACGAAATGCTGTTGCGGCCCGGCGACATCGGAAAGCTGCAGTCGCAGGGCATCGCAGCGCTACGCGAGCTGGAAGCCGGTCTCTTCGAACAGAAGCTCCGCGGCTTCAGGTTCCTGGCGTCGGATCGGCCGTCGATCGCCGATATCGCCTGCTTTCCCTATGTAGCACTCGCGCCGGACGGCGGCATTTCGCTGGACTCCTATCCAACGATCCGGCTCTGGTCACGTGCGCTCCGCAGCCTCGATGGCTTCATCGAAATGCCCGGCATCCACCGGCTGCACGACTTGAAGCCCGAACCACAACACGAACCGGGCGAAGCGTGACATGGCGGGTTATCTCCTGAAAAATTGCGCTGCTGTTATCGTCGATGACGGCAAGGGCTTGAGCGTTCGGCGCAACGTGGACGTTCTCACCAACGGCCCGGCGATATCAGCGATCGGCGAGGGGCTGAGCAGGGGTGGTTTGCCGGCGGGCACAATCACCCAGGACGCCAGCGGCTGGTTCGTCTATCCCGGCCTCGTCAACACGCACCATCACTTCTTCCAGTGCTTCGTGCGCAATCGCGCCGAACTCGACTGGACCAAGCTCTCGGTCATCGAATGGCTCGATCGCATCTATCCGATCTTCTCGCGGCTGACGGAGGATTGCTTCTACCACTCCTCCGTCACAGCAATGGCAGAGATGATCAAGCATGGCTGCACCACCGCCTTCGACCATCAGTACAATTTCCCCCGACATGCGGGGAAGAGGATCGTCGACCGGCAATTCGAAGCGGCCGAATTGTTAGGCATGCGTTTCCATGCGGGCCGCGGCGGCAATACGCTGCCGAAATCGGAGGGATCGACCATCCCTGACGAAATGCTGGAGACGACGGACGAGTTCATCGGCGACTGCGCGCGCCTCATCGATACTTATCACGACGCCAGCCCCTTCAGCATGAAACAGGTCGTGGTCGCCCCCTGCCAGCCGGTCAACTGCTACCGTGAGACCTTCGTGGAGTCCGTCGCTTTGGCGCGTGATCGCGGCGTGCAGATGCACACCCATGTCGGTGAGGGTGAAAGCCCTGTTATCGCCGCTCGTCACGGAATGCGCACGGTCGACTATCTCGAGGAGATCGGCTTTGCCGGTCCCGACGCCTTCTATGCCCATTGCTGGGAACTGACCCACGACGAGATCCGCACCATGTCGAAGAGTGGCAGCGGTGTCTCGCATTGCCCGGAGCCGGTCTATCTGGTGGGCGCCGAGGTAACCGACATTCCAGCCATGTCGGCCTTCGGTTTGCGTCTCGGCCTTGGCTGCGATGGCGCGGCATCGAACGACAATTCCAACCTGATGCATTGCATCCATTCCGCCTACATGCTGCAATGCCTTGTTGCCTCGACACGTGCCCATCCGGTGCCACCGCCGGCCGAATTCCTCGGCTACGCGACCACGGGTGGGGCAACACTTCTTGGCCGCAAAGATATCGGCCGGCTGGCGCCCGGCATGGCCGCCGACCTTTTTGCAATCGACACAAGGCGGATGGACTATGTCGGCACGCGTCACGATCCGCTGAGCCTGATCGCCAAGGTCGGTATCGGCATGCCGGTCGATATGACCATGATCAATGGACGCATCGTTTGGGAGAACGGTGGGTTCGTCGGGCTGGACGAGGCCAAGCTTGCAGCGGACGCTGAAGCCGTGCTGGCCACAGTGGAATTCTGAAAACCGAAAACAGGGGAACTGGCGTGCTGAACAACCTGACGCGCAGAACGTTCCCCAGGGCACGCTGATGCGCCTTGCCGCAAAGGCAACCGGATTGGACCTGCCGTCACAGTTGCTCAAGCTCAACGGCGCCGCTTCGCTCGGCGAACCCTTCGAACGCCAGCAGAGTCGAGACATTGCCTACGCCGCTATCGACGCGGCGGTGAAGGTTTCGGTGAGGCTTTGCGTCGTGAACGGCTTCATCAGGACCGGCAGGTCGACCGCATGACCGGTTTCGATCGCCTCGCTGAAGCCGGTCATAAGGATGATGGTGATACTGGGATTGAGGACCTTGATGTAATCGGCGAGTTCCAGCCCGGACATGCCCGGCATGCGTATGTCGGTCAGAACCGCGTCGATGCCCGTGTCACGATGCAGCGCTGCCAGTGCCGCCCGGCCGCTCGGCACGGCGATAACCTCGATGCCGAGATCTTCCATGGTGAGTTTCGATGCCTCCAGCGACGACGATGTGTCGTCGACGACGAGGACCTTGGCCGGAAGCCTGGACGTCGTGCTCGTCGCTGTCGCCTGCGCGGCGGAGCGGGAGAAAACCGGAATGTGGCGCGGAAGATAGAGATTGAAGGCGGCGCCCCGCGGCTCGGCCCGGGTAACCGTCACCGCCCCTCCCGACCGCTCGGCAAAAGCATGCACCTGACTGAGGCCCAGGCCGGGGGAGTCGCCCTTCTTGGTCGTGTAGAATGGCTCGAAAATCCGCTGCATGTCCCCGGCGGCAATGCCACTGCCATTGTCGATCACAGTCACCGCGATCCCGGGGCCACTCAACCGGTCTGTCTCGGATTTGAGTTCGGAGATATTGCGCGCCGAGATCTCTACCAATCCGCCTGTCGGCATGGCCTCGCGGGCATTGGTGACGAGATTGATCAGCGTCGACTCGAAAGCCTGAGGATCGATATTGACTGGCCAGAGATCCTCGGGGAAGGCGATTTTCAATTCAACCGCGTCCTGCGCAGCCTTGCCGAGGGTTTCCGCCAGCAATTCCACCTGATCCTGAATCCGCGTCGGCGTCGCGCTCTTGTTCGAGCGTCGGGAGTAGGAGAGCAGCCGTTGTGTCAGGGTCCTGCCGCGGTTGACTGCGTCCAGCATGCCCTGCAGCAGGCGCTCGACCCGGGCGTCATCAGTGCGGCGGCGCAAGAGACTCTCGGCCGAAGACTGGAAGACCATCAGGAGATTGTTGAAGTCATGGGCAATGCCGCCCGTGAGCTTACCAAGCGCATCCATGCGCTGCCAGCCCGCAAGTGCCGCTTCGTTGCGGCGACGGGCCTCGAGTTCACGCAGCAGCAACGCCAGGGCCAGTGCCGAAAGCAGCACGGTCAGGCCGCCTGCCGCCGCCAGGATATAGAGGCTCTGTGACGAGGTTGCCTGATACTCCGCCATCGGCATGCCGACGCTCACCGTCCAGTCGGACCCTGCAACGACCACCGATGAAACGCGGAGTTCCTCGCCGGAGTAGAGACGGCCGCCAGACAGTTCATGTTCGGGCAGACCGCTGACCTGGACCAACTGATCAGCCGGGAGGGTAATGAGCTGGGGAACTGCGGCCGTCGTGGCAACCAGCCGCCCCTTGCCGTCGGTGATCCAGCCGATCCAGCTCTGCGGCAGGCCATTCGCTTGCAGAATTCCATTGAGGGACTGCGGCCGTATCACCGCCGTCAGCCCGGACACGACCTCGCCCTGCCGGATGACCGGCACGCGCACCGGAAAGGCCGGCAATTTACGCGGACCCAGCGCCACATTGCCGATGACCGCCTTTTTGGTCGCGATCAGCCGCTTGTGGCTCTCGTCATCCACGACACGCTGCTGTGGTTGCCTGGGCGGCGGCACAGAAATCAAAAGCTGGCCATCGAGGTCCGTGACGCGCAGCATTTCCCAGATCGGAATACGCGCCCTGAGCCGCTCACCGATCTCGGCAAAAGCCTGCGGTTGAAGTGGCGGATCGAGCCGGGGCGACTCTGACAAAACCGACAGAAGCTGGACCTGCGTTTCGAGTTCGCGGGACAGTGCGACTGCCAGCCGGTTCGTGCGCTCGTCGATCACCGAGTCCAGCGAGGACATCTGCGACCGGACCGATATGAAGCCGACCACACCCAGGATCAGCACGACCGGAATGACGGCGCTGAGCAGCAGGAGGAGCGCGGGCCGTATATTGGTCGCGCGACGGCCTATTGTTGATCCAGCTCGGGACGCTTGATTCACTGTGATTCGCCGTCTGCCATGTCACTACATCTCTAATCGCCACTCCAGATTTCGCAATCTGTTTGTGGCCTCGGCGCCAATTCGGTCTGGATGGCATTCGTCCGGAAGCTGCCGCGCGGGCTATGGAGAGTGACGGCAACTCTTCGCTCGTAAGGGTTGTTTTCCGCCGGCAATGTGATCGTGAATGCTGTGGCGAGGTCGACCACAGGTGATATCACCGCCGCAAGCCGGACGTCGTCTTGCCGGAACGCAAGATCCGTCAATGCAACGGCATAGGCCGCGCTTGTTGCGGCGAAGGGGTAGATAAATCATCGCCAGCCACAATCAATGATGGTGCCAATGCTCTCGGGCTTGGCGGGAAGAGGCCCTTTCCGTCAAGTCCGGTCGACCCGCCCGAGCCTTCAATTATTGATTGTTGTCGAGAGGTTGGATCTTAGAGCGGCTGGTTCCAAAGATATTCGGATACGGCCTGTGTATTCCGAAAATAGTGTGACAATTGACTTTTGCCGCCTGTGCTTCTTCCGGCCTGCTCGATAGTGCAGCCCAAAAGCACAAATCGTGGAATTACTTCTTCTCGGCGAATATTCCGAAAACGATTCCGGTTTTCGAATCGCAAATCAAGACCTGTTCACAAAAGGTAAACCGGCTTCGCTTTGGAGATGTGCAACCTATGCGGTTTCTTGCAGTCTATGATTAACGATCAGATAACCATTTGATGATGAAGTTGCATCACTGATCTAGACAACGCAAAGCAAGTATGCGGCGGCCTGATCCCTTGGAAGAAAGCGGGGATGGCGGGCCACGG
>NZ_JBYCZP010000016.1:0-145120 GCF_057586295.1 Rhizobium sp. SRI_017 | reverse complement strand
GTGCTCACGGGCATATCGCACCATGGCGCTCGCCGGCAGCTCGCTTTCCGAAAGACCGAGAGGGTCGCGTCCTTGTTCGGCACGGGCGTGGCCGAGGGCAGCATAGGCGCGGCTTCGGAGATCCTCGATCGGGATCACCGTGACATCGATCGGGACCACTGCGAGATCGTCAGCAAGTTTGTCGCGGAGCAACTCGATGCTGCCGTCGTCGATCATTTCGCGGAGCCCGAGAGCGTCGGCGGCGCGCTGCAGGCCAGCGATTACTTCCGTCCTCCGTTCGGCGCGCTCGACCCGCCGCAGGAGATAGACCCTTACAGGCCGATCGACACCTCGGAATGGATTGGCAGCAAGAGCGTCGGGCGGGCCGAGATGCTTGCGCACCATGGCATCGGTCCACCCACGATCCTTGACCAGCTTGTTCAGGGAAATGACGGGCGGGTATTCCAGGAGAACGATGGGCTTCTGGTTCATGTAAGCACCGCCCTGACAACGAAGATGCAGCAGGCGGCGACGGCCGACCAGGTGACAAGCCCGCGCCAAGAGGTCGAGCGCCGCACCGGCGCCGCGCCGCTTAAATCCGGCAGGAACTTCTTAAAGTCGCCCTCCTGCCACGCCCCTTTAAATTCTTGCTCGGCTATGCCGCGCTGGCGCAGCGGGGAAGCATCGATGACGGTCCGACGCTCGAGATCGGAGATCGGCCCGACCTGGCCAGACGGCGGTATGATGCTCACGCGCTCCACGCGGGTCGGAATGCCAGCATCATCCAGGACTGAGACGAACGCCTCGCCGACGCCGGTGTGTTCAGCTCGCCCTTGACGTCTACGCCCCGGTTTTCCCGGAAGGCGGCCGCAGTGGCGCGGACCAGTTTCATGCCAGCCGGCGTGAAGGCACGTAACGAATGCGCGATACGATTGCCGAGCTGTGCCAGCACCGTCTCCGGCACATCGGCGGCGCTCTGCGTCACGAAGAACACACCCACGCCTTTCGACCGGACCAAGCGCACCAGGCGCTCAATCTGCTGGATCAGCGGCTTTGGTGCGTCGGTGAATAAGAGGTGCGCTTCGTCGAAGAAGAAGGCGAGCTTGGGCTTTTCGAGATCCCGGACTTCAGGAGCACTCGGAACAACTCGGTCAGAAGCCAAAGGAGGAACGTGGCGTAGAGCCGCGGGCATTCGAGCAGCCGATCGGCGTGCAGGAGGTTCACCACCCTGCGGCCGGCGTCATCTGTCCAGATGAAGTCAAGAATCTCAAAGCGAGGCTCGCCGAACAGCTGGTCACCACCCTGGCTTTCCAAGGCCAAGATGCTCCGCGTTATGGCAGCCAGCGACGCGGCAGTGATGTTGCCATAGTGAGAGCAGATCTCCTCCCGGCGCTCCATCATATCAGACAGCTCCCAGCGGAGATCATCCAAGGTCAGCAGCCATCCGCGCTCATCGTCCGACTTTTTCAGTGCGATCGCCACGGCGCCGGCCTGAGCATCGTTGAGGTTCAACATCCGGGCGATGAGCTCAGCGCCCATCTCCTGCACCGATGTCTTGATCGGCAAACCGTCGGTGCCGAACAGATCCCAGAAGGCAACCGGTGTCCGATCGGCGACGAACTTGCGACCGAGAGTGCGGGTCTTGGTCGCCAGCGCCGACGTGTCATTGCCGCGCGCGGCGACGCCGCTGAGGTCGCCTTTGACATCGGCGGCAAAGACCGCAACGCCCCCCCGGGAGAATCCCTCGGCGAGCGCCTGCAGCGTGGTCGTCTTCCCTGTACCGGTCGAGCCGGTCACCAAACCATGCCGGTTGGCCTTGGCCAGCGGCATGGAGATGACACTTCCGGCCTTTGAAAATCCAATCTCGATCGAGGACATTTTGCGCTCCTGAAACAGTGAGAAATCCTACCAGAAAACCACGCTCAACAAACTGATTTTCTTGGCATTTACGCCCACCCGGTGGGGTATTCCGGGTGGGCGGCATTTCCTTTTAATTTCGGGGCACAACCGCCCCTGGCCGGCGCCACTCAGGCGCCGGATCCCATGGCGTCCAAGTCGGAGACAATCTTCGCAACGACGGCCTCTAGTTCCGAGGCATCCGTTCTGGACCGGGCAACAGCTTTATCAGCAGAGCGAACTTCGCTTCGTGATCCGGCCACTCCGCCGGCGGTACTGACAGCGCACGGTTTTTCACGGCAGCCATCTGGTCCATTACGAAGTCGTCGAGCGCTTCCAGCGCCTCCGCGCCCGGGCCTTCCTCGCCCATGCGTGGGCGGGAGACGAGGCCAGACAGGGAGTCCGAAAGATGCGCCAGAGCGTCATAGAGGCCTTCCATGCGGGTGTGGCGTTCCATGGCGGCGATGGCAGTGGCGAAGGCGGTGTTGAGGTCGATTTGAGCGGGCATCATGTTGCCTCCCATGCTTCCCGCACACGGTCGGCATAGGCCGCCGCCTTGCTGGCTATGAACTTGATGTTGGCGGCGTCACGCCGGTCGATCGAGAGCGAGCCTTTGCCGGTGTCGCGGATTCGGTCCTCGAGCAGCGAGGACAGCACCGATGACATGCTGACTATGTCGGAGATGAGCTTTCTGACCTCATCTTCCCGCTGATCGCCCGGTTCCACGGGGAACGGGGGTACGGTGGAGTTAAGCAAGCCTTCGGCGGCGGCCGGGATCGGTGTGATCGGCATCTTGATATTTCCTTCGAATAACGATTTTCGTTAAGACGAACGTAATACGTTGCCACTATTCACGTCAAACGAAAATCGTTATTGTGATCGGAAATATTCAGAGGACGCGATGATTACCCCAGAACAATGCCGGGCCGGGAGGGCCCTTGTGAACCTATCTCAGGACGAACTCGCCAAGCGAGCAAACGTCGGCCAATCGACCGTACGAAATTTCGAGGCAGGGCGATCGACTCCTGTATCGAACAATCTTCAGGCAATGCGCTCAGTGCTCGAATCTGCCGGCGTGATCTTTCAGGCCGACAAGGAAATGGTGACCGGCGGGCCTGGCGTCCGCCTGAAAGGCGAGTGACATGAGCGAGGAAGATCCAAAAATCATCGTCTCGCCGTTCTCATGCCAATTCACCAAGGATGGCATCACGGTTGACGTTCTAATCTACACGTTGGAGAACGGCGACGGCTGGTCTCTCGAACTCGTCGACGAGGAGAATAATTCGACCGTCTGGAATGAGCTGTTCACGACGGATGAAGCGGCCTGGCAGGAGTTCGAAACCGGCGTGAAGGAAATCGGTTTGGCGACGCTGCTGCAGGCCGACGATTGTGATATCACCACGGTACATTAATGGCGCGAACGCCGCCGGCTCGCCGTCGACCTCATGATAGTGACCCTGGTCTCAGCCGTCCGGCTGCGATCCAGCCCTTGAAGCGCCGATTTCTCCGCCTATATGGGCGCTCGTCCACTTGCCGAGAAAGGAGGAACCGATGGCAATCACATTTTTCGACCGCCCCCTTTTCGTCCAGCGAAAGCACTATGTCGAGGAAGTCGCCAGTCTTGAGGATGCTTTTGACCTGCTGGAGGCTTGGCCCGCCGACCAACGTGGGCTTCCTCATGAAACCTTGATGCGGGCGTACCAGGAGGCGGCGAACGGGCGCTTCCCCGTCGCCGCCATCCGCCAGAACCTTGAGCGGTTCCTGAAGAAAGCCGGCGCTCTTGCGGATATCGAGGAAGTTCCGAACTTCGCGGGATTGGCACCTGATCGGAATATCGGCAGCATATGACACACCTCCAGGCTTCATAGGCTGCGCCACTGCGGCGCCGTCAATACTATCGAACTATGATGGCGGCGTTGACTCGCATCAGGAAGGATCATCCGCAGGGTCCGGATCTTCCGCCAAGGCTGTGTACTGGCGCTCGCAGACCATCCTGAACGCCATAAGCACCTCCGCGGTCGAATAGCCGGCGTCCGCGGCCTCGACCAGAATTTCTGCCATATGCTGGTCAAGCGCTTTCTCGAGTTCAACCAGTCTTTCACGGTCGTCGAGGGCGCGGCGGGCAAGTTTCATCGGAGGCTTCCAAAAAAAATGCCGACCGCCACAGCGGCCGGCGAAGGTGACCGTCCAGGAAGGACGATGCGATATCAATCACAATACCGGCTCGTGGTTCCGCGCAGGCGTTGCAATGTTCGAAATCGTACGCTGGAAGGTTTGTTCAGCTTTCGCCGTGAGAAGTCACGTATGGAAGCAGATTCAAGCAAGTGAGATCTGCCACTTTCCCGGGCGTAATCTTGCCGAATCCTCCTTATGGCGAAAAGGCGCCGGGAGATGGCCGTGGAGACTTATATGAAATACGATTGGGACTATGTTCCACCTAAAAATCGGTACGCTGACAGCCTTGTTCAAGCCCGCCGCTGGTGTACGCGCATCGACTTTCGGGACATTGGTTTCGCACAGTTACTGCTGACGATAGTCGTGCTCTCGTGGGGAACGTTTGGGATTGCTAAGGTGCTGCAGTTGATCTAACCAACAGGCTTGCATTATTGCCCTGGTCGTAGAATTCAATGTGCGAGGGGATCAATCAACGTTCCGTCGACGGAGGGACCTCCGCCATTTGCGCAAGTACCACACCCGACACGACGCCACGCTCAAAACTTGAGATCCCGTCAGGCAAGTTAGCAATCGCTTGTGTAACCACATCCTCGTAGGAAGATTTGTCTGAAACTTGGCGATGCGCTAGAGCAACGGCCTTTAAAATTGCTTCCAAGTCGATATCAGGAAATCGGCTAACCTTGCTCAGCCTGATTTTCGTATTCTCGTAATCTGTCATGATGCACCCTCAGCGCGATCATTGCCGCGCTTTGTTTCAGACGTGCGTCATTATTTATCTATTCGTCAATATAGCCGGAAAAGATATCAGCCGTTAATCTGGGAAATACATTATTCAATCGTCGGCCTCATATTAACCAAAATCGCGGCGGCGTACCCTGCGGCCATACCACGATCGAAATCAGAGGCTTCAGCTGGAAGAGCGCTCGCTGCTAGAAGAACAACGTCTGCCAGCTCGCCATCGTCGCTATCTTCAACAACGGCCTCCACGGCTGCCTTAATCACACTCAAGTCCATTTTTTGCCCTACCGTTCGAACACCGACCAATTATGTAGTGCGTCAATTGGGGCGATGGAGTGTTTTTTGAACACCCGTACAACATAGCAGGCCCGCGCTGGAAGCATAACCGGCGTCTTATGTAGCGCGACCAAAACTGATGGAAACCGGGACGAACATCCCGATCGAGAGAGATCGCATTGAAATCGAAAAGGCCGGATCAATTCCTGCCTTTTGCGTTTGACACAAATGTGGGCTCATACCGCTCTGAGGTTATCAGCTGAGTTCTTTCCCGACTTCTTGTCGCGCACGATCTCGTAGCTGACCTTCCGGCCTTCGTTGAGCCCGCCCATTCCGGACCGTTCGACGGCGCTGATATGAACGAAGACATCGGTCGAGCCATCCTCAGGCTCGATAAGACCGAAACCCTTCGTTGCGTTGAACCATTTTACAGTGCCGGTAGCCATTGAAATTCCTTTGTGGAAGTGAAGCGCAACACGAATAGTGGGCTCCGCGTGACGCCGTCAACCCGATATCGACTCGCTTTGGGATACGGCCGGCGCCACCATGAGCTTGGCGCCGGCCTTACCTGCGATCGAGCGGCCCGAACGACCGCAGGCAATGATCAGCCGAGCGCTCGGGTGACCTCGGCGGCAATGTCGTCATCGTTCGCTGGCTCGAGGCAACCCAAGGGATCGCCGAGATCGACGGTGTCACTGCGTGGCTCCGGATGCACCTCGCCGGCCTTTAGGCGCCTCTGGTAGTCTGCCAGGAAGGTCCGGCCTTCATCACTGTTGAGCGTGAGCGCAGCACGCTTCGCGATCGCCAAGCGGGCAATCGGTTCAATGACCGACTCGCGCTGGCCTTCCGAGAGATGCTGGCGAAGGTGACCGTAGGCACCGTTCGGCGCGACGAACTTCAGCGGTTTGGTGGCGATGATCTCCATCGTCGGCACTTCTGGCTGCTTCGAATGATCGACCTTGCGGATATCGTCGAGCGCCGGCTCCACGTCGCCGGCAAGGATCTCGCGGGCACGCCTCAGGGTTGGCTTCACGATCAGCGCGTCGAGGGCCTCGGCGGGCGAAAGCGCTGGCTCCTCGTCACCGATGAAGGTTCGGTGCGCCTTCCGGATCTCGGTGAGCTTGGAAAAGGTGAATTTCGATCCGATTCCCTTCCAAGCCTTGTCAAACATGGTCGGATCGGCGTGATACAGTGCCTCCGCGATCAACGCATTCACGACCTCTCGGCCAGAAAGCGGCCCATCGAATCCCTCGGGGCGACCATCCGGACGGTGCGAGTGATATCCGGGGAGGATGCCAACGCCTTCAGGCATGGCATCAAGGATCTTCTTGCGTACTGCCATCAAGGTATTCGCCGCAGCCGTCAGATCAGCGCTCTGCGCGCTTGCTGCCTCGGCAATAGCATTCAGGGTGGCAGCGGCGCTTTCACGCTGGTCAACCGCCTTCGCATCGTTCAGCCGGCGCTCGGTGTCCGCGAGCTCGTTGCGATAGTCGACGACGAGAGAGCCGGCGTCTTCGGCGGCGAACTGTAGCTCGCGGACGTTCTTCGTGGCCTCCGCCACGGTCTTATCGTCTTTGGTGAGCAGCTTGCGCCGGCCCTCGCGGCCTTCTTCAAGCGCGGCCAGGGCGTCGGCGTGACGATGTTCGTGATCGGCAAGCTTACTGCGGAGGAAGGCGATCTCTCCCTCGATGCGGGCGACTTCGCCAGTGGGTTTGGTGGGTCGGGCCATGGGATGTTCCTTTTCGGTTAGCGGGTTGGCCGGGCGGCGTTGACGCCCGCCACGGCGGAGGACCAGCCAGCGCGGTCAGCCGGCAGATCGCTGTTCGTCGAACCGCTCGTGGAGTCGTAGACGAGAGCACCCGCTCGGCGCTTCATCTCGATCCAGTCGAGCTTCGGTACCGCGGCCTCGACCCTGGCTTCCTCGTAAGGCCGCCTGCCAGCGGCCAAGACGGCCTGACAGGTGGCAAGGGGTAGATTGAGGTCCAGCGCAAGCACGGAGGCGAGCTCGGGCATTTCCTTGCCATGTTCGGACTGGAGGACCGCCTTGATCCTGGCGGCGTCGGACGGTTCCGTCATCGCCGGCGGCGCCGGTGCGGCTATCGCTGGAGCGAGTGGCGCGCTAGCGCGGGTTCTAGAAGTGGAGTGCGATCGGCTACCTATCATGCCGGTAATCGCCGCCTCAAGCTGGCCAACCGAGTCCGCCATGCCGGCGGTAACGCAGGCGCGTCCTACGAGCATGCCGCCGGCGCCGAATCTTTTCATCACTGCCTCGGCGGACACGCTGCGATTTCTGGCCACGGTGGCGATGAGGACGGCTGCGACCTCGTCGACCATCTTCTGCACCCTCTCGCGGCCATCCTCGGTGTTTGGATCCGGCCTCTTGCCCGGCGACTGAGAGGAGACGAATTCAAAGCTGCGGCGCCCAGTCCGTTCTTCTTCGGCCTTTTTGTCAGGGACGCCGACCACAACACCGATCGAGCCAAGCAGCGCCATTTCCGAAACGATGATCTTTCGGCAGCGGAGGCGATGAGATATCCGGCCGATGCTGCCAAGCCGGACACAAAGGCCGTTACGGGTTTGCGGCTGCGCGCTTCATAGATGGCGGTGGCGAGCTCATCACATCCATTGACCTCGCCGCCGGGACTATCGATCACGAGCAGGATCGACTGAACCTTTGGGCTATCAAGTGCGACCTGAAGATCCCTGCGAAGGATCTCATAGGAGGTCGCGCCGCTGTAATGCACGAACAAGTTGGCTTTCTTGAACAGCGGACCATCGACATAGAGGATCGCAACTCCATCGCGGTAGCCGGCCCGCTGCGATTTCGCCAACTATTCAGAGCGATAGGCTTCAAGCATCTGCGGGCTCGCTTCGGTTGCCCGGCTCGCGATAGCGACCAGTTCGTCGACTCGTTCTGGTAGGATCGCCCAAGGCGTGCTCGCAGCGTGCTCGAGGAACTTCATGTCAGTTCACCGCGTCGCCGAAGCGTCCACGATTGACATCGGCAACGGCCCGTCCCCACGCCGCCCGTGCGGCCTCCTTGCCGGCGCCGCCGATGACCTCGGCCGCACCCAGGCCATGGGCGCCGAGATCAGCGTCCGCTCGATTTCCGTTGGCGTGGCTGTCGTCGTTGGCGCCTTGGCCGGCAGAACTTCCGGCCTTGACGCTGGCGATGTCCTTCACCGCGGCATCGATGACCGTCTGAGCGGCGTCGGCCGACAAATCGGTGTCCAGTGCCAGGCAGCGGGCGATTTCCGGCAAGCCGGCGACGTCGCCACTGGCCAGAATGGTTTTGATACGATCAGTCACTGGTTGCTCTCCTCATGGGAACGATGTTGGCGGCGCTCTCTACAAGCTGTTGCCGATGATGAATGTCTGCCTGCGCCCGACGCGCCAGCTCAGCTTCAACCATCTCGTCGAGACAGCCGCGGGCGGCGGCTAGGATTTGGATGGCTTCCACACGGGTGGCACTCGTGCTGAAAGCGAGGTGACGGGCGAGCGGATCAAGCGCCTTGCCCTGCCTGTGCTGAAGGATCGGCCGAAGGCGATCATGCACCCGCTGTGTTTCCTCACGGACGATCGCGGCGTGCTCCTCTTCGGTCATGGGGTCGAAGCCTCGGCGGTGATTCCGGCGGCGGCGAGTTCTGCGGCAATCGTCTCGTCGAGTATTCTCAACAGCAGCTTCAACGTGAACTTGGGAACGCTGAGGGGTGTGTTGTCGGCGACATGCTCGAGCGCCTTTTCGCGCCACCACGCGATATCCGTGGCCGGGTTCTTCGTGACCTTTGCCTTGATGTGCAGGGCGGCATCCTGCCGAATTCGCGCATCTTGGCGGCAGCCTTGTCGAAAGCCTCGTCGGGCGTGTCCTTGGATTTGCGGGCGAACATCAGAGCTGCACCTCATTGAGATCGTTCGGCCCAAAGATCCCGGAGAGCGGGCGGCCCCGCTCGAGGAGCTTCTCGGCTGCAGCGCGCAACATGAACTCTGCGCTGGACACGCCAGCCCAGTTCGCTTCCTGGAACAGTTCGCGCCGGAAGCTCTCGGTGACGATCGAGTTCGGGAGCGTCAGGCGGACCTGGTCAGTATCGATGTGAGACATGATGGCCTCCGTTTCTGAGGCTGAATCTCCCACGATGGCGACGGCGGGAACACTGGACAGCGTTGGACATCGTTGCCACGGCGACCGTCGTCGCCGCTCCAACCGAAGCGTCCGAATTTCGGACGCGTCCGGAAAACTACTTTGCACCCCCCGCCAAGAGTCGCATGGATAGTGAGCGCTCGCGTTTGGCTTTTTGCTCCTGTTCCTTTCGGATCGCGGCAAGCTCGGCTTCCCTGAACGCCACCTCTCGTTGCTGGACGATATGTGCATGGTCTCGGACCCGGTCATGGTCACACTTGCCCTGCTGCATCATCCGGAAGGGCGCCAAGTCGCGGTTAATGATTGCTGATAGGGCCGGCAAGAACACAAGTTTCGTCGCGCCCTTGTCGCTCTGCTGGTAGATCCGATACTTCTTCGCCTTTCTGTCGATGGTCTTGGTCGACAGTCCGAAAAGCTGAGATGCTCGCTCGAGCTTCTCGCCTTCGCCGATCGGAAACAGCACCGGCAAAGCCAGATCATCGTCCCCGAACAGCAGATCCTCCTCGGCGACGAAATTCTCGCGATGACAGGCCAGTTTGTCGCTCTTGGGCTTGGCCTTCTGGGTCATGATTTCCTCGCTTTCCGCGGCCGGATCTTGCTCCGCGTCAATGGTTGGATCTTCCAGGAGATCGCGTCGAGCCGGCCGCGGTCGAGCGGCTGGCCGTCATCAAACCTGATCGATTTCAGTCCATCGAGAAAGGCCTGGCGCTGGCTGTCGCTCATCGAAGATCGATCCGCATACTCCGATCGCGAGACGATGCGCGAGATCGACGTTGGGCACCAGCAACAATTTCGCGATCGAGCCGGCGTTCAAACCCAGCAACCAGAAAACGAGCGCGGAATACTTCGCGGATTCCGGGTGACGCGTCTTTGGAAGGAAGTTGAGCGCGTAGGGAGCATCGGTCATGCGGCACCTCGCGGATCCGGCCGGTGGTCGGCGAACTTCAGGCGGTACAGCTCGGCGGTAATGGCCTGCGAGTACCCCTGGACGAGCTGATATGCCTGGTCCTCGGAGAACCCATTGATGATATAGCGCAACATAATCATGCCGATCTCGTTGAGCATCGCTTGAGGCTGATCATGCGCAGGCGCTGCATGAACGCGCTGCGCCGCCGCCCTTATGGACGAGTGTAGGCGACGCGGGGGGAATGGCAGGATTGTTGCCGTCTGCTCGAGGAGGTGGAGGAAGTTAAGCTGATGTGCCACCGTAAAACTCCTCTGAAAGGTCTGGAAGTTCGACCGCCCCGTCTATGGAAATCTCGCTGAATCTCAGCTGACGGTCGACGCGGTAGGCGCAGGGCTCTCCGTCTTCGTCTTTGGAATAAACGAGCAAGCGAAACGGCTTCACGGAGACGATCTTGTTGACGAAGCATTCACCCAATCCGGGAATGGCTACCTTCTCGTCGTTTTGAATGGATTGATGGACCGCGCCCTCGCGCGCGGTCCTGTCCTCAACATTAGTTTCGGATATTTTATCGGTAGGAGATGATTGGATTTCCCATCCTCTTTTTGAGGATGGGAATCTACTTCTTCCTCTTTACTCTTATATCTGTATGCGTCCGCATAATCGTCGCTTTGATTTTGTTGACTTTTTTCTCATACCATGCGCGCATTTTCTTGCGCACTTTTCGATTTCCTTGCGAAGTTCTCGAGTTCACGGTCAACGAGCGGTGACCATAAACGGTCTCGAACTTTGATTATGAGGGACGCTTCTAGCAGGGCTTCGTGCGCGTCATCGAAGGCCTTCTTCGTCGTCCCCGCGCACTTGGAAAGTCGCCGTGCGTCGTTGATAATCGGCGCTCCGAAATCGTGCATGATCGCGATCAGGGTCACATAGACACCTCGCTCACCCGCTTTCATGCTGCCGACTTGGGTAAGGTACTCAGTCGGGAAAAATTTAAACCAAGCGGCCTTGCTCGTAGAGCTAACTTGCTCATCGGATTCAGCCATCGCCGTCCTCCATGGCTATGGCGAGCACGATCGCATGACCGGCGGCGGTCATGCTGATGTTGAACCGATCGGCGATAGCCGCCAGGGCGCTATCCGCATTTCTGTTCTGGCGGTACCAGTCGGCCGCCGCCCGCACGGCGGCGTCGCGCTCGGTGCCGCGGAGCACTTGGCGATGTTGGCCGGTCAACGTTTCGGTGCCCGGGCCGACCATTAAGAGGGGATCTCTGAATCGAGATCGTTGGCCCGGGTCTTTCGGCGGGCTCTGCGCTCCGCGGGCGAGACATTGCGGTCGAACTCGTATGCAGGCTCAACGCCGTCATGAAGGTGGTTGGCTAGCGCTCGGGAGATCGCCGACCAGAACATCTTCTCGGCGCCGAATTCACCGACATCGGCGGTCCGGGCAATATGCTCCACACCTGCCTTGACCATGCCGCTCAACCAGGTCATTTCGAAGTGATCTTCGAAATCGGGCCGGAGCGTTTTGGATGGAATTTCATGATGAATGCGTCGTGATGCTGGCTGTATTGAACTTCTCCTCGGGTTTGGACCAGACGAAGGTAGAGCGGCAAAGCGGCATCTCCTCTACGCGCCGGACGACGGCGCAGGCGTCGGCGACGCTGAGTTCGAACTCGACCATCAGATCGGGTATCGGCGTTCGTGAGGACGGTCGATCGGCGTACGCGACGGCGGCGCGCTCGACGAGCTCAGCGCGGTCGGGGAGGGGACCTCGGTCGTCCATCATAGCGAGATCTCCTCGAAAAACTCGCGAAGCTTCTTACGACTGGCGACCCACCGGCCGCCGACTTTCTTCGCGGGCAATTCGCCGTTTGTCAGCATGTGGAAAGTCTGCCGGGGCGTTCGCCCGATCTCCTCTGCGATCGCGTCACAGCCCCAAGCTAGGCTCTCGGTACCGGGAGTGTTCGACTGCTGCGCTTCCATTCCAACCTCCAAACGAATCATGTTACTCATGATTGACAATAAGAGTAACAAATGTTTGTGTATGTTGAAAGTGCGTAAGGGGGCGTATAGGCTGTCTTCAAATGGGAGACAGAATCAAATGCCGAGGGACAAAGCGGGGACAGTGCGGAAGGTCTTTATGCTGCCTGACGATCTCGTCGAGAGGATTGCAGCCTACCAACATAGACTGGGTATCCCATCGGAGGTGGAGGCCGTCCGCCGCTTGCTGGATGATGGCCTGAAGTACCGGGATGATTGGTGGAGCCTAGCGAATCGGTTCAGAAGGCATCTTACCGAAAGCCGTTCGCTAAGGGAGGCAGCCCGGGACACCCTTGTTGATCATCCAATGATAACCAGCATGGGGTTCAGCAATGACAGCCTCGAATACACCATGTCCACTGGTGAGCAGGTACAGGCTCTCGCTGATGGGAGCATGCAGGTGCGCTCGAAGTCTGGAGATGATCACGTTCCTGCCTTCGAATTCGATGCAAACGGGAAAATTGCGAACCCGGACCTGCCATTCTGAAGAAGGCGATGAATGTCCGTTCGCAGGCGTGAATGGACCACACCAAAGGGTGAAGCGAAGACCGCTTGGGTCTGCGACTATGTCGACATGGCGGGGAAGCGCCGGCTGAAGGCCTTCGCGAAAAAAAAGACGCCGATCATTTTGCCGCTACCGCCTCTGTTGAGGTTCGGGAAGGCGTCCACGTTGCTGACAGCGCCAGTGCGCGATCGATGCAGCGGGTAAGCTTTGGCTGGCAGGCGCCAAGGCGGCCGGGCTCGAGCGCGCGACCGTTGAGGATTATGAACGGCATGTTCGCTTGCACATCAATCCCCAGATCGGAGCAACGAAGCTCTCCGCACTGACGATCGCCAAGGTGCGCGCATTCGAGGACGCGCTACGCGCGGCCGATCGATCGCCGGCTATGGCGAAGAAGGTGCTGGTGAGCCTCGGCACACTGATCGCCGACACGCAGGAGCGTGGCCTCGTTGCGCGCAATGTGGTGCGCGACATCAAGGGCCGCCGCGGCTCCGCCGAGTTGCGCCAGGAGAAGCGGCAGAAGGGCAAGCTGAAGGTCGGGATAGACATCCCCACGAGAGATCAGGTGAAGGCACTCCTTGGCGTGCTTTCAGGGCGCTGGCGGGCGCTGTTCCTGACCGCTGCATTCTGCGGCTTGCGAGCCTCCGAACTCCGAGGCCTTCGGTGGCAGGATGTGAATTTCGAGAAGCGCGAGATCCGCGTGCATCAGCGCGCCGATCGGTTCAACGACATAGGAAAGCCCAAGTCCATCGCCGGTGAACGCACCGTGCCGGCACCGCCGATGGTGATAACGCGCTGAAAGAATGGAAGCTATCTTGCACGAAGCGCGATACCGGCAAAGTGGACGCGGCCGGCGAGAAGATCATGGCGCTTGAGCTCTGCTTTCCGAATGGCACCGGCAAGGTGGAGCAGCTCAAGAACATCCTTCGCCGCGGCCTGCATCCGGCCTGGGTCAACGCTGGGGTCGCTATTGAGACGGACGAGCTCGATAAGGACGGTAAGCCGGTCCTCGCGCCGAAGTACACGGGCATGCTCGCGCCGAGGCATTGGTTCGCCTCCTGGTGCATCAACCAGAAGGAGGACGGAGGTCTCGCGCTGCCGCCGAAACTGGTCCAAGAACGCATGGGGCATTCGTCGATCGTGGTTACGATGGACGTCTACGGGCACCTCTTTCCGAGTTCCGACGAAGCCGACGAAATGGCTGCTGCTGAGCGCGCCTTCTTCAACTGACCGCAACATGGATGCGACATGAAGCGTGCGAGTGCCGAGAAGTCTCGACGTCGTATCAGCTTCCTAATCTGGGGGTCACTGGTTCGAATCCAGTCGGGATCGCCAGTCGGGTCCTACCGCAAGTTTTGGGAATTACTGGCCTTACGACGCGCAGGCCATGCGCCAGCAGACAGGGAAGCCGCTTTGCGGCTCCCCAACAATCAAATCAGCAGACGCGCTTCTTGACGACTTCGCCCCAGGCGTTGACGCGCTTCTTGACGATGCAGGGCGCAGCGTAGACGCGCACGCGGGGCGAGTAGACGCGGACGCGCGGGCGCACGACCACGACGGCGGCCGGGCGGCGCCAGCCGGACTTGTACTTGAAAACCACGCCGGCATCGGCGCTGGTTGCGAAGGAGGCGGCTGCCACAAAGGCAGCGACGCTGCCAACGATCAGTTTCTTCATCTTCTTCTCCGTCTGGGCGAATTGCCCGATCACGTGGTGTCGGCCCACTTCATCGATTCTTGCTTAACGGTGTATGAATGAAGACTGATATTCTGCATCGGACGGCGCAGGCAGACGCGATGCCTGAGGCAGGAACGCCGCAATGGCGGAGAAAGGATCAATCCTGGCGCCAGACGCAGCCGTCGGAAAAATGCAGCTTGCCGGCCGCATGGGTGATGTCCTGGAATCTGTCGCGGCCTTCGATCCAGGCGACCGGGCCGAACTCGGAGAGCGTTATGCTGCCATGCAGCCTGAGGCCGTCTGCGGTTCGGTGGTGGATGACGGCGACATCCCGGGAAATTGCCTTCACATGCCATTCTCCACCCTCGCAGGGGCCGCAAAGCGGGAGAATGTCCTCGGTCCTTCGGCCCGGCGCGATGCTTGCCGCAACCCGATGGTCGGGACGCAGCGACAATATGCCGACGAGACGATGCTCAAGCCGCGGGTCCTTGAGCGGGATGGTCTCGGCAAGATCGGCAATGGAGCGGGTCAGGAACAGCAGGCGATAGTTCTTCGCCCCATAGTCATCGAGCGCCGCGGTGATATCCCGGAAGGCCTGTTGCCCCAGTCCGAAGCGCATATGGAAGTCGTTGTCGCCATCTGCGAACTGGCCGAGATTGTGCTGCGAGTTGGAGAGGACCAGAGTCTTTTCCTCGTCCGAGCGCAGCAGTGTGGATAGTCGCGACCAGAGTGCCGCATATTTATCGTTGACCCGGGCGATCTCCCTCTGCCAGCCCTCGGCAAGCCCGAGCTTGTCGTCGGCCAGGGGATAGTCGTGCCAGAAATACATACCGCCGACCTCGATGCCCTCGCGGCCGTCGGATGCCATCCGGAAGACGCGCGCCGTATCTTCGTCATGCTGCAACGAGGCGCCGTCGGTTTCCAGTGCCCTGAGGAGCGCCGCCCGGGTGGCAATGTTGAAGTCGAAGGGCATGCGGCGGCTTGCCCCGTCGAGGTCTTCGAGGATGAAGCGGGTCTGGCAGGAATGCCCAAGGGAAACCAGCATCGTCTCACTCTTCGCAACAGCCGGCGCAGGCTATTTCGTCTTCTGGAAGAACTCCTCGCCGAATTCCTGGCGGATGTAATCGTCTTCGGGCGCCGTCAGCGCAGCGGCGGCTGCGATCACGGATGGTGGAACTTCGAGCTTCTTCGTCACATGGATCTGCTCGGTCAGAAGCGCATAGTTTTCGTGGCGCGCGACCCCGATATGGGCCTCGATCCGGTCGATCATCCCGCGCGGATCCGTCTTCATGTCGCCATAGGGCAGGCAGAGCATGTTCTCCGCGCCGAAATGGCGACGCCAGAGGCTGATACCGTGGCTGTAGCTGCCGCGATTGGTTTTGCCAGTCATCTCGAGCAACAGGTCCATCCACTCCTTCTCATCCTGCGGGACATCGTTGCGGGTCGAGCGTGCCGCCCACATCCGAAGCTGGGAGAGAAGCCTGTCGACCGGCCGCCGCACTATGAGGATGAGCTTTATCGGTCCAAGCAACTCCCGGGCATAGCGGACATATGTCTCGTCGATCTCGAGATAGGCCGGGGTGATATCGCCCTTTTTGACGCCTTCGGCCACCGGCCAGGAATAAGCAGCCGTGTACCAATCGAGATTGGCCAGCGGGAAAGATTTGATGTGGTCCAGATAGCGGATGTAGTCCAGGTCGGCTTGGTCGTCCTTGGCCTTTTCCCGTTTGATCGCCCGCTTCGCGAGATTGATCTGGCGCTGCCGGAGCTCCGCCCTGGGATCGTCAAGGCGATCGAAGAAGTGCAACTCGTTGATCGGCGGCATAAAGATTTGCGGATGTTCGTGCAGCACGCTGTTGAGCCAGCTCGTGCCTGCTTTTTGCGCGCCGATACAGAGAAAATCCGGGAGGCCCAAACCTGTTTTCCTTTGCCGTTGTCAGATGTCTGCCAAACGATAGCATTCTGTCGCGGTTGCTTCCAACCCCGCCTTGCCATTAGTTGGTCAGAACCCGGTTTGAAAGACAGGGGCGCCAAAAATCATGCGCATGGTGACGCACCGCGACGCGGGTTGCCTGCAGCTCTACAGCCCTCCCCGCACGCGGGCGGCGCCCGGTGAGCTTTCTTGCCCGTATCGGCCAGACCCTGTAGAGAGGGACCGAAGACGAGGCCCGGCGCAGCAGCATGACCAATCGCATCACCATTCTCGGATCGACAGGATCGATCGGCGTCAGTACGCTGGATGTTATAGAGCAGCTCGGCGAAGACTACGCGGTCGATGCGCTGACGGGCCATGGCAATATCGCGCTGCTGGCACAGCAGGCGCGGGATGCGCGGGCCCGGCTGGCTGTCACGGCCGATGAATCCCTCTATCTGGACCTCAAGGAGGCACTCGCTGGAAGCGGCATTGCTGTTGCGGCCGGCAAGTCCGGACTTGCGGAGGCGGCCGAGGGCTATTCGAGCTGGGTGATGGCGGCGATCGTCGGCACGGCTGGGCTTGCCCCGACGCTTGCCGCGGCGCGGCGCGGCGCAAATATCGCGCTCGCCAACAAGGAATGCCTGGTTTCGGCCGGCGATCTCTTTATCCGGGCCGTTGCCAATGGTGGCGGACGGCTGTTGCCTGTCGACAGCGAGCACAATGCGATCTTCCAGGTGCTCGAAGAGGGACAGCGGCATGCGCTGGAGCGAATCATTCTGACCGCTTCCGGTGGCCCGTTTCGGACATGGACGCGCGAGGCGATGGCCAATGTCACGGCGGCGACAGCGCGGGCGCATCCCAACTGGTCCATGGGTCTCAAGATCTCGATCGATTCCGCCTCGATGTTCAACAAGGCACTGGAGATGATCGAGGCGCGGCATCTGTTCCGCGTCCGACCCGACCAGATTGAGGTCATCGTGCATCCGCAATCGGTGATCCATTCGATGGTCGGCTACAAGGATGGTTCGGTCCTGGCGCAGATGGGCTGCCCCGATATGCGCACCGCGATCGGTTATGCGCTGAGCTATCCGTCACGTCCGTCCCTCGATGTCCAACGGCTCGATTTCACCAAACTCTCGCGCATCGATTTCGAAGCGCCGGACGAGGAGCGCTTCCCGGCGCTCCGGCTGGCGCGGCGCGCGATGGAGGCGGGCGGCCTGCAGGGCGCGGTGCTCAATGCCGCCAAGGAAGTGGCGCTGGAGGCCTTCATCGACGGCCGCATCGGCTTCCTGGAGATGGCCGCGATCACCGAAGAGGTGATGGACCGGATGGCGGACTTGCCTGCGGCTTCGTCCATGGACGACGTCTATGCCGCCGATGCTGAGGCGCGTCAGCGCTCGTCGGCGCTCGTCTCCAAGAGTGCCGCGGCCTGACGCCGACCGCCTTCTTCTCAAGCGTCGTCGCGCGCATTCCACCAGTGAAAGAAGGGCGGGAGCGCGCCGATGGCGATGCCTGCGATGGAGAAGAGCATGAGCAGAATATAGCTCTCCGAATCGCCCGAAATGACCGTTGTCTGCAACATTCCCGATGAAAGCGCCCCCGTTCCGCCGACGATGATGGCAAGCACGAGGCTCGCCGAAGGTGCGCGTTTCCATCGTGCATAGCGCAGGATGATGCCGATGACGATTGCCGGCAGCAGTATCAGCACAGCGCCGGCACCGATGAAGAGCTGCATCCAGACCTCGTCCGAGGACTTGAAGAGAAATCCCTCGTAGACGAAGGCGATGAAGATCGCCGCGATGATCAAAAGGCCGATGGCGGCCGGCAACAAGCAGACGACTGCGAGAAGGATGCGCAGTACGACGGGCGCATTGCTCTGGTTCTTAATCGTGGTCGGTTCCGTCATGGCCGGGGCTCCGTCGGGACGGTAAGACTTTCGGGTTTGTTCATCGCCCAGTGCAGGAAGGGCGGCAGTGCCACAAGCAGCAGCAGGACGATGCAGCAGCCTTGCAGGAAGACCACCTCGATACTGTCAGGCGACGTGTTGGTGTCCGAGAAGATCAGATAGGTTGCGATGATGAAGGCGGTGCTCAGAACCGAAAGAGCGAGGCTTGCAAGCGGTGCCCTCCGCCAGCGCAGGAGGCGCAGCATGACGCCGATGATTATGATGCCTGCTGCAATGGCGCCCGTGGCGCAGACCCCAAAAAGCCAGTTGATGGCGCCGTCTATGCCATGGAAACCGCGGGGGTCGCCGGCCCAGTCTTCGACCACTGCCCAATAGACGATCGCTCCGGGCAGCGCGAACACGAGCGCTACGATGCCCAGCACGACCAGCACGACGATCTTTGCGCCGGTCCCGACCTTGTCTTCATTCACAGCCATGCCTTGTCCCCCGGTCCGCCAGCATAGTGGCGTGCTGCCAAGTGTGCAGCAGAATTATTGCTCCAACGCGGGGGCGTGCCGGCTTATTCGGGAAAGACGCGCCCGAAGGCGCGCCCTGTCGTCGGGATGAAACTCAGACGGCTCGAACCGGGTCGAGCGTGATCTTGTAGAGTTCCTTGTCGTCGCGGTTGAGAAGCCGCACGGTCAACTGCTCGGACGCGCCATCGATGTCGACGAGGCCGAAGAACTGCAGGCCGGCCGAGGGCGGCAGGTTCTGGCCTTGCTCCTTGGTCGGGGCGGCGACGAACTTCACTTCCGGGCCGAAGGTCATGTCCATGTCGTTCGGGCCGAAGGTGCCAGCATGGATCGGGCCGGAGACGAATTCCCAGAAGGGATCGAAGTCCTGGAACTGGGCCTTGTCGGGGTTGTAGTAGTGCGCGGCGGTATAGTGCACGTCGGCGGTCAGCCAGACCGTGTTCTTGATGCCCGAAGTCTTGATGAACCGGAGCAGGTCGGCGATTTCGAGCTCGCGGCCGCTGGCCGGACCCTGATCGCCGTTGGCGATGGCTTCTGCGCCCTTCTTTTCCTTGAAATTGTCCCAGACGATGATGCCGATCGGCATGTCGCAGGCCAGGATCTTCCAGGTGGCGCGCGAATTGGCGAGTTCCCGCTTGAGCCAGCGGAGCTGTTCGGCGCCGATGATGCGCGAGGTGTCGTCGAGCACGGTTTCCGTGGAATCGCCGTTCGGGCCGCGATAGGAGCGGAGGTCGATGAAGAACACGTCCATCATCGGGCCATAGGAGATCTTGCGGTAGATGCGGCCAGGCTCGGCCGGCGTGTAGCGGATCGGCGTCATTTCGTGGAAGGCGCGGGCGGCGCGGGCCGAGAGCAGCGCGACCGACTTTTCGGTATAGCGGTCATCGGCCATCAGGTTTTTGGAGGCAGACCAGTTGTTGGTGACCTCGTGGTCGTCCCACTGGAAGAAGGTCGGACAGACGGCGTTGAGCGCGCGGACATGCTCGTCCATCATGTTGTATTTCCACTGGCCGCGATATTCGGCGAGCGTTTCGGCGACCTTGCGCTTCTCGTCGATCACGACCTTGTTGACCCACTTGGTACCGTCGGGCAGCTCGACGCTGTCCTTCAAGGGGCCGTCGGCATAGATGGTGTCGCCGGAATGCAGAAAGAAGTCCGGCTGGTGCCCGGCGATCGTGCCGTAGCACTTCATGCCGACCTCATCGATGCCCCAGCCCTGGCCCGCCGTGTCGCCCGACCAGGCGAAGCGAATGTTGCGGCGGGAGGCAGGACCGGTGCGGAAGCGGCCGGTGACCGGCTGCGACATGACATTGATGTCGGAGAGGTCGGCGGCGGTGAAGCGGTAGAAGATGTCCTGGTCTGCCGGCAGGTTTTCGACCAGGCGCTTGACGGCGAAATCGCTCTCGGGAAGGGCGTCCATCGGCGAAAGACGGATCGGGTCCTTGAAGCTCTCGGCGGTCGAGACTTCCATGAAGATGCGCGACGGGCGGTCGACGCGCGTCCAGATCATGCCGGAGGAGGCATCGACATCGCCGGACTGTACGCCGTGGGTGAAGGCCGGCGCATTGGCGGCGCGGGCGTAGAAGGGCACGGCAAGGCCTGAGGTGGCCGCGAGGAGGCCAGTGGCAGCCGTGCCTTTCAGCAGGCCGCGGCGGGAAAATGTGGTGGTGATCCTGGACATGAATCTCTCCTTGATTCCGCGAGCGAGGTTCGCTCGCGGGCGGTACCAAACAGCCGTTTTATGTCAGGGGGGTTATGCTGGCGTGACGTTTCGATGATGCTTCGGTGACGGGTCAGCGATGTCGGAATGCCCAGCGCGACCGCCATGCCGATAGGACCAGGCCGAAGAGATTCCCTGCCCGGCCGTTAGGCGAGCCGTTCAAACAGGGTCACGGCGCTTCCGTGATAATCGGCCACGGTGACCTCATTGAAGCCGAGCTTCGTTGCGACGCGGCGCGAGGCTTCATTTGCGGGATCGATGATGCAGGTCATGCGGCGGCCGGGAAATGCGTTGTCCGCCCAGCCGACGAGTGCCTGCATCGCTTCGAAGCCATAGCCGCGGCCATGCGCCGAGGGCGTGAGACCCCAGCCGGCTTCGAGAGTTCCCTCGATCGACGGCGTTATCTCCCGCCGCATGTCGTGGAAGCCAGCCTCGCCGATGAAGCGCCCCGTCTCCCGCTCTTCGATGGCGAGAAAGCCGAAACCCATATGTTGCCAGTGACCCGGATGCCGGAGAAAGCGCGACCAGGACGCCTCGCGCGTGAAAGGCGTGCCGGTGATGAAGCGCACGACATCAGGGTCGGCCCACATGGCTACATAGGCATCGAAATCAGCAAGTGCATGGGCTCGGATGATAAGGCGGGGCGTCTCGATAACTGGAATCATGCGGGTGTGTGGCGACCCTCAGGCCGCCAGACCTTTCTTCTTCAGCATTGCCTCGGGGCTCGGCAGCTTGCCGCGGAAAGCCTTGTATGCATCCTCGGGATCGACCGAGCCTCCGACCGAATAGATGTTTTCCTTCAAGCGGTTTGCTGTTTCGGCGTTGAAGGCATTGCCGGTTTCCATGAAGGCCTCGAACGCGTCCGCATCGAGCACTTCCGACCACATGTAGGAATAGTAGCCGGCCGAATAACCGTCGCCCGAGAAGACGTGGGAGAAATGCGGCGTACGGTGGCGCATGACGATCGACGATGGCATGCCGATCTCGGCCAGCACTTCCGCTGTCAGCACCATCGGGTCACCGCCAGGCGGCCGTGTGTGGAAGGCCATGTCGACGAGCGCGGACGAGGTGAACTCCACCGTGTTGAAGCCGGCATTGAAGGTGCGGGCGGCAAGAACCTTTTCCAGGAGCTCTTCGGGCATCGGCGCGCCGGTCTCGTAATGCAGGGCATACTCCTTGAGGATTTCAGGCACTGTAAGCCAATGCTCATAGAGCTGCGAGGGCAGTTCGACGAAGTCGCGCGACACGCCGGTACCGGCGACCGATGGATAGGTGACATCGGACAGCATGCCGTGCAGGCCATGGCCGAATTCATGGAACAGCGTGCGGGCATCGTCGATCGAGAGCAGCGCCGGCTTGCCTTCGGCGGGTTTGGCGAAGTTGCAGACATTGTAGATGATCGGGATCTCGCCCTTCGCGCCGTTCTTGAGCGGCAGCTTGTGCTGGCTCTGGAAAGAGCTCATCCAGGCGCCGGAGCGCTTCGATGGCCGGGCGAAATAATCGCCCATGAAGAGCGCGATCAGATCGTCTTTCGCGTCGAGGATTTCATAGACCCGGACATCGGGATGATAACCGGCGACGTCCGTGCGGCGCACCGCCTTGATGGAGAAGAGCCTGCCCGCGACATCAAAGCAGGCATCGATGATCTTTTCGAGCTGGAGATAGGGCTTCAGCTCGCTTTCCGAGAAATTGTACGTGCTGGCGCGCAGCTTCTCGGCATAGTGCCGCCAGTCCCAGGGCTGGACGCCATGGTTCTTGCCTTCGCCGGCGATGACGCGGGCGAGATCGGCCTCCTCTTCCAGCGCTCGCAGGCGGGCCTTCTCCCAGACCTGCATCAGGAGCCCGTTCACATTCTCGGCGGTCTTGGCCATGGTGTTGTCGAGCTTCAGCGCTGCATAATGCGGATAGCCGAGCAGCGAGGCTTTCTCCGCGCGGAGCGCAACCGTTTCGGCGATGATTTCCCTGTTATCCGTCGGACCGGGATTTTCGCCGCGGGCGATCCAGGCATTGAAAGCCTGCTCGCGAAGATCGCGACGGTCCGAGAAGGTCAGGAACGGCTCGATGATCGAGCGCGAGAGCGTGACGGCATATTTGCCGGTCTCGCCGCGAGCGGTGGCGGCACCTGCCATGGCATCGCGCAGAAAGTCGGGCAGGCCGGCGAGTTCTTCCTCGGTCGAAAGCAGCAGGAACCAGTTCTTCTCGTCGGCCAGGATGTTCTGGCCGAAATTGGTGCCGAGGCTCGAAAGCTTCTCGTTGATCGCTGCAAGGCGCTGCTGCTGATCCTTTGGCAGTTTGGCGCCGGACTTGACGAAGCCCTTCCAGTGGCGTTCGAGAACGCGCTTCTCCTCGGTGGTCAGGCCGAGGCTCTCACGGGCCTCCCACAGCGTATCGATGCGTTTGAAGAGTGGCTCATTCTGACCGATCCTTGAATAATGCCGCGACATGACCGGCGAGATCTCGCGTTCGAGATGCTGGATCGTGTCGTTGGTGTCGGAGCCGGCCTTGTTCCAGAACAGCGAGGAAACGCGGGAAAGTTCGTCGCCGGCGATTTCGAGCGCGGTGATCGTGTTGGCGAAAGTCGGCGCCTCGGGATTGTTGGCGATCTCTTCGATTTCAGCATTGTGCGCGGCCAGCGCGTGGTCGAAAGCGGCCTTGAAATCCTCGTCGTGGACGGCTGCAAAACGGGGCAGGCCATGCGGTCCGTCCCAGGTGAAGATGGCCGGATTGATTTGGGTCTCGGTCATGGGATCTCCTTTGGCGGCCCTGGTCATCAGGATTGGGGGAATCAGAATTCTCGATCGCAATATAGGGAGCGCGCGCTGCAAAGCACACCCGCTGGGCGATTTTCGGCGCAATCACCTCTCGCCCGTCAGGTAGGCCTGGATGGTGGCGCCGATGTCTCGAATGATCCGCTCGCGTGAAAGCCCGACGACCGGCGCAAACTTCATGACATAGCGACCGAAGGCGAGCCCGATGAGCTGGCTTGCGACCAGACCCGCGCGATTGCGCGCATCCGCGGGGTCGCCAATGCTGGTCAGCATCGGCAGTACCTGTCCGGAAAAAACCTCCTGTATCTTCTGGGCGGCAAAGTCGTTCGACGACGCCGAGCGGATCATGACGACCAGCCCCGGCACGGCATTCTCGCCTTCCCAGATGTTGAGGAAATGCGTGACAAGCGCCTCGCCGATCCTGTCCCGATCGATATCGGCCGGGTTGGGCAGCCGGAGATCGAACTCGGCGATACGGCCAAAGAGTTCTTCCTTGCTGTGGAAATAGCGGATCACCATGGCCGGATCAATCGAGGCCGCGGCGGCAATGTCCCGGATCGTGGTCCGTTCATAGCCCTCCTTGGCAAAGATCTGGCGTGCCGCCTCGAGGATGGTCGATCGGGTGCGATCCGACTTGGTCTGCTTCTTTGTTTCAGCCATGCGACATGAATGCCAACGCTTGTTGACAAATGCAAGTGGCCGTAATAAATATCAACACACGTTGACAAACTGGAGTGAAGTTCATGCTTCCTGAACAGACCGGAATCCTCATCGTCGGTGCGGGTCCCACCGGCCTTGCCCTTGCCATCACTTTGCAGCAGGCAGGCGTCGACTACCTTCTGATCGACAAGCTGGCCGCGGGTCTCAACACCTCCCGGGCTGCGGTTATCCACGCGCACACACTGGAGATGCTCGAGCCGCTGGGGGTCGTTGAAGACCTGGAGCAGCGTGGCCGCCAGCTTCAGCATTTCTCAGTGCGCGACGGCGATCGCGCGCTGCTCCGCCTGACATTCGACAAGCTGCCGACGCGCTTCAACCACATCCTGATGATACCGCAGCAGGAAACCGAGGCCGTTCTCGCCGATCGGCTCGCCAGCCTTGGCGGCCGCGTCCATCGGGGCGTCTCGGCTCTCTCGGTGCGGGAGGCGGCAGCAGGCTACGAAGCGCGGCTCGAAAGCGCTGATGGCGAGCACCTGGTTCGCGCCGACTATGTCGTCGCCGGCGATGGAATGCACAGCGTTGTACGCGACAGCGCCGGCATCGGCTTCGAGGGCGACAGCTATGCCGATTCCTTCGTGCTTGCCGACGTGACGATGAACTGGCAGACCGACCGCGACGAGGTCGCCTTCTATCTCTCGCCGGAAGGGCCGGTCGTGGTGGCACCTCTGCCGCATGGCCACTTCCGCGTGGTCGCGACAGTCGAGAATGCCCCCGAGAAGCCGGATGCCGCGCTGATCGAGAGGATCATGAACACGCGCGGCCCGAAGAGCCAGAGGATCCGCGTCGGCGAGGTGTTCTGGAGTTCGCGGTTCCGGCTACATCACCGCGTTGCCTCCGCCTATCGCCAGGGCAACGTCTTCCTGATGGGCGACGCCGCGCATGTGCATAGCCCAGCCGGTGGCCAGGGCATGAATACCGGCCTTGTCGATGCTGTGATCCTCGGGCGGCTGCTGGTCGGCGTGTTGAAGCAGGGCCGGCCGGCCAGCGATCTCGATCAGTACGAGACCCTTCGTCGTCCGGCGGCCCAGAAGGTCCTGGCGCTCGCGGACCGACTGACGAAGGTGGCGCTTGTTCACGGCTTCTGGGGCAAGCTGCTGCGTTCCGCGATTTTCGGCGTGCTGAACCTGTCCACAGCGTTCAAGCGCAAAGTCCAGCTGAGTCTTTCGGGCCTCGATCGCCGTGAATATGTCGAGCTTCCAAGGTGACTGGGCGGAAGAATCCGGCGCCGTCGGCTTGCACTTTTGCGTCAGATATAATAAGGCATCCTTATTATCAAGGATACCTATTTCATGCCTCTCAAGACCGATCCGGATTCTCTCGGTTTTCTGCTGAACGACACCTCCCGGCTCATGCGCCAGAGTTTCGAGCGCCGCATTGCCGGTATTGGCCTGCAGATCACGCCCGGCGAAGCGCGCGCCCTCATCTATGTCGCTGCCAATGAAGGCGCGCGCCAGAGCGTGATCGCCGATCGCATGGGCGTCGAACCGATGACTGTCTGCGGCTATATCGACCGGCTGGAGAAGATCGGATTGGTGAGCCGCCAGCCTGATCCATCCGACCGGCGGGCGAAGAACTTGCGTACCACCGAGGCCGCCGACGCGATGATCACGACCATCCGCGCCGAAGCGAAGATCGTCGTCGAGCAGGCGCAAGCCGGGCTTGATGCTGCGACGCGTTCGACGCTGACTTTGGCTCTCAAGCAGGTGCGTGGCAATCTTCTCGATATCACAGGAGAGAAGGTGGAGATCCAGCCACTTTCGCCTGTCGCCAAGGTGCAGGCATGACGGCTGGCCGGATGAGTGAAACGCGCACCAGCATTATCGGTGCATTCCTCGTTGCCCTCGGGCCTATCTCGATGGCGCTCTACACGCCAGCCATGCCCGAACTTGTGCATGCCTTCCTCACCAGCGAGGCGATGATCAAGCTCACGTTGTCGCTCTATTTCGGCGGCTTTGCCGTAGCACAGCTGGTTTCCGGCACACTGTCCGATGCCTTCGGGCGCCGGCCGGTGACCATCGGCTTTATGGCGATCTACTTGATCGGCAGCCTGCTTTCGGCGTTTGCGCCAACGGTGGAAGTGTTGATAGTAGGCCGCCTTGTCCAAGGTATCGGGGCCTCTGCCGGCATGACGGTCGCCCGCGCCATCGTGCGCGACCAGTTCACCGGCAATCAGTCGGCCTCGATCATGAACCTCATGGGCATGATGCTAGCGGTCGGCCCGGGGCTGTCGCCAACGATCGGCAGCATTGCTCTCGGAGTCTTCGGCTGGCAGTCGATCTTCTTCATCATGGTGGCGTTTTCGATTGCCGCCTGCATCATGGTCGTCTTCGCCATGGAAGAGACCACCGTGCCCGACCGTACCAAGGCGCGACCCGGCCCGATTCTGGCCGGTTATGCGGAGATCCTCACCGACCTGCGCTTCGTGTCGGGCAGCCTGGTCATCGGCGGCGCCATCGGCATTCTCTACACGCTTGCCTCGGTGCTGCCCTTCGTCCTGATCGACCGGGTCGGCCTGACACCCCTTCAGTATGGTATTGGCATGCTGATGCAGTCTGGCAGCTATTTTGTCGGCTCGATCGTCGTCCGCTCGCTGCTCAAGCGCACGGCTGCGATCAACATGATGCTGCCGGGGCTGGTGCTGATCGCCGCCGGCAGCGGAGCATTGGTCGCATCCGTCCATTTCCTGTCGCTCAGCTTCCTGTCGGTGATGCTGCCGGTCGGCCTGTGCGCCTTCGGCATTGCCTTCGTCACGCCTTACATGATGACGGCGGCGGTAACGCCTTTCCCGCATATCGCCGGTTCGGCTGCAGCGATGATGGGCTTTGCCCAAATGGCGTCCGGATTGGTGGGCGGCATGATCTGTGCCGCAATCGGCGCGCCGGTCTTCGCCCTGCAGATCGTCATTCCGGCTTTCGGCCTGATCGCCATCGTCAGCTACGTGGTCTATCTCGCCGCCATCCGCGCCAATCCTTTCTCGGAACTGGCAACCCCGGCTCGTGTCGAAGTCGGAGCCGAACCGGCGGAATAGAAAAGGCCCCAGCACCGCGTGCCGAGGCCTTCAAGATGATGCGGTGACTGCGCTCAGCCCTTGAGGTTGCGCTTGCCGAGCGTCCTGAGGCGCAGTGCGTTGAGCTTGATGAAGCCCGCGGCATCCTTCTGGTCGTAAGCGCCCTGGTCGTCCTCGAAGGTGACGAGCTGGTCGGAATAGAGCGATTTGGTGCTCTCACGGCCGATGACCATGACATTGCCCTTGTAGAGCTTGAGCGTCACTTCGCCCTCGACATGCTTCTGGCTCAGGTCGATAGCGGCCTGCAGCATCTCGCGCTCCGGCGAGAACCAGAAGCCGAAATAGATCAGCTCGGCATAGCGCGGCATCAGCTCGTCCTTGAGGTGGGCTGCGCCACGATCGAGCGTGATCGATTCGATCGCGCGGTGCGCGGTGAGGAGGATCGTGCCGCCGGGGGTCTCGTAGACGCCGCGCGACTTCATGCCGACGAAGCGGTTCTCGACGAGGTCGAGGCGGCCGATGCCGTTGTCACGGCCGAGGTCGTTGAGCTTGGCGAGCAGGTTTGCGGGCGAGAGGCGCTCGCCGTTGATGGAGACCGCGTCACCCTTCTCGAAGCCGACCTTGATGATCGTTGCCTTGTCCGGTGCGGCCTCGGGCGAGATGGTGCGCATGTGGACATATTCAGGCGCCTCGACGCTCGGGTCTTCCAGCACCTTGCCCTCGGAGGACGAATGCAGCAGGTTCGCATCCACCGAGAATGGCGCTTCGCCCTTCTTGTCCTTTGCGACCGGGATCTGGTGCTGCTCGGCGAACTCCAGAAGATCGGTGCGGCTCTTGAAGGCCCAGTCGCGCCAGGGGGCGATGATCTTGATGTCGGGGTTCAGCGCATAGGCGGAGAGCTCGAAGCGGACCTGGTCGTTGCCCTTGCCGGTCGCGCCATGGGCGATCGCATCGGCGCCGGTCTTCCGGGCGATATCGACGAGATGCTTGGAGATGAGTGGACGGGCGATCGAGGTGCCGAGCAGGTAGACGCCCTCGTAGACGGCATTGGCGCGGAACATCGGGAAGACGAAGTCGCGAACGAATTCCTCGCGCACATCCTCGATGAAGATCTCCTTGATGCCCAGCATCTCGGCCTTTCGGCGCGCCGGCTCCAGCTCTTCGCCCTGGCCGAGATCGGCGGTGAAGGTGACCACTTCTGCACCGAGTTCGGTCTGCAGCCATTTCAGGATGATCGACGTATCCAGTCCGCCCGAATAGGCGAGCACGACCTTTTTCACGTCCTTGGGAAGCGCCATGATGAGCAATCCGTTGAGAGGGTTGGAATTGCCGGTCTTTTAGCGCGATTGGCGGGAGTTGCAAGCCTCTAGAGGTGGCGCGTGCGGCCCATGCGATTGTGCAGGATGCGGACGATGACGATTCGCGTCTTCTCTTCGCGGAAGAAGATGTTGTGAGAGCCGATTGGGCAGCAGAAATATACGCGATCGGGCACTGCGACCTTTCGGCTGCGCCGATGGCCTGCTGCCAACTTGTTGATCATGCCGATCATATCATTGTGGTAGGAATCGGTTTACTCCATCGACCAGCGCTCGAATGTGTAGCGCCAGATTTCCTCGAGATCGAGGATTGCCGCCTTGGTGAGTATCCAGTGTCTAGGGCTTGGCGGCATACTTTTCGTGCATGCGATTGAGGAAGCTGTCGAAGCCAAAATCGTCGGCGATTCCAGATTCCTCACCTTCGATTAGCGCTTGCCGGATAGCCTCGAGCTCTTCGTCCTGTTCTCTGAGCAACCGGAGCCCGGCCTCGACCACCTCATCGCGGCTTCCATAAAGACCGTCGGAGACCTTCTGGTCGATGAAGGTACCGAAGGCTTCCTCGATCTGGATGGACATTGCCTTACGTATGGCCGAAATCCTGCCTTGAACTTGTTCGATGGCAAGAATATTCGATAACGCTGACCACGGCAACAAATGCCGAGACAAGCGAGTTTCCCATGGCCGAGCAAACAGTGCATCCCGTCTTCAAATCCGGCAACACGGCCGTCATCACTGGCGGTGCTTCCGGCATCGGTCTTGCCGCGGCGAAGGCGTTTGCCGTGCTGGGCCTCAACGTGGTGCTCGCCGATCTCGGCGGCGACAAGCTGCTGGCGGCAGAGAAAGACGTCGCGGCGCTCTCGCCGCGCGGCGCGGATGCCGTGGCGGCGATCCCGACCGATGTCAGCATGCTCTCCGATCTCGAAATCCTTGCAGATGATGTGACCGCCCGCTTCGGCAACATTCATGTCGTGATGAACAATGCCGGCGTGCAGGGCGGTTCGGCGCTGTTCGGACCGCTCGAGAACTGGGAGAAGGTCTTCTCCGTCAATCTCTGGGGTGTGATCCATGGCAGCCGTGTCTTCGGGCCGCGCCTGCTGGCACATGGCGAACCGGCTGTCATCATCAACACCGGCTCCAAGCAGGGTATCACCACGCCGCCGGGAGATCCCGCCTACAATACGACCAAGGCCGGCGTGAAGGTGTTCACCGAAGCGCTGGAGCATGAATTGCGCAACGCCGAAGGCTCGAAGGTCTCGGCGCATCTGCTGATCCCCGGCTTCGTCTTCACACCGCTGGCGTCCGGCGGAAGGACCGAAAAGCCCGCGGCGGCCTGGACGGCGGAGCAGACCGTCGCATTCATGATGACGTCGCTGGCAAAGGGCGATTTCTACATCCTCTGCCCGGACAATGACGTGCCGCGTGAACTCGACGAGAAGCGTATCTATTGGGCGGCACATGACATTATCGAGAATCGCCCGCCGCTGTCGCGCTGGCATAAGGACTATGGCGAGGCCTTCAAGGCCTTCCTCGAGAAGGGCAAAGCGTAATGGAATTCCTGCCTGATCTCACGACCTTCGTCACCTTCACCATCGCTGTGTGGGTCCTGGCCATTACGCCCGGGCCGGACATGACGGCGTCGATCGCCCGTTCGCTGAGCGACGGCCGGACCGGCGGCATGATGGTGGTGCTCGGCACGTCGACAGGTCTCGTCATCCACACGCTGCTGGTCGCGCTCGGCATTTCGGCGCTGATCGTTGCCTCGCCCACAGCCTTCACCGTCCTCAAGACGGGTGGTGCCGCCTATCTTGTCTGGCTCGCGATCCAGGCGATCCGGCATGGCTCCAGCCTGTCGGTGAAGCGCGCCGAGGGACCATCGAAAACCGCGCTTGCAAACTACCTCACCGGCTTCTGGGTCAATCTGCTGAATCCCAAGGTCATCCTGTTCTTCATGACATTCCTGCCGCAATTCGTCACCGCGACCGACCCTCATGTGACCGGCAAGCTGATCGTCCTGGGTTTCTGGGCAATCCTGATGGGCATGCCGTTCAACATCGCCATTGTGATCGCAGCCGAGCGGCTGTCGAGCTGGCTTCAGAACAATCGCCGTATCCTGCGCGGTATCGATTACACCTTCGCGGGCGTCTTCTCGCTCTTTGCCTTCAAGATTTTCGTGACGCAGGCGAAGTAGTCATTTTTGCCTTGATGCTCTCCTGTTGGCGGCGAGATCGCGGTTCTCCGCGATCCTGAGCTTGACGATCCGGGTGACGAGATCGTCGGGAAGCGGATTGTCCGGTGTGAACTGGATCGTGCCCTTGGAAATCTTGTAGGCGGCAAGCGCGTCTTTCAGCGCTTCGTTATGCGCCGTGCTGCCCGGGAAGAAGGACATGTGGTTCCTGAATGCGGCAAAGTGCACGAGGTTGCCTGACAGCTTGTAGGTCGGGATGCCGTAGCCGATGCCTTCGACGGCCTCGGGTGCTGCGGCTCGGATCACGCTTCTCAGATGCGACAGGATGGTCCTGAAGGGCTCCCGCACGCCGGCCAGATAGTCGTCGACCGCCATCTCGCTATCAGTTGCTGCTTTGTCTGCCATCGCGTCGCCTCAGGCTTTGTTCAGTCAAGCTGCCGGAGCTTCTTTTGAAAGAAAAGTCGTTCTGCCTCGGTTTGCGACAGATCATGCGCGAGCTGGTAGGAGAGTTTGGCCTCTTCTTTGCGGCCGAGCCGCGAGAGCAAGTCCGCCTGCACGGCATGGAAGGGCTGGTACTGGGTCAGCATGGGCGCAATCGTGGCAAGCCATTCCATTGCGGTCTCCGGATCCTCGTCATAGGAGATCGCGACGATGCGGTTCAGTTCGAACACCGGGTTGGGAGACATCCGGCACAGCACGCCATAGAGAAGGCTGATCTCGTCCCAGTCCGTCTCTTCGAAACTCGGCGAGTCGGCATGGATCGCGACGATCGCTGCCTGCAACTGATAGGGCCCCGGTCGTCCGCGCTTCAGGGCCAACTCCACCATCGATCCCCCTTCGGCGATCTCGCCGCGATTCCACAGCGAACGGTCCTGATCCTCAAGCGAGACAATCGCGCCATCGGCATCGAGGCGGGCTCTGTGGCGCGCGTGGTGAAGCAGCATCAGCGAGAGCAGGCCCTCGATTTCGGGCTCCTTCGGTTTCAGCGCGTTCAGCGTGCGCCCCAAGCGGATCGCCTCCTCGCAGAGGTCTATGCGGATATGGTCGCCGCCCGACGACGCATAGCCTTCATTGAAAATCAGATAGATGACGGCGAGCACGCTTTCGAGCCGCACGGCCCAGCCATCCGGCCCGGGCACCTCGAAAGGAATACCCGCCGCGGTGATCTTGTGGCGGGCGCGGACAAGCCGCTGGGCCATGGCGTCATGATTGTCGAGAAAGGCGTCGGCGATCTCCTCGGTCTTGAGACCGCAGACGGAGCGCAATGTCAGTGCGACACGCGTCTTCTGCTCGAGAGCCGGATGGCAGCAAGTGAAGATCAGCTTCAGCCGTTCGTCCTTGATCAGCTCCTCGGCCTCTTCTTCGGATGACTGGTTTTCGATCTCGATGAGGTGGGCAATCTCGTCCGATTTCGCCCGGAAATTGGCGGAGCGCCGCAGCCTGTCCAAGGCCTTGCGGCGTGCCGTCTGCATGATCCAGGCCGGCGGGGAGCGCGGCAGGCCGTTGCGGCTCCAGTGGATGAATGCAGATTCCAGTGCGTCCTGCAGGCTATCTTCGGCAAGCTGGAAATCCCTGATGGAGCCGACAAGATTCGAAAGGAGGCGGCCGCCATCCCGGCGCATCAGCGCGTCGATGGCCTTGGAGACGCCGGCTGCTTCCTCCGAACCCTGGCTCATCAGCGATCGAACACCATGATTGGCCGCACTTCCACGGCGCCATTGGCTGCGCCTGGGATCAGTGCCGCGTAACGGACGGCGTCGTCAAGATTGGCGCAGTCAAGTATGTAGAAACCCGCAAGCTGCTCCTTTGTTTCCGCGAAGGGGCCGTCCATCGTCTCCGTCTTGCCGTTGCGCACCCGGACCGTCGTGGCTGTCGACGACGACTGCAGGGCATCACCGGTCACATAGACGCCGTCGCGCCGGTAGGTTTCGTTGGCGATCCTGTAGCCGTCCATCATCTTTCCGAAATCGGGCGAGCCCGGTGGGGTCATGGTGGCGGGGTTGGTATAGATCAATGCCATGTACTTCATTTCAATCTCCTCAATCCCAATCCTCTTGATTGGTACAGGATGACGAACGGGATTTTCCGGATCGACATGCGATCCGGAAAAAAATCATGCCAGCGACCAGGCGAGGTAGGCGACGGCACCGAGGATCGTGAGATGCGTGCCGACCGTGCCGGCAATGCGGAAAGGCTCGGTCGGGTTTTGATTGCTCAGACCATAGACATGGGCGACACGCGAAATCAGCAGCAGGGCGCCGATGACGTGAAGCCAGGCGCCAGGCATGCCGCGTAGCTCCGCGAGCGCCATCATGAAGAGCGCGAAGGGCACGGCCTCGGCGAAGTTGCCATGCTTGCGGATCCAGAGCGCGAGTTCGGGGTGGCCGCCATCCATGATGGATACGCCGTATTTGCCACGTTTGGTGCTGACGATGATGGCCAGTGTGATTGCCGCAATGGCGAGAATGGATGCGTATAGTGATGTGATCTGCAATGCCATGATTGGGTTCCCCCGTGGGTTGACGATACACCGGGGTGACGATCCGCCAACGGACAAATCGACATGTCACCAAAAATTCCTGTGAGTAGCCGCTAAAATAATTCGGTTCTTGCGAGTAAACGCAAAAGTTCCGGCCCGCCGGCCCCATTCAATTCAGGATCGAAGATCTCGGGAATTGCTAGCCGGAGAACCCGCCATCGGCGAGGAATTTCAGTTCTTCGGGCGTGGAGATACGACCAAGCTGCGGGTTGCGATGCGGAAAGCGACCGAAGCGCGCGATGATCTCGTAGTGCTCGTCCGAATATTTGGTCCAGTCGCCGCCGAGCACATTGAAGAGCCGGACGGACAGCTTCTGGTCCTCGATATCCTCGGAATGTTCGAAGGGCAGATAGAAGAAGGCAGGCAGCATGCCGTCGAAATGCTTGTCATGGCCTTTCTCGATCGCAAGATGGGCATACATTCGAGCGAGCGGGTCGGTTGCGAACATGTGCCCGGTGCCGCGGAAGGCATTGCGCGGGAATTGGTCGAGCAGGATCATCAACGCCAGCGCGCCTTCGGGCGTCTCGATCCACGCATCGTGCTCGCGTCGCGCGGCGGCGAAATGCAGGTCGAGGAAACGGCTGCGGAATTCCTCGTCGAAGTCCGCGTTCTTGGTGAACCACTTCTCCCAGCCGGCCTCGACCCAGAAGGCGAGACAATCTGCGGCGGCTTTATTGGCGTTCTGTTGCATTCTCACTCCCTTTGCGTCTTAGCCAAGCGCTTTCTCGAGGGTGCGTGTCACCCATTTGTTGAGGCTCAACCCCGCTTTCCGTGCGGCCGTCGAAAGCGCGCGGTGGAGTGCGGGTTCAGCCCGGACAACGAACTGACCGGAATAGGGCTTTTCAGGCTCCTCACCGCGTTCCGCGCAGAAGGCGAGGTAGTCTTCGACCGAGTCGGCGAGGGCCTGCTTGAGTTCCTGCACAGAGGCACCCTGGAACGTGATGACATCCCGCAGATTGATGACGTCGCCATGGAAAATCTCGGCTTCCTCGTCGAACTCGATGACGGCCTCATAGCCCTTATAATGCATCATGCTCATGGTCGTATCTCCGCTTCCGTCAGGAATCGCCTCACCGATTTTACTGCGCCCTTGTCTGTTTCCTTCTGCGGATGCGGTCGATGAAAGACGGCGCGTATTCCGTTCAATGCCACCCGCACGCGCGAACCTTGGCCTTCGGTTATGTCAGCGCCACAGGCGACAAACAGCATTTCGATATCCCGCCAGACGATATTGGATCGCACCGGCTCTGCGAAGATTGCCCGAAGCGTGGCGCGGTGTTTCGCGGCGAAGTCCATAGTATCAAATTATGATATCACTTGGTGATTGGCAACAGATCATTCAATGCCCTTGCTATAGCGTCGGATCGCCTGCCGTTAGTCTGCCTGATGGCGTGTCGGCGGGGCGCCGATGCCGTCGTCGGATTCCGGGCCGTGCGGATATTCGGGACTGTGGGAATGTGTCGTTTTTTCAGTTGTCGTCGGCGCCGTGAAGGCTTCGGCGTCGTAAAATGCGAGATGCAGACCCCAGTAGCCGCTCATGAACACGACAAGTGCGACCGCGAGCCCAGCGGGGATGGCCGGCAGATGTTGCTTGAGCTTGGTCAGCACGCCGGCCTCGCGGTTCTGGTCGCAGGCGACGGCGACCAGGATGGCGGTGATCAGGCCGTGGCCGATAAGGTCGATGCGGCCAAATGGCCAGACGGCGGCGGTGAAAATCACGATCAGCGCGATGGCCGAGAGCCGGCGGATCAGCGCAGTCCAGAGCAAACCGAAGCCCATGGTGAATTCGGCGACACCGGCCATCGGAATGAAGATGTCGCGCGGCATGCCGAATGTCAGGAACGGCTTCTCTAAGACCAGGGGATAGAACCATTCCGGATAGGCGAATTTCTCCAGGCTCGACCACATCAGCGCGATCGCGAGACCCCATCTGAGCGCCTCGAAGCGATGCTTCCGCCATTCCTCCTTCATCGGTTCCAGTATCAGGTAGGCTGCGACGGCGAGGCCGAGCGCGAGATAATCGAGAAGATGGAAGAGATCGTAGTCCCGCGCCGCGAGCAACCAGAGCGCAACAATTCCGACGCCCGCCAGCGGCATGGTCCGGCGTGAGAAAATCAATGCGGCGATCAGCAATTGTAGCCATGAGACCCATTCGGCCGGTGTTTTAAGGTCAGGCGTCAGATAGACGCCACCGACTGCGAAGATTGCCACAAAAAAGGCGCCGATGACGACGCGGATATAGTCGTCGATCCGTGCCCATAGCGGACCAGTCAGGCGATCAAGCGTGTCGTAGGCCGGCGTGCCGACGCGGCTGGTTTCGAAGATGCGGGTCAAGATGAAGAGGACGACGACGAGCGCGATGCCCGTCCAGAACCACGGATTCTGGAAAACGGTGACGAGTGGCCGCGGCGGTTCGCCGACGATATAGGGCGCGAACCATTTTACATGCGCCTCGGTGATCGTGGCAGTCGACAGGATCATGGCCGCGAGGCCGGTCCCGGCAGCAGTTCGAATTGCACGACGGCTAATATGCATTGGCAACATGACCCCACCCCGATCGCCATGCATTCATGGCATTGTGTGGGGCGTCTCTGCAATCGGAGAATGCACTCGGCGCGACATGGCAGACACGGGCGTAGGGGCCAGGTCGGTATCAGCCGGAGTAGCGGTAGTGCCCCGTGATCTCCAGGGCGAAGAGTATGTCCTCGGCAAGCGTGCCGCGGCCGATATTGTGGATGACAAGGGGAGTCGTGCCGGCATCGTTCAGCCGATACGAGACGATTCCGATATGCGGGCGGCCGTCGGGCAGGATTTGCGAGATGATATCGCCCGGCTTGTAGTCGGCAGCCGAAGTACTGACGGCAACGGCTGCGCCCCGGCGCTGGAAATAGGTGCGAAGGTTCGGCACGCGGCGGTGATCGATGTTGCGATCAGTCGAGGTGAGGCCCCAGAGTTTGGGATAGGCCGAGAAGGCCTTCCTCATATCCTCATGCACCAGCTTCTGCAGGTCGATGCCGAGGCCGTCGCGATAGGCGCGAACCACCACATCGGTGCAGACACCGATCTCGCGTGGCACGTCGCCGCCTGGATAGGCGATCTTGCGATAGGCTGCGTCATAGGTGAGGGTCACGCCGATCTGGCTCTCGGCCGCCTTGACGAGCTTGTCCGCCCAGGGCTCGACGATCGGGATTTGCGCTGAACTGCGCGAGGGCAACATTGCCAAGCCGCCGGCTGCAGCCAGATTTGCTGCAGCGCCACCAACGAAAAGTCGCCGTGAGATCATCGAAAGCCCCCGAGACATGCTCCTCAGAGTAGTAGGGGCGGCGACTCCGGCGGATTTTGGGCGCGGGACGGTTCAGTCTTCGCCGTGATTGGCGATCATCATCGCTTCAAAGGCCAGACGGTCGGTCTTCTTCATCCGCTCGGACTCCGATTTCAGCTGGCCGCAGGCGGCGAGGATGTCGCGGCCGCGCGGCGTGCGGATCGGCGAGGCATAGCCGGCATCGTTGATGAAATCGGCGAACTTCTCGATCGTCTCCCAGTCGGAGCACTCGTATTTCGAGCCTGGCCAGGGATTGAAGGGAATAAGGTTGATCTTCGCCGGCACGCCCTTGAGGAGCTTCACCAGATCGCGCGCATCCACCAGGGAGTCGTTGACGCCCTTCAGCATCACATATTCGAAGGTGATGCGGCGGGCGTTGGACAGACCCGGATAGGCCTTGCAGGCGGCGATCAGTTCCTTGAGCGGATACTTCTTGTTGATCGGCACGAGCAGGTCGCGCAGGTCGTCGCGCACGGCATGCAGTGAGATCGCCAGCATTACGCCGGCTTCCTCGCCGATGCGCACGATCTCAGGCACGACGCCCGAGGTCGAGAGCGTGATCCGGCGCTTGGAGAGTGACAGGCCGTCGCCATCCGAGCAGATCAGCATCGCCGTCTTGACGTGATCGAAATTGTAGAGCGGCTCGCCCATGCCCATCATCACCATATTGGTGATCTTGCGGCCTTCGGCAGGCACGATCGCACCCTGCGGCGTATCGCGGTCGGGGAAATCCCCCAGCCGGTCGCGGGCGAGCAGCAGCTGCGAGACGATTTCTTCAGCGGTGAGGTTGCGCACCAGACGCTGCGTGCCGGTGTGACAGAAGTCACAGGTCAGTGTGCAGCCGACCTGGGAGGAGACGCAGAGCGTACCGCGGCCTTCCTCGGGAATGTAGACGGTCTCGATCTCGACCGGGCGGCCAGCGCCGCGCGGCGGGAAGCGCAGCAGCCATTTACGGGTGCCGTCGTTGGAAATCTGCTCTTCGACGATTTCGGGCCGCTGAATGGTGAAATGGGTGCGGAGCAGCTCGCGCAGATCCTTCGACACATTGCGCATGTCGTTGAAGTCGGAGACGCCACGGATATAGAGCCAATGCCAGATTTGCTGGACGCGCATCTTGACCTGGCGTTCGGCCACACCCTTTTCGACCAGCGCCTTGGCGAGTTCCTCGCGCGAAAGGCCGATCAGGGAAGGCTTGTTGTCCAACCTGGTCTGCTTTTCAATTCCCGTCTGCGGGAACGGGGCAATTGGCTGAGCGGCAAGGCTCACGGCTTCCATCGTCGTCATGTCTGTCGGTATCCTGTCGCACGGCTCACGTGCGGGAAGACCCGCCAGCCGCGCTTGCCCATATGGGGATTTGTGGCCCGATTATCATCATTTTGCTCACGAGTCACCATCGGACAGAGTTATTGCATTATGTAATGATAGAATTGATCTTTTCTTTGCAAAATGCAATATTCATCCCATGAGGCAGGTGAGTTACTCGCGTTCAGCCCAGAAAGCGCTCCAGAAAATTCCGCGCAACGTCGCGGAGCTCATTACGTCCAAGATCGATCAGTATGCCCGCGATCCGGGAAGCCTTGCCAACAACGTCAAGAAGCTCAAAGGCGACTTCGAAGGCCTGATCCGGCTGAGGGTCGGCGATTGGCGGGTGATCATGGACGACGAGGGCAACGTGCTGATGATCCTGGAAATCAAGCCTCGAGGAGGCACTTATGAATGATATGCCGAAAAACCAAATTATCATCTCGCCCTCAGGTGAGCGCATGGTTGTCATGTCGGAGGCGAACTATTCCGCTCTGATCGAGAGGCTCGAAGATGCGGAGGATATCGCGTCTGCCACCGCCGTCCTGGAACGGATCAAACGTGGCGATGAAGAGCTTGTGCCGGCCGATGTCGTCAAGAGGCTGCTTGGGGGCGAAAGCCCGATCACGGTCTGGCGAGAGCATCGCGGCATGACGCTCTCGGCGCTCGCAGTAAGGGCTGGACTATCGCAGTCCTATCTGTCGCAGATCGAGTCCGGGAAGCGGGAGGGCAAGGTTGGTATTCTTGCGAGCCTCGCGCGCGCTCTGTCCGTCGATCTCGATGACCTGGTCACCAGCGACGCCAAATGAAAGGGCCGGTCGAGCCGGCCCTTGTAAAGCTTGCCGCAGCGCTGACGCTTACTTGCAGTTCTCGATCTTCTTCAGCGCGGCCGAGATGCCCTGGAGCGAGAAGACGTAGCCGGTCTTGGTGCCCTTCTTGGAAACGGCGCCCATGCTCATCGCCTTGCCCGAGCGCATGGAGGCGACCAATGCAGGTTCTTCGGCGGCGTTTTCCAGCCAGGCGGACCTGCCCTTGGTGAACATCACGAACGGCCGGCCGTCAATTGTAACGGTCACCTTGGAGCCCGCCTGCAGCTCGTAGCCGAGCATTGCCTGCGGCTCATAGGAGATATTCTGGCCCGGACGCTGCGTCACGAGAAAGAACACGTCGCCGTGGTCGACCTTGGCCGGGGTGAGCTGCTTGGGATCCGGAACGGTCAGCACGTAGCAGACCTTGCCGGCGCCGGCGGTATAAAAATACGCGCCCCATGCCTTGAACTGTTCGATACGGGTCGGGGATTGCGCATATGCCGACGTAGCAAAAGCCGAGACGGCCAGAAGGGCGGCAGCCAGTTTCTTCGCGAACATGTTTTCCTTCCGGTTTTCCATAAGACCGCGCGCGCTGGGTTTAGCAGAACTTGGGCGCAGCATGAGTTTGCATTCATTCTGACTTAATTCAGGTTACCAAAGTGTCAACGTGGTTTCCTACCGCGACAATATTGCCCCATTCCGGAACGGAGAAACATCGGCTGTCAGGTGTCAAGAGATTTTCCGACGCCTGTCAAGCAATTGATGGATTCTATGGAAAGATAAATCAGGCAGCATTGGGGCGTTGCAGATACGGCATTTTCAAAATACCGGCAACGCCTCCTGCCGCGAGCCCGGCCAAGGCCGGATATTAACCGGCGGTGTCGGTATCGGCGAGCGCCTTGTCCGCACGCTCGTAGTGTCGGGGTTCGAGATGCACCCGCACCGCGCTGATCGCCGCGGCGAGCACTGCAATATCATCCGAAAAGCCGACAAACGCCAGCAGATCGGGGACGACATCGAAGGGCAGAATGAAATAAGCGAGTGCCGCCAGCAATATGCCCCTTACACGGCGCGGAGATGCCGGGTCGATCGCGCAGTAGTAGCCGGCGACCACGTCGCGCGAAAAAGGAAGCTGCCGGACGGCCCGGCGGAAGGTCGGCCAGAAGCCGGCCTCAACCTTGCGGGCGCGCTTTTCCTGTTCGGATTCTTCGCCCGGCAGAAGAATTTCGCCAATCTTGACGTCGTCCATCATTCTCCAACGCTCCATCGCCACATCACGATATGGTGAGGCTCAACAGCATTTCAATGCTTGGAGGCCTTCTCCATCTTCTTGGCCAGGTTGAAATCCAATTCGGTCAGGCCCTTGGCGGAATGCGTCGTCAGCTTGACCTCGACCGTCTTATAGACGTTCGACCATTCCGGATGATGGTCGAGCTTTTCGGCCTGGATCGCGCACTCGGTCATGAAGCCGAAGGCCTCGACAAAGTTCCCGAACTTGAAGGTCTTGTTGATCGAAAGCGCGTCATCCGAAAGGATCCAGCCATCGAGTTCTTGAAGCCGCTTCGCGATCTCTGTAGTGGGAAGTTTCTCTGCTGCCATCCGGTTCCTCCTTTTTGCGACTCAAATCTTAGCATGGAAAAACGACGAATCCTCTTCGTCTGCCTCGGCAATATCTGCCGCTCCCCTCTTGGCGAGGGCTTGCTGCGGTATCATGCCGCCGAGCGTGGCTTGTCGCATCTGATCGAGACCGCTTCGGCGGGAACCGGAGGATGGCATCATGGCCATCCCCCCGACCATCGTTCGATCGCCGTCGCACGCGGCTACGGCGTCAATATTTCCGCCCAGCGCGCACGACAACTGACCGAGGACGATTTCAACAGTTTCGACCTGATCTTTGCGATGGACCGGAGCAATTTGCGGGACATCGTAAGGCGCGCGCCGCACAATTCCTCGGCCGACATCCATCTCTTCATGGATTTCGTCGGCGGTACATCACGTGACGTTCCCGATCCCTATTATGGCGATGCAGGCGATTTCGAGAATGTCTATGCGATGCTGGATGAAGGATGCCGCAAACTGCTCGACATCCTTTTCCGAAAGCAAGTATCGGCGGGTTGATCAGCCGGCAGCACAGCTCTTGGACTGGTAGGCGGAATTGATCGCCTGGATCTCGCCCTTGACGCGCGCGATTTCCGGCTCCTTGTCGTTACCCGACATCGAGCCGACGGGAACGTGAATCACTGCCATTGCCGCTGCGTCCTGGTCGGCCGTCTCTTTCTGCTCTTTGGCGAGGTTGGAGAGTTCCATGTCTTTCTGCGTCTTCAGATGCGCGAGCTGCGGGCACTGCATCTGCATATAGGTGTCGACGGGGACAGCGCTTGCAGCGATTTCTTCCGGCCGCTTGGCACAGCCGGCGGCAAGCAGCATTGCCGCACAAATGATGATCTTCTTCATGTTACCTACCAGCCTGGATCGCAGCCTCTTTTGGGCCGCTTTTTGAACGCTTGCCATATGCCTTCAAAGGTTCATTCGAGGCAAGGGCTCTTGCATATACGCAGCCATGACCCCGCAAGTTTTGCCGCAGGCGTAACAATTTCCACGCAATGGCGGATGTCAGGGTCGGAGTTTAGGGGCGAAGTTCGGCGGGCGTAATGCGCGTGGGCGCCGGCTGCAGCAGGGGATATTCCTCCTCTACCACGTAAGGACCGCCGCCGACGGAGTCGCGGGACGACATCAGCACGAACTTGGTGACGGGGAAGGGCAGCGCCTGAAAGTCTCCACGCCCGGTCAGATAGTGCACGACGTCGTCGACGCGGGCATTCTTAAGGCGGGCAAGCGTCACATGCGGGGTGAATTTCCGCGGCTCCGCCGGCAGGCCCATGCGCTGGCAGGCCCGTTCGAGATCGGCTTGCAGCGTATTGAGTTCTGCGACAGGCTGGACGCCGGCCCAGATCGAATGCGGCTTCTTGTTGCCGAAGAAGCCGGTACCGGACAGCGTGAGCATGAATTGCTGACGGCGTACCCTGTCGAGCGCTTCGACGACCTCGTCCGCCGTCCTATGATCGACGTCACCGATAAAGCGCAGGGTAATGTGGAAATTCTCGCGGTCGATCCACCTCGCCCCGGGGACGCCGCCGCGCAGAAGCGAAAGGCTAAGCGCCGCGCTCTGCGGGATTTCGAGGGCAGTGAAAAGTCTCGGCATGGCGAGCTCCCCGAATCGAACTTACAGCTTCAACGAATCATCGATCAGTCAGTGCTGCAATCCCCAAATATTGTTATCCCATATTGCATAACAAATTATTGCGGCAGGGTTTTGAGGAATTTTTCGAAGGCGGGGAAGAACTTTTCCGCCATCACTTTTGTGCCTGCACCATTTGGGTGCATGCCATCTTCGAGCTTGAGGTTGCTGTCGAGAACCACGCCATCGAGCAGGAAGGGGTAGAGCGGGACGGTGTATTTCTTGGCGAGTTCGCCATAGATCGCGTTGAAGCGGGCTTCGTAATCTCCACCCATATTGGGCGGTGCCAGAATGCCGGTCAGCACGACGGCGATCTTGCGCTCCTTCAACCGCGCGAGCATGGCATCGAGGTTTTTTGCGCTGTCTTCGGGTGACAATCCCCGCAATGCGTCGTTCGCGCCAAGTGCCAGTATCACACCATCAGTGCCGTCGGGAATCGACCAGTCGAGGCGGGCGAGACCGTCGGCGGTGGTGTCGCCGGAGACGCCGGCATTGGTGATCGCAACTTCGAGACCCTTCGATTTGGAGAGCGTTTCGAGCTGCGCGGGGAAGGCCTCGTTCGGCGGCAGCTGATAGCCGGCCGTCAGCGAATCGCCAAAGGCGACGATGTTGAAAGTGCGGGCCTGGGAGGCGGAGACAGATAAAAATAGCGTGAAGGCGGCACATAAAGCAGTTGCGAGAGCTTTAAATGTCATCCGGAGCCTCCTAAGTTGCAGCCGGCGCGTAGAACCGGTGGGCGAGATATAGGATCCGTTATTCGTGGATGAAACCATCATTGAACTGAAAAAGGCCGATCTCACGCTCGGCCAGGGTGCAAGCGCTGTCCATGTCCTCAAATCCATAGACCTCAATGTCGAAAAAGGCTCCTCAAACGGCATAACCGGCCCGTCCGGGTCGGGCAAGTCGACGCTGCTGATGGTGCTGGCCGGCCTCGAGCGGCTCGATCGTGGTGAGATTCGCATTGCCAATACGCCGCTGCATGATGCGGATGAAGACAGCCTCGCCGCTTTCCGTGGGCGCAATATCGGCATCGTCTTCCAGTCTTTCCATCTCATTCCGAACATGACGGCGCTCGAAAATGTCGCAGTGCCGCTGGAGCTCGCCGGCAACCGCGACGCCTTCAGGATAGCCGAAAAGGAACTCGTCGCCGTCGGGCTGGGGGAGCGTATGAGTCACTATCCGGGCCAGCTCTCGGGCGGCGAGCAGCAGCGCGTGGCCATCGCGCGGGCGCTTGCGCCGCAACCGAAGCTACTCATCGCCGACGAACCGACCGGCAATCTCGATGCGGAGACCGGGCGGCATATTGCCGACCTGCTCTTCGCCGAACAGGCCGGGCGCGGCATGACGCTTCTGCTGGTCACCCATGATTCGTCGCTTGCGGCGCGCTGCGGCCGGCAGATCAAGATCAGGTCCGGCGAAATCATCGATACGGGGCTCTGATATGCGGAGCGCCCGGGTTTTCTTCGGCCATCTGCCGCTGGCCTTTCGTCTTGCGCTGCGCGAAATGCGCGGCGGCTTGCGCGGCTTCTACATTTTCATGCTTTGCATCCTGCTCGGCACGGCGGCGATCGCAGGCGTGAATTCGGTCGCGCGTTCGATGACCAGTGCGATCGACGCCCAGGGCCGCGACATTCTCGCCGCCGACATCCGCTTCGGGCTGAAGAACCGCGAGGCGAGCGCCGAGGAACGCGCCTATATGCAGAGCCTTGGCACGGTGCAGCTCTCGACCAACCTGCGCTCGATGATCCGCAGCGAGGACAAGTCGGTGCAGGCGCTGGCGGAACTCAAGGCGGTCGATGGCGGCTATCCGCTTTATGGTACCTTCACCGCAGAGCCTCCTCAGCCAATTCAGCAACTGCTCGCCGAGAAGGACGGCAGTTTCGGCGCGATCGCGGCGCCCTTGCTGCTCGACCGGCTGGGGCTGAAGGTCGGCGACACGATCCTGCTTTCGGAGATGCCGCTGACGATCCGGGCAACCATTGTCAGCGAGCCGGATGCCCTCTCCGACGGATTCTCCTTCGCGCCGCGGCTGATCGTGTCGCATGACGCGCTCGTCAAGAGCGGGCTGATCAAGATCGGCAGCCTGGTCGACAATTTCTATCGGGTAAAGCTCAACGATGCCTCGCTCGGCCGCCGCGAGTTGCGCAAGGAGGCGGAGGAAAAGTTTCCGCAGGCCGGGTGGTCCGTGCGCGGTGCGTCCAATGCCGCGCCGGGGCTGACCGAGAATATCGAGCGCTTCTCCGAATTCCTTATGCTTGTCGGCCTCGCGGCGCTTGCTGCAGGCGGCGTGGGCGTGGCCAATGCAGTCAGCGCCTTCCTCGACCAGAAGCGCCAGGTGATCGCGAGCTTCAAGGGCCTCGGCGCGCCGGGGCATCTGATCGTGATGATCTACATGATCCAGATCCTTGCGATCGCGGCCGTCGCCATCCTCGGAGGCCTGATCATCGGCGCGGCGGTGACGCCGATCGCGGCGCATTTTCTCGAAGGCTATGTACCGGTACCCAAGGGTTTCCATCTCTATCCCGACGCCCTCGGCATCGCAGCCTTGTTCGGGCTGCTCACGACGGTCGCCTTCTCCATCCTGCCGCTCGGCCGCTCGCGGCTGATCCGGGCGACGGAACTGTTCCGTTCGCAATCCTATGATGGCTGGCGGCTGGTGCCGTGGCGCTACTATGTCGCGGCGGTGCTGGCTTTTCTCGCCGTGGCATTGCTCGCCGTTTTCTCCTCGGAGAACCGCTTCATCGCCTTCGTCTTCATCGTGGCCACGGCTGGCGCCTTTCTCGTGCTCCGGCTGGTCGCAGCGGGCGTCGCCGCACTTGCCAGACGGGCGCCGAAAGTCAACTCGCCGGCGCTGCGGCTCGCCATCGGCAATATCCATCGGCCGGGTGCGCTGACCTCGTCGGTGGTGCTGTCGCTTGGCCTCGGCCTGACACTGCTTGCGACACTCGCGCTGATCGAGGGCAATCTGCGCAGCAACCTTTCAGGCGCCATGGCCGAGAAAGCGCCGAACTTCTTCTTCATCGACATCCAGGGCCGCGACCTTGAGAGCTTCCGCACCGTGCTGAAACAAACCGCGCCCAAGGGCGCCGTTGTCGAGGTGCCGATGCTGCGCGGCCGCATCCTCGAGTTCAATGGCGAGGATGTGCAGAAGCGCGAGATCGATCCCAATGCGAAATGGGTGCTGCAGGGTGATCGCGGCATCACCTATGCGGAGGCAACGCCCGCCAATTCGTCGATCAAGGAAGGCAAATGGTGGCCGAAGGACTATTCCGGCGAACCGCTCGTGTCCTTCTCGGCGGAAGAGGGTGCTGAGCTTCGGCTCAAGCTCGGCGATACCGTGACGGTCAATGTGCTCGGCCGCAACATCACCGCCCGTATCGCGAATTTCCGCACCGTCGAATGGCGGTCGATGTCGATCAATTTCGTCATGGTCTTCTCACCCAACACGTTCAAGGGCGCGCCACATGCCTGGCTCGCGACGCTCACCGATCCTGGCGCCTCGCTGGCGGAGGATGCCAGGGTGATGCGCGATGTGACGAATGCCTTTCCCGGCATCACCTCGGTGCGGATCAAGGATGCACTCGACGTCGCCTCCGCCATCGTCGCGCAGATCGCGGTGGCGATCCGCGCGGCCGCCTCGATCGCCATCGTTGTGTCGGTTTTGGTGCTCGCCGGTGCAATCGCCGCTGGCAACCGGGCCCGCATCCATGATGCCGTGGTGCTCAAGACTTTGGGCGCACGGCGGATGATGCTGGCGCGCGCCTATCTCTACGAATATTTCCTGCTCGGCGTGTCGGCTTCCGTCTTCGCGCTCGCGGCGGCGACGGCGGCCGCGTGGTATGTGATGATCGAGATCATGGACCTGCCATTCCAATTCCTGCCCGGCACGGCCGTTTCGACCGTCATCGTAGCGCTGCTGGTCACCGCCGGAACGGGTCTGATCGGCACATGGTCCGTTCTGGGACAGAAGGCGGCGCCGGTGCTCAGGGAGCTTTGAAAAAGGTGACCGCATTTCACATTTGCGATGCTCACGAGGTCGTGATGACGCAAAAGTCATCGCAGACCCTCTTGCCTCCGATTGAAAGGTTCCCCATATTCTCTGTTAGCTTGCTGAAGCTCCGCAGCGGCGCACGGGCAATGACCGCTCTTTCGGCCTATGGTCCGACACCGTGATTTTCCAAAAAAACCGGAGCTTTGATAGAGGAAACTATGTCTGACATCAGAGACTTTCAAACCCGAACGGCGAGTGTCGCCGGCGTCCGTACCGATGCCGACATCGACCAGGGCCTCCGCGCATATATGCTCAAGGTGTACAACCTTATGGCATTGGGTGTCGCGCTCACGGGTCTCGTCGCCTACTTCGTGGCGGAAGCCGCCTTCACCAACGGCCAGATCAACGGCCTCGGCCAGGCGATCTACGCCAGCCCGCTCCGCTGGGTCGTGATCCTTGCTCCCCTTGCTCCGGTGCTCTTCCTGAGCTTCGGCATCGAGCGGATGAGCGCGTTCACCGCGCAGTTGCTGTTCTGGGTCTATGCCGGCCTCGTTGGCCTGTCGCTGTCGACCGTGTTCGTCGTCTATACGAACGCGTCGATCGTGCAGACTTTCGCGGTGACCGCCGCATCCTTTGCCGCCCTCTCGCTCTACGGCTACACGACGAAGCGCAGCCTGTCGGCAATGGGTTCGTTCATGATGATGGGCCTGTTCGGCCTGATCATCGCCTCGCTGGTGAACCTGTTCCTGCAGTCTTCAGCCCTTGACTTCGCCATCTCGGCGATCGGCGTTCTGGTCTTCGCCGGCCTGACCGCCTGGGACACACAGAAGATCAAGGAAATGTACCTCGAAAGCGCCGGCGGTGAAGCCATCAACAAGATGGCGATCATGGGTGCGTTGAACCTGTACATGGACTTCATCAACCTGTTCCTGTTCCTGCTCCGTTTCATGGGCAATCGCGAATAGAACTGGTTTCTGATAGTGATACGAGGGCGGCTTTCGAGCCGCCCTTTTTCTTTGTCTTGATACCGAGAGCCTGAGATGAAAATCCGCATTCGCGATGCCGTTGCCACCGATCTTCCCGTCATCATCGAGATCTACCGCGAGTCCGTTCTGACCGGAACGTCGAGCTACGAGCTTGAGCCGCCGTCGGATGAGGAAATGGCGTCCCGTTTCGCCACCATCACCGGCCAGAACTATCCCTACATCATTGCCGAGGACGAGAAGGGGAGGGTGCTCGGCTATGCCTATGCCTCCGCCTTCCGGACACGGCCGGCCTACCGATATCTCGCCGAGGATTCGGTCTATGTCGCGCCGGACGCGCGCGGCATGGGCGTCGGTGGCACGTTGCTCGATGCGCTGATGAGCGCCACGGCGAGCATCGGCATCCGTCAGATGGTGGCCGTCATCGGCGGCGCCAGCCCTGCCTCGATCGCGGTGCACGAGAAGGCCGGCTTCAAGCATGTCGGCCGCCTCCCGGCGAGCGGTTTCAAGTTTGGGAAGTGGCTAGATACGGTGCTGATGCAGATCGACCTCGGCGAAGGCGCCGATACGGTGCCGACCGCGGAGCCGGGGTTGAAGAAGTTGGCGTAGAGGTATGTAGCCAAGACCCCTCCCCATCCCTCCCCACAAGGGGGAGGGCTAATTTGGGGCGCCCGAGCCAGCCTGTGGAAGCGCTGCTGCAAGTGGCGCCTGTCCGATCAAGCCAAGTGCGGGTCAGCACGTTAAGCCCTCCCCCTTGTGGGGAGGGTTTGGGAGGGGTCCTACTAAGTTGGTGCCTACTGCTCGCCCAGCTTCATCTCCGGATCGTAGTCCTTCCCCGGCACTTCCTTGACCACTGCCTGACCTGCGATCACAACGCCTGTTTGCCCGTTGAAAGTCAGCGAGGGCGAGCCATGCAGGTCCCAGCCTTTGTTGAGCGCTGCGGTGACGCGATGGCAGAAGGCTGCGTCGTCGGGGCCGGTGATGAAGCGATAGACCTTCATTTTATTGTTCTTTCCTTGATCATGCTGGCGCGGGCGGCGAGCCGTCCGGCCTGTTCCAAATGCAGCCGCTCCACCATGCGGCCATTGATGCTGATGGCGTTTCGGCCCGCTGTGTCCGGCGCGGAGAAGGCGGCGATGATCTCCTCTGCCTCGGCGATCTCGGCCGCCGAGGGCGCGTAAGCGCGGTTTGCGCCGTCGATCTGTGCCGGATGGATCAGCATCTTGCCGTCGAAGCCCATGGCGCGGCCCTGCAGGCATTCGGCCTCGAAGCCCTGGAGCTCGCGGAATTCATTCGAGACGGAGTCGATGACGGAGAGGCCGAAGGCGCGTGCCGCCAGCACGACCTGCATCATCCAAGGGACGAGATAGGTTCGCGCAGGATCGAAGGGCACGCCGGCATCCTTGCGGAGATCATTGAGGCCGATCACGAAGCAGTCGAGGCGTCCGCCATGGGTGCGTCCGACCTCGGCGATCGAGCCGGCGTTCAGGATGGCGAGCGGCGTCTCGATCATCGCCCAGATGCGGATTCCATCCGGTGCGTCGCTTTCCGAAAGCTGCGTCGCAAGATCGAGAACATCGTCCTGCGCCCGCACCTTCGGCAGCAGCACGGCATCCGGTTCGCATTCGAGAACCAGCGCGATATCCTCGGCGAAATGGGACGAGCTTGTCTCATTGACGCGGATCACGACCTCGCGGCCGGGCGTGCGGTCGCCGGCGAGATAGGCGCGGATATTGTCGCGCGCTTCCTGCTTCATTTCCTCGGCCACGGCGTCCTCGAGATCGAGGATCACGACATCCGCATCGAGGCTCGCGAGCTTGTCGATCGCCCGCCGGTTGGAGGCCGGAAGGCAGAGGACGGATCGCCGGAGATGGGTCGGATGGTGATCGAAGGACAGGCTCATCGCGCTTCTATGGCCCGAATTCAGCCCCGTTTCAAGGATATGTGAGTCCTTGATGTGCTCGAACCTCTTGCATTTGACGGGTTCCTGCCCCACATTGTCTTTAAAGGACGGTGACCATCATGCGAAGCATTCGCGCATTCTTCATCACTCTGGCTGGGCTCACTTTCGTGGCCATCATTACGGTGTTTACCGCGTCGATCGGTATTGCGCTGGCCGGCGTGGCGACGGTGCTTCTGTTTGGCCAATGGTTGTCCTCGGTCCTTTCCAGCCACGAGCGTCAGCCGCAACCGGCACGAGCCTATACCCGCGCCGAGCAGCGCGCGAAGGAACAGCGTGATCGCGAGATGCGCGTCTGGAACGACGGCAAGGGCACCATTATCGACATGTGACGGCACGGCCGGGCGACGCGCCACGGCCGAAGCAAGGCGGACGATTTCGTGCCGCCTTTTTTGTTGTCTTGAGTTCGGGAAGTGACGGACGGGCATGCAGTTCACGGGTACGGATCATTACATCGCCGACAAGGACCTGATGGTCGCGGTCAATGCCGCGATCCGTCTGGAAAGGCCATTGCTCGTCAAGGGCGAGCCCGGCACCGGCAAGACCGAACTTGCACGCCAGGTCGCCCGTAGCCTGGGCCTCGATCTCATTGAATGGAACGTGAAGTCTACCACCAAGGCGCAGCAGGGGCTCTACGAGTATGATGCAGTCTCGCGCCTGCGCGACAGCCAGCTCGGCGACATCAGGGTGCACGACATCAAGAACTATATCCGCAAGGGCAAGCTCTGGAATGCCTTTGAGGCCGGCCAGAAAGTCGGGGGCCGGAAGGTCGTGCTGTTGATCGACGAGATCGACAAGGCCGATATAGAGTTCCCCAACGACCTCCTGCAGGAACTCGACCGCATGGAGTTCCATGTCTACGAGACCGACGAGACGATCCGCGCCTCGGTCCGGCCAATCGTCATCATCACCTCGAACAACGAGAAGGAACTGCCGGACGCCTTCCTGCGACGCTGCTTCTTTCACTATATCCGCTTCCCCGATGCCGACACTTTGGCTGCGATTGTCGAGGTCCATTATCCCGGCATCAAGAAGAAGCTTCTGTCGGAGGCGCTGACGCGTTTCTTCGAAATCCGCGAGACGCCGGGGCTCAAGAAGAAGCCTTCGACCTCGGAGGCGCTCGACTGGATCCGCCTGCTGGTGACCGACGATGTCGAGCCCGAGACGCTGGCAGCAAGCGACAAGAACGCCCTGCCGAAACTCCACGGCGCGCTGCTCAAGAACGAGCAGGACGTGCATCTCTTCGAACGGCTGGCCTTCATGGCCAGACGCGAGATGCGATAGGGCGCTTGGCCCGCCGTCAGGCTGCTCTGCGCCCGCCAAAAACAACCGAATTTCCACCCGATTGAAAATCTGCGTCGCCCGGTATAAGAGAAAACCGTGGTGATTTGCCGGCCGGCTTGCAGCCACGTTAAACAACTCGCTAAACAGGGCCACCCGCACTCGGGGACCGTCAGCGATTGTTTATCCGCCGGCGTTAGGAGTGCCCGAAAATGCCGATCAAGATTCCAGACCAGTTGCCTGCCTTCCAGACCCTCGTTCAGGAGGGTGTCTCGGTGATGTCGGATTCCGCCGCCATCCGGCAGGATATCCGCCCGCTGCAGATCGGCCTGCTCAACCTGATGCCCAACAAGATCAAGACCGAGCTGCAGATCGCCCGTCTGGTAGGCGCTTCGCCGCTGCAGGTAGAATTCTCTCTGGTCCGGATCGGCAATCACAAGTCCAAGAACACGTCCGAGGACCATCTGCTCGCCTTCTACAACACCTGGGACGAGATCAAGCACCGCAAGTTCGACGGTTTCATCATCACCGGCGCGCCGGTCGAGATGCTTGACTACGAGGACGTGACCTATTGGGACGAGATGAAGGCGATCCTCGACTGGACCGAGACCAATGTCCATTCGACGCTCAACATCTGCTGGGGCGCGATGGCGGCGATCTATCACTTCCACAAGGTGCCGAAATATATCCTGGCCGAAAAGGCCTTCGGCGTGTACCAGCACCGCAATCTCAATCCGTCCTCGCCCTACCTGCTCGGCTTTTCGGATGACTTTGCCGTGCCCGTATCGCGCTGGACCGAGGTGCTGCAGAAGGACATCGACCCATCTTCCGGCCTCGAAGCGCTGATGACCTCGCCCGACGCCGGCCTTTGCCTCGTTGCCGAGAAGCGGGGCAACCGGCTCTACATGTTCAACCATGTGGAATATGACTCGACGTCACTCGCCGACGAATATTTCCGCGACCAGGCGGCCGGAATCCCGATCAAGATGCCCGCCAACTATTTTGCCCATAACGACCCGACCCAGGTGCCGCTCAACCGCTGGCGCAGCCATGCGCATCTGCTGTTCGGCAACTGGATCAACCAGGTCTACCAGACGACGGAATTCGATCTCTCCAAGGTCGGGATTCCGGCCAGGGTGCTGGAGGAGGCGTAAGGCGCAGTGTTCATTCCCTTCTTCCTCGAGCTCAAGGCAGCCAAGGTCCCGGTGACGCTCCGGGAATTTCTGACGCTGATGGAGGGGATGGACCAGCACATAGCCGACTATGATGTGGAGGGGTTCTATTTCCTCGCGCGTGCGGCACTGGTGAAGGATGAGCGCTTCATCGATCGCTTCGACCAGGTCTTTGCGCATTATTTCAAGGGTGTGGGGGCCGTGTCGGGCCAGCCCGTGATCGACGTCCGCGATCTGCCCGAGGAATGGCTGCGGCGGCTGGCCGACAAGCATCTGACCGAGGAGGAGAAGAAGCTGGTCGAGGCGCTCGGCGGCTTCGACAAGCTGATGCAGACGCTGAAAGAGCGGCTTGAGGATCAGAAAGGCCGGCATCAGGGCGGCTCGAAATGGATCGGCACGGGCGGCACGTCGCCCTTCGGCGCCGGCGGCTACAATCCCGAAGGCGTGCGGATCGGACAGAACGAGTCGCGCCATCGCCGGGCGGTGAAGGTATGGGACGAGCGCGCCTTCAAAAACCTCGACGATTCCGTCGAACTCGGCACGCGCAATATCAAGGTGGCACTCAAGCGTCTCCGGCGCTGGGTGCGCGACGGCGCCGACGAGGAACTCGATCTCGACGACACGATCCGCTCGACCGCCGAACATGGCTGGCTCGACGTCAAGACTCGGCCGGAGCGCAAGAACCGGCTGAAACTGCTGATGTTCTTCGATATCGGCGGGTCGATGGACGACCATCTGAAGGTCGCCGAGGAGCTGTTCTCGGCGGCGAAGTCGGAGTTCCGCCAGCTCGAATATTTCTACTTCCACAATTGCCTCTACGAAGGCGTCTGGAAGGACAACTATCGCCGCAAGACCTCCATGATCGACACGCTGGACGTGATCCGCACCTATGGGCCGGACTACAAGGTGATCTTCGCTGGCGACGCCTCCATGAGCCCCTATGAGATCACCATGCCCGGCGGGTCCGTCGAGCACTGGAACAAGGAAGCGGGCATGGTCTGGCTCGAACGCGTGACCAGCCATTTCCGCAAGGCCGTGTGGCTCAATCCGGTCAAGGAACAGTATTGGGGTTACACCCATTCGATCGGACTGGTCCGCCAGCTCTTCGGCGACCGGATGTATCCGCTGACGCTGGGCGGCCTGGAGGCTGCGGCAAAAGAATTGTCGCGATAGGCTGCCAAGCCCTATATATCCTAGGTCAATCTCGTAATTCCGGAGCAAGACCATGACCGAAGCGGCCAAGACCACCATCGACCAGGCCGAAGTGGACCGCTTCTCCGCCATGGCGGCGGAGTGGTGGGATCCGACGGGCAAGTTCAAGCCGCTGCACAAGTTCAATCCCGTCAGGCTGCAATATATCCGTGATCGCGCCTGCCACCAGTTCGGCCGGGACGCGAAGGCGCATCGTTCGCTCGAAGGATTGCGCGTGCTCGATATCGGCTGCGGCGGCGGGTTGCTCTCCGAGCCGGTGTCGCGGATGGGCGCCAATGTGCTGGGTGCCGATGCGTCGGAGAAGAATATCCGCATTGCGCAGACACATGCCGAGCAGTCGGGCGCCATCGTCGATTATCGCGCCGTGACGGCCGAGGCGCTCGCGGCCGATGGCGAGAAGTTCGATATCGTGCTCAACATGGAAGTGGTCGAGCATGTCTCCGACGTGCCCTTCTTCATCGAGACCTGCGCCGCGATGGTGAAGCCCGGCGGGCTGATGTTCGTCGCCACGATCAATCGCACCCTCAAGGCTGCGGCGCTTGCCATCGTCGCAGCCGAGAATATCCTGCGCTGGCTGCCGCGCGGAACGCATCAATATGAGAAACTCGTCCGTCCTGAGGAGATCGAAGCACCGCTCAACGCCTCCGGCATGGCTGTGACCGACCGCACCGGCGTGTTCTTCAATCCATTCCAGAACCAGTGGAACCTGTCGAAGGACATGGATGTGAACTATATGATCGTGGCCGAGAGGCCGTAATTCCGGCTATTGGGAAGCCCCTCATTCCTCGCCATAAGCCAGTGATGTGCCGGGCAGATAGAGCGAAATCGGCCTGATTTCATAGACTGCGGTGGGATTGGCGCTGCGCAGCTCGCGCGCTGCGGCGACCGCCTGATCGATATCGGGAAAGTCCACGACGTAGAATCCGAGCAGGTGCTCCCTGGTCTCGGCAAACGGGCCGTCGGTGACGACGCCGGCTCCGACACCTCGCAGCGTCTTGGCGCGCGCGGTCGGGCCCAGCCGTGCGGCCGGTCCCAAATGCCTTTCCCGGACGAGACGGTCGTTGATCGCAAGCAGATCGGTCATCAGCGCCGCATCTTCGTCCGGCGTCCAGGATTCCACGACGCCTTCCGCGTGATAGGCGAGGATTGCAAAATACATCTATGACTTTCCTCATCGACATAGCCGTCCGGGCACGGAAGCGGCCGTGCAGGACGGCCCTTCTGGGCCAGGTCAGCAGTCGACGGGTTCAGTCGTCGATCCGGAATCCGACCTTCATCACCACCTGATAATGTTCTATCTCGCCGTCCTTGATATGACCCCGGATCTGCTCCACTTCGAACCAGTCAAGGTTTCTCATCGTCTTGGACGCGCGCGAGATCGCGGTTTCGATCGCATCGGTGACCGAGGTTTGGGAACTGCCGACAAGTTCCACTTTCTTGTAGACATGATTGCTCATCTTGACCTCCCCGGCTGGTCCGGCAAGGCGCCGCAGCCTGCTGCCACGATCAGCCAATCGTCGGCCGTTGTCAAACGGCCGATGGCGCGCGAGCCTCAGCCTCGACAAGGTCAGAACATCGTGTAGCCGTAGCGCTCGATGATAAACCGGTCGCGTTCTGCGACCAGCTTGTAGGTCTCGTCGTCGTAATAGGTGTCGTATTTGCGGTGGCTCGACGCATTGGTCTTGCCGATCGCCTCGAGGTCTTCCATCGTCACGTTCTTGCCGATCGACTGCAGAAGATCGAGCAGTTCCTCGTTCAGAGCCTCCATCCTGAGGATGCGGTTGGTGACCGTATGGGCGTCGACGAAGGCGTTGAGCGCGTCGTAGCTCCGCACCTGCGTGCCTTCGGCGTTCCACTTGTCGTAGGCCGTCGTCAGCGCCAGGAAGCGGAAGGTCATGAAGCCGATGACGTCCTTCACGGGGCTAATTGAGTAGCCTTCCTTGGCGATGTGGCGGCCCTCGGGCCCAAGCAACAGCTTCAGCCAGGCACGGAAATTCGCCTCGTTCTTCACGTCGGTATAGAGGGCCTTCCAGTCCGGCCGGCGGCCGGTCTGGCTTACGAGGCGTACCAGCGAACTCGCAACCGCGCCGGGCTTGCGATATTTCAGCGCGTGCCGCACCTCGCTCCAGGGATTGTGGATGACATATTTGTGGAATCCGCCGCTGCCGGCGCATCCGAAGGACCAGAGCGATACGTACCAATCCCAGGGATTACGGATGGATGAGATGATCGGCCGGTCCTTGAAGGCGTCATAGTCTTCCAGTTGCTCGTGCCGCTCGCGGGTCTTTCCCTTGAGGTTCTGCTTCAGCACCTTGGTGACATGGGTGCTGCCGGTCTTCTGCATCTGGAGATAAACGAGTTTCTTGCCGACGAACATTCTGCCTCCGTTCCAATTCGAGGACAGAGGTTATGCCATGTGCGTCGCCTGGCTGGCAATGCGCCAAACGAAAAGCCCTCCGCCAATGGCGAAGGGCTTCGGTGTGCCAGGGTTTGGATGCGTCAGTGTCGACCGGAGGTCGGCGGTTTATGGCAACCGGTCACCGTCGTAACGGTGATGGATACCGGGTCGCTTGCGGGGAAGGAGTCATAGAGGCCTGCATCAAGCTGCTCCTCCATGGCTTCCAAGTCGCCGAGCGCGCGGGCGCTGCGACGATGCCCCGGATGGTCGTCGAGATTGCCATTGCTCTGCGCCTCGTAGAGCGAAGCGCCGTCCTGGCCTTCGATGGCTGCGGCTTCGACAAGAAGCTCGCGGGCCTTCTCGACCGCATTCAAGCGGTTGAGCATGTTCTTGGCATCCTGACGGAGCTGAACCGAGATCACTTCGCCGGCATTACCGACGAACTCGACCGTGAAGCCCAACTTGCCGCCCATTTCGGGGTGAACAAGTGTATCAAAGCTCTGCATGACCATTACTCCTCGTTTGGCACGTCCGCCGTAAACCTAAGGCGGCGTTGGTTGTTCCGATTTTCTTTGCAATATTGTCTGGAACCTTCTTAACTGTCGGAAATTCAAGGAATTGAAGCCATGATATCAAGGAGTTAGGAAATGATCTTCAAACCGCAGACTTTTCATCAAATCCCGCCGCAAATCGAACTGGACAATCCGGCCGATGCCCAGCTCGAGGTGGCTGTCGCCGCTGCTCTGGGCCGCGCCGGTCTGGTGGATGCGACCCGCGTCAGCGTGACTACAAGCGACGCCGTCGTCATCCTGGATGGATTCGTCGGTTCGCCCCTCGAAGTCGAGGCAGCGGGTGAAGTCGCTGCAAGGGTCGAGGGCATCAGCCGTGTCGACAACAGGTTGCAGGTTCAGGGGGCAGTGGTCTGAACCCGCCAACACTCGGTGCAAACGAAAGAGGCCCGACTGTCCAAGTCGGGCCTCTCGCATTCGCATCTTGTCGCTGTGTCAGGAGGCAAGATAAACGGCTTCTTCGTCATCACGCTGGCGTCCGCCAAGGGCAGCGGCTGCGCAGGCGATGAAGGCACCGATAAACAGCGACAGCGCGCCAAGCAATGCCGTGGTCGCGGCAGACTTGCGTGCCGTGTCGGCAGCCTCTTGAGCAGCCACCTTGGCGTCTTCGATCTCCTTTAGCACCGTGTCGACCCGGGCCTTGGCATCAGCTTCCGACAGGCCGGTGCGGGCGGCGATGAGCTGCTCGACATAGGTCCGGTCTGCGGCCGCAAGTTCGCCATTCGCTGCGCTGCGCATCAGGATACGCGACAGTTCGGTCGCCGCTGCCTCATTGCTGCCAGCCGCCGTTGCAGGCGCGGCCGTCCGCGGATCGGCTGGACGCAACAGCGCGTCGGTGAAGTAGGAGGTCGATAGATCCGGTAGGTTCTGGGCTGCGGCATTGGCTGCGACCGCCGTTGTCGAGACCGCCGCTTGCGTGACCGTACTCGCGGTGCCTGAGACGATCGACGAAACGGTGGAGCCCAGGAAGATCGCCACGACGACAGTCGCGACCGCCCAGGACAAAAAGCCATGGGTGGTGTCACGGAAGAAGACCTCATCCGTATGCACACCAACCCACTTGGTGCGGAGCCGACCGGCCAGATAGCCACCGACGCCGGATGAAACCCATTGAACGATCACGAGCCAAATGGCGGCATAGACCGATAGGGTCGCCGCAGAGCTGCTCTCGGACGGGAAGGGCGAGACTAGCGTGAGGCCGAGGCCGGCACCGGCAAGCATGAGGATGAGGGTTACGACCGTAGCGACGAAGGCGCCGGCAATTACGGGTCCCCAGCTCATGGCTGAAGAGGACGATTCAACCGGGGGATCGACCATGATGGATGAGGTTGGGATGGCCATTCCGCTCTCCTATCGGAAGAACAGGAGAATGAGAATGATAATCGGAATCGGAATGCCGAGCAGCCAGAGCAAAATACCGCGTCCCATGATGGAATCCTCCAATGTTTCAAGAGCTTGAGCCACGTCGCGGGTGTTGCGATCGTGTCGGCATCCAAACGTTTCCAGTCCGTCTTGGTTCCTGGTCGCTAACGTTTTTCACCCGCGAGCTCCGACTTTTTCGGATTTCAGCCATGCCGCCAACGCAGAGGAACAGCGGGTGCGTCCCGCGCGTTGATCAGCTAATGTTCGATACCCTCGACTGGAAGGAGCGCAACTGGAATGACAGTGCATGTTGCCGGGCATGACAGGCACGACCTGTCTCAGGATCAGATCTTCGTGCGTGCGGTCCGGATTGCCACGAATGCGCATCGCGGTCAGACGGGGAAAGACGGCCGACCCTATATCGAGCATTGCGAGCGTGTGGCGATGCGGGTCGAACCGGCGTTGCGGCCGATTGCCTATCTCCATGATGTTGTCGAGAAGTCTGCGGGCTGGACCCTTGATCGCCTTTCCCTCGATGGCTTCCCGGAAGCGATGATCGAAGCCGTCGACGCTCTGACTCGACGGGACGGCGAGGATGAAAAAGCCTTCGTCTCCCGGGCCGCTGCCAATCCGCTGGCCCTGCCAGTCAAGCGAGCCGATCTCGAGGACAATCTGCAGCAGGCACTGGCGAATGGCGGAGATGCGGAACGCTATCGTCACGGCCTCGCCCTTCTCGAAAAGGCGGTCATGACGTCGGCCTGACGCGCTGCGCCGTCAGTGCAGCAACCGCCGCCCCCGTTCCTCGTTGGCCCTTTCCAATAGTGTAAGAAGCCAGTCCTCGATCGTCAGTCTGAGCGAACGATTGCCGACGACAGAAATCGCGTGCTCCAGTGTGCTTTCGACCAGCCGGTCTGCATCTTCGTGATTGCTTGCCAATCCGCGTGCGCGGTTCCTCAGCGCTGGCAATGCCGCCTCGACTCCATCGCGAAAACTGCCGATCCCCGTCCGAAGCATGCGCTCACGCGCGCTCGCCAGGCCCTTCTTCAACTCTCGCCAGCTTGCGGGCTTGGCGATTCGGGGTATGGCGATGAAGCGATCGGGAATGGAGATGCTGCAGTAGCCTGTGAAGAAGACGAACGGCAGCCCCGCCTCCATCAGCGCATCCGCCAAGCCGAAGGACGTTATGCCTCCGACATTGACGTCGAGAATGACCCCGGCAATGTCCGTACTCTTCTGCAACTCCTGCTCGGCTGCTTCGACCGACAATGCGAGGCGCGCGACCTTGCCGCCGTCATCGCGGATCTGGGATTCCAGGTCGGCTGCGATAAGATATTCGTCCTCGACGATGAGAATAGGTTTAGCGGAGCTCGACGCCCTCTTGATGTGGAAGGTTTCGCCTGTCTCCTCAGCGCCGATCGCCCTTGATTGGACTGACTGAGGCGCCTTGTCGCTTGGCGTGTTCGTCGTCATCTGGTTCATGACGGTAGAACTGCGGGCAGCTGAAAATTGTTCCGGCCGGTCAGTGTTCGGCTTCGATAGTCGGCCAATAATTGTCGGATTGAAAATCCTGCGGAATCGGCTTGAGCATGGTCAGTTTCTCGACCACGAAATTCACCTGCAGGGCAAAGTGCCTGATCGTATCCGGTATATCCGTACCCGTCGCGAGCGACCGAGCCCGGTGGCGGGTGTAGCCGGAGGCATTCAGCCGGCGCTGGGCTTCCAGCCGGACATCTTCCCGGCAGGGCCAACGCCGCGCTTCAACCGTCGAATTTCCTCCGACAATACGAAAACGTACATGCTGCATCATGAGCACCTCTATGAGTTGCTCAATGATTGGGCATCTAACCTTGCTTGGAGCTTTCGCTCACGGACCAAAACGGGCCGGCCGACCCGCTTTGGTCCTACCAGTGTGGCGGTTAGGCCACTTTCTTCTGTGCGGCGGCGTTGACAGCCGTTTCGGCGAGCTTGCTCAGCGTCGCATCGGTCTGGCTTTCTTCCTTCAACGTCGCTTCGAGCAGCGGCACTGCGTCCTTGTAGCCGAGCTGTTTGGCCCACGAAGCCAGCGTGCCGTAGCGCGCAATCTCGTAATGCTCGACCGCCTGTGCCGACGAAATCAGGCCGGCATCGAGGGCGACAGTGCCCTTGAACTCCTCGATGATTTCCTCGCCCTCGGCGATGATGCCCTGGATGGCTTCGCAGGTCTTTCCCTGGGCGCGTTTGCCGATGATCTCGAAGACCTGCTGCAGGCGCTCGATCTGGCCCTCGGTTTGTTCCTTGTGCTTCTGGAAACCTTGCTTGAGTTGTTCAGACTGTGCGGCGCGTGCCATCTTCGGCAGCGCCTTCAGGATCTGCCGCTCGGCAAAATAGATGTCCTTCAATGTGTCATAGAACAGGTCGTTGAGTGTCATTTCCTTGGCCATGGATGCCTCCTTGAGAATGGTTGTTTGTCGGGGAAACCGGAAATCCGGCATGCACTGTTTTGCGCAATGAGAAGGGCCCCTGGAAAGGGACCCTTCGAATACCTGGAGGCGACTTAGCCCTTATATTCAGGCTGGGCCTTCAGGGTGGCCTGGTTCGAGTCGACGTAGACGCGGAACTCGCTACCGTCGTCGGTACGGACGATATTGAGCTCGTCCGGAGTCACGGCGATCTGGCGCTCGCCGACGCCGAGGAAGCCGCCGACATCGAGCACGATGAGCTGCACCTGACCATTGTTGTCGAGGATGATGCGATTGACTTCGCCGACATCCTCATCTTTCGGGCCGTAGACGCGGGCGCCTTCCAGCTTGTCCGCGGTCAGTTCGGCAACCTCGGCGGCCTTGTAGCCCTCGCGATTGACTTCCGGACGGACGAGGCGCGCGCGATTGTCGTCGGTCATGGTCTGCGTCGCGCTCTTGTTGGTGGTGGACGCTGTGGTGGTGGCGTCGGTGGTGGCGGTATTGTCCGCCGGCTTTGCCGTGGTCGTATCGTTCATGGCAGTGCTGGTATCGGCCGGCTTTTCTTCTGTTGCCGTAGCGGTCGCAGTATCAGCCGGCGTCTTCGCGGTGGTGTCGGCCGCTGTCGTCGTATCGGCCGGAGCCGTCATTGTCGTGTCGGCTGCCGTATCGGCCGGCGTTGTTAAGGTGGTGTCAGCCGGAGCCGCAGCATCATTGGCGGCAGCCTGCTGGGCAGCCTTCTCTTCCAGCGAGACGTAGGCCGGCGCGTTTGTCAGTACGTCCTTGTTGGCGTTCACGACGAGGAAGTAGTCGTCCGGACCGTCGCCGTTCTTGACGAACTTCACGTCCTGCATCGGAATGGCGACACTCTTTTCGCCCATTCCCAGGAAGCCGCCGACGCCAAGCACGACAGCCTTGATCTGCCCGTCGCGGCCGAGGATCACGTCGTTGATTTCGCCGACATCATCCCAATCCTTCTCTGCGCCGACCTTCACGGTATCGGTGGTGGGCATTGTTTCTGCCGCATAGATGCGCGCGCCGATGAAGTCGGACGCTTCGACGTCCTGGGGCTGAGCTGTGTAGTTGCCCATCTGGGCGGAATAGGCGCCACCGGCCATAATCAGGACGAGCGCGGTCGTAGCAAGAATGCGTTTCATGGGTTGGTCTCCTCGTTGAAATCTTAAGCCGGACGATGCCCGGTTGCCCCATCCAACGGGTCATTTCAGGAATGGTTCCAAGCGATGCGCGAAATGCGGGCGTCGCCTCCGCTGCCTTCTCCCGGTCAAATCTCGCGAAAAAAGCGTTGTTCCGCGCGGAACAACGGTAGCCGGCGGGCCATGCAATAAAGGGGTCAATGGATGACGGAAATCATCCTCCATGTAAGGGACAGAAACCGAAGCAACTCTTTCAGGAGAAAGACCATGACGACCATGAAGACCATGATCATCGGTGCAGCGGCTGCCCTCATCGCAACCGTTTCGCTTGCATCCACCGCCGAAGCCGGCTGGAAGTGGAAGAAGCATCACCACAACCACCATTGGAAGCACCGCCATCACCACGGCGTCTACATCTACGGCCATCGCAACTATTGCTTCATCAAGAAGGTGAGGCACTATGACGACTGGGGCAACGTGTACATCAAGCGCATGAAGGTTTGCCCCTGGTAATAACGAAGGCTCGCCGCATTGAGCAGCGAGCCTCTCGATAACCGGCTTCCCTCCCCCGGGCCCGGCTTCCCTCGGAAGCCGGGTTTTGTCGTTTGGGGAACGCCTGGCAAAGCCTTTGGGTATCGTGGAATTTGCACGTGTTGAGAAACCTCAACCGCAGGCCGGGGAAATGTTCCGGGAACAAACTCGTTTCGTGCGCTGTTGCTTTGGCAAGTCCAATCAGAAGAAGGAGCAACCGATGACAGCCAAAGCACCACCTGTTCCCCAGCAGAATTTGAGCGACAAAGGCCCCGGCGAGGATCCGCATTCGCACGATCAGAAGGCGGGCAGTATCCGTCCCGGCGTACCCGACCCCGCCAAGCAGGGCCAGCAGGGCAACACCAAGATCAACCTGACCCCACAACTCTCCACCCAGGATCGATAGGAGCCACCATGTCGACCTCGACGAAAACACCAGCGAGCATTCGGCAGGGCGGCCCAGGCGCATCCCATGAAAACGCCAAGGCGCCGCTGAAAATCGTCAAGCCGCCAGCCGACACCGACAACCGAACGAAGAGCCGCGTCTCTGGCGGCGGTGGTGAGCGTGACAGCCATCACACCCGCGAACCGGAGAAGAAGGGCGGCGGTAGCCATCCGGCCCGATGATCGGCCGGCTTGAACGCACGGCAACGTCCCGCTCGCCCGCGGGGCGCTGTGATTCGTCTATAAGATATTGATATTTAATAATTATTTTCCATTTTAAGGAACTTGTTCCCAGCGTCAGTACTTGTGTCGATCGAAGCCGGGGTACGGCCCGGTGAACCACACGAGGTTGACATGAAGACGCATTTCATTGCCCTCATCACTCTTCGCGCATCGACCCCTGCCGGTGCTTCGATCAACACATCGGAAGCCACGCCGCTCGATATCACACCGCAGCCCGTGGCCTATGACAACACACAGATCGTCCAGCCGGACAAATGCGGAAAACCGCAGCAGATGCTTTTCATCCTGCGCGATCCCAGTGGCGCGATCGTAGCTATGGGCGTCGCCGAAATGCCGGCTACCTGTTGAACCGCTTCCGCTCGTTCGATGGAAACCGCCCGGGAACAAAGCCGAAGTCTACCGGTTTCTGGGCTGCGTTCAGGAGTGAAAGCAGACGATGCAGCAAAACGATAGGCAATGGACCGTGGGCGAAACGGTGCGAGTCAGGGGCGAGGAGCGCCTGATGACCGTGGTCCGGTGCCATGACGATGGCTTTGTTTCGGTGGCATGGTTCGAGCAGCGCAAAATGCATCTCGAACGCGTGCCGTCGGACGACCTAGAATCCGTCCTCAGTGAAGTCGCCACTCCCGAAGCTCACCGCAAATCTTGACGAATTCTCCACAGCAGGACTGGAAAGTCATGTTCCGCCTGATAATCATAGCGAACAGGTCGTCGCTGTCGGCGGCCGTAAAAGGGAGTGGAACATGCTTGGAATCGAAAGCATCATCGTATTTTTGATCGTCGGCGCCATTGCGGGCTGGCTGGCCGGCGTGATCGTCAAGGGTTTCGGTTTTGGGCTTCTCGGCAATATCGTCGTGGGCATCGTCGGTGCCTTCATTGCCGGCTGGCTTTTCCCTCAACTAGGCTGGGGTGTCGGCGGCGGCTTTCTCTGGGCGATCGTGCACGCAACGATCGGCGCCGTCATCCTGCTGGTGCTGTTGAGGATCGTCCGGACCGGGACCTGATGCGCGCCATTGCGGCTGCTGCGGCGCTCGTCATCGGCTTGTTGGCGACGCCGTCTCTTCTTCTTGCTGGCGAGTTGCCTGACGGCTTCGTTTATCTCGCTGACGTGGCACCGCATGTGAGACAGGACATGCGGTATGCCGGCGAGCATAATTTCACCAAGGCTGTGGTGCCGGGCTACAAGGCAGCCGAATGCATCCTTGCCGAACCGGCAGCGCAGGCACTGAGCGCGGTCGCGGACGACCTCGCAGAACAAGGCTATGGGCTGAAAGTCCTCGACTGCTACCGGCCGGCCAAGGCGGTGCGCCACTTCACGGTCTGGGCCAATAGCGGCAGTGGGTTCGACCCGGACTATTATCCCCGCCTCGACCGGAAGCGACTGATCGCCGATGGCTACATTGCCGGCCGGTCCGGTCATTCCAACGGCTATACGATCGATCTGACGCTGACCGACGCCAAGGGCGCAGACCTCGATATGGGCACGCCCTTCGATTTCTTCGACCCACTGGCACACACCGCGAGCAAGCATATCGACAAGGCGGCAGCCGAGCGCCGTCGCAGGCTGGTGAGTGCAATGATAAGGGGCGGCTTCGTGAGCTATCGGCGAGAATGGTGGCATTTCAGCCTGAAGCAGCAGCCGAAGAAGGCGCGGGTCCATGACTTCGACATCGTTCCGCGCGGCGACTGAAACGCCCTCGCAAAACTGATGCGAGCGCTCTATATAGGGCGCGAACAGGAGCAGACATGGCGAGTATCGACCAGACCGACGATTGGCGGGACAAGTTTTCCCCCTCGCTCGAAGCGATCGAGCAATTGGCGCGCGAGGCCTACGGACAGTTGCCGGAAGATTTCCGTGCGCTCTGTCAGGACTTGATCATCGAGATCTCCGATTTCCCGAGCGACGAAGTGTTCGAGGACATGGCTCTCGAGACTCCATTCGATCTTCTCGGCCTGTTTGAGGGTCGTGGCGTTACCGAGCGCTTCTCGGTCGAGAATGGCGAATTCCCCAACCGCATCTCGCTCTACCGCCGGCCGATCCTCGATTACTGGTCGGAGAACGAAGAGACCCTTGGCGACATCATCACCCATGTGCTGATCCACGAAATCGGCCATCACTTCGGCCTCTCCGACGACGACATGGAAAATATTGAGGCGACTGTTTCGGCCTGACCCGATCCGGGAGAGGTGAATGCGATCTTTGAGCCTGGTCATCGCATTCATCTCGCTGGCAACAGCGTTTTCCGGTGATGTCCGTGCCGCCGATCTTGCCGAACTCTACATTTCCAAGGCGATCACGACAGGCACTGGCGAAAAGAACCGCAAGCTCGGCTTCCGCGATTGCCTCGATCGCATTCTGGTCCGTGTTTCCGGCGATCCGCGCCTGCCTGCGCTGCCCGAGGTGGAGGCGCTCCGTGCGCGGGCCGGCGATTTCGTCGCTTCCTTTTCCTATCTCGACCGGCTTGCCGGTCGGCCGATCCATGACGAGCAGGGCACCTATGACCGCCCGCATGACCTGACCTGCCATTACGCTCCCGATGTGCTCGAACCGCTACTCGCCCAGCTCGGCAGCCGCCCCTGGCTCGGCAAGCGCCCGACGCTTGTCGTGTTCCTCGACGTGGAGCGGAACGGCAAGCGGCTGCGCGTCGTCGCCGACGACATGCGCGACCTCGCGATGCGGGATTCCTTTGCGCTCGGCTCGGAGCAGCTTGCGATGCAGGTGACGTTCCCGACGCGGGCAGTCGCTTCAAAACTGCCGGCGGAAGATCTCGATGCGCCGGGGTTTCTGATTGACGCCGCGAGGGCTTCCGGTGGCGACATGGCGCTTTCCGGCCATATAGGATGGAGCGACGCCGATCTCGGCTGGATCGCGACCTGGCACCTCGCGCATGAGGGCCGGACCTATCGCTGGACGGTGCGCGGCGTCAATTTCGACGAGGCTTTCCGGGTCGCGTTGCGGGGCGCGATGCAGATCCTGTCCGGCAACGGGGCGCCGGAATAATCAGTCCTAATCGCGAATGACGATGCTCGACAGCAGACGCCGGACAAAGGGCGCGACAATCAAGACGACGGGGAAGGCCAGCGCCCAGGACGGCAGCCATGCTTTCAGCCATTGCAGCGGGAATTCGGTCGACAGCCCGATCGCGATCAGCGTGGCGAAGCCGGAGACCAGGAACGACATCATGCCCGACAGAAGGAGGCCGAAGGCGATATGCTCGTATTTTCTAGGCAGGAAGGGCTTCATGTCATCATCCCATTGGGCAAAGACCTGGCGCAAAAAGAAACGCATGAACCCTTGCGGGCTCATGCGTCTGTCATTCGTGAGAAAGGCTCAGGCCCAGGGACGCGAACCGGCAGTCTTCTTCTCATAGGTGTCGATCTCGGCGGCCTTCGCCAGTGTCAGGCCGATGTCGTCGAGACCATTCAACATGCAATGCTTCCTGAAGGGGTCGAGATCGAACTTGATCACGCCGCCATCCGGACCGCGGATTTCCTGTGCTTCGAGATCGACGGTCAGCGTGGCGTTTGCGCCGCGGCTCGCGTCATCGAGCAGCTTTTCGAGCTCGTCCGGCTTTACCACGATCGGCAGGACGCCGTTCTTGAAACAGTTGTTGTAGAAGATGTCGGCGAAGCTGGTGGAGATCACGCAGCGGATCCCGAAATCAAGCAGAGCCCAGGGTGCATGTTCGCGCGATGAGCCGCAGCCGAAATTGTCGCCGGCGACCAGGATTTGCGCCTTGCGATAGGCCGGCTTATTGAGCACGAAATCCGGGTTTTCCGAGCCGTCGTCCTTGTAGCGCGCCTCGGCGAAGAGGCCGGTGCCGAGACCGGTGCGCTTGATGGTCTTGAGGTAATCCTTCGGAATGATCATGTCCGTGTCGATATTGATGACCGGATAGGGCGCCGCGATGCCCGTCAGCGTGGTGAACTTGTCCATTGATCAGACCTTTCGGAACCATAGTACTACGAGGGGGGCGCTCTAGCGCAAATTCTCCGTGAATTGAAGGGGATTCTTACTAACAGGCTAGACTTGGGTTAGAAGCCGGGGGTGGTCAGCGAGGAATAGGTCATGATCGACAAGCTGCAATTCTTCCTGGCGCTCGCCCGCGAGCAGCATTTCGGGCGTGCAGCGGAGGAGTGCGGGATCACCCAGCCGACGCTGTCGGCAGCGATCCGCCAACTCGAGAACGAGCTCGGTGTCATGCTGGTCAATCGCGGCTCGCGATACCAGGGCCTGACGCCCGAGGGCCAGCGCGTGCTGGAATGGGCGCGACGCATTGTCGGTGATTACAGGACGATGAAGGAGGAGATGCGCGCGGCCCATAAGGGCCTCACCGGCCATCTCCGCATCAGCGCCATCCCGACCGCCCTTTCTTTGGTGCCAAGGCTCACCGCACCCTTCCAGGCACGCCATCCGGGCGTGACCTTCTCGATCCAATCGGCGACATCGCTGCATATCATGAGCCAGCTCGACAATCTCGAGACCGATATCGGCATCACCTATCTCGACAATGAACCGCTCGGCCGCGTCGTCACCGTCCCCCTGATTGAGGAACGCTATTATCTGGTGACGGGGAAGGCTTCCGAGCTCGCCGATCGGGCGTCGGTGACTTGGAAGGAGATCAGCGAACTCCCCCTCTGCCTTCTGACTTCGGACATGCAGAACCGGCGTATCATCAACAAGCATCTCGCCGAAGCCGGTGCAACGATCGTTCCGCGTCTTGAGTCCAATTCGATGATCGTGCTCTTCACCCATGTCCTGACCGGCAAATGGGCCTCGATCATGCCGCTCGACGCCGCACGTTCGTTTGGATTTGCCGAGGAGGTGGCGGTAGTCCCGTTGACTGAGCCTGAGACAAGCCATTCGGTGGGCGTGGTCGCGCTGGAGCGGGAACCGAACACGCCGCTGGTCTCGGCGATGCTGAACTTGGCGCGGGGGGTGAGGGAGCGGGGTTAGGTGCGCTTGGTGATCTTCGATCTGACCTGTTCCACGAAACGCGAGCGCACGAGGCGGAAGAACGTCGGAGGCAACATCCCATAGACAGGACTGCCGGTCCGGCCGATCGGTCTCAAATCATGACCAGGCCAGACAAAGTCGTTTATCTCATTGATGACGATCCACGAACGATCGCTGTCCAAACCCAGATGCGCTTTCACAGGTCCGGGAATCTCCAATGCGTTCTTGGGGTCTCGTGGCGGACGGTGGGTGATCGGAAGAACATAGGTCTGGATGCCTGTTTCCACGCTACCGGCCGTCACAACGACTGCGCAGGGCCTGTCTTTGTCGCCTTCTTCGTAACCTCGCTCCTTCTCGCTCGACCAGAGGAAGGAGTACCTGATGACCATACCTGGAACGGGTAACGGCCAACTCATTATTCGGGCTTCCAGTCTTTGAGAAGTTCGTCGAGATACGCGTATTCTGCCGGCACTTCCGATTTCGAAATGAGTTCGATTTCTTCATCCGTGAGTTCCTCGACACGCCGAGCACGGCGATAGCTCGCTCTCATGCGTGCATACTCCTCGCTCGAAATCAGCACGAGCCGATCACGCCCGTTCTTGGTAATCGTCACAGCCTCCTGCAGCGCCTTGTCGGCGAGCGTGCCATAGTTCTTGATGAAATCGGCAGATGACACTTTCACAGTCGTATTCCTCGAAAGTTTCGAATGTTCTGAATATTACGAGTTTTGCGAATATCTCACAAGTTGCTTCTCGATAGAAAAAATCTATCGAGCGACGAAACCCGGTTATTGACCTTGTCGCAGCTGATCCGCATGATTGGCGCAGCGGCGGCATCGACAGAGTTCCGGTTCTGCCATCAATTTTCCCGAGACTGTGATAGACTGCTGGCGTGCCGGGAACGGACGCAAGGCGTGACTGTCACATCGGTGGTGTGGGTGGAGGCCTTTATGAATGTCCATGTGAAGGGCGATTTGAGCGTGGAAGTGCTCGCTATCGTCAACAGACTTAAATCACTGGAAGGGCCGCTGCTTCCCATCCTGCACGCGGTGCAGGAAGAGTTCGGCTATGTGCCCGAACAGAGCCTGCCGTTGATCGCAAGCGAGCTCAACCTGTCGCGCGCGGAAGTCCATGGCGTCGTCACCTTCTATCATGAATTCCGCAGCCATCCGGCCGGCCAGCATGTGGTGCGCATCTGTCGCGCCGAGGCCTGCCAGTCGATGGGCGGTCGTGACATTGCCGATCATGCCTGCAAGATCCTCGAACTCGACTGGCATGGCACGACGCCCGATGGCCGGGTGACGCTCGAACCCGTCTATTGCCTGGGGCTCTGTTCCACCGCTCCCTCGGCGCAGATCGATGGGGAGCTGCACGGACGCCTCGACACGGAAACACTCTCTGCCCTCATCAAGGAGGTGCGCCAGTGACCGTCCGCATCTTTGTTCCCCGTGATTCCGCAGCATTGGCCGTCGGCGCCGAGCGTGTCGTCAAGGCCTTCCAGGCCGAAATCATGTCCCGCAAGCTCGATGCCGTCATCGTCCGCAACGGCTCGCGCGGCATGCACTGGCTCGAAGTGCTGGTCGAGGTCGAGACGTCGCATGGCCGTATCGCCTACGGCCCGGTCACAGCCAAGGACGTCTCCGGGCTTCTGAGCGCCGGCATGCTCGACGGGATGCCGCATCCGCTCTGCCAGGGACTGACCGAGGAAATTCCCTTCCTCAAGAACCAGACGCGCCTGACCTTTTCCCGCTGCGGCATCACCGATCCGCTTTCGCTCGACGACTACAAGGCGCTCGGCGGCCTCGTCGGCCTCGAACGCGCGCTCGGCATGAGCGGCGCCGATGTCGTCAAGGAAGTCACCGATTCCGGCCTGCGCGGCCGCGGCGGCGCGGGCTTCCCCACCGGCATCAAGTGGAAGACCGTGCATGATGCCGCCGGCCCGCAGAAATATATTGTCTGCAATGCCGACGAGGGCGACAGCGCGACCTTTGCCGACCGGATGATCATGGAAGGCGACCCCTTCGTGCTGATCGAGGGCATGGCGAGTGCGGGCATCGCGGTCGGCGCGACCAAGGGCTATGTCTATCTGCGCTCGGAATATCCGAATGCCATCCTGATCATGAACGAGGCGGTCGAGATTGCCCGCAATGCAGGCGTGCTCGGCGCTTCGGTGCTCGGTTCCGGCAAGGCCTTCGACATGGAAATCCGCGCCGGCGCCGGCGCCTATGTCTGCGGCGAGGAAACCGCGCTGCTCAATTCGCTCGAAGGCAAGCGCGGCATCGTCCGCGCCAAGCCGCCGCTCCCGGCTCTCCAGGGATTCTTGGGTCGCCCGACGGTGGTCAACAACGTGATTTCGCTCGCCTCCGTGCCCGTGATCATGGAAAAGGGTGCGGCCTTCTACAAGGATTTCGGCATGGGCCGCTCGCGCGGCACGATCCCGATCCAGATCGCCGGCAACGTCAAGCATGGTGGCCTCTACGAAGTCGCCTTCGGCCTGACGCTGGGCGAGATCGTCAACCAGATCGGCGGCGGCACGGCAACCGGCCGTCCGGTCAAGGCGGTGCAGGTCGGCGGCCCGCTCGGCGCCTATTTCCCGACCTCGCTGTTCGACACACCGTTCGACTACGAGGCCTTTGCGGCTCGAGACGGCCTGATCGGCCATGCCGGCATCACCGTCTTCGACGATACCGCCGACATGCTGGCCCAGGCGCGCTTCGCCTTCGAATTCTGCGCCATCGAATCCTGCGGCAAGTGCACGCCCTGCCGCATCGGCTCGACGCGCGGCGTCGAGACCATCGACAAGATCGCGGCTGGCATTGAGCCGGAGAAGAACCTGGCGCTGGTCACCGATCTCTCGAACACGATGAAGTTCGGATCGCTCTGTGCGCTGGGCGGGTTCACGCCCTATCCGGTCATGAGCGCCATCAACCATTTCCCGGACGACTTCCGTCCGGCAGCCACCCTTCAGGCAGCGGAGTAAGATCATGGGTCTCGTTCACGAACACGATTTCGGCACCCCCGCTTCGAAATCCGAGAAGATGGTGACGTTGACCATCGACGGCCGCGAGATCACCGTGCCCGAAGGCACCTCGATCATGCGCGCGTCGCGCGAGGCCGGCATCGATGTGCCAAAACTCTGCGCCACCGACATGGTCGACGCTTTCGGCTCCTGCCGCCTCTGTCTCGTCGAGATCGAGGGCCGCAACGGTACGCCCGCCTCCTGCACGACGCCGGTCGCCCAGGGCATCAGCGTTCACACCCAGACCGCGCGGCTCAAGGATATCCGCAAGGGCGTGATGGAGCTCTACATCTCCGACCACCCGCTCGACTGTCTGACCTGCGCGGCCAATGGCGACTGCGAATTGCAGGACATGGCCGGCGCTGTCGGCCTGCGCGACGTGCGCTACGGCTATGAAGGCGACAACCATGTCAAGGCGCGCAGCGATGGCGCTGTCAACATGAAGTGGATGCCGAAGGACGAGTCGAACCCGTACTTCACCTACGATCCGTCGAAATGCATCGTCTGCTCGCGCTGCGTCCGCGCCTGCGAGGAGGTGCAGGGTACCTTCGCGCTGACCATCGAGGGCCGCGGCTTCGAATCCCGCGTCTCGCCCGGCATGCATGAAAGCTTCCTGTCCTCGGAATGCGTCTCCTGCGGCGCCTGCGTCCAGGCCTGCCCAACCGCGACACTGACCGAGAAGTCGGTGATCGAGATCGGCCAGCCCGAACATTCCGAGGTCACCACCTGCGCTTATTGCGGTGTCGGCTGCTCGTTCAAGGCCGAGATGCGTGGCGAGGAACTCGTCCGCATGGTGCCGTGGAAGGACGGCAAGGCCAATCGCGGCCATTCCTGCGTCAAGGGCCGTTTCGCCTATGGCTATGCCACCCACAAGGACCGCATCCTCAATCCGATGATCCGCGAGAAGATTTCGGATCCGTGGCGCGAAGTGAGCTGGGAAGAGGCGCTGGAGTATACCGCCAACGAATTCCGCCGCATCCAGTACCAGTATGGCCGCGACTCGATCGGCGGCATCACCTCCTCGCGCTGTACCAATGAAGAGACCTATCTGGTGCAGAAGCTGATCCGTTCGGGCTTCCGCAACAACAATGTCGACACCTGCGCCCGCGTCTGCCATTCGCCGACCGGCTATGGCCTCGGTCAGACCTTCGGCACGTCCGCCGGCACGCAGGATTTCGACTCGGTCGAGGATACCGATGTCGTGATCGTCATCGGAGCCAACCCGACCGAGGGCCATCCGGTTTTCGCCTCGCGGCTCAAGAAGCGCCTGCGCCAGGGCGCCAAGCTGATCGTCATCGATCCGCGCAAGACCGATATCGTCTCCTCGCCCCACATCAAGGCCGACTACCATCTGCCGCTGATGCCGGGTACCAATGTCGCCGTCGTCACCGCGCTGGCCCATGTCATTGTTACCGAAGGCCTCTATGACGAAGCCTTTATCCGCGAGCGTTGCGACTGGTCGGAATTCCAGGATTGGGCCGAATTCGTCTCCGAAGAGCGTCACAGCCCGGAAGCGATCCAGATGTATTCCAGGGTCGAGCCGGAACTGATCCGCGGTGCGGCGCGGCTGTTCGCCCGCGGCGGCAATGGCGCGATCTATTACGGCCTCGGCGTCACCGAGCACAGCCAGGGTTCGACGACCGTCATCGCCATCGCCAACCTCGCCATGGCGACCGGCAATATCGGCCGCCGCGGCGTCGGCGTGAACCCGCTGCGCGGCCAGAACAACGTGCAGGGCTCGTGCGACATGGGCTCGTTCCCGCATGAACTGCCGGGCTACCGCCACATTTCCGACGACGCCACCCGCGCGATCTTCGAAAAGCTCTGGGGCGTCGAGCTCAACAAGGAGCCCGGCCTGCGCATCCCCAACATGCTGGACGCCGCCGTTGATGGTTCCTTCAAGGGCATCTATATCCAGGGCGAGGACATCCTCCAGTCCGACCCCGATACCAAGCATGTCTCGGCCGGCCTTGCTGCCATGGAATGTGTCGTCGTGCAGGACCTGTTCCTCAACGAGACCGCCAACTACGCCCATGTCTTCCTGCCGGGCTCGACCTTCCTCGAAAAGGACGGCACGTTCACCAATGCCGAGCGCCGCATCAACCGCGTCCGCAAGGTCATGACCCCGAAGAACGGCTATGCCGACTGGGAAGTCACGCAGAACCTCGCCAATGCCATGGGCCTGAACTGGGCCTATACCCATCCGTCCGAGATCATGGACGAGATCGCGGCGACGACACCCGCCTTCGCACTCGTCTCCTACGACTATCTCGAAAAGATGGGCTCGGTTCAGTGGCCGTGCAACGAGAAGGCGCCCGAGGGTTCGCCGATCATGCATGTCAACGGCTTCGTGCGCGGCAAGGGCAAGTTCATCCGCACCGAATATGTCGCGACCGACGAGAAGACCGGTCCGCGCTTCCCGCTGCTGCTCACCACCGGCCGCGTGCTCAGCCAGTACAATGTCGGCGCCCAGACCCGTCGCACGGGCAATGTCGCCTGGCATGCGGAGGACCGCCTCGAAATCCATCCGCACGATGCCGAACTTCGCGGCATCCGCGACGGCGACTGGGTGCGGTTGCAGAGCCGCGCCGGCGAGACGTCGCTGCGCGCGCTGATCACCGAGAAGGTCGCGACCGGCGTGGTCTACACGACCTTCCACCATCCGGACACGCAGGCCAATGTCATCACCACCGACTTCTCGGACTGGGCGACCAACTGCCCGGAATACAAGGTGACGGCCGTGCAGATTTCGCCCTCGAACGGTCCGTCGCATTGGCAGGAAGAGTATGATGAGCTCAGCCGCCGTTCTCGCCGGATCATGGGCAAGCTGGAAGCTGCGGAGTAAGCTATTGTTTGCGAATGGCGTGCACCCCCCTCTGCCCTGCCGGGCATCTCCCCCTCAAGGGGGGAGATTCGATTGGGGCGTGCGCCGTCATTCCCTCTTGATAGCTCTAGGTGGCGCCCCTCGTTCGGGACGAGGGCGTCGCTTGGGTCGAATCTCCCCCCTTGAGGGGGAGATGCCCGGCAGGGCAGAGGGGGGTACGCCTCATGGCTGAAACCTCCCGCCGCGTTCCCGAAATCATCTTCCGCAACCGTGCCCTCTCCCAAGGCCAGCGCACGGTCGCCGAAGAATCCGCCATCGCGCTGTCCTATGGCGGCTCGACCGAAGCCGTCATGATGGCCACCCCCGGCGATCTCGAAGACTTCGCCATCGGCTTCTCCCTCTCCGAAGGCATCATCGACACCCTCGCTGAAGTCGCCGGCATCGAAGTCCTCGACGCCTCCGGCGGCATCGATCTCCAGATCAGCCTGACCGACGATGTCGATCGTGCGCTGCGCGTCCGCCGCCGCGCCAAGGCCGGACCGGTCGGCTGCGGCCTCTGCGGCGTCGAGTCGATCGAGGAAGCGCTGAAACCAGCGGCGGATGTTTCGCAAGTTTCCGTTCACTTTACAGCCGGCGATATATCGTCGGCGATGCGTGAGCTCTCGGCAAACCAGCCTCTCAACGCCGAGACGCGCGCGGTACATGCAGCCGGCTTTTACATCCCCGGCCGCGGCATGATCGCCGTCCGCGAAGATGTCGGCCGCCATAATGCGCTCGACAAGCTGATCGGCCATCTCGCGCGCAACGGCATTTCCGGCAGCGACGGCGCCGTGGTCATGACGTCGCGGCTCTCGGTCGAGCTGATCCAGAAGACCGCCAAGCTCGGCAGCGGCATGCTGATCGGCATTTCCGCGCCGACCGCAATGGCGATCGACATGGCCACCCGTGCGGGCATGACGCTGGTCGCCCTGGCGCGCGGCGAGGATTACGAGATTTTCACCGGTTCCGACCGGATCACGTTAGGGACAGACGCCGATGCAGCATGACGCCAAGATTATCAGGATGGCGAACCAGATCGCGACCTTCTTCCTGTCTCAGCCGGAGAATGTCCGGGCCGCCGGCGTCGCCAACCACATTAACAAATTCTGGGAACCGCGCATGCGCCGCCAGTTCTTCGAGGTGGTCGACAATGGCGGCGGCGATCTGTTGCCGCTGGTGATCGAGGCGGCCAAGCAGATCAACCGCCCGGAAGCACCCGCCAAGGTCTCCTGACAAAGGCTGCAATTTTCTCAACACCCTTTGCGACACCCGATAGCTTTCAGGATAGACGTTCTGCGCGTCCGCCGTGGCGCAAAACGGCTTGAAATTGTCGCAAATCGCGGGCAGTTATGCGCACGCGGCAAGGTCCCGGGGACCTGTCGGGAACCTGGCGGGCACGACGGCGTTTGAGTCCGCCGCATCCGTGAAATTGTATCAGTCGTGGTGAGGAGGGTTGGTGGACATGGGGTTGAAGCAGCGTCTCGAGCGGAAGTTCGATGAGGAAATCCGTTTCTTCAAGGGCTGGCAGCGGGACAAGAAGGGCGTCGGTGCATTGCTGCCGACCTCGTCGGTCACGGCCCGACGCATGGCGAGCGTGATCGACATGTCCTCCGGTCTCCCTGTTCTGGAACTCGGCGCGGGAACCGGCGTCATCACCAAGGCCATCCTCGAACGCGGCGTAAAGCCCACTGATCTGATTTCGATTGAATATGCATCGCATTTTTGCGACCTGCTTCGCCGCCGGTTCCCGGAGGTCGACATACGCAACGGTGACGTGTTCGAGCTCGATACAGTGCTCGGTAACCAGCGCGATCAAACTTTCGACTGCGTCATCTCCGCCGTGCCCATGCTGAGCTTTGCCCTGGAGCGACGGGTTGCGTTGATGAAGAACCTGCTGTCGCGGCTGCCGCCCGGGCGGCCGGTCATCCAGATCACGCACGGGCCGATGTCGCCGCTTCCCGCCATGCCCGAGCTCTATTCGATCACGCATTTCGATTTTGTCGTCCGCAATCTGCCGCCGGCGCAGCTCTGGATATATCGAAGGCCGTAGCGACGCCGGCAGTCCCGGTTGCCATGTGCCCCAAGGCCGTTGATACGGATTTGGAATGGTGATATGGACCCTGCATGAGCAAACGCGCATCAAAGAAGTTCTTCTACGTGCTGCAGGACCGCAAGCGCCTGCCGCAGCGTTTCTTTGCTGCCCTGTCCGGCCGCGCCACCGCCCATCTCTGAGGATGCCGCTCCGGCCGTTCGTGCCGGCCCGCATCCATGCCTTCCTTCCTTCATTTTGTAATCCGGTGAACTACCATGAGCGCACCCCGCACCCTCTATGACAAGATCTGGGACGACCACGTCGTCGACCAGCAGGACGATGGCACCTGTCTTCTCTACATCGATCGCCATCTGGTCCACGAAGTGACCAGCCCGCAGGCGTTCGAAGGCCTCCGCATGACCCACCGTAAGGTGCGCGCGCCGGAAAGGACGCTCGCCGTCGTCGACCACAATGTGCCGACCACGCTCGACCGCTATGAAGGCATCAAGAACGAGGAGAGCCGCATCCAAGTCGAGGCGCTCGCCAACAACGCCGCCGAGTTCGGCGTCGAATATTATTCCGAGCATGACAAGCGCCAGGGCATCGTCCACATCGTCGGTCCCGAACAGGGCTTCACCCTGCCGGGCATGACCATCGTCTGCGGCGACAGCCACACCTCGACGCATGGTGCTTTCGGCGCGTTGGCGCATGGCATCGGCACGTCAGAGGTCGAGCATGTGCTCGCCACCCAGACGCTGATCCAGAAGAAGGCCAAGAACATGCTGGTCCGGGTCGATGGCGTCCTGCCCGACCATGTGACCGCCAAGGATATCATCCTGGCGATCATCGGCGAGATCGGCACCGCAGGCGGCACCGGCAGCGTCATCGAATTCGCCGGCGAAGCGATCCGCGCGCTCTCCATGGAAGGCCGCATGACGGTCTGCAACATGACGATCGAAGGCGGCGCGCGCGCCGGCCTGATCGCGCCGGATGAAAAGACCTTCGAATATATCAAGGGCCGCCCGCGCGCGCCAAAGGGTGCGCAGCTCGAACAGGCGCTCGAATACTGGAAGACGCTGAAGTCGGACGAAGGCGCCCATTATGATCGCGTCGTGGTGCTCAACGCCGCCGAACTGCCACCGATCGTCTCCTGGGGCTCCTCGCCCGAAGACGTGATCTCGGTTCAGGGCGTCGTGCCGAACCCGGACGAAATCCAGGACGAAAACAAGCGCACCTCGAAATGGCGCGCGCTCGACTATATGGGCCTCAAGCCCGGCACGCCGATTACCGACATCAAGCTCGACCGCGTCTTCATCGGCTCCTGCACCAACGGCCGCATCGAGGACCTGCGCGAAGTTGCCAAGGTCGTCGAGGGCAAGACGGTGGCCTCGACGGTCAGTGCAATGATCGTCCCGGGTTCCGGCCTGGTGAAGGAACAGGCTGAAAAGGAAGGCCTCGACAAGATCTTCCTCGCTGCCGGTTTCGAATGGCGCGAGCCGGGCTGCTCGATGTGCCTTGCGATGAACGACGACCGGCTGAAGCCGGGCGAGCGCTGCGCCTCGACCTCGAACCGCAATTTCGAGGGCCGCCAGGGCTTCAAGGGCCGCACCCATCTCGTCTCGCCCGCCATGGCAGCCGCAGCGGCGATCGCCGGCCATTTCGTCGATATCCGCGAGTGGAAATAAGCGCCAGCTTGCGCTGATCCTTCCGAATGGCCGTCCTCCGGGGCGGCCATTTTTGCTTCTGCGCTGGCCGCGATAGGCATATGGTAGAGCTCCTGCGAGGGGAGGAACACGATGACGGACGCAGACAAAGTCTTCACCGGTGGCATTCCGGCCATCTACGAAAAGTTCCTGGTGCCGATGATCTTCGCGCCCTATGCCGACGAGGTCGCCGGGCGACTGGCAAAACTCGCGCCAAAATCGGTGCTGGAGATTGCGGCCGGCACCGGCGTCGTCACGCGGGCGATGGCCAAAGCACTGGGTCCGGATGCCGATATCGTCGCCACCGATCTCAACCAGCCCATGCTGGATGCCGCATCCGGTCTGCAGCCCGGTGGCAGCCAAGTCACCTTCCGGCAGGCTGATGCGCTCGAATTGCCGTTCGCGGACAGCAGCTTCGATGCCGCCGTCTGTCAGTTCGGCGTCATGTTCTTCCCTGACAAGATCAAGGGCTATGCTGAAGCCCACCGTGTGTTGAAGCCGGGCGGAACCTATATCGTTGCGGTCTGGGACAAGGTCGCCAGCAATGAATTCATCAGCGTGGCCACGGAGGAACTGGCGCGGTGCTTCCCGGATGACCCGCCGCGCTTCATGGAACGCAGTCCGCACGGCTATCACGACCCCGCCCAACTGGCTGCCGACGCCAAGGCTGGCGGCTTCGCCACTGTCACCGTGGAAACCGTCGACAAGATCAGCCGGACGCCATCGGCCCTTTCGGCCGCAACCGGCTATTGCCAGGGCAACCCTTTGCGCGGCGAGATCGAAGCGCGTGCGCCGGGCGAATTGCAGGCGGTGACCGAACAAGTCGCTGCGGCGCTGGCGAAGCGGTTCGGCGAGGGACCGATCGAGGGGCGCATCCGCGCGATTATTGTCACGGCAACGCGCTGAACGCTGATGTCCGCCCTTGAAGAATAGCGTTCGACGCTATCACCTGCTGCCCGCCACCAGGCGTGCTCAGCCCACGTGAAGATGCGCTTCGATCGCCGCGTCGATGAACGCTTTGCGTGCCTTGTCGGTCTCGGTCTCGCCGTGCATCGCGCTATCGCAAGCCGCTTCCGCGGCGCGATAGCGGCTGCCCGACGTGTCCGGCCAATGCTCGTGAAGCACAGATTGCGCCTGGCGGACCGTCTTGATGGTCCGCGGCGCTCCGGTCTCGGGATCCTCGACGTTAACAGGGAGATTCCATGTCATTTTTCTCATGACACCCGCCTCCTATCACGGGAAGAGATAGTCTTCCCATTCCTGAATGATGTCAGCAGCCATCTGGAATCATGGCTGAGAGATCATTGCCATCAGAGGATCCCTGTCCCGTTCCGGCACGTCAGAACTTTGCCGTCGCCGGATCCGGTCCGATGCGTGCGCTTGCCGAATCCAGCGCATTGAGCGCATCCATCGCGGCGCCATCCAGCTCGAAATCAAAGACCTGGAAGTTTTCGACGATCCGCGACGGCGTCACCGATTTCGGGATCACGACGAGACCGTTCTGGATATGCCAGCGGACGATGACCTGCGCCGGGCTGCGGTCGAGTTTCTTGGCGAGGTCGGCGATGACAGGATTGGTCAGGAGATGGCCCTGGCCGAGCGGGCTCCAGCTCTGGGTGATGATCCCGAGCTTCTCATGGGTCGCTCGCAGCGCCTTCTGCTGGAAATCGGGATGGAGCTCGACTTGGTTGATGACGGGGGTGACGCCGGTATCGCCGATGATCGCTTCGAGATGGTCGGCATTGAAGTTCGATACGCCGATCGAGCGGACGCGACCTTCTTCCTTCAGCCGCGTGAAAGCTCTCCAGGTGTCGCGATACTTGCCGCGATGTGGCGAGGGCCAATGGATGAGGTAGAGGTCGAGATAGTCGGTGCCGAGTTCTTTCAGGCTCTTCTCGAAAGCGCGCAGCGTCGAATCGAAACCTTGATCGTCGTTCCAGAGTTTGGTGGTGAGGAAGATGTCCCTGCGGTCGAGGCCGGAGGCACGCATGCCTTCGCCGACGCCCTGTTCATTGTGATAGGCGGCCGCGGTGTCGATGTGGCGATAGCCGGCGTCCAATGCAGCCTTGACGGCCGTGACCGCGGTGTCGTTGGGCGTCTGCCAGACGCCGAGGCCGACTTGAGGGATAGATTTGCCGTCATTGAATGAAATATGCGGTTGGTCGGACATGAATGTCTCCATATCGGAATGCGCTGAGGTCGCGCGGAAATGGGAAATAGGCGCAGCGAGGAGGGACTGTTGGCCGCGCACAGTTTTCATATAGGACAGAAATCGCCGATTGTTACCGCAGCGAGTCGAAAATCTGCTAACCCGCTTTGAGAATTACGGATTGGCCGCATGACAAAGACGCTCATCCTCTTCCGCCACGCCAAATCGACCTGGGCGGACAATGTCGAGGACCATGAACGGCCGCTTGCCGAGCGTGGCCGCAAGGCCGCGCCCGTCATGGCGAAATGGCTGGCCGGCAAGGGATTGAAGCCGACAGTCGCGCTGGTCTCCACCGCCAAGCGGACGCAGGAGACCTGGGCGCTGATCGCGCCGGAGCTCGGCAAGGTCACGAAGCGGGATGTGGCCGAGATTTACGAAGCGCCGGCAGAGCGCATTCTCGACGCGATCCATGCGGTGGAACACACGGTCGAAAGCCTTGTCATCGTTGGGCACAATCCCGGCATGGAGGATCTGGCAAAGCTGCTGATGAAGGGTGACGGCGGCAAATCCGGTGCGGAGATGCGGAAGAAGTTTCCGACGGCCGCCATCGCTGTTCTTGATCTTCCGGTCGACGACTGGACCGAGGTCAAGTCGCATATCGCCGGTCTCAGGGACTTTGTAACACCGAAAACCCTCACATCACCCTGACGATCGTCTCCGGCCCGATCAGCGGCAGCAGCCTCCGCATGTCGCGAATGTGGATCGCGACGCATCCTTGTGTCGGTGGATAACCCGGCTTGGCGCAATGGAAGAAGATAGCCGAACCGAGATTGCGACGCCGGCTGGACATGTTCCAATCCATGACGAGGCAGACATCGTAGAGCTCGTCCTTGCGCTTCATCTTCTCGTGGCTCGGCTTGAAGGGTGCGCGGACCGGGCGGTTATAGCTCGCATCTGCAGGTTCATCGCACCACAGCATGGTGCCATCGATCGCCACCATCGACAGCCGGGTGCGAAGCGGACCTGAAACCTTCTCGCGCCGATAATAGCCGTAAAGGACGCGCATCGGCGCGATCGGAGTCGCGCCATCGCCTTCGCGCTTGCGGCTGCTACGGCCGGATCGGCCCAGCGCCGCGGGGAACGTCAGGATGCCTGCCTGGACGATCGCCCGGCGCGGATCGCCGGGTGCCGGCCGCACGATGATTTCCTTGAGGGTCTGCTGTTTCATGTCAGAAGATCGGGTGCTCCGGATATACGGCATGCTGTGGAATCAGGGTGCAACCCTTGTGTTGTCTCGCAAATCTGGCATACCAATCTTTGAAATAATTAAAAATTGGAAGATTTGGCACGATGACAGCCCGCACCATTCTGCTTGTGGACGACGATGCGGACTTGCGCGAGACATTGGTCGAACAGCTTCGTCTCTATGACGAGTTCAATGTGATCGAAGGCGAGAATGCCAGCAAGGGTATAGCGACTGTCCGCGGCGAACATGTCGATCTCCTGATCATGGATGTTGGCCTGCCCGACATGGATGGACGCGAAGCGGTGAAGCTTCTGCGCAAGGGTGGTTTCAAGTCGCCGATCATCATGCTGACCGGCCACGACACGGATGCCGATACCATTCTCGGCCTCGAAGCCGGGGCCAATGACTATGTCACCAAGCCGTTCCGCTTCGCCGTCCTGCTCGCCCGCATCCGGGCGCAGCTCCGGCAATATGAGCAGAGCGAGGACGCCACGTTCAATGTCGGGCCCTATGTTTTCAAACCGGCGCAGAAGCTGCTCACCGATGCCGACGGCAAGAAGATCCGGCTGACCGAGAAGGAAGCGGCGATCATCCGCTATCTCTTCCGTGCCGGCCAGAAAGCCGTCACGCGCGACGAATTGCTGGAAGAAGTCTGGGGTTACAATTCCGGCGTCACCACGCATACGCTCGAAACGCATGTCTATCGCTTGCGGCAGAAAATCGAGAAAGATCCTTCCAATGCCGAGATTCTCGTGACTGAGAACGGCGGCTACAAGATCATCCCCTAGGACAACGGATGGGACTCCGCGAAGATATTGCGCTCCTGCAGGGACTGTCGATCTTCGACGGGCTGTCCGATGAATATCTGCGCCTGCTCGCCTTCGGTGCCGAGCGGCGCAGGCTGGAGCGTGGTCATGTCCTGTTCCGGGAGGGCGCGGCAGCGGACTGTGCCTTCGTGGTGCTGAGCGGGCAGCTCAAGCTGACGCGCGATCTGCCGTCGGGCAAGGATCGCGATATCGGCGAGGCCGGTCCCGGCTCGATGCTGACCGAGATCGCCATGATTTCCGATGCGACCAGGCACTTTACCGCGACAGCCGCGACCGAAAGTGAAGTAATGCGTATCAGCCGCGTCCTCTTCCACCGCATGCTGCAGGAATATCCTGAAGTTGCGATGGCCACCGAACGGCGGCTGCGCGAGAACTTTTCGCGCCTCACCGGCGCGCTGTCGGCGGCGACCGACCGTTTGGATCGTTGAAGACGTCGTGAAATCAAGGCCCCTCCTAAACCTTCCCCACAAGGGGGAGGGCTTAACCTCGCCGCTGCCTCGCATCCAACGCTACGTTTCAGCGGGCTGTGAGTTCTCGACGGGGCGAAAGACGCGCCGCCAATTAAGCCCTCCCGTTGTGGGTGGGGTTTGGGAGGGGTTTCTTGCGCAGCCGCTCCGCTTGCAATTCCACTGAAATTTGACAATGTTTCCTGTTATTCAACACTCAGGAGCCTTCATGGCGAAGAGCGACGGCAAAGGCCCAGCGAAAACCTCGGGCAAGGTCATTCCTTACCAGGATCCCCATGCCGTGCGCGACGTCAGGGTCAACAATCTCGAAATGGCGATCGGCCACGAGGTTCGCACCTTGCGAAAGAAGCTCGGCATTACTGGCTCCGACCTCGCCAATGCCACCGGCATCTCGCTCGGCATGCTGTCGAAGATCGAAAACGGCAATACCTCGCCCTCGCTCACCACGCTGCAGGCGCTGGCGCAGGCACTCGGCGTGCCGGTGACCGCCTTCTTCCGCCGCTTCGAGGAGGTGCGCAATGCGAGCTTTGTCAAGGCGGGGCAGGGCGTGGAGCTCGAACGCCGCGGCACCCGATCCGGCCATCAATACAATCTGCTCGGCCATATCGGCCAGAATGCCGCCGGCGTCGTGGTCGAGCCCTATCTCATCACGCTGACCGCCGATTCCGATGTGTTTCCGACCTTCCAGCACGAGGGCCTCGAATTTCTCTATATGCTCGAAGGCTCCGTTCAGTACCGCCACGGCGACCGGCTTTATCTGATGGAGCCAGGTGACAGCCTGTTCTTCGATGCCGATGCGCCGCATGGACCGGAGGTGCTGGAAAAGCTCCCGGCGCGCTACCTTTCCATCATTTGCTACCCGGACAAGGGTCAGCGCCGATAGGCCGCTCCCGGAAATTTTCTTTCATCACAGTTGAAAGTCTTTCTTGAGAGTGATAGCTGTGGAATGCGCAACAGGGGCATTTCATGGCCAGACGGCTGATCTCGACCGGATCTCCTTTCGAAAAGACCGCCGGCTATTCCCGTGCGGTCTCGGACGGCGATTTCTGTTGGGTGGCGGGCACGACCGGCTATGACTATGCGACCATGTCGATGTCTGAAAGCGTCGAGGATCAGACGCGCAACATCATGAAGACGATCGCGGCGGCGCTGGCCGAAGCCGACTTCTCCCTCACCGATGTCGTGCGCGCCAATTACTACATCACCGATGCCGCCTATGTTGACCGGGTCTTCCCGATCCTTGGCGAGTATTTCGGCGAGATCCGCCCGGCGGCCACCATGGTCGTCTGCGGCCTCAACAAGCCGGAAATGAAAATCGAAATCGAAGTCACGGCGCGCAAGCGCCCAGCCTGAAGGAGGCAAACCATGTGCGGAATTGCAGGCCTGTTCCTGAAGGACAAATCGCTGGAGCCCGAACTCGGCTCCATGCTGTCGGACATGCTGGTGACGCTGACCGACCGCGGACCGGACAGTGCCGGCATCGCCATCTATGGCAATAGCGGCGCCGGCGGCACGAAGATCACGGTCCAGTCGGCCAAGCCGGTGCGCGACTTCGCCCAGATCGGCTCCGCGCTTGCTGGCGTCGGCATCAAGAGTGACGTGCTAGTCAAGGATACCCATGCTGTTGTCACCGTGCCGCGCGACCGGGTCGATGCGGCGCGCGACGCGCTCTCCGCAATCAGCCCGCAGATCCGCATCATGGGCACCGGCGACGCTATCGAGATCTACAAGGAGACCGGCCTGCCGAAGGATGTCGTTTCCCGCTTCTCGATCCGGCAGATGTCCGGCACCCATGGCATCGCGCATAGCCGCATGGCGACGGAATCGGCCGTGACCACGCTCGGCGCGCATCCCTTCTCCACGGGCGCCGACCAGTGCCTGGTGCACAATGGCTCGCTGTCCAATCACAACAATCTGCGCCGTGAGCTGATCCGATCAGGCATGACCTTCGAGACCGAGAACGACACCGAGGTGGCCGCTGCCTACCTCACGGCCGAGATGGCCAAGGGCAAGAGCCTGGGCCAAGCGCTCGAAGGCACGATCCGCGATCTCGACGGCTTCTTCACCTTCGTCGTCGGCACCAAGAACGGTTTCGGCGTTGTCAGAGACCCGATCGCCTGCAAGCCCGCCGTCATGGCGGAGACAGACCGCTATGTCGCTTTTGGCTCAGAATATCGCGCGCTGGTCGGCCTGCCCGGCATCGCCAATGCCCGCGTCTGGGAGCCCGAGCCCGCCACCGTCTATTTCTGGGAACATTGAGCATGCCGGTCATCGACCTCTTGGAAACCACGCTTCGCGACCTCAACAGCCAGCTCCACAAGGTCGGGCCGGGCGCCAATGACCTGCATTTCGAAGTCACCAATCCCGGCGGCAGCCATTCGGTCGCTGTCGGCGTTGACCAGCCGGTCACGATCGATGTGCGCGGCTCGGTTGGCTACTATTGCGCCGGCATGAATGACGGCGCGACGATCAACGTCCACGGCTCCGCCGGCCCCGGCGTCGGCGAGAACATGATGAGCGGCACTGTTCGTATCAAGGGCGACGCCAGTCAATATGCCGGCGCAACCGGCCGTGGCGGCCTGCTGGTCATCGAAGGCAATGCAGCGTCGCGCTGCGGTATCTCGATGAAGGGCATCGATATCGTCGTCCATGGCAATATTGGCCATATGTCGGCTTTCATGGCGCAATCCGGCAATCTCGTCGTGCTCGGCGAAGCCGGCGATGCGCTGGGTGACTCGCTCTACGAAGCCCGCCTTTTCGTGCGCGGCCCGGTGAAGAGCCTCGGCGCCGATTGCGTGAAGAAGGAGATGCGGCCGGAGCATATCGAACTGCTCAAGGGCCTGCTCGCCCGTGCCGGCGTCGAGGGCGTCAGGCCGGAAGAGTTCACCCGCTACGGCTCGGCACGAAAGCTCTACAACTTCAACATCGACAATGCCGACCAGTATTGAGGGCGCGATGCCGAGAAACGCGTTACCCCACACCAAGCACGCCCAGGCATTCGCCTTTGGCTCATGCGGGCTTGCTATCCTCTCCCACAGGGGGAGAGGTAGGGTGCCAAGATCTCCGCCCTTCCTTGAGGCAAGGCGGTTGCTGCGAGTTTACCTCTCCCTTTGTGGGAGAGGATACGAAGGCCGGGTGAGCATAGCGAACCTCTGGCCGAAGTTGGTGAGGGGTGAACCCCGCCTGCACTCTGTTCTAGCAAAGGCCGGTTCATGACCTACCACAATCCGCCGACCACGCCGCGCAAGTCCGCCACCTTCGACGACTATACGCTGTCGGAAATCCGCCGCGCCGCGGCAACCGGCATCTATGATATCCGGGGCGCCGGCGCCAAGCGGAAGGTTCCGCATTTCGACGACCTGTTGTTCCTGGGTGCCTCGATCTCGCGCTATCCGCTGGAAGGCTACCGCGAAAGCTGCGGCACCAATGTCGTGCTCGGCTCTCGCTTCGCCAAGAAGCCGATCGAGCTGAAAATCCCGATCACGGTCGCCGGCATGAGCTTCGGCTCGCTGTCCGGCCCCGCCAAGGAAGCGCTGGGCCGTGGCGCCTCGCTCTCGGGCACCTCGACCACGACGGGCGACGGCGGCATGACCGAGGAAGAGCGCGGCCATTCCTCGATCCTGGTCTATCAGTATCTGCCCTCGCGCTATGGCATGAACCCGCGCGATCTCCGCCGCGCCGATGCGATCGAGGTCGTGGTCGGCCAGGGTGCCAAGCCAGGTGGCGGCGGAATGCTGCTCGGCCAGAAGATCTCTGACCGCGTCGCCGAAATGCGCACGCTGCCCAAGGGCATCGACCAGCGCTCGGCCTGCCGTCATCCCGACTGGACAGGTCCTGACGATCTTGAGATCAAGATCGGCGAACTCCGCGAAATCACTGATTGGGAAAAGCCGATCTATGTGAAGGTCGGCGGCGCACGCCCCTATTACGACACGGCTCTTGCCGTGAAATCCGGCGCCGATGTCGTCGTGCTCGATGGCATGCAGGGCGGCACGGCCGCCACGCAGGAAGTGTTCATCGAGAATGTCGGCCTGCCGACGCTCGCCTGCATTCGTCCGGCCGTTCAGGCGCTGCAGGATCTCGGCATGCATCGCAAGGTGCAGCTCATCGTCTCCGGCGGCATCCGCTCCGGCGCCGATGTCGCGAAAGCCTTGGCGCTCGGTGCCGACGCTGTGTCGATCGGCACCGCGGCGCTGGTCGCCATCGGCGACAATGATCCGCGCTGGGAGGCCGAATACAATGCGCTCGGCACGACCTCGGGCGCCTATGACGACTGGCACGAAGGCAAGGATCCGGCGGGTATCACGACGCAGGATCCGGAGCTCTCGAAGCGGCTCGATCCCGTCGCCGCCGGTCGCCGCCTCGCCAACTATCTCAAGGTGATGACGCTTGAGGCGCAGACCATCGCGCGCGCCTGCGGCAAGAACCATGTCCACAATCTCGAACCCGAAGACCTCTGCGCGCTGACCATCGAAGCATCGGCCATGGCGCAGGTGCCTCTCGCCGGCACGAACTGGATACCCGGGAAGGGCGGCTTCTGAGATGGGGCATCACACGGCCACGGTTGTTTGGGAGCGGGCGCCCGGCGATCCGTTCACCGGCAACCGTTTCGGCCGTGGCCATCAATGGTCCTTCGATGGCGGGCTCACGATCCGGGCGTCTTCGTCGCCCAGCGTGGTGCCACGCTTTTCAGATCCTGCTGGCGTCGATCCGGAAGAGGCTTTCGTTGCCAGCCTTTCTTCCTGTCATATGATGACGTTTCTCTATCTCGCCGCCAAGCGCGGCCTCGTCGTCAATCGCTACGAGGACGCCGCGGAAGGCGAGCTCACCAAGAATGAATCCGGCCGCTTCTGGCTGAGTCGGGTCACGCTGAGGCCACGCATCGACTGGGATGGTGCGCTGCCTGATGCGACGACCCGGGACGAATTGCATCACCTGGCGCATGAGGAATGCTTCATCGCCAATTCGGTCCGCACCGAGGTGAGGTGCGAACCGATCGAAGAATAAGAAGGGATACCCTTCGCATCGATAAAAGGGGAACTGCCATGACGATCGACCTCGAAGCCTGGGCCAAGGAACGGGCCGTCAAATATTTCATGATCAGCTTTACCGATCTCTTCGGTGCGCAGCGGGCGAAGCTCGTTCCGACCGCCGCGATCAAGGGCATGCAGGAAGAAGGTGCCGGCTTTGCCGGTTTCGCGACCTGGCTCGACATGAGTCCGGCCCATCCGGATCTATTCGCCCGGCCGGATGCGTCCTCGGTCATCCAGCTTCCATGGAAGAAGGAAACCGCCTGGGTCGCCGCCGATTGCTGGATGGACGACAAGCTCGTCAGCCAGGCCCCGCGCAATACGCTCAAGCGCCTCGTCGGCGAGGCCGCGGCCAAGGGGCTCCGGGTCAAGACCGGCGTCGAGCCGGAATTCTTCCTGATCTCGCCCGACGGCTCGAAAATATCAGACGAATACGACAATGCCGAAAAGCCCTGCTACGACCAGCAGGCGCTGCTGCGCCGCTACGATGTGATATCAGAGATCTGCGACCATATGCTGTCGCTCGGCTGGAAGCCCTACCAGAACGACCATGAAGACGCGAACGGCCAGTTCGAAATGAACTGGGAATATGACGACGCGCTCGAAACCGCCGACAAGCACTCGTTCTTCAAGTTCATGGTCAAATCCGTGGCCGAGAAGCATGGCCTGCGCGCGACCTTCATGCCCAAACCCTTCAAGGGCCTGACCGGCAACGGTTGCCACGCCCATATCTCGGTCTGGAACACCGACGGCACCAGGAACGCGTTCGCCGACAGCGCCGCCCATTTCGGCCTCTCCGGCGACGGCCGCAACTTCCTCGGCGGTATCATGAAGCATGCCGCGGCGCTGGCCGCGATCACCAATCCGACGGTCAATTCCTACAAGCGCATCAACGCGCCGCGCACCATCTCCGGTGCCACCTGGTCGCCGAACACGGTCACCTGGACCGGCAACAATCGCACCCACATGGTGCGCGTGCCCGGCCCCGGCCGCTTCGAGCTCCGCCTGCCCGACGGCGCGGTCAACCCCTACCTGCTGCAGTCCGTCATCATCGCCGCCGGCCTCGACGGTCTCAACACCAAGGCCGATCCCGGCCCGCATTCCGATGTCGACATGTATGCCGAGGGTCACACCGTCAAGAACGCTATCCGCCTGCCGCTCAACCTGCTCGATGCGCTCAGGGAATACGACAAGGACGAGTTCCTGAAAGAGGCGATGGGCACGGAATTCTCCACGGCTTATCTCAAGCTCAAGCACATCGAGTGGAATGCCTATGCGGCGCATTTCACCGAGTGGGAGCGGTCGACGACGCTGGATATTTGAGTCATTGATCCCATATTGGGAGCATGATATCATATAGCGATGAGAATTATTGCCCGCCGGACCCTGCGCGAATTCGTCGATGGTCTTGCGGGCCATAAGGACCAGCGGGCGGCAAAGGCGGCGCTGGATGCCTGGTTCGATGAAGTCATCAAGGCAAGCTGGCGGGCGTCAGCCGATGTGACGCGCCTCTATGCCACCGCGAGCATCGTGAGCGCTGATCGTATGGTCTTCAACATCAAGGGCAACGACTATCGATTGGTCGTTGCCGTGGACTACGAGAAGGCCATCGTCTGGATCGAGTGGATCGGTACTCACAAGGCATATGACAGGATCAATGTGATTGAGGTCGAACATGGCAACTGAGTTGAAGCCCATCCGGACCGAAGCTGACTATGAGGCTGCACTCGAAGAGGTCGGACGCCTTTGGGGCTCGAAATCTGGCAGTGCCGAAGGCGACCGTCTCGATGTGCTGGCAACTCTCGTTGACGTCTACGAGGCGCAGCACTACCCGATGGATCCACCCGATCCGATCGAGGCGATTCGCTTTCGCATGGAACAGCAGGGCCTTACGCGCAAGGATCTCGAGCCGCTGATTGGCAATCGCGGCCGCGTCGCAGAGGTCATGAACCGCAAGCGGGGGCTCTCCATCGAGATGATCCGGAATCTGCACGAGCAACTGGGAATATCGGCCGAAATTCTGATCCGTTCAACACGCGGTGCCGCAGCGTGATCACATCATTTGACGCAGTGCACAAATGCATGTCGTTTCCGGACGCGCGATCCCGAAACACATCATGAAACATCACGGACGCCCGGGATCGCTGCGGTCCAATGATATTTTTGCGACTTTTTTCATCCAAGGGGCGACCGCCCCTTGTCATGCTTTCTAGCCGGAGATAAGGGCGCTTTGGACTTCTATTTCGCAACGCAAAACGCATAGGCACATCCATGACCACTCCCGAGAAGAGCTTCGTTCTGACCGTTAGCTGTACGTCGACCCGCGGCATCGTTGCGGCGATCTCGGGTTTCCTCGCGGAAAAGGGTTGTTACATCATCGACTCCAGCCAGTTCGATGACGTCGAGACCGGCTTGTTCTTCATGCGCATCACCTTCACCAGCCAGGAAGGCGCCACGATCGAGGACATCAGCAAGGCCTTCGAGCCCGTGAAGGCGAAGTTCGCCATGACCCATGAATTCCACGACAGCGATCAAAAGATGAAAGTGCTGTTGATGGTCTCGCGTTTCGGCCATTGCCTCAACGACCTGCTCTACCGCTGGAAGATCGGCGCGCTGCCGATCGATATTGTCGGCGTCGTCTCGAACCACTTCGATTACCAGAAGGTCGTCGTCAACCACGACATCCCCTTCCACCACGTCAATGTCACCAAGGCCAACAAGCCGCAGGCCGAAGCGCGGCTGATGGACATCGTCGTGAGCTCCGGCGCCGACCTGATCGTGCTGGCGCGCTACATGCAGGTTCTTTCCGACGACGTCTGCAAGAGGATGAGCGGCCGGATCATCAACATCCACCACTCCTTCCTGCCCTCCTTCAAGGGTGCGAACCCCTACAAGCAGGCCTATGAGCGCGGCGTGAAGCTGATCGGTGCCACCGCACACTATGTCACCGAGGATCTTGACGAAGGTCCGATCATCGAACAGGACGTCGCCCGCATCACCCATGCGCAGTCAGCCGCGGACTATGTCTCGATCGGCCGCGACGTCGAGAGCCAGGTGCTGGCCCGTGCTGTGCATGCCCATATCCATCACCGTGTGTTCATGAACGGCAACAAGACAATCGTCTTCCCGGCCAGCCCCGGTTCCTACGCCTCCGAGCGCATGGGTTGATTCGCGTCACAAGATCAGGCGTTTCCGCTTTGTTTCTTCATCGGCTGGCTCGGCCAGCCGATGGGCAAGCGTAAAACCTGTGCTAAAACTTCAGGTTTTGAAGATTTTTCTTCGCGCATTCGCTGAATCCAAAACGGATGGCGCTTCCGCATTCGACGCCAAACCGATATTTTGCGAAGAGCTGGCCCTATTATTTCCGCAAGATTTACGGAATTTCGGCAAAGTCGTTCGAATTATCGCAGCTCTCCAGGGGCGAAGGAGCGACTTGCCGGCTATAGGGCGCCATTGACCTCCGCGGCTCCCGGGCATAGTTCTCCCTCATCGCTTTACTATGAATTTTAAGGGGAATGCGTGTGCGCGTGAACGATATTATGCGCTATCTCGTGGCCATCGGGGAGGTCCCGAGCCGCGATCTGGCGATCAGGGAGTTTGAGCACCTGATCGATGCGTTCGGCTACGAATATTATTGCTTCTTTCACGAGCCCAAACCGATCGAGAACCCGGCGCAGTTGATCATCGCGGCAAACTGGGAGAAGCACTGGATCGAGCGCTACGTTGCCAAGAAATACATCGTCAACGATCCGACCATCAAATATCTGCTGCGGGCGAACAAGAGTTTCTCCTGGGCACATGCGGCCGAAGCCTATGAGGGACATCCACATTACGGGCGCATGCAGAAGATGATGCAGGATGGCAAGGCGCATGGTCTCGTCTCCGGCCACATCTTTCCAGTCTTCGGCCGCAATGGCCTGCTGGGCGCGACGACGCTTGGCGGGCCGACGGAGATCGAGCTCTCTCCAGCCGAAATCATGCTGCTTGAGACCGTGACGCGCGCCACCTATTTCCGGCTCCTCGAATTCGAGGGTACGCGCTATGTCAACAAGATCGGCGACGGCAAGGATGTCGTCCTCACCCATCGCGAAGTGCAGGCGCTGAGCAACATGGCCGATGGCATGACCTCGCCGGAGATCGCCGAAGTGCTGAAGGTCGCCTCGACGACAGTCGACTGGTATGGCGCCAGCGTCCAGGAGAAGCTCGACGCGAAGAACCGTATCCATGCCGTCGCGATTGCGATCCGCAAGGGCCTGATCCCCTGAGCTTCGCCTTCGGCCTCCAGGGAAACGTCAGTCGAATGTGACGAAATTGCGTCAAATCAAAATTGACATTGCTGCAGGTCGCGTTAAGACTTTTCGCGGATGCAATAAAAATGACGCCCTGCACAACGTGCTGGCGGAAAGAGAATTTCCGCAGTCGCGTTGCGGCCGCAATGTCATGTGCGGATAGGGTTCATTGCGCCCGAGGAGTATAGTTTCAGCCTGAGGGAGCGCGGCCTTGCCGATCAAGAAGATTCTCGTCGCCAATCGTTCGGAAATCGCAATCCGCGTCTTCCGTGCCGCCAATGAACTCGGGATTGCGACAGTGGCGATCTGGGCGGAGGAAGACAAACTCGCGCTCCATCGCTTCAAGGCCGATGAATCCTATCAGGTCGGCCGCGGCCCGCATCTCGAGCGCGACCTCGGCCCGATCGAGAGCTATCTCTCGATCGACGAGGTGATCCGTGTCGCCAAGCTGTCGGGCGCCGACGCCATCCATCCCGGCTATGGCCTGCTTTCTGAAAGCCCGGAATTCGTCGATGCCTGCGATGCTGCGGGCATCATCTTCATCGGCCCGCGGCCGCCGACGATGCGCCAGCTCGGCAACAAGGTCGCCGCGCGCAATCTGGCGATTTCCATCGGCGTGCCGGTCGTGCCGGCGACTGAACCGCTCCCGGATGACGAGACGGAAATCCACCGTCTTGCCAACGAGATCGGATACCCGATCATGCTCAAGGCGTCCTGGGGCGGCGGCGGTCGTGGCATGCGCGCCATCCGCGATCCGAAGGATCTCATCCGCGAAGTGACGGAAGCCAAGCGCGAGGCCAAGGCCGCTTTCGGCAAGGACGAAGTCTATCTCGAAAAGCTCGTCGAACGCGCCCGCCATGTTGAGAGCCAGATCCTCGGCGATACGCATGGCAATGTCGTGCATCTCTTCGAGCGCGACTGTTCTGTCCAGCGCCGTAACCAGAAGGTCGTGGAGCGGGCGCCGGCGCCCTATCTGAGCGAAGCCCAGCGCGCCGAACTCGCCGCCTATTCGCTGAAGATCGCCAAGTCCACGGATTATGTCGGTGCCGGCACCGTCGAATATCTGATGGATATGGACTCGGGCAAATTCTACTTCATCGAAGTCAATCCGCGTATCCAGGTCGAGCATACAGTCACCGAACAGGTGACCGGCATCGACATCGTCAAGGCGCAGATCCATATCCTCGACGGCTTCGCCATCGGCACGCCTGAATCGGGTGTTCCCAGGCAGGAGGATATCCGGCTCAACGGTCATGCACTGCAGTGCCGCATCACGACCGAAGACCCGGAACAGAACTTCATCCCCGATTACGGCCGCATCACCGCCTATCGCGGTGCGACCGGTTTCGGTATCCGCCTCGATGGCGGCACCGCCTATTCCGGCGCGGTCATCACCCGCTTCTATGATCCGCTGCTCGAGAAGGTCACCGCCTGGGCGCCGACGCCGATCGAAGCCATCAAGCGCATGGAACGTGCGCTGCGCGAATTCCGCATCCGCGGCGTCGCCACCAACCTGACCTTCCTGGAAGCGATCATCACGCATCCGGCCTTCCAGAACAACACCTATACGACCCGCTTCATCGACACGACGCCCGAGCTATTCGCGCAGGTCAAGCGGCAGGACCGTGCGACGAAGCTGTTGACCTATCTCGCAGACGTCACCGTCAATGGCCATCCCGAGGCCAAGGGCCGCGCCCGCCCGCCGAAGGATGCGGCACTTCCGGTCGTGCCCTTCATCGACCAGCCGGTCCAGCCAGGGACCAAGCAGATGCTCGACGAACTCGGCCCGGCGAAGTTCGCCCAGTGGATGGTCGACCAGAAGCGCGTGCTGATGACCGATACGACGATGCGCGACGGCCACCAGTCGCTGCTCGCCACGCGCGTCCGCACCTTCGATATTGCAAACATCGCCTCGACCTATGCCAAGGCGCTGCCGAATCTCTTCTCGCTGGAATGCTGGGGCGGCGCAACCTTCGACGTTTCCATGCGCTTCCTCACCGAAGATCCGTGGGAACGCCTCGCACTGATCCGCGAGAATGCACCAAACTTCCTGCTGCAGATGCTGCTGCGCGGCGCCAACGGCGTCGGCTACAAGAACTACCCCGACAATGTCGTGAAATATTTCGTTCGCCAGGCGGCGAAGGGTGGCATCGATCTCTTCCGCGTCTTCGACTGCCTGAACTGGGTGGAGAACATGCGCGTCTCGATGGACGCTGTGGCCGAGGAGAACAAGCTCTGCGAAGCGGCGATCTGCTATACCGGCGACATTCTCAACTCCGCCCGGCCGAAATACGATCTGAAATACTACGTCAATCTGGCCAAGGAACTGGAGGCTGCGGGCGCCCATATCATTGCGCTCAAGGACATGGCCGGCCTGCTCAAGCCGCAGGCCGCGCGCATGTTGTTCCGCGAGCTCAAGCAGGCGACGTCGCTGCCGATCCATTTCCACACCCATGACACATCGGGCATCGCCGCAGCGACGGTGCTGGCGGCTGTGGAGGCCGGCGTCGATGTCGTCGATGCGGCCATGGACGCGCTTTCGGGCAACACGTCCCAGCCCTGCCTCGGCTCGATCGTCGAGGCGCTCAAGGGGGCCGAACGCGATCCGGGGCTCGATCCGGAATGGATTCGCCGCATCTCCTTCTATTGGGAAGCCGTGCGCACGCAGTACGCTGCCTTCGAAAGCGACCTCAAAGGGCCTGCCTCGGAAGTCTATCTGCACGAAATGCCGGGTGGCCAGTTCACCAACCTCAAGGAACAGGCCCGTTCGCTCGGCCTCGAGACCCGCTGGCACAAGGTGGCGCAGGCCTATGCCGACGCCAACCAGATGTTCGGCGATATCGTCAAGGTCACGCCGTCCTCGAAGGTAGTCGGCGACATGGCGCTGATGATGGTGAGCCAGGACCTCACCGTCGCTGATGTGGTCAATCCGGCCAAGGACGTCTCCTTCCCCGAATCGGTCGTCTCCATGCTCAAGGGCGATCTCGGCCAGCCCCCGGGCGGCTGGCCAGAGGCGCTGCAGAAGAAGGCGCTCAAGGGTGAAGCGGCCTACACAGTGCGTCCGGGTTCGCTGCTTCCTGCTGCGGATCTCGACAAGGAACGGAAGGACATCGAGACCAAGCTCGAACGCAAGGTCAGCGATTTCGAGTTCGCTTCTTATCTGATGTACCCGAAGGTCTTCACCGACTTCGCGATCGCCTTCGACACCTATGGCCCGGTCTCGACGCTGCCGACACCGTCCTATTTCTATGGCCTCGAAGCCGGCGAGGAACTCTTCGTCGATATCGAACGCGGCAAGACGCTCGTCGTCATAAACCAGGCCCAGGGCGAGACCGACCAGAAGGGCATGGTGACCATGTTCTTCGAACTGAACGGCCAACCGCGCCGCATCAAGGTGCCGGACCGGGCGCACGGCGCGACCAACGGCGCGGTGCGTCGCAAGGTCGAAATCGGCAATGCCACCCAGGTCGGCGCGCCGATGCCGGGCGTCATCTCGACGGTTGCGGTGGCTGCCGGCCAGCAGGTCAAGGCGGGCGACGTGCTGCTGTCGATCGAGGCAATGAAGATGGAAACCGCGCTGCACGCCGAAAAGGATGGCACGGTCGCCGAAGTGCTGGTGAAGGCCGGCGACCAGATCGATGCCAAGGATCTGCTGATCGTTTTCGGCTGACGATGGCGGGCGGGCGGCTTCTTCCGCCAAGGTGTCGCGTGCAGCGTTGAGGCGCGGTCGCATGCGGATATCACGTGAGGCGAGCTGCTTACTCCCCCTTCTCCCCTTGGGGAGAAGGGGCGAGCCGCGCCCTCGCTAATGCACCGCCAAAGCCTGACGCCCCAAAATCCTTCACTTTCGATTCACGATATCGGCAACAATTTCCGGCTGCTTGCCTGAATATCGTCAATTTTAATCAACTTTTCAGTGCCTGCCGCCAGAGTTCGCGCACGTTCCAACGGCAAACTCTGGACATGACCATGAGCCACGACCGGACTGACTCGCTGGCGACCGAAAGTTCGGTCACCCGTTTCCGCTACCAGACACTGGCGATCGCAGGTGTGACGCTGGCACTTTTCTTCCTCGCCGCGTCGAACAATTTCTATCGGGTGCTGCAGGCCTGGATGAACGGCGAACCGTGGTTGACGACGGGCCAGAAGATGCGGGACATCGGCATTGAGCTGGTCATCCGGCCGGAAACGGCATCGGCCGCGAGCCTCGATAATCTCCTGACCTTCGGCATCTTCGCCAGCCTCGGCCTGTCCGCCTTCGCCTTCCAGCAATCCTGGCGTCTCAGGAAGGCGTTGGAGCGCCAGCAGCTTGCCGAGCATGAAAGCCTGCGTCTTGCCATGCATGACCCGCTTACGGGTCTGCCGAACCGCCGCAACTTCGAAGCCTTCGGGGCCAAGTTCCTCGCCGAGAAGGCGATGTTCGAGCGCCGCTCGCTGATGGTCATCGATCTCGATCATTTCAAACCGGTCAACGACATCTATGGTCATGCCGCGGGCGACAAGGTGCTGGTCGACTATGCCGGCCGCATCGAGAAGCAATTTCCGGGCGGCATGGTTGCGCGCTTCGGCGGTGACGAATTCGCCGTCATTTCACCGCCGCTCGCCAATGACAGCGAGGCGAATGGCTATGCCCGTGCCTGCATATCAGGCATTTCCGAACCCTTCCATTTCAACGACGCAGTGCTGCATCTCGGCGCTTCGGTCGGTGTCGCCATGTTCGGTAAGGATGGCGATTCCATCGGCGAAGTCATGCGCCGCGCCGACATCGCGCTCTACAAGGCCAAGCATGCCGGCCGCCACCAGGTCGCCTTCTTCGAAGAAGAGCTGGAAAACGATATCCGCGAACGCAACTGGATGGAATCGGAGCTTGCCAAGGCGGTTCGCGATGGCGACATCATTCCGTTCTTCCAGCCCATCGTCGACCTCTCGACCCGGGCGATCATCGGCTACGAGGCGCTCGCCCGCTGGCGCCATGCCGAGCGCGGTCTCATCAGCCCGATGGATTTCATCCCTGTCGCCGAGTCCTGCGGCCTGATTTCACAGATCGGCGAACAAATCCTGCGCAAGTCGAGCGAGGCTGCGCTCAACTGGCCGTCGCATGTGAAACTCTCGATCAATCTCTCGCCGGTCCAGCTGCGCGAGAAGACGCTCGGCCTCAAGATCACCAGTATCCTTGGTGAGACTGGCCTGCCACCGCATCGGCTCGAAGTCGAGATCACCGAAAACGCTTTGGTCGCCGACCTTGAGACGGCACGCGAGACGATCGACCAGCTTCGCGCCGCCGGCATTGCCGTGGCACTCGACGATTTCGGCACCGGCTGCTCGACACTCCAGCATCTCAGGTCCTGCAAGTTCGACAAGCTCAAGATCGACCGCAGCTTCGTTGCCTCCATGCAGAACGATGAAAGCCGTCTGATCATCGATGCGATCCTGTCGCTCTCCCGCAGTTTCGGAATCCGCTGCACCGCCGAGGGTATCGAGGAACAGGCCGAGCTCGACGCGCTGACCGGCTGGGGCTGCACGGAGGGCCAGGGCTACCTCTTCGGCAGGCCGACCGAGGCTGTGGTCCACGCATCAGAGAGCCAGGCGGCCTGATCGTCTTCTTCGGCGGCGCACCGTCGTCCCCTCATGGCATCCGGACATCCGGAACGACCAGGAACTGGGTTGGTCGGCACAATCGATGCAGCGTTGCGTGCTACATTCCTGATCTCCAACGAAATCATGGCATCGCAAGCTGAAACGCTCCACGTCCACCTGGAAGTGTACGAAAGTGTTCGCATGCGTGATCCCGTCGGTGCGCGCAGGGCGATGAAGAGCTTGTTGAACTATGCGGCCAAAGACCTGGATATTACCGACCAGTTGATCTCGTCTGAGATGATTGTGTCGCCCGGCGTCCCCATAAACGAGTTCATGGAGACGCCGGGCAAGATATCAGCTCCAGGCATGAAGCGGTGGATTTTCGCCGTTAAGGTAGTATTTCCCGATGATCGAGTATTTCCAGCGCACGGGATCGTGGAGCGTGTGGGTCCGTGCATTGCGCCAATGGCGATCGAGGTTGTGCTCGGCCAGCGTCGAGCGGGTTCCTGCCAGTTCAAACAGTTTGTTGGTCGCTTCGATGGCGATTTCGGTGGAAAGCACCTTGGCTTCAGCCGTGATGATCTGGGCTTCGGCCACGGTTTCCGCGGTGGGCTTTGCCACGGCGCGGTCGATGGCCTGTCCTGCCTTCTCCAACAACGCCTGCGCGGCATGTAGCCGGATGCTCAGGCTTCCGATCGCCTGGATCGTGTACGGATCGTCATGGGCGTGGTCGAGGCCACTGTCCACCCAGGCCCGGGATTTGGTCCGGACGAATTCAACGGTTTCCTTGATCGCCGCGGATGCAATGCCGGTGTCGACTGCGACCTGGATGATCTGGAAGATCGCGCCGTCTGCCGTCGGCTTGTCGTAGCCCTTGTAGCCAGGGACGACCCAGGCCTTGTCGACCTTGACATTGTCGAGGATCACGGTGCCGGACAGGGTGGTACGCTGGCCGAAGCTCGACCAGTCGTCGATCACCGTCAAGCCCGGCGCGTCGCGGTCTGCGATGGCGTACCAGGCGCGGCCCTGGTCATCCAGCGCCACAATCGGAACCTTGTGGGCGAGCAGGGCACCCGAGGAATAGAACTTGCGGCCGTTGACGACGACATGGTCGCCATGGTCGGTGAACTTGGTCTCGAAGTCGGCGGCGCGTTTGGAACCGAATTCGGAGAAGGCGTTTCCGAACCGGGTGCCCTTCAGGATTTCACCGAAGAGAAGCTTCTGCTGCGCCTTGTCGGAGACGGTGCGGATCGCGGCGACGACGCCCAGATGGTTCTGGGAAATCTGCCCGATCGAAGAATCGGCTTCCGAGATGATCTCCACGACCTTGGCGAGGGTGGCATAGGAGACTTCAGGTCCGCCGAATTCCTTGGGCACGTTGATCGACCAAAGGCCGCTTTGGGAAAACGCGTCGAGCTCCGCGATCGGCCATATGCGATCCCGGTCGCGCTCGGCAGCGCCTTTGATGAAATCCTTCGCCAGTCTGTTGGCGACTTCGATCGCCTCCTGGTCGGATTTGATGACGTGGGCAGGCTGATCAACCTTGGGAAAGCCCGGCACTGCGGCCTTCTTGGCCGTGGGGTTTGCTATGATGTTCATGATCGTCTCCGTGGTGTGTTCAGGCTGCGGGCCTGTCGGTGGAAAGACTTGTGGCTTCGCCGAGATAGAAGGCCTTGATGTCGTCGCGTGCGCGCAGTTCTGCTGCCGAGCCAGAGAGCACGGTCCTGCCGTTTTCGATGACCACGGCAAAGTCGGCATATTTCAGCGCGATGGTCGAGTTCTGTTCGGCCACCAGAATGGAGAGCCCGTTCTCACGGTTGAGCCGCTTCAAGGCACCGAAAATGTCCTGGATGACCATCGGCGCAAGACCCATCGAAGGCTCGTCGAGCACCAGCAGGCGCGGTCGCGACATGAGCGCGCGCCCGATTGCGGTCATCTGCTGCTCGCCGCCGGAAACGAGACCCGCCCATGTCTGCCGCTTCTCCCTGAGGCGCGGGAAGGTGGCGTAGACGCGTTCGAGGTCTTCAGCGATCTCGGCTCGGCTGGCGCTGCGACCAAGCCCGCCGGAGACGAGATTTTCCTCGACGCTCAGGCTCTTGAAGACATGTCGACCCTCGAGGACTTGTACCAGCCCGGCGCGGACGAGGTCGGCGGGTCTTCTGGCCAGGACATCTTGACCCTCGAAGCGGATACTTCCCGACGTGACCTGGCCGCGTTCGGCCGGAAGCAGATTCGAAATGGCGCGGAGCGTGGTGGTTTTGCCCGCACCGTTCGATCCGAGGACGGCGACGATTTCGCCCTTGCCGACCTTCAGGCTCACGCCATCGAGCGCGCGGATCGTCTGGCTGTAAGTCGCCTCGATCGATTTTACCTCTAATACGCTGGCAGGTTCTTCCATGGATTGCTCCGGTCATTGAGATGGTGGGCATGCGGAATGGTCCGAGACCACCTCCGCATGCCGATCGGGCCGCCAGCTGGAGGGCGACGCGGCCCGAACCAGTTAGTTCAGGGCATTTTCGGCATCAGCCGCCGTACGGATCGTGATGTTCTTCTCCTTGGCATAGGCCTCGGAGGACTTTTCGATGATCGGACGCAGCAGCTTCCAGTCCGGCGCGATCCAATCCGAGACCACGTTCCACTTCTTGCCGTCCCACTGTTGGAACGTCACGTAGCCTTCGCCCTCGTGGTTATCCCAGGAGACATTGATCGAGTGGAACAGGTCCTTGGCACCGAGCGCCTCGACCTTGGCCTGGTCGAGCTTGAGATGCTCGAAACCCCAGCGGACCTCGTCGCCAGTCAGCGTCCGCTTTCCGAACTTCTCCTGGGCGATGCGGATCGCCTCGACGTTCAGGATGCCGTTGACGATGCCGAGATTGTGGTAGACCGAGCCGATGCGCTTCTTGTCCTCGAGATTGCCCTTGCCCTGATCGTAGATGGTCTTCACGATCTCCTGGACGACCGGATACTGGTTGCCGGAAGCCTGCGTCGTGATGGCGGTGTAGCCGATAGCGGCGTCGCCGGCCGGGATCACGTCCTCTTCGGAATTGGACCAGACATTGCCGACGATCTTGGTGGCCGGGAAGCCGACCTTCTGGGCGGTCTTCAGCGCAACCGGGTTCATGACGCCCCAGCCGCGCAGGACGACAAAGTCAGGCTTGGCGCGGCGGATGGTCAGCCACTGCGACTGCTGCTCGTTGCCCGGATGCGGAACTTCGATCTGCTGCACCGTGAAGCCGTACTTCTCGGCGAGCAGGTCGTAGATCGGGATAGTCTCCTTGCCATAGGGCGAGCCGTGATAGAGGACGACGATCTTCTTGCCCTTGAGCTTGTCGAGGCCGCCTTCCTTCGAGGCGAGGTAGTTGATGATACCCGAGGTCTCGGAATAGGGATTCAGCAACAGCGGGAAAACGTAAGGGAATACGCGGCCGTCGGTGGAATCCGTGCGGCCGTGATTGACCGTGATCAGCGGCACCTTGTCAGTGGAGATGCGGTCGATCATGGCATAGGCGATGCCGACCGAGAGGGGGTTCCAGGCCGCCGCATTGGCATGGCTCTTCTGGCGCTCGTAGCACTCGACGCCGCGCTCGACCTCATATTGGGTCTCGCACTCGTCCCAGGTCAGCTTGACGCCATTGACACCGCCGTCGCGGGTGTTGATCAGGTTCATGTAGTCGATGAAACCACCGAAGAAACCTGTGCCGCCAGCCGCGTAGGGACCGACCCGATAGCTCTGGAGCGGGAAGTATTGCTCATCGGCCTTGGCCGGGAGGGCACTGGCCGCAAGTGCGATGGCAAGACCTGCCGCCGCGGTTCTAAGAAGAGAGTGTAGAGTGTTCATAGGGCATGCTCCTTCTGTTGGCCGAACATGTCCGGACCAGATGATGTTTGAGGCTGTATGCTTGGGTCTCTGGGAGGTCAGGCCTCCGAGAGCGTCCCATTTCTTGTCCAGACCCGGGACCACAGACGGCGACCAAGCGCCGCCAAGCCGTCGGGTTCGAGGATCAGGAAGGCGATGATCAGCGCGCCGAGCACGATGCGCTGGCTCATGTCGAGAACTCCGGAGTCGAACACGTCCCCGAGAAGCAGGCTGCCGATCCGCGACAGGACCACCGGGAAGATGACGATCAGGGCCGCGCCGAAAAACGCACCACGGATCGTGGCCAGTCCGCCGATGATGATGATGAAAAGAATTTGGAACGAGCGGTCGAGATTGAAGCCCGCCGGTTCCACGGTCCGGAGATAGGCGAACGCCCAGAGGGCACCGGCCACGCCGATGATGAAGGACGACAGCGCGAATGCCAGCAGTTTGGTCTTCAGAACCGGGACGCCGATGAATTTCGCTGCGGTCTCGTTGTCGCGGACTGCGATGAAATTGCGTCCCGTCTGCGATATCACCACCCGCCAGGCAAAGAAGGTCAATGCGGTGACGATGAGAAGCGTGAAGTAGTAGCGTCCCACGGAGCCTTCGAAGGGAACGCCCAGGATCGACAGCGCCGGGGCATCGATCACGCCGGAGGGGTTGTCGTTGGAGAACCAACTGAACTTCGTGAGCGCCCACTGGACGAAGAACTGCGCGGCCAATGTCGAGACCGCGAGGTAGAAGCCCCGCAGGCGAAGGCTCGGCAGGCCGAAGACGATGCCGACCGCGGCGGCAACGCCGCCTGCCAGCAGAATGCTGACGATCAGCGGCAGGCCATCGACACGCAGGTTCAAATTGAAGGCTGCGAATGCGCCGACCGCCATGAACGCCGCGCTGCCGAGCGAGACCTGGCCCGCATAGCCAGTGAGAAGATTGAGGCCCACGCCAGCCAGCGAGAGGGCCAGGAACGGCATCATGATCGCTTCGATAAGGTAGCTGGAACCGACGAACGGAATGATTCCGAAAGCGACGATGAGGATCGAGACTGGTGCGATCCAGATCGGGAATGTCACCGGGCTCATCGGTTCGGACGTAATCGCGGCCATCTCTCAGACCCTTTCCACGAGCTTCTGGCCGAACAGGCCGGAGGGACGGATGAGGAGGAAGGCAAGCGCCAGCACATAGGCGAACCAGCCTTCGATGCCGCCGCCGAAATATTCGCCGATATAGACCTCGGCGAGCTTCTCCGACGCGCCGATGATCAGCCCGCCGACGATGGCTCCGGCAATCGAGTCAAATCCGCCGAGTACCAGGACGGGCAGAGCTTTGAGGACCACGAGCGAGAGCGAGAACTGCACGCCCGACCGGGCACCCCACAGAAGCCCTGCCACCAGGGCCACGAGACCCGCGGCTGCCCAGACGGTGGCCCAGATGAGCGGCAGACGCAGGCCGACGGCGAGCGCCGCGAACTGATCGTCCGCGACCGCCCGGAACGACAGGCCGATGCGGGTGTAGCGGAAAAACAGGGTCAGCAAGGTCACCATCAGGGCGGCAGTCCCCGCCGCGAACAGATCGAACTGCGAGATGAAGACGCCATAGACTTCGTAGGGCACATCCTCGATGCCGAGCTCCAGGGCGTGGACCTGCGTACCCCAGAGCAATTGCGCCGCACCCTCGATCACATAGGACAGGCCGAGCGTCGCCATGAACAGCGTGATCGGCGGCTTGTTGATGAGCGGGCGAAGCACGGTGCGCTCGACGGTGATGCCGATCAGCACCATGATCGCGAAGGTCAGGCCCAGCGACACCGCGAAGGGCACGCCGCGTTCGACCAGTGAAACGAAGGTGAGCGCCGCGAAGAGCAACATCGCGCCCTGGGCGAAGTTGAGGACACCCGATGTCTTGTAGATCAGCACGAAGCCGATCGCGACAAGCGAATACATGACGCCCGAGAGCAGTCCCCCGGTCAGGACTTCGATGAAGAACAGATAGTCGAAACCCTCGGCCATCAGATGCCCTCCTCGAAGTCGTCATGTCTGGCGATGCCGAGATAGGCGTCGATGACGGCCTGATCGGCACGGACTTCCGCAGGCGTGCCGTCGGCGATCTTGCGGCCGTAGTCGAGCACCGCTATCCGGTCCGACAGGTTCATGACCACGCCGATGTCATGTTCGATCAGGACGATCGTCGTGCCATAGGTGTCGCGTGTTTCGCGGATGAACGCGGCCATTTCCTGCTTTTCCGTGGCGGTCATTCCTGCCATCGGCTCGTCTAGCAACAGGATCTCCGGATTGGCGACCAATGCCCGAGCGAGTTCGACGCGCTTCTGAAGCCCGTAGGGCAGGGATCCGGCCAACCGCCCTGCGATGTCGTCCAGATGGAGAAACTGAAGGACGGCGCTGGCGCGCTGCCTGCCTTCACTCTCCTCGCGTCGCGCCCAGGGGAGGCCGAGCGCCTGGCCAAGGAATGTTGAGCGCCGCGTGAAGGCCAGGCCCGACATGACGTTTTCGAGAACGGTCAGCCCCTTGAAGAGAGCCAGATTCTGAAAGGTGCGAGCGAGGCCAAGACGTGCGGCGCGGCTCGCTGGAATTCGACTGAAGCTCCGGCCATTCAAACTGATTGTGCCGCTATCAGGCCTGTAGAGCCCGCTGATGACGTTGACGACCGAACTCTTCCCCGCTCCGTTGGGACCGATGATCGCCCGGATTTCCCCCGAACGCACGGAGAGGTCCACGCCGGCCAGCGCGGTCACACCGCCGAACGAGAGGTTCACATCCTTCAGGAAAAGGATGGGAGTGTCCGCCACGTTGAGAGGCGTGGCGTCGAGCCTGGCGGACGATCTCGACGTCGAGCGCTCCGGAAGTGACGGGAATTCGCGGAAGGACGCGCTGCCGTCCAAGGCCGAGAAAGTGTAATGCGTATCCAACATGGCGATCCCCTTGGGCATGGACGCGGCCGCGTTGTCGCGGACACACTTCTCCGGTCGGCATCCCGATGACGGGATGCCGTTGTTAAGACCGGAAGTTCCAATCCTATTCCGCGGCTTCGAGCTGGCTTTCTTCCCGCGCTTCCAGTTCTCTGACGATCGGGATCACGTGCTTGCCGAAATACTCGACCTCTTCCTGGAAGTGCAGGAAGCCCATGAGGATGAGGTCGGCGCCGGCCTGCTTATGCTCGATGATGCGCTCGGCGACCTGCTCGGGCGTGCCGATCAGGTTGGAACGGAAGCCGTCATTGTACTGAACGAGGTCCTGGAACGTGGACTTGGCCCAGTTGCCCTCGCGCTCCGGCGAGGCGTTACCGGCATTCTGGACCTCGTGCTTGAAGCCGTTGACCGCATCCGGGATCGCCTTGTCGATGATTTCCTTCAGGACCTCTTGCGCTTCCTTTTCGCTCGAACGCACAACGCCGAAGGCGTTCATGCCGACGCGCGTTTTCCAGGCCTTGCCGAATGCGACTTCCTTTGCCCGGATATCGTCGACCTGGGCCTTAAGACCCTCGGGGGTGTTGCCGTTGGTGAAATACCAGTCCGACACCCGTGCCGCCATGTCGCGGGCGGCGCGCGAGGAACCTCCCTGGAAGACCTGCGGAATGCCGCCATGCGGCTTGGGCTTCATGGAATAGTCGGTGAAGCGATAGAAATCGCCGCGCAGATTGTAGCTCTCCTCGGTCCAGATGCCGCGAATGGCGCGGATGAATTCCTCGGAACGCCGATAGCGCTCGTCGTGGTCGAGCCAAGGCTCGCCGATGGCCGCGAATTCGCCACGGAACCAGCCGGAGACGACGTTCACGTCAATACGGCCATTGGTATAATGGCTGATGGAAGCGACCTGCTTGGCAAGCAGTGCCGGGTGCCACGGACCTGGAAGCACCGCAGCGATAACGCGCAGCTTCTCGGTCGCGGCCAGCAGCGCATGGCTGAAGGAAAGAGATTCATGCTGGTTATCGGCGCCATAGCCGGCGGTGAAGCGGATTTGGCTCAGCGCATAGTCGAAGCCGCTCTCCTCGGCGATCTGGGCGAGCTTGCGGTTATACTCGATACCCCAATGGGTGCGCTGCTCGATCGAACTGATCACCAGGCCGCCGGAAACGTTCGGCACCCAGTAAGCAAATTTCAACGGCTCTCTTTTGGTGTGTGACATGAAACCCTCCAGCTCATGGTTCGTGTTAGGCAGTAAGTCGCGGGCGCTCGCCCTCGATGTGGGCGGTTGCAAGGCTTCGCGCATGGGGAAGGACGACTTCCAGTTCGCGTAGCACCGCGTTGATCCGCTTGCGGATGTCAGGATTGGCGATTTCGTAGGCGGAGAAGTCGCTCTCCAGCGCATAAACGGTGGTCGGGAGCGTCAACGCCTTGAAGAAACCAAAGAGCGGCCTGAACTGATGATCGATCATCAGCCCGTGCAAAGGCGTGCCGCCCGTCGCGCCCAGCACGACGGGCTTGCCGATCAGGGATTCGAAGTGAACGAGGTCAAAGAGATGCTTGAGAGCGCCGCTGTAGGACGCGCGGTAGACTGGCGATCCCACCACCAGCACATCGGCCGCCTCGACGGCACGCACCAGCTCGAGGCCCTCGTCGTCCAATTGGTCAGACCGTAATCCTCGAAACAGGGCGGGTGCCGAGTCCGCGAGGTCGATATGTCGGGTACTGACGGCGAACCGTCCTTCGATCGCTTGCAAGATCGCACCGACAAGGGCCGACGTGCGCGACGGCGCTTTCACATTCCCCGAGATACCAACGATTTTGAGATTGGTCATTCTTCTCTCCATTTATGTAATCTATAAAATTAGTATGGTTTAAACGCAACAAAATTCTATTCTATATCGCGGAGGCCGCAGTGACGGTTCGTCTAACCGCGGCGGAAGAATTAGAATGCTGTTCCAACGCGCCTGGAATTGACTCCCGTTGAGCTCCCCGAACAAAAGATCAGTGACTGGGCCATGCCCCAGAGGCGTGCTGGGCACCAGCGCGGACTCGGATTGGCATCTTCAAAAGCAACGTTCTTCGATATTGACTAATCGTGCATGTTTGTGCATGATTGTGCCAATTCATGCCGGATTCACCTTATGGCCGTCACCGACCTTCTTCTGCACGAGAGGCAGAGCCTCCTTCTCAGCCGCCTCAAGACAGACGGGCGGGTGATTGCGGCCGCCATTGCGCAGGAGCTCTCGATCTCCGAGGATACGGTCCGTCGCGACCTCCGCGAGATGGCGGCGGCCGGGCTTTGCAAGCGGGTCTATGGCGGGGCGCTGCCCGCGACCAGCGATGTGACGTCGCTGACCGAGCGGCTTGAGCTCAAACCCGAGCGGAAGGATACCCTGGCGCGGGCCGCGGTGGCTCTGTTCGAGCCGGGCATGACCTTGTTCATCGATGCCGGCTCGACCAATCTCGCCATTGCGCGGGCGCTCTCTCCGGCGATCCGGCTGACGGTGATCACCAATTCGCCCAATGTCGCTTCTGTCCTGATCGACCGGCAGGAGATGGATGTCATCCTGCTCGGTGGCAAGCTCGATCACCGCACCGGTGCGGTCATCGGCGCGCGTGCAATTGCGGATGCGGCGATCTTCCGGCCGGATATCTGTGTGCTCGGCAGTTGCGGTTTCGCGGCCGAAACGGGGATCAGCGCGTCGGATTTCGACGAGGCGGAGTTCAAGCGCTCGATCGCCCAGCGCTCGCGCTCGATCGTCGCGGCGATCACCAACGAGAAGCTCGGCGCCGCTGCGCCCTTCGATGTCGTGCCGGTCGGCAAGAACGACCACATCGTGCTGGAACACGACGCTGAGGCCGGCTATGTCCGCGACCTCGGCAAGAGGGGCATCAACATCATTCTGGCCGACCCTCTGCCGTCCTGAGCGGGGCTCGCGCCAACAGACCTTGGAACATGGGGCCGGCGCCCCGAACCTGGATAGAACCATGGCAGACAACACTGTGACTTCGCCCGCCCTTACAGGCCGCTATCCGCGCGAGCGGATCGCCGTCAAGCTGCTCTTCCTCGCCAACGGCCTCTATGCCGGCGCCTGGTCGCTCAAGGTGCCGGAGCTGGCCGAGCGGCTGGTGCTCTCGCCATTCTATGTCAGCCTGCTGGTGGTCTGCTACGGCATCGGCTCGGTCACCATCATGCCGATCGCCGGCTCACAGATCGCCCGCTACGGCTCGACGGTGGTGGCCAAGGTGACGGCAAGCATCTTCGTCTTCGCCATGCTGCTCATCTCGCTCGCGCCCAATGTCTGGACCGCTGGCATCGCCGTCTTCCTGTTCGGCGGCTTCGCCGGTGCCATGGATGTCGCGATGAATGCCAATGCGGTCGAGGTCGAGAAGTCGATGCGCAAGGCGATCATGTCGTCCTGCCACGCCTTCTGGAGCCTGGGCGGCCTGATCGGCTCCTCCGTCAGCGGCTATATGATCGACAATTTCGGGCCGGTCACGCATTCGGTCATCATCACCGTCGTCAATGCCGGCGTGCTGTTCGTCGCCTTTTCCATGCTGATGCCCGATGGCCCGCATGTCGAGGAACATCATGCCGAGGGCGCGGCGAAGACCAGCATCTTCAAGAGCCCGCTGCCCTGGATCATCGGCATCGTGGCGTTGTTCTGCATGGTGCAGGAAGGTGTGATTATCGACTGGTCGGCGCTCTATCTCAACCGCGAACTGAGTGCGACGCTCACCGTCGCGGCACTTGGCGCAGGCGCCATGCACGGCATGATGACCGTTGTCCGCCTCTTCGGGGATGGGATCCGCGATCGCTTCGGTGCCGTCCGCACAATGCAGGTCTCCGGCGTCATCGCCTTTACCGGCACCATGATCGCCGGCCTCGCTCCCAATGCCTATGTCGCCATTGCAGGCTTCGCGCTCTGCGGCATCGGTGTCTCCAACATGGTGCCCATCGCCTTCTCCGCGGCGGGAAACCTGCCGGGCATGGCCAAGGGCGTCGGCATCTCGGTCGTGACCATCATGGGCTATTCCGGCACGCTCTTCCTGCCGACCCTTTTCGGCTTCGTCGCCGAGCATACCGGCTTTGCCGCGATCTTCATCGGCACGCCGATGCTGCTGATCGTGGTGCTGCTGCTGTCGAACCTCATGCGGCATGCAGATGGGATCAACGGGCATTGAGGGCGATGGTTGCATTTGGCGCGGCACCGGTCAGCCGACCGCCACGCGTTGCAATGCCCTTGTGCACAGCCACCAAACATGATTGACCTTTTGCGCTAGGTTTGAGGGGGTGCGTCATGGCCGGGAAAGCGCTTGTTGTCATCGACTTGCAGTATGATTTCTGCCCGGGCGGTGCGCTGGCGGTTGCCGGCGGCGACGAGATCATACCCGCGATCAATCGCCTGATTGCCGCTCACGACCACGTCGTGCTGACACAGGACTGGCATCCCGCCGGCCATTCGAGCTTTGCCTCGAGTCATCCCGGAAAGTCGCCGTTCGAGATGGTCGACATGCCCTATGGCCCGCAGACGCTGTGGCCGGATCATTGCATCCAGGGCACGCGCGGTGCCGAGTTCCACGATGCGCTGGAATGGACCAGGGCCGAGCTCGTGATCCGCAAGGGTTTCCGCAAGGATATCGACTCCTATTCGGCCTTCTTCGAAAACGACCACACGACACCGACCGGCCTCGGCGGCTATCTGAAGGAGCGCGGTATTGCGGAGGTCACGCTCTGCGGCCTCGCCACGGATTTCTGCGTCGCTTTCTCGGCGATCGACGCGGTGCGTCATGGCCTTTCCACCACTGTCATTCTCGACGCCTGTCGCGGCATCGACCTTGGGGGATCGATGGCTGCGATGACGGAGAAGATGAAGGCCGACGGCGTCACGCTCGCCTGAAACCTCGCCCATTTGATGCAAGGAGGCCGCCATGGCCGCAAAGACCGATATCGCACGCCGCGTCTGGAGCCATGCCTGGAAGCTCGACCCGATCGTGCGCTCGCTGCTCGACACCGATTTCTACAAGCTCTTGATGCTGCAGATGATCTGGAAGATGCATCCTGACGTGCACACGACCTTCTCGGTCATCAACCGGACGAAATCCGTCCGTCTCGCAGACGATATCGACGAACATGAACTGCGCGACCAGCTCGACCATGCGCGCGATCTCCGATTCTCCAAGAAGGAAATGATCTGGCTCGCGGGTAACACGTTCTACGGCCGCAAGCAGATCTTCGAGCCGGAATTCCTGGCCTGGCTCGCCGATTTCAAGCTGCCGGACTACGAGCTCGAAAAAAAGGACGGCCAGTACGAGCTGACCTTTGCCGGCCGCTGGTGCGAGACGACGATGTGGGAAATCCCGGCGCTGGCGATCATCAACGAACTGCGCTCGCGCGCGGCGATGAAGGGCATGGGCCAGTTCGCGCTCGATGTCCTCTATGCCCGCGCCAAGGCGAAGATGTGGGACAAGGTCGAGCGGCTCAAGCAATATCCGGGGCTCAGGATCTCCGACTTCGGCACCCGCCGCCGCCATTCTTTCCTCTGGCACCGCTGGTGCGTGCAGGCACTGAAGGAAGGCATCGGCCCGGCCTTCACCGGCTCGTCCAACGTGCTGCTCGCCATGGACTCGGATCTCGAAGCCGTCGGCACCAATGCGCATGAACTGCCAATGGTCAGCGCGGCACTTGCCGAGACAGATGCGGAACTCGCCGAGGCGCCATACAAGATCCTGAAAGACTGGGAACGGCTCTATGGCGGCAACCTGCTGATCGTGCTGCCCGACGCTTTCGGCACCACCTCGTTCCTGCGGCACGCTCCCGACTGGGTCGCCGACTGGACCGGCTTCCGCCCCGACAGCGCCCCGCCGATCGAGGGCGGCGAGAAGATCATCACGTGGTGGAAGGAGCACGGCCGCGACCCGCGCGAGAAGCTGCTGATCTTCTCCGACGGCCTCGACGTCGACACGATCATCGAGACCTACAAGCATTTCCACGGCCGGGTCCGCATGAGTTTTGGTTGGGGTACCAACCTGACCAATGATTTCGAGGGCTGTGCGCCGGACGAGGCGACCGGACTCAATCCGATCTCTGTCGTATGCAAGGTCACGGAAGCCAATGGCCGGCCGGCGGTGAAGCTGTCCGACAATCCCAACAAGGCGACGGGTGTTACGTCGGAGGTCGAGCGCTACAAGAAGTTCTTCGGCACCGAGGATTTCGTCAAGCAGGTGGTGAAGGTCTGAGGATGGCCCCTCCGCTTCTCCCCTTGGGGAGAAGGTGGCCGGAGGCCGGATGAGGGGTTCCCACCAACGCAGAGCACGCGGCCGAGAACCCCTCATCGCCTCGCATGCGCTCGGCGCTTCTCCCCAAGGGGAGAAGCGGTGTGGAGCCAGCCGCCGACGTCATTCATCCCCGGGCAAATTGCGCCAGCTTCTCCCCGGCCAGCCGATACCGCACCCATTCTTTCTGCGCCTCAGCCCCGATCGCCTCATAGACGCGAATCGACGGCTCGTTCCAGTCGAGCACGCTCCATTCGAAGCGGCCGCAGCCCCTCTCAAGGGCAATCTGCGCCAGGCGCCGCAGCAGCGCCTTGCCGGCGCCGACACCACGGGCCTCCGGCGTCACATAGAGGTCTTCGAGATAGAGTCCGTTCTTTGCCTGCCAGGTCGAATAGCTGAAGAAGTAGACGGCCATGCCGATCGCCACGCCATCATGCTCCGCGATCAGCGCCCGTGTCACCGAGCCATCGCCAAAGATCGAAGCGCGCACCGTCTCCTCGGTTGCCTCGACCTCTTGGATCGCCTTCTCGTAATCTGCGAGTTCGCGGACGAATCGGAGAATGATAACGGCATCCGAAGGCGTGGCTTCGCGGACGGTAAGGCTCATGGGCGGGCTCCTGATATGCTGGTCCTGAGATGAAAGAACCGCGCGACGCTGTCAACTGCACGCATGGTTCTGCGCCCGCACTCTCATTTTGCACCTGCGACAATAGTTATCTTGACAGAAGCGGTCGCCTTTTAGATAAGGGAGGCAACTCGAATTCTGTCCGGACTATTCTGCCATGCTGGTCTGCTCCTGCAACCTGATCACCGACAAGGACATCAAGGAAGTGATCACCTCACTTCTCGATGAAGACTGTTGGCAGCTCATCGTGCCGGGCAAGGTCTATCACGCCATGCAGAAGCGCGGCCGCTGCTGCGGTTGTTTCCCCAACGTCGTCGACCTCATCGTCAAGACCACGGAGGAATATCATGCTGTTCGCCAGTCCCAGGGTGACGATGTCGTGGTGTTCATCGAGCGGCTCAAGGTCTTCGGCGCTGAGCAGAAGACCGAGATCATCGAGCGTCGCCAGCGCCTGACCCAGGTCGCCTGATCCCGCCTTTTTCCCATCCTGCCAAAGTGTTGCCCGCAACAACGGGCGATTTGAATCGTTCCAGTTCTCTCGACAGCGGGACGAAATCCTGCCATTGATCGCGGTCGCGCAATCATGAAGGGAGAACCAAGATGAAGGGCGATCCGAAGGTCATCGAACGTCTGAACCAGGCACTGTTTCTGGAGCTCGGTGCCGTCAATCAGTACTGGGTGCACTACCGCCTGCTCGAGGATTGGGGCTACCAGAAGCTCGCCAAGAAGGAGCGGGCCGAATCGATCGAAGAGATGCACCATGCCGACCGCCTGGTTGCCCGCATCATTTTCCTCGAAGGCCATCCCAATCTGCAGACGCTCGCGCCGCTGCGCATCGGCCAGAACGTCAAGGAAGTTCTCGAAGCCGACCTGGCCGGCGAATATGATGCGCGCACGGCCTACAAGCAGTCCCGCGACATCTGTCACGCGGCCGGTGACTATGTCTCGATGAAGCTGTTCGAAGAGCTGCTGGGCGACGAGGAAGGTCACATCGACTTCCTCGAAACCCAGATCGACCTGCTCGGCAAGATCGGCGAAGAGAAGTACGGCCAGCTCAACGCTGAGCCGGCGAACGAAGCCGAATAATCGGATTTTGGATGCGAGATTTGCAGACCCCGGCTCTGTGGGCCGGGGTTTTGCGTTTGGGGGAGCGTTTCACCCCTCACCAAGCGCGCCCATGTGATCGGCTTTGCCTCTCACGGGCTTGCTATCCTCTCCCACAAGGGGAGAGGTAGACCTGCGGCGGCGCTCGCCTCAGTTGAGGCCGATCTTGTGGCACCCCGCCTCTCCCCTTGTGGCAGAGGATACGCAGGCCGGGTGAGCACAGCGAAGCCTTGGCCGAAGTTGGTGAGGGGTAATGCCGTTGGGGCGACTCTCACCCCTCCTCATTCACCGCCGCCAGAAACCGCTTCATCCGCCCATTCAACCCCTGCACATCCTCGCTCGTCATCCTGGACCGCTCGACCAGTGTATCGCCAAGACACTGGCTTTCCTCCAGCAATCGCCGGCCCTGCGCGGTCATGAATACATTGACCTGCCGCTCATCCTCCTTGCTGCGCTGGCGTTCCACCAACCCGGCCTGCTCCATGCGCTTGATCGGCGGGGTGACCGTGCTCGATTCGAGCGACAGCCGGTCGGCGATCGCGCCGACTGTCAGTCCGTCCTGTTCGCCGAGGGCGGCGAGCACGAGATATTGCGGATAGGTGATGCCCATGCGGTCGAGCATCGGCTTGTACATGCGGGTGACAGCCATGCTGGTGGCATAGAGCGTGAAGCAGAGCTGTTCGTCGAGGGGGCGGGGGGTGAACTTGGTCATCACTAGCTCGTGGTTTCGTTTATGTCGCATATAATATCACAAAAAATGATATCGCGATAAAGAAATCGCTGGACAGACCGAGAATCATCCTCTATGCATATTGATATCGCGATATTAAATATCGCAATATCGAAGGAAACAGCAATGATTGAGACAATAGCGACACGAAGAGATGTCATGAAAACAGGGCTCGGACTGATTGCCGTTGTCTCTGCCCCGAATTTCGTACAACCTGCACACGCATCCTCCCAAACCGCCATCAAGGAGAACACCACCATGACCGACAGCTTCGTGACCACCAAGGACGGCACCCGCATCTTCTACAAGGATTGGGGCTCAAAGGATGCCCAGCCGATCGTTTTCCATCATGGCTGGCCGCTTTCGGCTGATGATTGGGACAACCAGATGCTGTTCTTCCTCGACAAGGGCTACCGCGTCATCGCCCATGACCGTCGTGGTCATGGCCGCTCTACCCAGACAGCAACAGGCAACGAGATGGACACTTACGCGGCCGATGTCGCCGAAGTGGTCAAGCATCTCGACCTCAAGAACGCCATCCATGTCGGCCATTCGACCGGCGGCGGCGAGGTTGCCCGTTACGTCGCGCAATATGGCGGCGGCGGTCGTGTCTCCAAGGCCGTGCTGCTTGGCGCTGTGCCGCCGATCATGCTGAAGACGGAGAACAATCCGGGCGGCCTGCCGATCGAGGTGTTCGACGGCTTCCGTGCAGCGCTGGTCGCCAACCGCGCTCAGTTCTTCCGCGATGTTCCGGCAGGACCGTTCTATGGCTTCAACCGTCCGGGCGCCCAGGTGTCGGAAGGCGTGATCCAGAATTGGTGGCGGCAGGGCATGATGGGCGGCGCCAAGGCCCATTACGATTGCATCAAGGCCTTTTCGGAAACCGATTTCACGGAGGACCTCAAGACCATCGACGTGCCCGTGCTCGTGATGCATGGCAGCGACGACCAGATCGTGCCGATCGACGACTCGGCTCACCTTGCCATCAAGCTGCTGAAGAAGGGCACGCTCGTTGTCTATGACGGCCTGCCGCACGGCATGGCAACGACCCATCCTGACGTCGTCAATGCCGGTCTGCTCGAATTCTTCAAGGCTTGAGCACAGCCATAAAAAGGCGCCGGTCGTGAGACCGGCGCCTATCCATTCCTTGGCAGGGTTGAGCTTATGCCGTGCCGCGTTGCGCGTCGATGCTCCAGCTGCCCGGGCCGGCGAAGACCAGGTAGAGGAAGAAGAAGCAATATAGGATCGCTGCATCGCCACCATTGAGCGCCGGGAAGAAGTTCTGCGGCGCATGCGCGATGAAATAAGCAAAGGCCATCGTGCCCGAGGCGATGAAGGCCGCCGGACGGGTGAACAGGCCGATCGTGATCAGCGTGCCGGCGATCAACTCGATCGCTCCGGCGAACCAGAAGATGGAGAAGACAGGCGGGTTCATGTCGCTTGCCGGGAAGCCGAGCAGCTTCTGCGAGCCATGCGCCAGGAAGATCAGGCCCGCAACGATGCGGACGACGGAGAGCACGCGCGGCGCCCAGGGGTTAAGGGTGTTTGTGATAGCCATCGGGAGCTCCTTGATAATCTTATCTGCGTCCTCCACTTTCACGTCACGGAGAAGCCGGCAAGGCCTGTGATGACAGATGGAGTTCACGATTGATAAGATTTTCGTGAACGGAGAGTTCCCATTTCCTCTAGCAATATCCGATAGTTATACGGTCGTCACGGATAGATGCCGAAACTCGGCAACCACCTGATCATAGACTGCCCGCTTGAATGGAACGATCAGTTCCGGCAGGTCCTCCATCGGCTTCCACGCCCATTCGTCGAATTCCTGCTCGTGGCCACCCGGCGGCGGGGCTATCTGGATTTCGCTCTCCTCACCCGTGAAGCGAAACGCGAACCAGGCCTGCGTCTGGCCGCGGTATTTGCCCTTGAGGCCGATGCCGATGAGCTCCGGCGGCAGGTCGTAATTGATCCAGCCCTTCGAGCGCGCGAGCAGCGTTACCGTCTCCATACCGGTCTCCTCGTAGAGTTCACGGTATGCCGCCTTCTCCGGATCCTCCCCCTTGTCGATCCCGCCCTGCGGCATCTGCCAGAGCTGGGGCGAACCATCATATTCGGAATTGCCGATCGGCGTGCGCCTGCCGGCCCAGACGAGGCCCGCGCGGTTCAGCACCATGATGCCGACACAGGGGCGATAGGGGAGATCTTCGGCGCGGACGGTTTTCTTGGTCATGGGAGTCCTCAACAATATCGATGATGAATAGCCCTCCCCAGGCGACCTCACAAGGCTCAGCTTCTCTCAGGTCGCCACGTCGGCGAAGTGCCTGGCTCAGATAGCGTGCGACAGCAACGCGGCCCGACAAATGTCGCATCAACATCTATATCGACGTGCAGACCCCGGCAAACAGTTCGGGGGAAACGGGTTGATAGCCGCCCCGTATCGACGTAACAGATTGCATGCGGATCGGAGACGGCGATGAACGATTTCTATGTTGGCCAGCAGGTTGTTTGCATCGATGACAAATTCAAGAATGTCTCGATAGACCAGGTTATCCGCAAGGGCCAGATCTATACCATCCGCTGGGTCGGCATGTACTCGCACTATGTCGATGGCGAGTTTCTCGGGATCAAGCTCGAGGAAATTCATCGCGGCAATGACGATGGGCCCGAAGGCTATGGCGCGGCCGACATGCCGTACCGCGCATCGCGGTTCAGGCCGCTGGTGAAAGACAGGATAGGTTCGCTGAGGAAGCTTCTCGCTCCGAGCCCTGATGTTCCGCCGGAGGAAAAGCCCAAGGCCCCGGTGCGGAAAAAAGAGAAGGTGTGAGCGCTCTAAGCCTCACTCCGGCACGTCCGCCAGCACTGAAACCCCGACGATCTCGATGCCGCGGCCCTGTGCATTGCGCGCCCATTCGGTCACGGCATCGACACTCTCGTCGAATGCCGAGGCGACCCCAATCGCCGTGCCCTTGCGGAGCGCAATGCGCTCCAGTTCGTCCAGCTTCTTGAGTACCGACGCCTTGCTGACCTCCTGGTCGAGCACGACATCGGCGAAGGCATGGGGGCCGCCGAAGGCCTTGGCGTAGGTGCCCGAGAGTGACTGCGCCGATGAGCCATCGTCGAGGAACAGCAATCCGCGGTTGGAAATGTCCTGCATGACCGGCTCAAGTGCCTCGGCATCTGCGAGGAAACGGCCGCCGAGATAGTTCATCACGCCAGTATAGTTGGTCATCCGGCCCATTGCCTCGTGCAGGCGCTTGAGGTTCGTGGCCGCCGAATCCGAGCTGACCAGGGTCAGCCGGCCGGGATTGTTATCCGGGTAATCAAACGGTTCCAGCGGCAGCTGCAGCAGGATCTCGTGGCCGCCTTTGCGGGCCACCGGCATCCAGCGGAACAGCGAGTTGCCGTTGGCGGCAAAGGCGAGGGTGATATCCTCCGGCAGCGTGTCGAGCGCGCGCTGCGTGCCGCTCTGGCTGAGCCCGAGGCCGCCGATGACGATGGCGACGCGTGTGCCGCGGGCGCCGGACCATGGCCGGGCATAGCGGTCGACCGGCCGCGTGCCGTCGGCGGCGACGATGGGCAGCTTGCCCTCGGGTGTCTCCTCGAGCAATGCCTCGTCGGGTAGGTCGGCGGTCTTCGGATCTTGCGGATTCTGGGCGGTGGCGTCGATGACGACAGGGCCATCCTTGTCGCGGTTCTTCGGCGTGAATTTCGTCACCACCGAGCCGTCGTCCATCACCTGCTTTTCGACATTGGCTCCGTCATGCGGCCGGGTATGGTTCAGCTTGTCAGTTTGCTCTGGAGTCTTGGCGTCGGTCTGGACAACCACCTGGTTCGCGTCGGCCGGCTTCTGCTCGACGGAGGCGACTTCAGGCTTTTCGATGTTCTCCGGTCCCATCGCTGCATAGAAGGACACGCCGGCCAGCATGAGGCCGCCGAAGACGAGAAGAAAGCGCCCGAATGAAAGAAAGCCGGGCGAGAGTCGTCTCGCCGGCTTCCTGTCCTGTCCCAGTGGCGTGTTGATGCCGCTCAAATCTGCCGTCCGTCCGAATCAAAAACGCGGCGGGTGGTGCCCGCCGCGTGAAACCTTACGGCTTCTTCTGTTCGACTTCGACGGCCTTCTTCTGGTCCGGCGGGAAATGCGCGTCGATCTTCTTGCCGCGCAGCAGGTCGAGGGCGGCAGCGAGCTGCACGTCGTCCTTCGGATCCGGCGGCACATAGGCCTGCGAGCCGGAACCCTCGTCGTTCTCGTCGGCGCCCTTGATATGGCCCTTGAGCGAGGATTCGGCAGCCTTCTCGAGCTTGCCCTGCAGTTCGGCCGGGATCGGCTGCTCGACGGTGATGTCGGGCGTGATGCCGATGCCCTGGATCGACTTGCCCGACGGCGTGTAATAGAGCGCCGTGGTCAGGCGCAGCGCGCCATTGTCGCCGAGCGGAATAATAGTCTGGACCGACCCCTTGCCGAAGGAGCGCGTGCCGAGAACGGTTGCGCGCTTGAGATCCTGCAGCGCGCCGGCGACGATTTCCGACGCCGAAGCCGAGCCGCCATTGGTCAGCACGATCACCGGCTTGCCGTTGATCAGGTCGCCTTCGGTCGCCGAGAAGCGCCGCGTTTCGGTTTCGATACGGCCGCGCGTCGAGACGATCTCGCCCTTGTCGAGGAAGGCGTCGGAGACATTGATCGCCTGGTCGAGCAGACCGCCCGGGTTGAGACGCAGGTCGAGGACGAAGCCCTTGAGCTTGTCGTTCGGCACCTGGGCCTGGATCTTCTCGATGCCCTTCTTAAGGTCATCATAGGTCTTCTCGGTGAAAGAGATGACGCGGAGATAGCCGACATCGCCCTCGACACGGACCTTGACGGCCTGCACGGCGATGACGTCGCGCTTCAGCGTGATGTCGATCGGCTTGTCGGCGCCCTTGCGCAGGATGGTCAGCGTGATCGGCGCACCGACCTCACCACGCATCTTGTCGACCGCTTCCTCGAGCTTGAGGCCGCGCACGTCCTGGCCGTCGATCTTGGAGATCATGTCGCCTGCCAGCACGCCTGCCTTGGCGGCCGGCGTGTCGTCGATCGGGGTAATGACCTTGACGAGGTCGTTTTCCATCGTGACTTCGATGCCGAGACCGCCGAATTCACCCTTGGTCTGGGTGCGCATGTCGTCGGCATCCTTGGCGTTCATATAGCTCGAATGCGGATCCAGCGACGTCAGCATGCCCGAAATCGCCGACTCCACCAGCTTCGCCTCGTCCGGCGGCGTCACATATTGGGCGCGCACACGCTCGAACACTTCACCGAAAATCGACAGCTCCTTGTAGGTCGACGACCCCGCTGCATTGGCGGGAATGCCGGCGGCATAGACGCCGATCATGGCGGTCGAACCCAGAAGCGCTCCGAGAAGCACAAGAGAAGTCTTACGTAGCATTGCGTGCCTTTCCGAGATCTTTGACGGACCACCAGGCCTTCGAATCGACCGGTTTGCCGTCCTTGCGAAATTCTATGTACAGCGTGGGGCGGTCGGTTTCCAGATGCATCCCTGCCGCACTTGCTATTCTCTTCTCGCCCATCTGGCCGAGCGGTTCCCCGGCCACGACGAACTGTCCTTGCTTGGCGGTCACGGAATCCATGCCCGATAATACGATGTGGTAGCCGTCCCCCGCATTCATGATGACCATCTGCCCGTAGCTGCGGAATGGTCCTGCAAACATCACCCATCCGTCCGCGGGCGCCGTCACCACCATGCCGGCCTTGGCCGCAACGGTAATGCCTTGAGCCGAGTGCCCGGTCCCGTCATCGTCGCCGAACAATCTTAGCACATCACCGGCAACCGGCAGGTCGAGCTTGGCCTTGAGGGCCGAAAACGCGTATGCGGGCGCAATGCGGTTTTTGTCGGGCAGGCTCTGGTCGCCATCGAGTTTGGCGCGTTCCTCGGGCGTCAGTTTGGCGCGCCTGGCCTCTTCCACCTTGGCCGCTTCGGCCGCTGCTTTCGCCGAGGAAATCTCGCTCTCGATCGAGGAAATCAGGCCTTCGAGGCTGGTCGCGCGGGTGGCCAGTTCCTCCGCGCGCTTCTTCTCGCTTTCGAGTTCGGCGCGGTTCTTCACATTCAGTTTATCGTTCTCGGCGGCGAGCAGCGTCATCTTCTGCTCCTCCTCGATCGCGGAGGCCATGGTGCGGACATAGCTCTCGCGTTCGGCCGCGATGTCCTTCCTCACCTTGGCAAGCGCGTCGAGATCGGCCGCGAGCTTTTCCGTCTCGCCGCGGATGCCGGGAACCACGGCGCCGAGCAGGATCGCCGACCGCACCGAGGATAGCGCATCGTCGGGCGTGACCAGCAGCGCGGGCGGCGGATTGCGCCCCATGCGCTGAAGGGCGGCGAGCACTTCGGCCAGCAGCCCGCGGCGGGCGTGCAGCGATTTTTTCGCTTGTGCCTCCTTGCCGGCGAGATCCCTCAGCCGGTCCTCGTTGGCGATGACCTGCCGCTCCAGATCCTTGCGTTTGCCGGCCGAAGCGACGAGCGCTTCACGCAGCCCGGCCGTCGTCCGCTCGATGCCGGCAATGGATTGCTCGAGTTCCGTCGCCCGCGCCTTGGCATCAGCCAGCGTCTTGGCGAGGTCCTGGAGTTCGCTTTCCGTGGCATTGCGCTTGATGGTGAGCGCACCCAGCGAGGTACCGGTCTCGGTGGGTATCGGATCCATCTCCTGCGACGGCGAGGCCACCGGCAGCGCAAACGCCAGCCCGGCCGCCGCCATCGCGACGACCCGCCCCCAGCCTGTCCGTCCTGTTCCGATCCGCATCGTATTGCGCATAACCCGCTATGACTGGCAGGTTAAGCTTATTTGAGGCTGGGGGGAAGGGAGGCGTCAGCGCCTGAATCGGGCCTTCTCTTCATCGGACATCTTCTCCGTGGCAATGCGCAGCGCCGTGGCCGACATCCGATCGCGGTTCGCCGCGAGAAACGCCCTCAGCCGCTCCGGATGTGTATCGCCTGCGGTTCTGATCCAGGAACTGAAGGCCTTCTGCACCATGACATGCGAATCGCCGGCAAGGATTTCGCTGATGGCGAAAAGTTCGGCCGGATCGCCTTTGCGGAGATAATAGGCCGTCGCCACCACTGCCGTCCTCCGCCGCCACGGATCCGGCGACCGCGCCAGTTCATAGAGCGGGTCTCGCGGCTTGTCCTCGAGAAACCTACCGACGACATGGATCGCGGCGCGATCGACGAGATCCCAATTGTCGAGCCGGTCATGGCGGCGCAGATAGAGCTCGTAGAGTTCGGCGTGACTGTTCACCGGCTTCCTCTCGCGGGCCTGGAAATCCATGATCGCGGCTGCTGCCATGCGCATTTCATAGAAGACACTTTCCAGCAGCGCCTCGATTTCGGCGAGCGGCAGGTCCTTGTGGGCCTTGGCGACGGGAAAGACCTTGCCGATGCCGACGCCCAGCACCTGGGTCTCTCCAAGGCCGTCGTGAAAGAAGCGCGCGACATCGGCTTTGGCCGCCTCCGAACTGATGGCCCGAAGGGCGGCTTCCACTTCGGCGGCGTTCTGCACGCTGGTTCTGCCATTCCCCATTGCCAACCCCTGTCTTGCGTCACCTGAATGACGAACCGGGCGACGCCGATCCGACAGCGGATGTGGATCCGCGCTCAACCGCCCGACAATAGCGTCTCTATATTGCATCGCCTTGCAATCGTCACATGTCGGCCGCCCGCCCAGGGCTCCAAATTCCTGTTGTGCGATTTGTCCTCTTCGTGAATCCTTCGGGCAGGTCAAACCACAATCCATGGATCGCAACTGCATGGCCCCTCCGCGCCAGATGTCTCTCACCTCAGAACTCGTCGCGCTCTGCTATCGCGAGGAGGAGAACAAGGGGTTCCCGGAAGACTGGGTATTGCTGACCGAGGCGGAGCAGGACGCGATCGCCTATCGCCTGCTGGAAGAGGCCGGATCGGATCCGGTCTGGATCTTCGCCTATGGCTCGCTGATCTGGAAGCCGGAATTCGAGACGGTCGAGAGCCGTCGCGCCACGGCGATCGGTTGGCACCGCTCCTTCTGCCTGGAGCTCACGAGCTGGCGCGGCACGCCTGAGACCCCGGGCCTGATGATGGCGCTCGATCGCGGCGGCCGCTGCGACGGTGTGGCGTTCCGTCTGTCGGACGACAGGCGGGAGGCCGAGCTGATCAAGACCGTGCGGCGCGAGATCATATTCCAGAGCGAGTTCGACATGGTGCGCTGGGTGCACTTGCAGGCCGGCGCGGAGAAGCTTCGGGCGCTCGTCTTCTGGGCCGGACCCAGACCTGGTGAAGGCATCGCGCTCAAGCTGCCGCTCGAAGAGGTCGCCGAGCGGCTTGCACATGCCTGTGGCTATGCCGGTTCCTGCGCCGAATATCTCTACAACACGGTGTCTCATCTCGAAGAGTTCGGCATCCGCGATCGTAATCTCTGGCGGCTGCAGCATCTCGTGGCTGAGAAGATCAAACGCGCGCATGCTCATCGGCTGGCCGCCGAGCAGCGGCCGGAAGCAGCTCAGACCCTGTGATAGGGATGCCCTGACAGGATGGTCACGGCGCGATAAAGCTGTTCGCCCAGCATGACCCGCACCAGTTGGTGCGGCCACGTCATCTTTCCGAAGCAGAGCATGTGGGAGGCCTTGGCGGCTAGGTCCGGATCGAGCCCGTCCGGCCCGCCGATGGCGATGATCAGGTCGCGCTTGCCCTGGTCGCGGATGCCGCCGAGCAGGTCGGCGAAAGCAGGGCTGTCCAGCGCTTTGCCGCGTTCGTCGAGCAGGATCAGAATGGCGCCGTCGCCCAGCATCTTCTCGAGCGCGGCCGCTTCCTCGCGCTTGCGCGTTTCGGCATTGCCCGATCGGCTCTCGGTGATTTCGATGATTTTTGCGAGTTCGAGCCCGACAGCGGGCCCTGTCTTGGCGAAGCGGTCAAGATACCGCTCGGCAAGTTCCTTTTCCGGGCCCGACTTCAGCCTGCCCACGGCGAACAATGAAATCCGCATGGTGCGCGCTCGAATTCCAGACCAAATTTCCGCTCACGAAAGGGGAGGCCCTTTCGAGATGCTTACTATCGTGTCAGTGCCGCGAGGTGAAGGCGGCCTGTTCACGTATTGCAGCTCGCAACCCTGATGCGCCGTCATGGCGCGCGGTCGCTGTTGCTTAATGCAGCGTTCCCTCATCCATATCCGGCGCGGCCCACATCTTTTCGAGACTGTAGAATTCGCGGATTTCCGGGCGGAAGACATGAACGATGATGTCACCGGCATCGATCAGCACCCAGTCGCCGATCTCCAAACCCTCGATACGCGGGCTGCCGAAGCCTTCGGCCTTGAGATCGTCGATCAGATGTTCGGCAATCGCCGTCACGTGACGGTTCGAGCGACCGGATACGACCACCATGTAGTCGCCCAGTGCGGATTTGCCTGATATGTCGATTGAGATGACGTTTTCAGCTTTTGAGTCTTCGAGGCTTTCGAGGACCAGCTTGAGAGCTTCGGCCGCAGCGGTCTCGCTACGTTCCAGGCTCCGGGAGTAGGCAACGGATGCCACCCCTTTCGCGTGCACTGTTGTCAGAGATTTGTCCTTTCTTACCTGAACAGTCATGCATCCGGCGCAAGTGCCGGATGTTCAAAGATAGTCACTAAACCTTAAAACTTTCAAGACAGAGCGGTTAACTATTGAGGCTCATTCGTTAATTGGGAAGGTTTCGCACAAGGATGGGACTTTAGCCAAATCGGCCGTTTGCCTTCCGTCGAGCGCGGGTGTCTTGAGCTTTCCGGGATGCCAAGGCAAGCTGAGGGGCATTCATAGCTTGTGTGGCCGGGAGGCTTCAGGTGCCACATTCAAATATCGATGCCGTTGCACGTAAACGCGCGCGCACGCTGCGGAGCAAGCTGACCAAAGCTGAAAGGGATATGTGGGACATGCTCCGCGAGTTCAGGCCTTACGGCGCCCGGTTTCGGCGGGAGACGCCTGTTGGTCCTTACATCGCGGATTTTGCATGGCTATCGGCCCGGCTGATTGACGAGGTCGATGGCGATACGCACGAGACCTTGGCAGGACGGGCTCACGATGCACGGAGAGATGCTTTTCTGAAAGCTCAGGGATTTACGGTCTTGAGGTTCGACAACGGACAGGTGATCGAGGGATCTGACCATGTCTTTGCCGAGATCGAACGACACGTTCGTCATTTGCTGAAAGACTACACGGAGATCTGAAGGACCCCTCCTAAATCCTCCCCACAAGGGGGAGGACTTAACTCGCGGCACCCTCTCACGGAATTCGTACGGCTACAGGATGTGGTGACGTTGCCTTAGGCAATGGGAGGGCAGCTGGATTAAGTCCTCCCCCTTGTGGGGAGGATTTAGGAGGGGTCTTTCTTTATCCCTCACGGAATCATCCCACCCAGCAGCTTCGGATCCGCGCCGCTGGCGATCGACGCCTGCTTGATGAAGAAGCTTTTGAGCCCCGGCATCCGGTCGACCAGCCCGAGTCCGAAATCGCGGATCACGCGAACCGGCGTCACATCGTTCGAGAACAGCCGGTTGAGCACGTCGGTGGTCACGCCCATGCGGAACGTGTCGAAGCGCCGCCAGCGCTCGTAGCGCTCCAGCACAGTCATTGCGCCGATATCGAGCCCCAGCCGGTCGGCATCGACGATGGTCTCGGCGAGAGCCGCGACATCCTTGAAGCCGAGATTGAGGCCCTGGCCGGAGATCGGGTGGATGCCATGTGCCGCGTCGCCCGCCAGCGCGAAGCGGTTGGCGACGAAGGCGCGGGCGAGCGTCAGGCCGAGCGGGAAGGCGCGGCGCGGGCCTACCGGCCTGATGTGGCCCAGCTTGTGGCCGAAACGACGCTCCAGCTCTTCCTCGAAGACGAGGTCGTCGGCCATCACCAGCCGATCGGCATCTGCAGTACGCTCCGTCCAGACCAGTGACGAGCGGTTGCCGGGCAGGGGCAGAATGGCGAACGGGCCGGCCGGCAGGAAGTGTTCTTCAGCGACGCCATTATGCGGACGCTCGTGCTCGACCGTGGTGACGATGCCGGACTGGCCGTAGTCCCAATGCACGGTCTTGATGCCAGCGATGTCACGCAGCTTTGATTTCGCGCCGTCACAGGCCACCAGTAGCCGCGCCTCGATCGTTTCACCGGTCGAGAGATTGGCTGTGGCCGAGCGCTGGTCCGTGGTGAAGCTGTCGACGGTGGTGCCGAAACGCAGCTCGACTTCCAAGTCCTTCGCGGCCGCGAGAAGCGGCCCTATCAATGCAGGATTGGGGACCATATGGGCAAAGGGCTCACCCGGACCGGCTTCGCCATCGAAGGTCAGGAAGACCGGCCGGACCGGATCGGAGGTGCGGGAATCGGTGATTTCCATGCGGGTGATCGGCTGGGCCTCCGGCAGCATCTTCTCCCAGAGACCGAGGGCATCGAGCATCCGTGAGGCCGCTGCTGCGATCGCCGAGGCGCGTGCATCCTTCTGCCAGACATTTTCCGGCGCGGCATCGACGACCATGACGTTTAGATGCGGCGCCGCCTTTTTGATCGAGACGGCAACCGAGAGCCCGACATAGCCGCCGCCGCCAACCAAGATATCCAGCATGGTCAACTCCTTGAAATGCGGGTGCCAAGTGTTGGCTTGCCGCCGCTGTTGTCCGGAGTATAGAGGACGGAGCAATGTGACGAAACAGCGTCGAGAAGCCAAAATGCCGCGCCCTGCCAACAGCCTCACCAGCATGGAACACCTGATCGACATCCTCGATCTCGAACAGATCGAGGAAAATCTGTTCCGCGGCGAGAGTCCTGATGTCGGCTGGCAGCGGCTGTTCGGTGGGCTGGTGATCTCACAGGCGCTGGCCGCCACCCAGCGTACGGCACCGGCCGATCGCTTCGTGCATTCGCTGCATGCCTATTTCCTGCGGCCTGGCGATCCGGCCATTCCCGTGGTCTATGAGGTCGATCGTATTCGCGACGGCGGCAGCTTCACGACGCGACGCGCCATCGCCATCCAGCACGGCAAGCCGATCTTCGCGCTCTCGGCCTCTTTCCAGTCGGACGAAGAGGGGCTGGCCCATCAGATCGCAATGCCCGATATCACCCCGCCTGAAGACCTGCCGGATTCGGATACGATCTACGAAAAATTCCTCCGCGACGCGCCGGAACATATCCGCCGTTTCTGGATGCGCGAGCGGCCAGTCGAGATCCGCCCGGTCTCGATGACGCATTACATCTCCTCCGACCGGCTCGAGCCGAGTCAGCATGTCTGGGTCAAGGCCAATGGCGTGGTGCCGAAAGATCGCCGCACGGCTGCCGCCGTGCTCGCCTATGTATCCGACATGACGCTGCTCGATACATCGCTTTTTCCGCATGGCCTTTCCGTCTTCGACCGGACGCTGCAGGCCGCGAGCCTCGATCATGCGATGTGGTTCCATTCCGATCCGGATTTCTCCGACTGGCTGCTCTACACACAGGACAGTCCCTTCTCTGGGGGAGGGCGCGGGCTCAGCCGTGGCGCGATCTACACCCGTACCGGCCGGCTGATCGCCTCGGTCGCGCAGGAAGGTCTGATTCGGAAACGTGCATCTGATTAATTTCTGACCAATTTTTATATTTTGCACATTTTTTGGTCGTTCTTGCCGCGAGTGACTGCCCGTTTTTTAGGGCCTCGGAAAAAAACCGTTAAAAAACAGTTATCTAGTGACCGTTCGCGAACTGGCACGCGACTTGTATTCCTCCTAGGCAGTCACGGGAGGGCACTGTTTCCCGCGATCTTGCAAGGGGGCGGGTCTCCGCCCGCATATTCGTCAAAGGATGGGAAACCAGATGAAAATTGTGATGGCTATCATCAAGCCGTTCAAGCTGGATGAAGTGCGCGAAGCGCTTACCGGCGTCGGCATCCAGGGCCTCACCGTAACCGAGGTGAAGGGTTACGGCCGGCAGAAGGGGCACACGGAAATCTATCGCGGTACGGAATATGCCGTCAGCTTCCTGCCCAAGCTGAAGATCGAGGTCGCGGTTCCCGCCGATCTCGTCGACAAGGCTGTCGAGGCCATCGCGGCCGCTGCCAAGACCGGCCAGATCGGTGACGGCAAGATCTTCGTCTACTCGATCGATCACGCTGTCCGGATCCGCACCGGCGAGACTGATTCCGAAGCGCTCTGACCGCCGCACATTTCCCAGGGGAGTTTTACCGAATGTCACTTTCTAAGATCTTCAACCCGATCAGCACGGCCTGGCTGACGCTCGGCGTGACGCTGGCGCCGGTCATTGCCTTCGCGCAGGATGCCACGGCACCCGCCGCGCCCGCTGCCGTTCCAACGCCCGACAAGGGCGACACGACCTGGATGCTCGTCTCGTCCGTCCTCGTTCTCCTGATGACGGTTCCTGGCCTCGCCCTCTTCTACGGCGGCCTCGTCCGCGCCAAGAACATGCTGTCCGTCCTGATGCAGGTCACAGCGATCGCCGCCGTCGCGATGATCGTCTGGATTGTCTACGGCTATTCGATGGCCTTTACGGATGGCGGTGGCATGAACACCTTCATCGGCGGCTTCTCCAAGATGTTCCTGATCGGGATTGATCCCTCGAAGGTCGTCGAGACTTTCTCGCGCGGCGTCGTCATTCCGGAATATACATTCGTCGTCTTCCAGATGACCTTTGCCGCGATCACGCCCGGCCTCATCGTCGGCGCTTTCGCCGAGCGGGTGAAATTCTCGGCGGTCATCCTGTTCACCATCCTGTGGCTGACCTTCGTCTACTTCCCGATCGCCCATATGGTCTGGTGGTGGGCCGGTCCGGAATTCGCCTCCACGAATACGGCTGACGCAACCATCGCAGCTGCGGGCCTCATCTGGGCTTTCGGCGCCATCGACTTCGCTGGCGGCACCGTGGTTCACATCAATGCCGGTATCGCCGGTCTCGTCGGCGCCTATATGGTCGGCAAGCGCACCGGTTTCGGCAAGGACATGATGGCGCCGCATTCCATGACGCTGACGCTGGTCGGCGCCGGCCTGCTCTGGGTCGGCTGGTTCGGCTTCAATGCCGGCTCCAACCTCGAAGCCAATGGTTATGCGGCACTCGCAATGATCAATACCTTCGTCGCGACGGCTGCGGCTCTGCTCTCGTGGACGGTGGTCGAAACCCTTGCCCGCGGCAAGGCTTCGATCCTCGGTGCCGTTTCCGGCGCCGTGGCGGGCCTCGTCGTCATCACCCCGGCCGCCGGCTTTGCCGGCCCGATCGGCGCGGTTGTCATGGGCCTCGTGGTCTCCCCGGTCTGCTACTTCTTCGTCTCGACGGTGAAGAACAAGTTCGGCTACGACGATACGGCTGACGTCTTCGGCATCCATTGCGTCGGCGGCATCATCGGCGCGCTGCTCACCGGTGTGTTCGTCAATCCGGCTCTTGGCGGTGCGGGCATCGTCGATTATGCCGCAGGCGGTGCAGCGGTCTACCCGGGTACGGCAATCCAGGTCTGGTCGCAGTTCAAGGGCGTGCTCGTGACGCTGCTGTGGTCCGGCATCATCTCGGCGATCCTCTTCAAGATCGTCGATCTGGTCGTCGGCCTGCGTGTTGCTGTCGAAGCCGAGCGCGAAGGTCTGGACCTCGCCTCCCACGGCGAAGCTGCCTACCACTCGTAACGAGCTTGCGGCGCGGAACAACCGCGCCGCTCATCCTCCCGTCGCGGCATATGTTTACATATTCCGCTTTTGGCCCGGCAAGCGATTGCCGGGCCCTTTTGTTGCCGCGCGTTTCAAGCTTCGATAAGACGGCTGTGCTCCAGGCGGTCAAGCCTCTCAGACCAGACCGGCCATAAGGGACGATGAATGCGAATGCTGCTCACGGTCTGCGCCATCGGTGGTCTGGTTCTCGCGCTCGCCGTCGTCGTGGCCGGCGAGCAGGTCTGGGCACTCGATCTGCTGACCTTCTTCTGGCCGGTCTTCAGCCTCGTCGCCGGCATGCTTCTGCTCTTGACCCTGCCGTTCGGGAGCAGCGTCGCCCGGCTCGCTGCGCTTGCCGCCGTCGGCACTTGCGCGCTCCCGTTCATCATGCTGCCCCCTTCGCCCGATAAAACGGCCGGCGAGAAGATCCGCATCCTCATCGCCAATCTCTATGTCGGCAATCCCGATCCGCGTCCTTTCGTTGCGCTTCTCACCCGCACGCAGCCCGACATCGTCGTCACGCAAGAGACGCGCCGGTCTTTTGTCGAGGCGATCAGGGGCTCTGGCCTTTTTCCGTTCGAAACCGAGGGCGCGCTTTCGGATGCCGACGACAAGAAGGTGTTCAGCCGCTATCCGATACGCGAATACCGGCAGCTCGCGGACTTGCCGGGCCGAAAGGTCGAGCGCCACGCGATGCGGCTGGTGATCGAAACCCCGGCCGGACCCGTCGTCGTCTACGCCGTCCATCCCGATACGCCGCGCAGCGTGGAGCAATGGCATGAGCGCAACGCCTATTTCGAACGACTCGCTGCCGCGATCCGCAGCGAAGCACCGGACATGCCGGTCGTGGTGGCGGGAGACTGGAACCTGCCGGCACATTCCGCCTTCTTCCGTGAATTCTTCGCCGCGACACACTATCGTTTTGCCCGGTCCGGCTTCTGGCCGCCGGTCACGCGCTTTGCAACGCGGCTTGCGCCTATCGGCTATTTCGGTTCGACCATCGATCACGTTGCCGTCTCGCCGCAGCTGCGCGTGACAGGCTGGAAACGCGGCACCGACATCGGATCGAACCATCTGCCCGTCATTGTCGACCTCGCCCTGCCGGCCGCCAATGCGCTCGCGAGCCGGTAACGCTTGGTGACCGACTTCCTCGCTCTCCTCGGCCTCTTCGTGACCTGCCTTGCTGCGGGTTCGATCGTGCCGATTCCCTCTGAGGCCGCCTTCGTCGGACTGATCCTCACGGGGGATTTTGCCGTCTGGACACTGGTCGCCATCGCAACGGCGGGAAACGTCACGGGGGCCACGATCAATTGGCTGCTTGGCCTTGGCGCAAGCCGTTTCGAAGGCCGGCGCTGGTTTCCAGTATCCGCGGTGGCGCTGGATCGGGCGCGACACTGGTATCATCGCTACGGACGCTGGTCGCTGCTGATGAGCTGGGTGCCTATTGTCGGTGATCCATTGACGATTGCGGCAGGCGTGATGCGCGAACCGCTTTGGTCATTCCTGCTCTTGACCGTCACGGCAAAGCTTGCGCGCTATCTCCTGGTCGCTGCCGCCGCATTGACATGGGCCTGACGCTGCAGTGAAGCAAAGGTCGTGCCGCAGAAGAAAATTGATATAAAACAAATTCTTAGCGATGTGCGTGGCGCCGAAACCTTCTTTTAGCCGTTGCTGTTTCAACCTTGCTACACTCACTGCAGTCCTCTCGCCGCAATATATGGACGTATATAACGACTTCATGCTTGTTGCGGCCACGGTTCATCCCGAACCAGTCTCTTCAAGGGAGGAAGTCATGCTGCATCAGAGAATTCTCGAGCATCCGTTCAAGCTGCGTTACGGCAACTTCATCGGCGGCGAATGGCGCGAGCCGGTCGAGGGCCGCTATTTCGACAACATCACGCCCGTCACCGGCGGCAAGCTCTGCGAGATCCCGCGCTCGAGCGAGAAGGATGTCGAGCTTGCCCTCGATGCCGCCCATGCCGCCAAGGACAAGTGGGGCCGCACTTCGGTGGCCGAGCGCGCGCTGCTGCTCAACCGCATTGCCGACCGCATGGACGCCAATCTCCAGCTTCTCGCCCAGGCCGAGACCTGGGACAACGGCAAGCCGCTCCGCGAGACCATGGCGGCCGACATTCCGCTGGCCATCGACCATTTCCGCTATTTCGCGGCCTGCATCCGTTCCCAGGAAGGTTCGATCGGCGAGATCGACCATAACACGGTCGCCTATCACTTCCACGAACCGCTCGGCGTGGTCGGCCAGATCATTCCCTGGAATTTCCCGATCCTGATGGCCGCCTGGAAAGTCGCGCCCGCGCTCGCCGCCGGCAATTGCATCGTGCTCAAGCCGGCCGAACAGACCCCGGCCTCGATCCTCGTTCTGGCCGAACTGATCGCCGACATCCTGCCGCCGGGCGTACTCAACATCGTCAACGGCTTCGGCCTCGAAGCCGGCAAGCCGCTCGCCTCGTCGCCCCGCATCGCCAAGATCGCCTTTACCGGCGAGACCTCGACCGGGCGGCTGATCATGCAATATGCCTCGCAGAACCTGATCCCGGTGACACTCGAACTCGGCGGCAAGTCGCCCAACATCTTCTTCTCCGACGTGATGGCCGAGGACGACGACTATCTCGACAAGGCGCTCGAAGGCTTTGCCATGTTCGCGCTCAACCAGGGCGAGGTCTGCACCTGCCCGTCCCGCGCACTGGTGCATGAGAAGGTCTTCGACCGCTTCATGGAAAAGGCCGTCGCCCGGGTCGAGAAGATCAAGCAGGGCAACCCGCTCGACATCGAGACCATGATCGGCGCCCAGGCCTCCTCCGAACAGCTGCACAAGATCCTCTCCTATATCGAGATCGGCACGCAGGAAGGCGCCAAGGTCCTGACCGGCGGCGGGCGCAACCTGCTCGAAGGCGATCTGGAACACGGCTTCTACGTCGAGCCGACCGTCTTCCAGGGTCACAACAAGATGCGCATCTTCCAGGAGGAGATCTTCGGTCCGGTCGTGTCCGTCACCACCTTCAAGGACGACGAAGAGGCGCTCGCCATCGCCAACGACTCGCCCTACGGCCTCGGCGCCGGCGTCTGGAGCCGTGATGCGAACCGCTGCTACCAGTTCGGCCGCAATATCGAGGCCGGCCGCGTCTGGATCAACAACTACCATGCCTATCCGGCACATGCCGCCTTCGGCGGCTACAAGCAGTCCGGCATCGGCCGCGAGACCCACAAGATGATGCTCGATCACTACCAGCAGACCAAGAACATGCTGGTCAGCTACTCTCCCAAGGCGCTCGGTTTCTTCTGAGCATAGCGAGAAGACGCGGGCGCACCGCGCCAAGCCGGCCTCCTTCCGGGGGCCGGTTTTTACTTGTCCGCATCAAATGTAGCGACCGACCTTGGCCTTCAGGAGCCGCACCAGGGCCGGGTCCATGTAGTCGTAGTCGTCGGGAATATCGAGGCAGACGACGCGCTTGCTGCCGAGATGCATCCTGAACCGACTGCGCAGCTTGTTGAGATGAGCCCTCTCCATCACGAAAATGACGTCCGCCCAGTCGACCATTTCACCGTCGATTGGTGTCTCGGCATCGTTGTTTGTTCCCGCCGACATGGTCTCGATACCGGGATATTGTGAAAAGACATGCTCGGCCGTCGGGCTGCGGAGCTTGTTCTGGCTGCAGATGAAGAGAAGGTTTCGGGGCTTTGGCATGGCGCGCTTTGAGATGACGTTCAAGCTGGGAACGCAGGGCCTGCCGCCGCTATTCGAGCGCATCTGGCCGTTTCGCGCAGACTGCGGGAAGCGCTCTTCCAGCCAGGCCTTGCCGAAGGCGCACATCGACGCGGCATCGACCAGCACGACGGGCCAATCGCCGACCTTGCTTTCTGCCCCTTCGCCCGAGGACGGAAACGCCCGGACGATCTCGGCGAAATAATCATCCACCACCACACTTGGCCGTCGCGCAGCAGCGGCACTTCATGCGGTTGCCGGCGATGTCTGCGAGATGCCCGGAATGATGCGGCTGCGTCGTCGTGTCGAAGGGCGCAGCTGCCATCATTCGTTTGGACCTCCCGGCCATTTTGGCATGATCGTTCCGGAGTATTTCGCCGCCGAACACGTTCGCGCTGTGTCATCGGCGATTTTCGTTGCCGGATCGTCCAAATGCCTACGGCATCCAGGCCCAACGATTCTATGTTTTTCCTCTGAGATCTTCCCTCCTGCCAGACGCGCGCCATCTTTCGCGACCCTGTCTCCCAGGGAACAATCGGAATTCCTCAGTTGAATAATTTCAACCGAACGGTCGTCGTGGCTGCAGGAACGAGTAACAATCATTTCAGCAGAGGCTCACATGACAAAACATATTCTCGATAAGGATCTCAACAAGTCCTGGAAGATCAAAACCGACAACGACACCTGGATCGTTGCCGAGGACGCCAAGATCAACGTCGCGGACAAGTCCGGCATCATTGGCGGTGGCCATGCGGGATCGACGATCCGCGTCCTCGGCGACATCACCGTCACCGGCACCACCGCTTCCGGGGTGTACGCCGACGGAGAGGGCACCAAGGTCGTCTTCGGCAGACACGCTCACATCGACGCTAGCGAAGCCAGCGGCGGGCTCGGCAGCGGCGTCAGGGACGTCACCGGCATCAACAACGGTTTCATCGAAACCGGGGCCTTTTACGGCCTCCATGGCAGCGCCAGTTCGCTGATGATCAACAACGGTCGGATCGAAGGTTACGGCGGCATCCTCACCTTCTCCTATGCCGGCGAGGACTCCGAGGCCAGAAACAGCGGCGTCATCAAAGCCAGTGCGTCGGGCATGGCCGGCGCCGGCAATGACGGCACATCCGTCGAACTCACCAACTTCCAGAGCGGAAAGGTCATTTCGACCAATATCGCTGCCGAGTTCAGCAATGGTACCGACGGCCTCTTGACCAATCATGGCCTGCTCAAAGGCACAAACTACGCCGTGAAGGACGGCGCCGGCGACTCCACCGTGATCAACACGGGCAAGATCATCGGCACCATCGACATGGGCGAAGGGCAGGACATGCTAGACCTGATGAAGGGCGCGCTCGACGGCATCGCCTATGGTGGCCAGGGATCTGACGTCTACAAGGTTTCCAGCCAGGACACGGATATCCGCGAACTGTTCTTGGGCGGTGTCGACACCGTTCAGAGCACGGTTTCCTATGTGCTGAAGGCGAACTTCGAATATCTTGAGCTGCTCGGCACCAGGAGCATCCACGGCACCGGCAACAGCGATGCGAACACGCTGATCGGCAATTCCGGCCACAACACGCTGCTCGGCATGAACGGCGCCGACAAGCTTTCCGGCGGCCTCGGCAACGACATCCTGGAAGGCGGCGACGGCGGTGACACTTTCGTGTTTTCGACCGGCTTCGGCTCCGACGTGATCGAGGATTTCCAGAACGGAATGGACAAGGTCGACATCTCCGCCTGGACCGGCGTCGACAGTTTCGCCGATTTCCTGGCCAACCATCTCTCCGTCGATGACGGCGATGTCCTGATCCAGAATGGCAGCGACACGCTCCGGCTCACGGATGTCACGGTGAACCAGCTCGACCCGACCGACTTCGTTTTCTGAATCTGTTCAGACCGTGGCCCGTCCCCGGGCGGGCCACGTCACACAGACTGCGTGTTGCCCACCGCGATGCCCAGCCACTCGATGTCGGCACGAAGCGAGGTGGTCGGTGCGGTCATGATGTCTTCGCCGTCACGTCTCCTGGCTGTCGATGATCCCCTTGGTGATCGAGCCTTCGGCCGGATAGAGCGGGATCAGGCAGGCCTGCAGGGCGTGATAGATGTCGCCCTTGCCAGCGAAGATCGTGTGGGCCGGCTTGAGATCTTCGGTCAGTTCCTCATGCCAGCCACCATTGCGACGATCGAGGAAGTTCGCGGCGATCGTGTCCCAGATCAGCCGGTAGCTGCTCTCGTGCATGTCCGACGGCACGTGGCTGATCAGGAAGCTGCTGGCACCCGCCGCTTCCGCCATCGGCCACCACAGCTTGGAGCGCTTGGCCGGCGCGTCATTCCAATCGAGCGTATAGAAGAAGCCGCCCTTGTCATGGTCCCAGCCGAGCGCCATGGATTGGGCGAAGAGTTCTTCTGCCGCGCCTGGCATCCAGGTCTTTTCGCGTCCGCCCAGGGCATAAAGCTGCAGGATCAGCCGCGCCCATTCCAATGCGTGGCCAGGCGTGGTGCCGGAAGGGCGGAACATCTCGTTGCCGCGGTAGTCCTTGAGCAGGTTCCAGTTCTCGTCGAAATGCTCGCCGACGCGGAAGCCGGTCTCGCGGGCACGGCGGTTGATGATCAGGTCGGCGATGCGCTCGGCCTTTTCGAGATAGAAATCCTCGCCGGTCGCCTCGTAGGCCGCCATCAGCGCCTCGGTCAGGTGCATGTTCGAGTTCTGCCCGCGATAGCCCGGGATCGGCGACCAGTCGGGCTCGAATTCCTCGGCGATGGCGCCGTGTTCCTCTTCCCAGAACTTGTTCTCCAGGATTTCGGTCACGTCGGCCAGCATTTCCTCGGCGATCGGATGGCCGACCAGCGTCGCGGAAGAGGCGGCGAGCAGCACGAAGGCGTGGCCATAGCCCTGCTTGGTTGCATCCTTCGGCCCGTCATTGCCCATCGTCCAGAAATAGCCGCCATGCTTGCGGTCGCGATGATGGTTCCAGAGCCAGTCCATGCCATGGTCGATCAACTGCGAGCAGCCGGGGCGGCCGAGCAGATGGCCGATCACCATGCAATGGACCATGCGGGCCGCGGTATGGATGCCGCGCACCGGATCGTCGCCGCCGAGCGGATTGCCGCTGTCGTCGAATTCGAAGAAGCCGCCCTTGGGGTTGATCGAGCGGTGCTGGAAATAGTCGAACAGGCTGATAGCCTCGGCCATCAGCCAGTCGCGATGCGTGGCGAGGGTGACCCAGCTTTGAGCGGTCATCATATTCTCCCGGTGAAAATCTGTCGCCGCGGCCAGCGGCATTTCGATCGACTCTGAGGCGGTGTTCCTGGTCTATGCGGCCGCTTCGTGCTCTTCCGTCGCCGCTTGCCACACTTCCCGTGCCGCGTCCAGATTCATGACCGCGATTGCAAAGCCGACGATCAGGTCCGGCCAGGCGGTCTGCCAGAGATATGCCGTGACCAGGCCTGCAAGGATGATCGCGACATTGGCGAAGGCATCGTTCCGGGCCGACAGGAAAGCTGCCTTGGTCAGGGAGCCGCCGGCATGGCGATAGGCAGCCAGCAGACGTGCGCAACCCAGGTTGACCGCGAGTGCGCCCAACCCGGCAAGCGACAGGGCAAATGGGGCAGGCGGAAGGGGGTTGAAGAACTTGTGCCATGCGGTCCACAGAAATGCGACGGCCGGCGCGAGCAGTATCAGCGCCATGGCCGCGCCGACCCGGGCGCGGTTCCTCGCCGACCATGCCATGGCAAAGAAGATGAGCATGTTGATGGAAGCGTCTTCCAGAAAGTCGGCACTGTCAGCCATCAGCGAGGCGGAACCGATGGCCAGCGCCACAGCGAACTCGACCCCGAAATAGGCCAGATTGGCAAGTGCGACAATCATGACGGCACGTCGCAGGCCGGGACCCGGGTCTTTCATGGCGTGACGCTCGCTCGACAGATCTTGCCTGGCAAACCCTCTTCAAACAGCAAGTGTGGAAAGCCGCTGCTCGGCCAGCCGCACCCAGTAGGACACGCCGTGCGGAATGACGTCGTCGTTGAAATCGTAATCCGCATTGTGCAGCGAGGCGGTATTGCCATTGCCGATGAAGATGAAATTGCCCGGCCGGGCATTGAGCATATAGGAGAAATCCTCGCCGCCCATCATCGGGTTGACGTCCGGGTCGATATTCGGAAGGCCCGCCACGTCGCCTGCCGCGTTGAGTGCCACGCCCGTCTGCTCGCCGTGGTTCTTGGTCACCGGATAGCCGGTGTGGATCGAGACCGTTGCCTGGGCGCCGAGGGCCGCGGCAACGCCTTCGGAAATTTCCTTGAGCCGCTTCTTGGAGAGCTCGCGCATTTCGGCATTGAGCGTGCGGATCGTGCCGGCGAAGCTCACCTCGTCGGGGATGACATTCGATGCATCGCCGGCCTTGAGGATCGTCACCGAGACGACGGAGGACTGCAGCGGGTCGACATTGCGCGATGCGATGGTCTGGACCGCCGTAATGATCTGCGCGGCAATGACGACTGGGTCGATCGTCGTATGCGGCATCGCGGCGTGGCCGCCACGACCCCTGACCGTCACCCGAAACTCGTCGGTCGAGGCCATGATCGGGCCCGAGCGGGTGGCGAACTTGCCGAGATCGAGGCCCGGCAGGTTATGCATGCCATAGACTTCGGAGATGGCAAATTTTTCCATCATCCCGTCATTGACCATTTCGCGGCCGCCGCCGCCGCCTTCTTCGGCCGGCTGGAAGATCACCGCGATCGAGCCGGCAAAATTGCGCGTCTCGGCGAGATATTTCGCCGCACCCAGCAGCATGGCGGTGTGTCCGTCATGGCCGCAGGCATGCATCTTGCCCGCCGTCTTCGACGCCCAGGCCTTGCCAGTCTTTTCAGTAATCGGCAGCGCATCCATGTCGGCGCGCAGCCCGATCGTCGGCCCGTCGCCCTTCGCGCCCTTGATGACGCCGACCACGCCGGTGCGGCCCAGGCCTTTTACAACATCGTCGACACCGAATTCACGCAGTTTGGACTCGACGAATCCTGCGGTCTTCACGACATCGAAATTCAGTTCCGGCATTTGGTGGAGTTCGCGGCGCCAAGCGGTGATTTCCGCATGCATTTCGCTCACACGGTTTAGGATCGGCATATTCTGTCACCTGTCATTCACATCGCGAAATGCCGGATTCCCCGGCAAAAACTTTCTAGGGCATCTGCCATTTCTCTGCCATATAGGGTAAATATGGCCCGGTCAAAAGTTTCCCGACTACATCTTTGGGTAAGGGACAGGATGAAAACTGTATTCCGCCGCGCCGCCATGAAGGCCGCCGTTGCAACTCTCGGAGCCGCACTTTCCATGGGCATCGTCGCCCAGGCGGTGGCTGGTCCGCATATGCTCGTCGATATCCGGACCGGCAAGGTGATCGAGCATGAGGATGCCTTCCAGAAATGGTATCCGGCGTCGCTCACCAAGCTGATGACCGCCTATGTCGCCTTCCGTCAGGTCAAGGCGGGCCGCATGACGCTCACGACTCCCATGGTGATGAGCAAGCGTGCCGCCGCCGAGCCGCCGTCGAAGATCGGCCTCAAGCCCGGCCAGGCGCTGACGCTCGATGACGCGCTCAAGGTGCTGCTGGTGAAGTCCGCCAACGACGTCGCCTTCGCGATCGCCGAAAATGTCGGCGGCACCAAGGAGAATTTCGTGGCGATGATGAATGCCGAAGCCCGCCGGCTCGGCATGAACTCGACCAATTTCATCAATCCGCACGGCCTGCCCGGCGCGGGCCAGTATACGACCGCGCGTGACCTCGCCGTGCTGGTTCTCGCGATCAAGCGCGAATTCCCGCAGCATGCCGGCTATTTCTCGCTCGAGGGCGTGATGGTCGGCAAGAAGAAATTCGGCAATTACAACAAGCTGATCGCCCGTTTCGACGGCGCCGACGGCATGAAGACCGGCTATATCTGCGCATCGGGCTACAACCAGGTCTCGACCGCGACTCGCAATGGACGGTCGGTGATCTCGGTGGTGCTCGGTTCCGACAGCCTCGCCGGCCGCACCGTCCTCTCCGCCGATCTCCTGCAGAAGGGCCTGACCGACGGCGCCGGCTTCAGCGATCCCTCGATCTACAAGCTCAAGCCCTATGGCGCGACCCGCGACCAGGTGGCCGACCAGACCGAGGTCATCTGCTCGAAGAAGAAGGGCAAGAAGGTTCGTTCGGAAGCCTCGGACGAAGTCGGCGACAACAAGACCTCACCCTATGTGCATGAGATCACCCGGCCGCTCGAATTCGCGGTCGTCAGGGTCATTCCCGTCGACAAGGATTCCCCGGAAGCCGTCGAGGAAGAAGTGGCTGACGCTTCGCCGCTCGTGGTCTTCGGCCGCAAGTTCACGGACATTCCGATCCCTGAACCGCGGCCGGTTAACTGATGGTTCTACCATCTGAGCGCATCCCGGTGAGCATCCTCACCGGCTTTCTCGGCGCGGGCAAATCCACGCTGTTGAACCGCTTGCTGCGCGACCCCGACATGCGGGACACCGCCGTCATCATCAATGAATTCGGCGAGGTCGGCATCGACCATCTGCTTGTCGAGTCCTCCGGCGACGCGATGGTGGAACTGTCCAATGGCTGCCTCTGCTGCACCGTGCGCGGCGAGTTGACCGATACGCTGGTCTCGCTCCGCGAAGGGCTGGCCACCGGCCGCATCAAGGCGCTTCGCCGCGTCGTCATCGAGACGACGGGCCTTGCCGATCCGGCTCCCGTCATCCAATCGATCATCGGCGCCACCGAGATCTCCCGCGACTATTCCGTCGATGGCGTCATCACGCTGGTCGATGCGGTCAACGGTCTCTCGACGCTCGATCATCACGAGGAAGCCCGCCGGCAGGCTGCGATGGCCGACCGCCTGGTGCTGACCAAGAAGACGCTTGCGGAGCCCTCTGCGATCGCCCTGCTCATCGCCCGCCTCAAGCTGCTCAATCCGATCGCCGAGATCGCCGATGGTGACGCCGAGGACGTCGCTCGCTACGCCACGCTCTCCTTCGGCCTCTATGATCCCGCGACCAAGATCGCCGATGTCTCGCGCTGGCTGCACGATGACCATGACCATCACGACCATGATCACGGCGATCACGATCACCACCACCATCACCACGACGAGTCGATCCGTTCCTTCTCAGTCATCCACGACCGCCCGATCGATCCGGCGGCGATCGGCATGTTTGTCGATCTCCTGCGCTCGGCCCATGCGGAAAAGCTTCTGCGCCTGAAGGCTGTCGTCCAGCTCACCGACGATCCCGACCGGCCCCTGGTGCTGCATGGCGTGCAATCCGTTTTCCATCAGCCCGAGCGTCTGCCGCGCTGGCCGGACCCGTCCGATCGCCGCACCCGCATGGTGCTGATCACCAAGGATCTCCCGGCAGACTTCGTCCAGAACCTGTTCGATGCCTTCACCGGCACGCCGCGCGTCGACCAGGCGGACCGCCAGGCGCTCGAGGACAATCCCCTCGCCATTCCCGGCCTGCGCTTTTGATCGGCCGTTTTTGATCGCCTGTTTTTGATCGGCTGACCAAGGTTCACGCAAGCCGCGGGCGCTAGCCTGCCCGGATGAACGGGACAGGCTTGCCATGATCAGCACCTCTGAAGACGTCATCGATTATCTGACTCGATCGGGCACGCTTGCCGACTTTCGCGAGGTCGGCGACGCCGTGCAGAAGCTCGCCGACCCCAGGCTCAAGAACATCTGCATGATCCACGGAACCGAGGTCAATCCGTTCTTCGTGCCCCATGCACAGCCCGGCATGCAGGCACTGAATTCGACGCAGTGGCTCTATGTCGTCTCGCAGGCGCGCGCCGCCGCCGCCCAGGGAAATACAAGGCGCATGATGGTCGCGGCGCCGATGAAGAGCGGCTCGACTTTCATCTCCAAATCGTTGGCCACCGCGTTCCAGCTTCCGCGCGTCAGCCTGATCATGCTGCTCGCTCGCGCCTATGACTATGCGATGTTGGGTGCTGCCACCCGGGCGCACGAGATCGATGAGTTGGCACTCCTCTCCGCCTGCTGCCGGCCCGACGGATTCATCGCCCATCACCACATGCTGGGCTCGCCCTTTCTAGCCAGCCAGGCAGCGCTCTATCGGCTCGATGTCATCCTCATCCGCCGCAACATATTCGACATGCTGGTCAGTCTCGACGATTTCACGCGCAAGCATCTCCTCGAAGACCCGCACCGCGAGACCTTCTTCCGCTATGGCGTACCGGCCAATTACGCGTCGCTCGATTTCGACCAGCGCATTTCGCGCCTGCTCGATCGCAATCTCAATTTCTATGTCAGCTATTATACATCCTGGACGCTCGCCGAGCACCACGGCCTGATCAAGCCTTTCTGGATTTCCTATGAGGATGAGATATCAGGTGGCGCGCGGGGGCTATCCGGCCGCATCGCCGAAGCCTTTGCCAGGAACGACGACGAGGCGGGTCGCGTCACCGCCGCGCTGGGCGAGGGCGGCAGGATGGAGCATATCCATTTCAACAAAGGCGTCGCGGGTCGCGGCCGGGCGATTACCGGCCGGAACCGCGAGCGCGTGCTCGAAGCCTTCGCCGATTTCTCCGAGGTCGCCGACTGGAGCGAGTTGCTGGCGTAAGCGCTATTCGGGTTTGAGTCCGTAACGCGCCTCGTAGACCTCTGTATAATGCTGCATGACGATATCCATCTCTGTCATCTTGTCACTGCCGGCAGCGTTGGCCATGGCTCGCACCCACGGCTTGGTCTCCTGCGAGAATTCGTAGACCGTCAGGCCATGCTCCTTCAGGATCTTTTCCGGATCGTCGCCAGCGCGCGAACCGACTGTGAGATGTGCCTGCACCTTGGCATAGTCGTCAAAGGTCGCGAGCTTGCCCTGGACCTCGGGAGTATTTTCGGCCCGCTCGAAACGACCGACGGCGGGATCGGCGAAGACCTCGGCGTAACGGCGGTACATTGGACCGGCCGGATCGCCCTTCTTGAGCTCCGCAAGGAAGGCATCATTGGTCGCGTTCCAGGTCTTCTCGTCGACGCCGAGCACCTTGAGCATCTCGGCCATCGGCTGGTTGTTGGCGAGCCGCGCATTGCCGGCCGCCCATTCCTCGAAGGTGATGCCATTGACAGGGGCGGGCAGGTCATCGCCAGCAAAAGCTGCCGGGGCGAGGATCAAGAAGACCGCGGCGAGCGCCAGGCGGATGGAGCGGAGGGTCATGATCTATCCTTCATTGTTCGAAACTACGGCGTCGCCAGGGTTCCAGGTCGGTTGGCTTCCGTGCCAACGCCAGGGCGCCGATCGCGTCTTCGTAGCTTCTCACCTCCACATCCCTGCCCGCCGCCTGCGCCTCGGCCTTGCGACGGAGCATTGAGGCATGAGCCAGATCCAGGCAGAGATCATGGGCGAAGTGAGGGCGCAGGATGACGCCGATGCCTTGCGGGGCCAGGGCGGCGAGGCCGCACAACTTTATCGCCACAACGATTGCGACAACGCTGGCGAGCCCGACGGCCATGGCGAAGATGCCAATCCAGGCACTCACCAGCATCGGCGTCAGCCATCGAGGCTGGAGCCGCTCGCGATAGGCCGCGGAATCGTACCGACCTGACCGTTCCGCCATCAGAGCGGCGGTCTCGCTCAGAGTCTTCTTGAACATCATACCCATAGCGGCCACGAGGCTCAGCGCCAAGAGCAGGGTCATCACCAGCGTCGCTTCGGTTCCCGACATGCCCATGTCAGAAGCCCGCATCGGTGGCGTCGAGATCGGCGACGTCTTGGATCACTGTCCTCTGTTCGCCGATCGGGACGCCGTCGCTCTTTTCGATATAGTACATACCGACCGTGTCCCGATCGATCACCTCTATCGCCGCCATTTCCAGCCTCCGATTGGATAAGGTGCAAGGCCGCTCGTGCCGCCGTGCGGAGTTGAGCGGCCAATAAAGACATCGAGAGAAGCTTGCTGTTTCCGCGGGAACAGGGAAGGCCGGCCAGATCGCTCCAAACGGCATTTTCCAGACGACGCAAAGGCCCGGGAGTTCTCGACGCGCTTTGAGGGCGTGAAAACCCCTCCAAGAAATTTCCACCTTTTCTATAACGGATGCAACAAGTTAAGCCCGATTTTCCACGGGGTCCAAACCCGTGCGAGAATCACTTCGTCCCGCATCGGCTACAACGCATGGCGATGCGTCGAGGCGGGGCCGGTGTTGCTGGTGTGGAGAGACGACGCAAAGCTCCATGCCAGGGCCTGTCGCAGAAAATGGTCCTCCTCGGGCCTGAAAAAGGGCCTGGCGTGCCTGTGAGGCATAGGAGGCATTCGAATGCCAGCCGGGGGTGATGGACCGGCACTTCCGGACTGCCAGCGATGGAGGACGGAGGAACATCGTGGGCGTGGAGGCTGAGCAAGCGTCTGCGTACCCAAGGCATTCGGTGACGCAGAGGGACCGGAGTTGCGCGGGAAGAACCACCGAACGGGGCACGGAAACGCGCCTTATCGGCTGCCGCGAGGCAGTCATACCTAACGTGGCACGGTTTCGTGCCCCGGCCGATATCCCATGCGAAAGCGGGGGGATCGGGAGACGTGCATGGTCAAGCCACGGGGCGGAACGGCTCGCGTGAACGCGGAGGTGTGTTTTGAGGTTACGGAGCACTTCATGCGCGCCGGAGCAAGCCCGGCAGGGAAGAGGGGTTATCCCAGATACGGGGCATGCGATCTGCCGTATCTTGACATTTTTCAATCCTATGGAAACGCACCCAAATTCTCTCCCAATCCCCTCTTTTTTTCCCCGACCCACCTTCCCATATTGCGGACAGACGGGAAATCACTTGATCCCGGCCGGCCAGCCTTCGGGGGGCCGATCTTGACCGACGCTGCCGTGCCTCGAATGGGCGGAGCGGGAAATGGAGAGACACTATGAACTTGCAGAAATATTCCGAACGAGTCCGCGGATTCCTGCAGAATGCGCAGACCTATGCGCTGGGCGAGGGTAACCCGCAATTCACCGCCGAGCATGTGCTGAAGGCGCTTCTCGATGACGAGGAGGGCATGGCCGCGTCGCTGATTTCGCGCGCCGGCGGCGATCCCCGCATTGCCAAGGCCGCGAATGATGAAGCGATCAGCAAGCTGCCGAAATCCACCGGCGGCAACAGTCAGCTTTCGCTTGCCCAGCCGCTTGCCCGCATTTTCAATGCGGCAGAGGAAGCCGCCAAGAAGTCCGGCGACTCCTTCGTCACCGTCGAGCGCCTGCTCGTGGCACTCGCCATCGAGACCACGGCCTCGACCGCCGAGTCGCTCAAGCGCGCCGGCGTCACGCCCGTCGGCATCAACCAGGTCATCAACGAGATCCGCAAGGGTCGAACCGCCGACTCGGCCAATGCCGAGCAGGGATTCGACTCGCTGAAGAAATATGCCCGCGACCTCACTGCCGAAGCCCGCGAAGGCAAGCTCGACCCGGTCATCGGCCGCGACGACGAAATCCGCCGCACGATTCAGGTCCTGTCGCGCCGCACCAAGAACAATCCGGTGCTGATCGGCGAGCCTGGCGTCGGCAAGACCGCGATTGCCGAGGGACTGGCGCTGCGCATCGTCAATGGCGACGTGCCGGAATCGCTGAAAGAGAAGAAACTGATGGCGCTCGACATGGGCTCCTTGATCGCCGGCGCCAAGTTCCGCGGCGAGTTCGAGGAGCGGCTCAAGGCCGTGCTCAACGAGGTCCAGTCGGAAAACGGTGAGATCATCCTGTTCATCGATGAGATGCACACGTTGGTCGGCGCCGGCAAGGCCGAAGGCGCGATGGATGCGTCGAACCTCCTCAAGCCGGCGCTCGCCCGTGGCGAATTGCACTGCGTCGGCGCCACGACGCTCGCCGAATACCGCAAGCATGTCGAAAAGGACGCAGCACTCGCGCGCCGGTTCCAGCCTGTCTTCGTCGACGAGCCCAATGTGATCGACACGATCTCGATCCTGCGTGGCCTCAAGGAGAAATACGAGCAGCATCACAAGGTCCGGATTTCCGATTCGGCGCTTGTTGCCGCAGCGACCCTTTCCAACCGCTACATCACCGACCGCTTCCTGCCCGACAAGGCGATCGACCTGATGGACGAAGCCGCTTCGCGGTTGCGCATGCAGGTCGATTCCAAGCCTGAGGAGCTCGACGAACTCGATCGCCGCATCATGCAGCTCAAGATCGAGCGTGAGGCGCTGAAGAAGGAAACCGACAATGCTTCGCGCGACCGGCTCGATAAGCTTGAGCTCGACCTAGCCAAGATCGAGGAGGAAGCCGGTGCGCTTACCGCCCGCTGGCAGTCGGAGAAGCAGAAGCTCGGCCTTGCCGCCGATATCAAGAAGCAACTGGACGATGCCCGCAACGAACTGGCGATCGCCCAGCGCAAGGGTGAGTTCCAGCGCGCCGGCGAACTGGCTTATGGCGTGATCCCCGGTCTCGAAAAGCAGCTCGAAGCCGCCGAAAGCAACGGCGACAAGACCACTGCCGATCTGGTGCAGGAAGTCGTGATCCCCGATCACATCGCGCATATCGTGTCGCGCTGGACCGGTATTCCGGTCGACAAGATGCTGGAGGGCGAACGCGAAAAGCTGCTCAGGATGGAAGACGAACTGGCCAAGTCCGTCGTCGGCCAGGGCGAGGCCGTGCAGGCCGTGTCGCGTGCCGTCCGTCGTGCCCGTGCCGGGCTCCAGGATCCGAACCGGCCGATCGGCTCGTTCATCTTCCTCGGCCCCACCGGCGTCGGCAAGACCGAGCTTACCAAGTCGCTCGCCCGTTTCCTGTTCGACGACGAGACGGCGATCACCCGGATGGACATGTCCGAATATATGGAGAAGCACTCGGTCTCGCGCCTGATCGGTGCACCTCCGGGCTATGTCGGCTACGAGGAAGGTGGCGCCCTGACTGAGGCCATCCGTCGCCGGCCCTACCAGGTGATCCTGTTCGACGAGATCGAGAAGGCGCATCCCGATGTCTTCAACGTGCTGCTGCAGGTCCTCGATGACGGCCGCCTGACCGATGGTCAGGGCCGCACCGTGGACTTCAAGAACACGATCATCATCATGACCTCCAATCTAGGCGCGGAATTCCTTACCCAGCTCGGCGAGAATGATGAAGTCGAGTCGGTGCGGGAAATGGTACTCGGCGTGGTCCGTTCGGCCTTCCGTCCGGAATTCCTCAACCGCGTCGACGAGATCATCCTGTTCCATCGCCTGCATCGCAAGGAGATGGGCGCGATCGTCGATATCCAGCTCGAGCGGCTGATGAAGCTGCTTGCCGATCGCAAGATCGTGCTGGAACTCGGCGCCGATGCGCGCGGCTGGCTGGCCGACAAGGGTTACGACCCGATCTATGGCGCCCGTCCGCTCAAGCGGGCGATCCAGCGCTATATCCAGGACCCGCTCTCCGAGCGCATCCTGTCGGGCGATTTCCCGGATGGATCGAAGATCCTGGTGTCGTCAGGCTCCGACCGCCTGGTGTTCTCGGCCAATACCAGCGACGCCACGCAGGAAGCGGCCTGATCCATTGGGTAAAAGGTGAGAAATGTAAGCCGGCGGCAGCAGTGCCGCCGGTTTTCTACTGCGTCTCGGCGACCTTGACGGTCGCGGCATTGCCGAGAAGTGTGTCGATGCGCTTACGCTCCTCCTCGAAACGGGACAGCATGTCGCCCTTGAGCGTCTTGCCGGCCGGCAGGCGGATGCGCTGCGGGTCGACCTTGTTGCCGTTGACGATCACTTCGTAATGCAGATGCGGCCCGGTCGATTGACCCGTCGTGCCGACCCAGCCGATCACCTGCCCCTGCCGGACGCGGGCGCCTTCCTTGACGCCCTTGGCGATGGCGCTCTGGTGATTGTAGGAGGTGACATAGCCGTTCGGATGCTGGATCAGCGTCTGGTTGCCGTAGCCGCCCTTGTCCCAGCCGGCGTTGAGCACGACACCGTCACCCGCCGCGATGATCGGCGTGCCGCGCGGTGCCGACCAGTCGACGCCGGTATGCATCCGCATATAGCCCAGGATCGGATGCCTGCGCATGCCGAAGCCGGAACGGAAGGTGCCGCCGGGCAGCGGGTTGCGGATCAGGAAGCGCTTCGGATTCTTGCCTTCGGTGTCGAAATAATCGACCGAATTGTCATCCGGGTTCTGGAATCGGTAGAGCCGGGTCTCGTTGTCGCCGAACTTGGCACGGACATAAAGCAGCTCCGACTCCTCGGTCGCTTCGCCGTCGGCATCCTCCAGCGAATAGAAGACCTCGAGCGCGTCGGTCGGCTTCAGCCGCGCCTGGAAGTCGACGCTCGGTGCGAGCAGCCTGACCAGCCGGCCCGTCATCTCCTTGCTCAACCCATAGGACAGCGAGGCGCGGTAGATACCGTCATAGACCCGCGGCAGGTCACCGGTATCGGCGACCTGCACGCCATCATCATCGAATGCCGTGGCGATGGCGGCAAGCTGGGGCGGTTCGGTGCCCTCGATCAGCTGGCCCTTGTCATTGACCGCGGCAGTCAGCAGATGGGCGCCATGCGCATAAAGGCTCGCCCTGACGATCCGCGCCTTCTCGCCCTGCTGGATGATGCCGAGCCGCAGCACTTCGCCCTCGGCCAGTTCATTGCGGCCCAGCGCCTGGGCGAAATAGGCCTCGATCGCTTTCGAGTCGGGCTGCGCATAGCCGGCGGCCAGCATCACCGCCGTCACCTTGGCCGGCTTGCGCACGGGCAGGATGTCATCGGCATATTCGGGCGTCGTCGGCGTGATTGTCGTCGGCATCGCGACACTTGAATTCTCCTCCACCACGCGGGCGGTCACCCGGGAGAGAAGATCGAGCGCATCGCTGTCGGAGGAAAAGCGCTGCGGGTCGACATAATAGAGCGTCGCGACCTGCGCCGTCCCCTCGGTCAGAACCGATCCGTTGGTCCGGACATTCTCCTCGACCTCGTCGAGTGACATGGACGGTGCGAGCGTGAAAGGTGCCCGGTCGGTCGGGAAAGCGTCGGTCTTCAACGCGACCTCGGATTCGACATCCGAACCATAGAAGACGGGAGAGGGGGCCACGGCGACATCCCGCTCGCCCTCGGCCACGATATTGAGCGGGTCGAAGCGCGGATAACTCTGGTCGGTGGCATAATTCGCGGCGAGCGCCATCTTTACATGGGCGAAGGGTCGCTTGCGGATCACCTGGCTCTCGCCCTCGACGACCACGGTCGGCACTTCCATGACCGCCTTGTCGGCCGGCTTGGCGGCAATGGCCGATGTGATCAAGCGCTTGCCCTTGATAACAGACGTCGGTCCGACCCGATCATCGGCATCCTGGCGGGTGATGACAGAGGCTTCCGCAGGCGTGGTGAGGATCTGCCGTCCCTCGACGGCGGCAAAGAGCGCGACACCCATAAGGATGGACGCGGTCAGGCCGGTGAGGAAGGTGCCCGAGAGCCAGCGCAGCGATACCTCGCGCCGGTCGGGCGTACGCCGTCCCTCTGCAAGGATCGGCGCTTCGGAGCCGATCGAGCGTATGATCTTCTCATCAGTCATATAAGACGGATTTCTCCCACGAGGCCTGTCGGCCGCCAAAATCAGTGCAATAATCCCCGCACCAAGTCAAATCAGCCCGCGCGTGTGAAGGCATCGAGAAACGCGATGAGCGCCTTTCGGGGAGAAAATGTGAAATTTCGCGGGCAAAACGCATTATTTTGTGCGCCGCGGGGCGATTTTGACCAGGTTTTGCGCCGCAACATGCTGCAATTCTCGGGTTTTCAAAAAAACTTCACAAACCGGATTTTTTCT
>NZ_JBYCZP010000015.1:0-173731 GCF_057586295.1 Rhizobium sp. SRI_017 | reverse complement strand
GTCAATAGCCAGGTTCGACTTGTGGGTAGCATTTATATTACCTCCCCCGTCTGTCTGATCAGAATGAAAGAATCGCTCCCGCTCCGCCTTCATCTTGGCGACCGTCTTCATCACCGCCTCCATGGCGTCGTGGTTGGCCTTCCTGAACGCGGGGCTGTTGGCGACAGGGATCCGGTTTTTCCCGGCGGCCATTGCGAGTGCGCGCGGATCTTCAGTCGATCGGACATGGATCTTGGCGGAGAGGCCTGCGATGATAAATGCTTCGCAAGCGAGCTCCGATGATGTTGCGTCTCAGTGCACCGAGACCAGCTGTGGCTAAGCTAGAGGGTTGTACCTACGGCCCCGCACGCATTGACTAAACTGAAAATTGCAAGATATATTCCACCGATTGATGAATTGGTTGCAGATTCGAGAAAGGCAGCGGAAATGGCTACGGGAGCTACTTGGGATTTTGCATTGATTGAACAGAAGATCCAGTTCGCTCAGGAAAATTACCGCTCAATTCTTTCACCCGATTCTTGGCATCAAAAAACGATTACCTTCTCGTTCCCGGCTTCTGCCTATCCTGGCACTGGATTTCTTTTGCCCGACGGGGAATCACTCCAATATAAAGCATTAACTCAAGCCGAGAAGGACGTAGCGCTCGGGTTTTTCGAAGACATCGAGCGATTTATCGATATTGACTTCATTTACGATCCGACTGGCAATGGCGAAATCAAGATCGGTCACCAAAACATGACGGTAGGGGGTTATGCTTTCGGGCCATCGCCAGGCTCGAATCACGCCGTGCTTCTCAACGATGATTGGGTTCTCGAAGAGAAGGGTTACATGAGGCAGGTCCTCATTCACGAGGTCGGCCATGCACTTGGACTCCCGCATTCTCAGGAATCAATTTCTCACCTGAACCCCGACCTCGACATCAATTCAGCTTCTCTGATGGCTTCAACGGATCTTGTGACTAACAATTATGAGTATAGTCTGACCAGCTATATGCCCTTGGATATATTAGCACTTCAATCTCTGTACGGCGTGAGCAAGGTTGTGACAAATGACGTTTATCGCGCAAACGGTTCGATTTCGGTAGTCGCCGACTATGGTGGCGTCGATACGATCGACCTTTCGACCCAGGCCTATGACCCCACCGACATTAACATTGTCGATCTTGCTCGCGGCTATGTGTATTACGACCGGCTGGGCGGGACTTGGCAAACTGCAACATACAACGGCGCGACAGGCTGGTCGGGACTTACCCCGCGAAGCTCTGAAAACGGTTTCTACAACATGATAATTATGCCGGGCAGCACGATTGAGAAAGTCGTTGGTTCGGCTGTCTCAGACCGTATTGTGGGAACGAATAGCATTGAAAACTTGATCGGCCTCGCAGGAGACGATGACATTAAGGCGGGCGGTGGTGACGACGCTCTAGAAGGCGGCGACGGAAAAGACATGCTCGATGGTGGCGCTGGCGCCGATAGCATGCTCGGCGGAGCTTCTGATGACACGTACTTCGTCGAAAACGCCGCAGACGTTGTCGCCGAAAATGACCTCGAAGGAAGCGATCGGATCGTCTCCTCGATAGACTATGTTCTGGGCAACTTCATAGAAATCCTGGAACTCGACGGCGCTGCGATTCGCGGCACTGGCAATAATTTGGCGAATTCAATTGTTGGCAACGAACTCGACAACACACTCTCCGGCGGTTTGGGGAAGGATGTCGTGACGGGAGGAGCCGGCGCGGACGTCTTTGGTTTTGTCAACATAGGTGAAGCGGGCAAGGGCAAGACGTGTGACACCATAACTGATTTCGTGTCGGGCGACTTGATCGACCTATCGGCGATCGTTGTCGACGGCGAATTTGAGTTCGTCGGGAAGGCGAAATTCCACAAAGTCGAGGGAGAGCTACGAGCTTTCCTGGAGGACAAGCGCGGCACAGCCAAAGATGTGACTTTCATCCAAGGTGACGTCGACGGCAACGGGAAGGCAGACTTCCAGATAAAACTTCAGGATCTGCACGTGCTTCAAGATATAGATTTTGTTCTCTAGGGAAATCGATGGCGGCTGCTCGTAGATCAGACCAGTTGCAGGAGCTGGGCAATCCCAAACGCTGTCCAAGACAAAACTATCGTTGTCAGCAGCCATGGCGCGAACCCGACGTCCCTAAAGTCGACGCGGTTCCACCATCGAGTGGCTTCGGCGAGATCATCAACGTACCAGTCCGTAAGCGGAACGTAGTCCCAATCGTACTTCATTGAAGTCTCCATTGTCGTCTCCGGGCGCCCTGTCGCCCTTGGGAGGATTCGGCAGTTCATGCCCACGAATATGGCAAATCTAGCTTGCTTTGATCTGCTTCCATACTTCACGAAATAATCAGTTTCCCAATGGTCGTCCCGCCGTCGGCCGTGCAGTGACAACGCAAGCGATCACCCTTTGGCGGGGGTGGTGCGTTTTCAATCAGGTGGCGCAACTTGAGCCACCTTGCCGGTGCTGGGCTCGGCGTTTAGGCCACCGCCAGCGACGATGTCAGAACGCACCCTCGTTTTGAACGCGATAGACCGCCACGACAGCGACAATTGCCAAGAGGGACACCGCTGCAACAAAATACGCAAGTGCCAGACGGGCGCCAGGGCTCTGTCTCCGTGCTTGTACGAGCAGCAATGGAATCGCAAGCGGCGACGCAAGGAGGCCATAGAGCAGCCAGGTCGAGGCGCTTCGACCTTTCCATTGCGCGATGCCGGCGGTCACCAAACCAAGGGAAAAGACCGTGAGAAAAATAAGGATCGAGGTCATTGTATAAGCACCATCAGTGGATCGTTGCCTCTCCGGCGTCGTCGATATCGAGCAGTTGCCGCAACCCGACCTCCGCCACTGCACTGGTGAATTCGTCCCATGCTTCCTGGTCGGTCGGAAACAGATCGGTCCAAGTGACGGACGTTTCCTCGTCTAGGGCAACTTCCAAGGTCCAGCCGTCGTTGCCTTCGATCTTGTAGATCATGACGCCGACGGTCATCTCGTTGTCGCTAAATTCCTGCGAGAGCGGGGAAATCTCGGCCTTCGGATCCTCGTCAGTCATTGATCAGCTTTCAAGCGAACGCCCGGCCCGCCACCCGTCTCCTCGCCGTCCGCCAGGAAGGTGACGCCGGCAGATTCAAGCGCGCGCTCGATCGCAGCGAGGTTGTTGATCGAAGGCTGCCGCCTACCTTTCTCGAAGTCCCGGACGGTGCTCTCGCTGAGATTTGAGTTCTTAGCGAGCTGCGTCTGCGACCAGTCTAGAAGTCCCCGGGCTGCCCGAGATTGTGCTGGGGTAAGAGACATTTTTCGTCCTTGAGATCAATTATTTCCAAGTACCATAAACGAAAACCGTTGACAAACTCTGAAATAAACGAAATATGAGAACAGTTAACGAAAACCGTTGAACTGGAAAACAAGATGCCGAGCACACTCACTGCGGCCGCCGCCGAAGGCGTGCCTACCGTCACCCGCCCGCTGTTTCGTTCGGTGTGGCGCTTCACCAACCGCTGCCGGGCCGCCTTTATCGCATTCCGTCACTGCGGCGAGGGTCACGCGTTCAGCGTCATTTACGAGCGCACAGGCGGGCCGGACGACGACGACGGCAATCCAAGCCACTGCTTCGATGTGCCCACGCTCGAATGGGCCATCCAGAAGAAGGAAGGCACGAAGGCATTCATGCGAGAGGTCGGTTGCGGCTGCAATAATCCCCGCGTGGTGCTGGTCCTGGGTGATCTTGCCGAATGGAGCGCGCAATGAGATCGATCACCCGCCGAACAGTGCTCCCATTTCCATCCGACGCCGGAGACCCGCGGGAGCAGCGTGAAGCAGCGCTCACCGACCTAATCGCCGACATGGTCAGCATGTCATCGGTGCTTTCGTCACTACTCGAGGACCGTATCCGCGATACCTGCAAGCGCGATCTTTCCATCGACCGGCACGACGCCGCCAACATCCAATTCATCGCCAGTAAGGCGGCGGCCTATGCCGACCGAGTCCGCGAAGCATGGGAGGCAATATGATGCCCGCTCAAGTCGACCTCAACACCGCCTTCGCCACTGCCATCGCCGCCATGGACCGCCACACCCGCATGGAAGGCCTCTATGACGCTCTGGCGCATCTTTCGGACTCCCTGTCTGGCCTCGCCTCCCGCCCGCGCATGGGAGAGGAAGGCCCGGGCGCCGAAGCCCTGGAAGCGCTCGACGACTTCATCATGGATCAGATGGACGCGGTGAAGAACCGCGCACTGGCGGTACGGCCTGTGGATTGGCCCGACAAAGAAGCCCGTATCGCACTTCTTATGAAACATGTTGCCAGGGTCCGCCTTGACACTGCTCAGATGGCCGTTGTTATTACCCAGATTTCGAAGGATCTAGAGAGTTCCAATTCCGACGCCGGATAGGCGGCGGAATACCCCGATTGTGGGGCAATTCAAAAGGAATTGCCTCCCACCCGGAATACATCGCCGGGTGGGAGTATTGCCGAGAAAATCAGTGCTTTGACGGCTGTTTTCTGGTAGTTTTTCTAATGATTTTGGAGCTCACAATGACCTCGATCGAAATTGGAATCTCGAAGGCCGGAAGCGTCGTTTCCTTGCCGCTGGCGAAGGCAAATCGGCATGGTCTGGTAACCGGAAGCACGGGCACGGGAAAGACCACGACGCTGCAGAGATTGGCCGAAGAATTCTCGAAAGCCGGTGTTCCGATCTTCGCCGCCGACACGAAAGGCGACCTCAGTGGCATCGCCGCTCGAGGTGACAACGCCTCGCCGCTGGCGGAGCGAACGCGGGCGCTCGGCCGCCCGTTCATCGCCGATCGCACGCCGGTGGCCCTCTGGGATCTTTTCGGCGACGCCGGCTTGCCCATCCGCACCAGCGTGCAGGAAATGGGTTCGGATCTGCTCGCCCGCATGCTCGGTCTGAACGACGTCCAGACTGGCACACTCGCCATCGCCTTCAAGAAGTCCGACGATGAGCGGTTCTGGATCCTGACGCTTGACGATCTGCGCTGGACCCTGAGCGATATGGCTGAGAACCGGGAAGATACCTGCCAGCGCTATGGCAATGTCACGGCCGCCAGCATCGCCGCCATTCAGCGCAACATTCTTGCTCTTGAGGCGCAGGGAGGTGACCGCCTTTTCGGAGAGCCTCGCTTCGACATTCTTGACCTGGTGCGGACGGACGACGCCGGCCGCGGGGTGGTCAACCTTCTCCATGCCGATCGGCTGCTTGAATGCCCGCGCCTCTATGCGACCTTCCTCCTGTGGCTCTTGACCGAGCTCTTCCGAGTCCTCCCGGAGGTCGGAGATCTCGACAAGCCGAAGCTCGCCTTCTTCTTCGACGAAGCACATTTGCTTTTCACGGACGCCCCCAAGCCGCTCATACAGCAGGTTGAGCGTCTGGTGCGCTTGGTCCGGTCGAAAGGCGTTGGGGTGTTCTTCGTGACCCAGAGCGCGGCCGATGTACCGGAAACGGTGCTCGCACAGCTCGGCAACCGCATTGCCCATTCGCTCCGCGCATTCACGCCAGCCGGGATGAAATTGGTCCGCGCCACCGCGGCGGCCTTCCGCGAAAACAGAGGGGTGGACGTCAAGGGCGAGTTGACCGCGCTCGGCGTCGGCGAGGCGTTCGTTTCCGTGCTCGATGACGCGGGCATTCCGACCCGCGTTGAACGCGTGAGCATCATTCCGCCGTCCGGCCAGGTCGGCCCGATCTCCGAACTCGAGCGCCGGGCGATCGTCGATGCCTCTCCGCTGCGCCAGCGCTATGGCGCCGAGCTTCCCGAGGCGGAGGCGGTTCACGGCTTTAACAATCGGATGCGCCGGCAGCGCGGCATTCCTGAAGAGGACTTCAAGGGCGGTTGGCAGGAGGGCGATTTCAGAAAATTCCTGCCGGATCTGAGCGGAGCAGCGCCGGCGCGGCGCCCTGCATCTTGGCGCGGGCTCATGACCTGGTCGGCGATCGCCGCTTGTTGTGTCCTCGTTGTCAGGGCGGTGCTGACATGAACCAAAAGCCGATCGTGCTCCTCGAGTACCCGCCGATCATCTCCCTGAACAAGCTGATCACTGACCGTGGGTGGACCGACGTGATGGTGCGCAAACACCTCGGTCCACCAGATGCTCTCGCTGTCAGCCCGTTCAAAAACGTCGATCGGCCAATGAGGGTTTATCTGCTGCGGCGCGTCGAGCGCGCCGAGCGGCGGGCAGAAGTGATCGCTGGCCTGCAGCGCGCCGCCGACGCTCACCGGCTCCGCGAGATGATCGATGACGGCAGCATTAAGATTCTGCGCGACAAGCTGGCCGACGATCTCGCCGTGGTCCCGATCGACGTCACGATGATCCCGATCGAGGATCTCCGGAGCCGCGCCTATGCTGCCCTCAACCACGCTCGTGCCGAGCAAGGCCGCGACCTGCTTGGCCTTTCAGAGAGCGAGCTACCTCTGAGCGCACTGGCGCGATTCGCCCGGGAGCACCTCGTCGACCAGGCCAGCCTTGCTGATCACTTCGAACACCGGGCGGAACCGCTGCAGCTGGAATATCTACTCCGAGAGCGGATCGAAGCGGCCGTGCTCGAAGCCTATCCCGAACTCGCCGCGTCTGCCGCGACGACTGCCTGATATCGTTGTCCCAATCACAACCTAAATCTGCTATTGCGGCCTCGTTGATTTTGCGAGGTCGGCATGAACGAGTTTCGGGAATGGATGCAAGCCGTGGGCTTCAATGGTAAGCAGGTGGCGAAGGCCGGCGCGCTGATCGGTATGGGGCGATCGACGGCGTTACTGTGCTCGAGCGGAGAACGACGGATGACGAAAACCGAGCGCCTGGCAATGGCGGCGGCGGTCGCGGGCTGCACCGAGTGGTCGCCTGAAAATCACAGGCATCTGGACGCCGCTGGGCAAGTCCTGGCAGTAATGAGAGCATTCGAAAAGTAGCACAGCGGCCGTATCGGTGTATATCGCCTCGGCGGCGCCGTCAGACTAAGAGAAAATCAAAAACAGAATTACCGCGGCCGCCACTGGCGTGCCGACTGCGAGCCAGAGCGGCATTCGTTCGCGTGGCCTACTATCCGCTGGCGCCCTAAGTGAATCGAAAGTCGGATTTGCCTTCTGGTCGAATTTGTTGGGCATCATCAATCTACTTCCCAATTTTTATTCAGCATGCATCAAGCGCGTGAATCAAATGATAAGCACTGCGCTGCCTCGCCAGTCATCTTGCTAGTCGCGGCTGACTGATGTATTGGGCCGTACTCCCAACTGGATCACATGATGTCCGACAGCCCGTTAAACTGGCTCGATATCGACCTGTTCGATTTCAGCCACGCTGGTCCACGTTTCGCTATTGCTGGCGAAGACGATGGTACATGGACTGTGATGGATCAGGTAACGAACCTGCCCGCGGTATGGGATGACCGGATGCTTTTCGGCCTCACCTTCGAACAAGCCGACGACATGGTGGACAGCATGAACGAGATCCTCATGGCGATCGACCGGGCATAGGTTCCCGAGATCCTCCAGTCTATGAGGAGGTTAAGGCTAATTCTCCTCGTCACCCGGCGTCTTGGGGGTCATCCGGAACTGTCGCATCGAGACCGTGCAGACGTCCTACATTCCAGCCAACGTCACGCGCCGTTTGACCCTCCTGGATGAACGGCGTTGCTGGTACATCCGGGTCAGCAACATCGTCTTTCCGGACCGATCGGAAGCCGGCGATGTATCCGGCGCGATATTCTTCGTCGATCAATGTCCCGTCCATCTAATCATCTCCTCGCGTTTCAATCGTGGGCACAGAATGCCGCTCAACGCCAATCCCCGCAGTTCGGTTCGACTGGTAACTTGATCGTCGAAAACGAGGGTTTGATGCCGGTCCGCGGGGCAACGATTTCCATCCATGTCCAATTCTGTGCCCCGCGCGCGCCTGATACCCTTTGCCTAGATCAAAGGAGCGCTTCATGACTGACGAAACCACTATCACCGAACAGCCGGTCGCCGAGCCGGCGCCCGCACCGATCGCTAGGTTCGTCACCGACGTCCCGCGCGAGAAGATGATCCCCCTTGAATGGCCGGTCGACTTTGACGGCAAGACGTGGACCGAGATCAAGATCCGCCGGGCATCCGGCAAGGAGGTCCGTGACTACCTCGAGACCCTGCGCACGAGCGAGGGCGATATCCTTCCCCCGATGGTCGATTGCCCGATCGAGGTCTGGAATGTCCTCGACGCCGACGATCAGCAGACGATCGACGAAGCGGCGCAGGAGTTCACGCCGAAGCGCCTCAAGGCGCTCCACCAGGCCGCCGCCGCTTTCGACGCCGCCGCCGAGCCCGCGAAGTAAGGCAGGGAGGTAGCGACCATGGCACGGACATTCATCGGCGAGCTCGTTCTCCGTCTCAAGGACGAGATGAGCGGCAAGGCCAAGTCGACCGCGAATAACCTCGATACCTCGATCGACAAGATTCAGCGCGCAGCTCAGCGGATGAATCAGACAAGCTGGGGCGGCCAGTTCGAAGAGCGCCTCCGGAAACTTGGTACGTCGTCGGCCGATATCGACAAGCTCCGGGTGGCTTGGGATTCCTTGCACACCTCGATGAGTTCGAGAAATCTCTCTAAGGCAATGCAGTCGATTGAGAAGAGCAACTTCAAACTGGCGGCGACGAGCGAGTTTTCAGCGCTTGCGGCGGCGGCGAAGGACGCAGACACCAATATCGGCCGGATGCATTCTCGCTGGAAAGAGGCGGCCAAGGACATGGCGGTCTACGGCACCATCGGTACGCTAATGTATGGCGGCGCCAACGCCGTTCGCGGTGGCATCAATGCCAGCGCGGAACTCCAGAAGGAGATCTTCAAGCAAGAGAATGCGAACATCGTGCCTGCAGACCGGCTTCGCATCGCAGCGGAAGCTGACCGGCTCACCACGCAGTTTCCGAGCGCTGGACTGGTCAATGTCATGGAGCTCGCTCGCGCCTCTCAGTCGATGATGGGCAGCATCGATCGTGGGCTTTCCATCTTGCCGGACTTGGTGCGGGGCTATGTCGCCTTGCAGACGACTAAGGGCACGGACGCGGCGCCCGATGAGCTCCGCAATCTGCTCCGCGGAATCGACAACGCCGGCAAGAACAAAGACGGCCAGCTCGGGATCGATGCCACCCGGGACATTATCGCCGGTATGATCCGCGCCGCCCAGATCGAGGACAAGGATTTCGACGTCGGCAAGCTCTTTCAGTTTGCACGCCGTGGCAAGATCGCCGTGCCCGGGCTGTCGACCGAGTTTCTGGCCAATGTCTCGCCGGCATTCATGCAGGACATGACGCCGGAGGGCTTCGGTACCGCGCTGTCGAGCGCTTACCAAGCCTTCGTCATCGGTTCCAATGCCGTGGCGAGCAAGAAGAACATCCAGCGCCAGAAAGATATCGGCATCCGCGACGACAACGGCCTCGTCAAGGCGGACATGTTCGGCACCAACCCCTATCAGTGGGTCAAGGAAGTCTTGATCCCATCGCTGAAGAAGCAGGGTGTCGATACAAACGATGAGACCGCCGTTACGCAGGAGGTGGCGCAGCTCACGCGAAACACCAATGCTTCTGGTCTCTTGACCAGGATGATCACTCAGCAGGCGCAGGTTGACCGCCTGCTGGAGCAGTATGCGAATGCGGTGGGCCCGGCCGCAGCTGACAACGCGCTCGCGAAAGATCCCTTCGTCGCATGGAAGGGTTTTACCGAGAGCTGGCGCGAATTGGCGACGGCGATCAGGGGCATGCCAGAGGCGGTCGGCATTCTGAACTCGCTCACAGGCGGCCTGCAGCGCTTCGCAACAGCCTTGAGAGAGCAGGACGGCGGTGCCCAAGCCCTCCTTGCCGGCGCTGGGCTGGCCGGCGGTTTCGCGGCATGGAAGGTCACCGCTGCAATCTGGGGCCTGATGACCGCAGGCACCAACCTCAACACCGCTGCTTTCGCCCTGCAGGCGGCTGCCGCCAGCCTCGGCGGCCAGGGCGTCGTCGACAACCTGGCAGACGGCAAAAAGGGCGGATGGCTCTCAAAGATTAAGGACGCCATGCCCTGGCTCGCGGCAGCCGGCATGCGTGTGGCTGGTCCGGTCGGAGCAGGGATCACTACCTACCAAGCTCTCAACGATGTTCCGCACGCCGGCTATCAAAGCGTCCTTAAGGCCAATCCGAATTTCCTTCAGGACCAGGAGCGCGATCGCCGCCTTCGTTCGGAGTTCCCGGGAGGCTTTGAAGGGGGCATGCACACCGCCGGCGCCGGGCTCGGCCCGCGGCCGGGCAGCTGGTATCCCAACCTCGACCACATGACCACCAACAGCGTGAAGCGTTCGGCAGAGGTCGACATGGGCGGTGCGAATGCGGCGGCTACTGAGGCTGACTCTGTCGGCCGTCAGATCAAGGATGCCTTATCGGTAACGGCAACGCCTCAGGTCAACAATGCGGCGCTGGCGGAAACGCTACGGTTGGTGAACGCGATCAAGGCGGGTCTGTCCGGAATCAACGCGTCAGCAGCATCTGCAACCACGTCTGTCTCCAAGGCCCTGGGCCGCAGCTTCAGCGATCACGGGGTGAAGCCGTAGCCAGGAACGAACGCCCCTCGATCGGCGTTCTGAATCTAAGTTTGCACGCATGCAGTATCAGCGTGCTCGGCCGGCCCTTTTGGTCGGCCTTTCCACTGGAGGAGACCATGGCGGAGGAAGACGAAGGACGCGCGAAGCAACTTGAGGAACTTGTTCAGATGGAAGTCGCTGATATTGTTGCAGCAGCCAACGAGCAAGGGTTCTCCGCCAAGGAGACCTTAGCAGCACTCGGTCTCGCAGTGAGCGCCAGCGCAGCAGCGCTCGAGCAGGATCCAGATCCCGCAGATGATCCGGCGAGCCAAGCCTGACAGCGAGACCAATAAATTTATGGGTTACGGGCGCCCGCGCGTGCCGCGCCCGGTGCAGAGATCGGCGTCATGGCGTGGTCCTGCAGCTTGGTCGGCCGTCGCTCATATTGCCTCTTCCTCTACCTGTGGAGGATGACATCTTGAAATATCTCACGTAGGCTCTGATGCACACGGGGGGTACAGAATGTCTAAGTTCTTCAAGTTGGCTTGGTCGGGCAACATCACGCGGAAGTATCTAGAGGATTTCTCTAAGGACACTGAAGCCACACTTGGGACCAAGCACGCGGTTATTTCCAACTACCAGACGCGCTATGGCGATTTCAATGGTGACGGTAAGCAGGATATGCTTATCAGCTATTTTGCGGAAAATTACTCTGTAGGTGGAGAACCAGCCAAGGAGGAAGCCCACGGACAACTGGTACTCCTCCTCGGCGCGGGCAAAAAGGGCTTCAAAGACGGGACATCCCTCTTGCCTGATCAAGGGCGCATCGCTGACGGATACTCTATGAATTCGGCAGTAGCCGATCTCAATGGAGACGGTGTCGACGACATTGTCTTGACCAACACAAACGAGGATGGACGGAACAACCCATGGGATTTTCCGAATGCCCAATCTGCCTTATTCTCTGCAAACGGACGTTTCGAATCCGTTGACCTCGATTTCAGCGGATGGGGACGACAGTCTGTAGCCGACGACTTGAACGGAGACGGTTTGACGGACTTCGCTGTCTACTGCTGGCCGCCAAACGGCGACGATGCCTCAACCGCCTTCTACTTCCAAGAAACAGACGGAACATTCACTCAAAAGATCGTCGCGGGTGTCGGTGGCAATCTCTTTTTCTCCGGTGATTTTGATGGCGACGGTGAAGTAGAACTCGCGGATTTTGGTGCCCATTTCTGGACCGAACCCTACGGGGGAATGATGCATCTGACGGAGTTAAATGATGACGGAAGTGTCCAGACTACAATTGAGACCTTCCAACTCGTTTCCCGTATCGAGGAAGGGATAAGCTGGACCGGCGGGACAGCGACCTTCGGCATCAGCGTTGACAGCAATGGCGAAGAATACCTTGATAATGGCCTGCATTTCGGCGCGACGGGCGATGTAAACGGAGATGGCGTCGAAGACGTCATTGCAATTCACCACGCCCACGAGATCGTTCGGGTGAATGGCATGATTACCGAACAGGCACCACCCCGAAATTTCCTCGAGATTTTTTCGGCCGCCGGCGGAAACGGATTCGAGAAGCTCGATATCGAGATCAGGGGATGGACTTTCACCAGAGGCCTATTGAATGACGTGAAACTTGTCGATTGGAATGGTGACGGCCATCTGGATATCTTTGTACCCTGGTCTGACCAAAACAAGCGAGGGATTACCGAAGCTGAGCGGGTTTTCCTCAACGACGGCACAGGGAATTTTGACCGGCTTCCTCAGAAGTATTTGCCATCCGGCGACCGTCCATGGGTTGGCGAGTTTGGGGAATACGTCGACGCCAACGAAGACGGCATCATGGACGTGCTCGTACGGCCGCAGGGCAACTACACAGAGTTTTACGAGTGGGATAAGTTCTCGGAGAGCCTCTACCTTGGCACGAAGCGCATCTTTGGTAGCCGTACGACCGAAAATCCGGCCAAGGATGGCGCTGCGGGCTTCAACGAAGCCTATTACCTTGGCCAGATGGAAAGCAGCGCCAAGATGCTGAAGGGCGCGGGCTTCGAGTCGGCACTTGATCATTACCTTGAGGTAGGCAAAGCGAGTGGAGTGTTTGGGTTCGCCGCCGGCACCCACGTCTATGGCTTCAACGGATCGGAAACGATTGTCTTGCGTGAAGGCAACGAAGCAGTTGATGCCTACGGGGGCGAGGATGTCATCACCGGCGCCGGCGGTGCTGATACGCTCAATGGCGGCAAAGGCTCTGATACTTTCGTCTATCTAGCAGCTACCGACAGCGGCGTGACGGCGACCACGCGCGATCTCATTGAGGACTTTGAATCTGGGAATGACCGCATTGATCTTTCCGGGATTGATGCGATCGCGGGTACAGCGGCCGACGACGCATTCACCTTCCTTACCCAGGACGGCGCTACCTTCACCGGCAAGGGCGGTGAACTGCGGTGGTATTTGACCGGATCCGGCGCGGACGCTGGTAGGGTTCTCGAAGGAGACGTCGATGGCGATGCTATTGCCGACTTCCAGATTGAGCTGGCCGGCATAGGCGCGATCAGCGTGACTGATCTCGTTCTTTAGGCCGGGGCATAGTTCCCGGCTTCATCCAATACGGCAAAGCCCTACTGAAATCGAAACGCCTGCATGCACCATGGGATGCCACGCAACATCGTACCCACATCAATGCGACGTAGATCGATAGGCCTATAGCCTTGCGGCTTTCGGTTCGCGTGTGGTGCATGGTCATGTGAATGGCATGCGTCCACCTCACCCTCTCACCCGTAGCAGCTCGCAGGCCACCGGCCTCGCTGATCATGTGTGAGGGCAGGGGCATGGCACGGGCTGGCCTTGCACCACGGGCATGGGCTCGCAGCTCGCACCACATGCGCCTCACCCTCGATGATAGGGCATGGCATGCCAAGGCCACGGGCCAGACAGGCGCTCGCCTCACAGATGGGCAAGGGCACGCGCGGCCCTGCTGATGACGAACATGATGGTTGATGTGCATGCCTCTCACAGGCGCGCCCAGGCGCGGCGAACGAGGGCACTTTAGGGACCGTATAAGGCCTCACTGCCCCGCGGGGCGCAGCACCCCGGATACTGCCGCAAATTAGTTTTCTATAGGGGGAGTCCTCTCATTTTCACCTCGCGTTGATTTGAAAGGGAAATCGGGTTCCAAAATGGCGCAGTGGGGCTCCGCGACCAGTGGGATCACAAGGAAACTCTCGAACCGACGGAAATCGCGAAAATGGACGAATTTGGCCTTGTCGCCCCGGTGCCGCGCGAGTTGCCGAACCTGGTGGGAAAATCCCACCTTTTCCGAAATGCCCGTGGCTTGGCCATTTCGCGGCACCGGAACCGCGCTCATCGGAGCAGCGTTTCAGCCCTGAAACAGGAGGCTAAGATGACCGAATTAGAGCGCAATCACCCCGATCAATCTTCAGTGGATAAGGAGCTGATCGAGCAGGCAGAACAGAGCGCAGATCAGGGGCCGAACTTCGGCACGCCCGGCGCACCCCCGCCGGCTGATAATGAGAAGCTCACCGAGATCGAACAGGGCTTTGAAGACGCAAACGACGGCGAGCGAACTCCCCGGTCGTCATGATCGCCTACTCGGCGTCGCTTGCGGGAGATGCCAATGTCCGCCGCTGTTGCGGGGCGTTCTCCACTGGAACGCCCAAGGCTGCCATCCTTAGAGGTGGCGACCTCGCCACGCTCCTGCGCAGCGTAGTATACGTCCCCCAGGCCTAGAAGGTCATCTCAACGCGGATCATAGGAAACGCTTTACCGTGCGCTTCTGCGATTGCCCTTTTTTGAACCTGAGTTGCGACGTCCGCGCGACATGCTCCCACGCCGTCAAACCGGGGGAGGTAAGCCAAAGATGTTCGCGGCCTTCCGGAAGCTGATATGCTGATTTCCATTCGACAAAGCCACGAATCTTAAGGCGTTCGATGGCGTCGGAACGCACTCCCTTCAGATCAGCAAATCTAACTTTACCACTGATACCCAGCGGAGAAAGCACTCTTAGGGCGGTCTTCTCCGCGGTGCTGAGCGGCGACGCCAGGACGGCGGCGTTCCACTCCTCCCTCTCTTGCTGATGCACTACACGCTGCTCTTCCGGTGACAGGGAAAGATAATGGTTCGCCCTTTCAACCTCACGCGAATCGACGCCGTTCCTCTGACTACGCTCGGGTGGCTCTCCCCCAGTTTCAACGTTGCCATGATCATCTATTGGAAGATCGAGAAGCGCCGCCTCTACTTCAGTTACCAGCCAAAGCTTCCGAGTGTGCCACCGGCGAGGCGGCGGCAGTGCGCCTTCCTCGACCATCTTGTCTATCGAGCTCGTACTCATGCCGATAGAAAGGGCGAGCTCCGCGCGGGTCAGCGCCAGGCGAACGATGGGGCGTCGATCACTTTCTTTCATGCGCGGTCATATGATGGCACGAAAGCTATGTCGATCCGCAATTTTCCAGAGATTTTCCGCGCTGGCTCCGGCACAATTCCGGGTTAGCAACGAGCGCGCCGCGGAGATGTCGTGCGTAAATCGAAGGACGAGATTCGGCAATTGAGCGCGTGGCTCGCCGAGTGGCATGCGCCGGCCGACGTGTTGGCGATCACGGAAGAGGTGGACAGCGACACCTATTTCAATCAACCGCAGGTCAAGCTGCTGCAGGAGGCGTGGATTGCCGCCACGTTCTCTCGCGCCATTGGCGGCGGACAGGTGCGTGTCCTGGTGGATGTCTGGCCTGACATAGAGGTCTGGTTCGACGATCGCATCCTTCGGCTCGAGGTCACGGAAGCAATACGGCCAGGGCGCAAACGCGGGGTGGAATTCAAGCCAGGGCAGGGGATCCGGCATGTACCGGTGGAAGAATGGCGCGCGGAAGCCGAGATGGTACCGGGTATGCTTGGTGATGCGGTCCGAAAAAAGGTCGCGAAGCATTACCCGCAAGGGGCGGATTTGCTGATCTACTTGGGCACTTCCAGCTACGGCCTACTTCATAAAGAGAACCGGCTGCAACTCGCAGGCGCGACCACCGAGGCTGCCGAGCAGTTTCCGTCAGTGTGGGTGCTCTGGACCGACAAAGCTTATTTGGTATGGCGCGATGGAACAGCTTGGGGCGGCGGTACGCCTGGCGAACCGTTTCTGGCGAGTCGATAGAGCGGCGTAGCGATTGCAATAAAAGCCGCAGAATTGGAACCCTGGCGGAACCCTGAGTGAAGAATTTCCAAGGCGATGAGTATTGCGTTCCCGTATCATACTGAAAATATTGATTTTTTTGGTGAGAGCGATGGGATTCGAACCCATGACCTACTGATTAAAAGTCAGTTGCTCTACCGGCTGAGCTACGCTCTCCCATGACGGGAAATGGCGGTTGAACCGCCTCCGGAAACGCGGCGATACATAGGGAAGTGGGCATGCAGGGTCAACCCTCAAAAGCGGGACGCCGCGAATAAATGCGGCATATCCACGCCTCAAGAAAAGGTGACTGGCCTAGTCGCGGGCGCTTGGATATGGCATGCGATCGAAAAGCTTGGTTCGAGGGGCACAGATTGGCAGTCGCGGAGGTTTCCTATCTGAGTGCGTTGAGCGCCGGCGCCCTCTCGTTCCTGTCGCCTTGCGTGCTGCCGCTGGTGCCACCCTATCTCTGTTACATGGCCGGCGTCTCCGTCGAGGAATTCCGCAATCCCGATGCGGCGGCGAATGCCGGCGTCGCGTCGCGGCGCGCGGTGCTTTTCTCGTCGTTTTTCTTCACGCTCGGATTTGCCACCGTCTTCATCGCGCTCGGCGCATCCGCCACCTCGATCGGCATGCTGCTCCGGACGCATCTCGACATCCTCGCCCAGATCGGTGGCGCGATCATCATCGTGATGGGGCTCAATTTCCTCGGCGTGATCCGCATTCCACTGCTGTCGCGCGAGGCGCGCTTCCAGGGCACGGGACAACCGGCAACGCTGACGGGTGCCTACGTCATGGGCCTCGCCTTCGCCTTCGGCTGGACGCCGTGCATCGGGCCGATTCTCGGCGCCATCCTGGCGGTCGCCGCTTCGCAGCAGACGGTCGGGCAGGGGGCTTCGCTGCTCGGCGTCTATTCGCTGGGCTTGGCCGTGCCCTTCTGGCTCGCAGCGAGCTTCTCCGGGGCTTTCACAGCCTTTCTCTCGCGGTTCCGCCGCCATCTCGGCGTGATGGAAAAGATCATCGGCGCGCTGCTCGTGCTGACCGGGCTCGCCTTCATCTTCGGCTATGTCAGCGATGTTGCGATCTGGTTTCAGCAGACGTTCCCGATTCTGATGAAGATCGGTTAATCTTCTCGGAAAAATTCGCTGTTTCGAACGTTTGGTGCGGGTGGGGCGCTTGCGCCCGGAAATCACTCCACGTAGTTGGACAGTCGTCCAGCGAAACTGCAAAAGCATGCCATGGCCGAAATCTCCTCCCTCGTCCTTCCGTTTTTCGGGCTCATCCTGCTCGGCTATGTCGCGGCACGCTGGCGGAAGCTGGACGAACAGGCACTCGGCTGGCTCAATATCTTCATCATCTACATCGCGCTGCCGGCCTTGTTCTTCAAGATCATCGGCAAGACACCGCTCGAGGAGCTGGCACGCTTCGATTTCATCCTCACGAGCCTGGCCGCGACCTATACGATTTTCGCGATGGTCTTCGCGCTCGGCCGCTTTGGTACGCGCAGCACAATTGGCGAGGCGACGGTGCAGGGGTTGGCCGGCGCTTATGGCAATATCGGTTATCTCGGGCCGGGCATTGCGCTCGCCGCGTTTGGCGAGGCTGCGGCTTTGCCGCTCGCCCTGATCTTCGCCTTCGAGAACCTGGTGCATTTTTCCGTCGCGCCGGCCTTCATGGCTTTCGATGGCCGCGACAGCCGGCGCCCCCTGGTGCTGGCGCGCGATGTGGCGGTGAAGATCGCGACCCATCCGTTCATCATCGCAACGGCTGCCGGTTTCCTCGCCGCCGGCACCGGCTTCAAGCCGCCGCTGGTGCTGCAGACGATGATCGACAATCTGGCGCAGGCGGCCGCGCCCTGCGCGCTCTTCGCCATGGGGGTGACGCTCGCGCTCAGGCCGCTCAAGCGCGTTCCGGTCGAGATCCCCTATATCGTGCCGGCCAAGCTGATCGTGCTGCCGATCCTGATGTATGTCTACCTGAGCCTGACCGGCCACTATCCCGATGTCTGGGTCGCCACAGCACTTCTGCTCGCGGCTTTGCCCACGGCGACCAATGTCTTCGTCATCGCCCAGCAATATTCCACCTGGCAGGAGCGGGCTTCCGCAACCGTGCTGATCACGACGGTGATTTCGGTCGTCACCGTCTCAGGGCTGCTCTATCTCATCAAGTCAGGCGCGTTTCCGACGGATCTCTTCCCTTAGGAACTGCGGGAAAAGCCTGAAGCCGCGGCCCGGCGCCACGCCCTCGTTCATCGCGAGATAGCGGAGCGGCGGGATGGCCGAGAGCATGTGAAGGCCGGCGGCGCGCAGCATCTGCACCGGTAGGAAGCCCGACAGCAGCGAGCGGTTGACCAGGTCGATCGCCGCCGTGCGGCTGACGACATCGACGCGCCTGCGCCGGTCATAGGCCTCGCCGATCGCGAGACTGCCATTCGCTGCCCGTGCCGCTGTCGCAAGTTCAAGCGCCGTCTCGATGTCCCGCAGACTGAGATTGAGGCCCTGTGCCCCGATCGGCGGGAAGACATGCGCCGCCTCGCCGATCAGCGCGACCCGGCCGATTCCAAACCGGCGCGCCGTCATGGCCGAAAGCGGCCAGGCCTGGGGCGCGCCCTCCACGGTGATCTTGCCGAGCATGGATTGCATCTGGTCCTCCACCCTTCGGTTGAGCGTCTCCGCCGGCAGCTGCAGGATGTCGACCGCCTGTTCCGGTGTCACCACCCAGACGAGGCTCGAGCGATTGCCGGGGAGCGGCACCTGCGTGAAGGGACCGGTACGGTTATGGAATTCAGTCGAGACGCCGGCATGCGGGCGCTCATGGGCGAAATTGAGCACGACCGCGGTCTGCGGATAATTTCTGCTGTCGACGGCGATTCCGGCCGTTTCCCGTATCAGCGACTTGCGGCCATCAGCCGCGATCACGAGGCCGGCTTCGATCTCGGACCCGTCGGCGAGGATGAGGCGCGCACTCTCGCCCTGCAGCTCCGCCCGTGCGACGCTGGTCGAGATCTTTCTGACATTGGGCAGCGTCGCAAGCTCATCGCCCAGAATGGACAGGAACGGGGCATTGGGAATGTTGTAGCCGAAGGCGTCGAGCCCGATCTCGGCGGCGCGGAAATTCACCGTCGGCGCATGCAGCAGTCGTCCGGTCGCATCGATGATCTGCATCGTTGCAAGCGGTGCCGTCGCAGGCCGCACCTTTTCCCAGAGGCCAAGCGTGCCAAGAAAGGTGATCGACTGGTCCATCAGTGCGGTCGTGCGCTGGTCGAAGCGTCCATCATCAGGGGTGATCAGGACAGTGTCGAAGCCTTGCCGCGCAAAGGCCAGCGCCGCGATCCGGCCGGCAAGGCCGCCACCGACAATCGCGATCTCATGTTGCGTCATGGTGGAAATCCCTTTTGGTGCAGTCATTTCGCCCGATGATAGAGATTTTCCTCAAGCCTTTCAAATGCAGTGCGCCGGCCGCGACGATCTGTCAGCGGGCCGGCGGCGGGGCCGGGCGGCGAAATCAGTCTCGGCGGCCGCCCTCGAAGACACGCAGATGAGAAGCGCGGTTGAGGAACTGGCCGAAGCCGACGGTTGCGACGCTGTGTGCCGCGGGCGACCCGGCAAGCACGCGCGGCGTTTCGACCGGCACGAAAGCCAGATCCGCCGGCTCCAGCTGCCTGATAAAGCCTTCGATAAGCGGGGTGTTTTCAAGCGTCACCAGGGACCCGAAGATGCGGTCGCAGTGATCGACGCGCGAGAACAACGGCAGCATCAACATTTCCAGTGACAGCGCGTTGCCGTCGTCGTCGATCGCGGTCACAGCGATCTCGAGTGCCGACTGGTTGGCGATGACGGCATCCGCAGCGAGGCGCATGCGGTGGCGGACCGCGGCATCCCAGATATCCATAAAGGCACGATCGCGCATCTCCCGTCCCAGTATGAGACAGACGCGTGTGCCGCCCAGCCGAAATCGGACGATTCCATCCCGGCCCTTTTCCAGGATGAAGAGATCCGGCAGCACCGATTTGAGAGCCGCAGGATCGATCTCGCTACGCAACGGGGCGGTTCTGTCGCCCCGTAACCCGTTGAAATACTGGAAAACCGTTTCAGTGGTCTTGTGTTGCATTAGCGTATTCCTGTCCTTCGATCCCCTGGGGGATCTGGGCGGATCATGGCTGATTCCAGTGCCGCTTGTTTTTGAAGCTGCGAATTCCATGCCATTTGGGTTGGTTAACCACGGCTCCCGACAATTAACGTTAACAGTTGGTTTCCGTTGCGTGCGCCGGGTAGCGGTGGCACAAATGTCCGATCGGAGTATCGTCCATCAGCACACTTCGATTTGACAGAAGAGATCTCCACGTCTCCTAGTCGCGCCGTCCCGCAGAAATGCTGGGCGGCGTCTTTTTTGTTGCCGGGTCATGGGCTAAGACGTGCCGCTGATGGACCGGAGACACAGGCTTTGACGCAAGCAGAAAGCAAGACGGACCGCCAAGGCGGCCTGCCGCCGCAGCGCGAGCCGATCTTCAACATACCAGGCGTCCTGTTGGTCTATGTCGCGATCCTGGCTGTCATCGAAGCCATCCGGGCGTATATCCTGACTCCCGATCTTGATGAATGGCTCGTTTCCGTTGCCGCCTTCATTCCCGCGCGTTACCTCCATCCGATCGGCGACCAGAGCGCACTCGGCTATTTCCTTGGCCCCGTGGGCTACTCCTTCCTTCACGGCGGCTGGGCGCATCTCGGATCGAACGCACTCTTCCTGGTGATTTTCGCGACGCCGTTGACCGCGAGAATTGGGGCGCTGCGCTTCACCGTGCTGTGGATCACGTCAGCTATAGCCAGCGCCTTCTTCCTGGCAGTGCTCACCGCCTTCGAGGTCAGCTTCCTCGTCGGCGCGTCCGGCGTGGTTTCGGCCATGGCGGGGGCAAGCTGCCGCTTCGTGGTGCCGTTGCTCGGCTCGCGGCGCATCACCGCCGCTCGTTACGCGCCGCGCCTCGGCATGATCGAGGCACTTACTCAGCGGTCCGTCGTGGTCTTCGTTGCGATCTGGCTGCTGTTCAACGTGGTGATCGCCGGAGTCGACCCGTCCAGCAATGTCGCCTGGCAAGCGCATCTGGGCGGATTCCTGTTCGGCTATCTGACATTCGGGCTCTTCGACCCGCCGCTTCGCCGTTGATACGGCCGGCATTAATATAAGCGATCACTTCTTCTTGCATTCGCCGTTTTTCGAGAGCACCATACATTCGTCGGCTGCTGTACCGGGCCGGACGGGCCGACATGCTCTACATCCACGACCACAGAGGAGATGTGCATGCATGTGAAGGCAATTCTCGATGAAAAGGGACGTAACGTCCTGACGATCAGGCCGGACGCCACGCTGCAGGACGCCGCCCGCACGCTGAATGAAAACAGGATCGGTGCGCTCGTCGTTCTCGGCTTGAATGAGCAGATCAAGGGAATTCTCTCCGAACGCGATATCATCAATGCCGTCGCAAAAGGCGGTGCTGATGCTCTCGGCAAGACGGTTTCGACGGTGATGACATCGAATGTTCATCGCTGTGGGGAGGATACAACCCTCGATGCTCTGATGTCGCTGATGAGCGAGAAGCGGTGCCGCCATATTCCCGTGGAACTAAATGGCAAGCTTGCCGGGATGGTTTCGATCGGCGACGTTGTGAAGGCACGCATCCGCGAGATCGAATTCGAGGCTGAAGAGATCAAGGCCTATATCGCAGGCTGACCCTGTCGGCTCATGCAGGACCCGCTACCAGCCGGCCCTGACGGCGTCCTGCATGCGCTTGATTTCTCCGATTTTGGCCTTTGCCTCTTCGTAGCCGCGTTCGATCGCCTCGGCAGCACGGTGAAATTCCGAAAGACCGATATCAGATAGCCGGGGCTGCAATGCCAGGTCCGGTGGATCGCCTGCCAGGCGTGCACGTGAAATACGATCCTGAATGATGTTGAAGGCTTCGACCATCACGCCCGTCAGCCCCATATGGTTGGATTTGCCGAGATCGCTCTGGCTTTCGAGCTGCCTTTCGAGCGGCGTCTGCCGGCTTGCCACATGCTTGACCACGGCAGATCGACCATAGAGATCGTAGTGCAGGTTGACGGCGACGACGAGCGGCTGCTCGTAGGAACGGCAGACCGACACCGGCACGGGGTTGACGAGAGCGCCATCCACCAGAAGCCGATTGCCGCATTGTATCGGTTCGAAAATGCCCGGCAGGGCGTAGGAGGCGCGAATCGCGGTGATGAGGTTGCCAGAGTCGATCCAGACTTCATGGCCGGTACGAATCTCCGTCGCAACCGCCACGAACCTGCGGTCGAGATCCTCTATGTCGAGTCCCTCCAGGTGCTCCTGCATGCGCTTGGTGAGGCGCATACCGGCGAAGAGGCCGCCGCCGCCGATCGTGAAGTCGAGCAACGCCGCCATGCGGCGCATCGTCAGCGACCGGGCGAAACTTTCGAGTTCCTCGAGCTTGCCAGCAAGATAACAGCCTCCCACCAGTGCGCCGATCGAGGTGCCGGCGATCATGCCGACTTCGATACCCTCTTCGTCGAGAGCCTTCAGCACACCGATGTGAGCCCAGCCGCGTGCGGCGCCGCCGCCGAGGGCGAGGGCGAGTTTGGGTTTAGGGAGCTTTGGCTGGGTCACGATGTTGGTGTCTGCGGGCTGACCAGGTGTTCCTGCGACTGTCGAGACCCCGTTTTCCAACGAAGGGGCCTGCTCGGTCAAGCGGGTAAAATTCCAGTTCAGCATGCTACGAAATCCTGTCTCAGCTGGATAACGTTTATGGGTCTCTATTGATGCACAGCGACGTTAAAAAAAGTAAAACACGATGGGCTATTGGGCAGAATTAAGGCAGATGCCTATTTGCTGTAGACTTCCAAGGGGTCGAAATGTTTATGATCATCCACCGATTTTAGTTGCGTTGCACCATTTTCTACTTGCACTGCACGATAAAAACAGGAGCGGCGGCCGGTGTGGCATGTTGCAGCGTGTCCGGCGACCTCGACCCTGAGCAGGATTGCATCCTGGTCGCAATCGGTCAGGATTTCCGTGACGGTCTGGAGATTGCCCGAGCTCTCGCCCTTCTTCCAGATCGACTTTCGTGAACGGCTCCAGTAATGCGCAATGCCTGTCTCCAGCGTCAGCGAGAGCGCCTCGGCATTCATGTGGGCAAGCATCAGAATAGCGCCGTCCCCGGCATCGGTGACGACGGCCGCGATCAGCCCATGTGCATCGAATTTCGGCGAAAAGGCCGCGCCCTCTTCGAGCGCGGCCTTATCACTGGACGGTTCTGGAAAGGCGATCGTCATGCGGGATAGTGGTAGCCGCGCAGCATAGACATGAAGCGCGCCTGTTCTCGTGGATCATGCTTGAAGGTGCCGGTGAAGGTCGTTGTCATCGTCGACGAGCCGATCTTCTGCACGCCGCGCATCGCCATGCACATGTGATCGGCCTCGATCAGCACCGCGACGCCCTTGGGCTGCAGGATCTCATCGATGGCATTGGCGATCTGTGCCGTCATCGTCTCCTGCGTCTGGAGCCGGCGGGCAAAGATGTCGATCGTGCGGGCGATCTTGGAAAGCCCCAACACGCGGCCATCGGGCAGATAGGCGACATGCGCCTTGCCGATGATCGGCACCATGTGGTGCTCACAGTGCGAGAAGAACGGGATATCCTTGACGAAAACGATGTCGTCGTAGCCCGCTACTTCTTCGAAAGTGCGGCCGAGAGCCTCTTCAGGATCCTGCTCGTAACCTCCATAAAGCTCGGCATAGGATTTTACCACGCGGCGCGGCGTGTCACGAAGACCCTCGCGGTCAGGATCATCACCGATATAGCGCAGAAGCGTGCGAACCGCTTCCTCAGCCTCTTTCTGGCTGGGGCGTTTCACACTCGCGTCATCGCGCTGGAACTGCTTGACTACGGCATCCATTCAATGGCCTCTCTGTCTCCGGCCCCGTGGACCGGAAGTACAAGAATCGGACGACTCGCCGCTGGCCATTCACCTGTCCCTGCAGGCATGGGTTCCGTTGGCGGGTTCCGGGGCATCGGCTCCGTCGTCTCAGTGACGGGTGCCTCCGCACGGTTTCCCAAACAACAGGCAACGCGTTTGCACTTGCAATACTGTCACCCCATCGCGACATAACATATAGGAAGGCCAAGAGGCTGGCAAAGGGTGGCCTTGATGTTTTTCCGTGATACGTGGAAAATCATACCCGGCTCGCCTGAGCCCATGGAATTTTACGGTGGCCGGACATAGTGATGGACGATATCTACAATTCGAAAATCCTTGAATTTGCGGGCAATATTCCGCTGACCGGCACGCTCGAGGCTGCCGATGCCTATGCGCAGGCGCATTCCAAATTGTGCGGCTCGCGGGTGAAGGTCTGGCTCACCATGGATGGCGACACGGTCGATGGCTTTTCCCATGAGGTGAAGGCCTGCGCACTCGGCCAGGCCTCGAGCTCGATCATGGCCCGCCATGTCATCGGCGCCACTGCGTCCGAACTCCGCCGGGCCAAGGCCGACATGCTTGCCATGCTCAAGGACGGCGGCGAGGGGCCTTCCGGGCGCTTCGAGGACATGCGCTACCTGCTCCCTGTCCGCGACTACAGAGCCCGCCACGCTTCGACCATGCTCACCTTCGATGCCGTGGTCGACTGTCTCGACCAGATCGAGGCCAAGCGCATGGCGGAAGCGGGGTGAGGGGCGGCATGTGCCAATCCCCCGACTGCTCCCACCAAAAGCCCCGCCTTGATGGCTATACCGGACCGACTCGCAACTGGTCCGGACCCTTCCCCAAGACGCCGCCGCGCCTCCTTGGCATGGGGCTCATCCGCCTTTACCAGGTCACCCTGTCCAGCCTGATCGGCAATAGCTGCCGCCACACGCCGACCTGTTCTGAATATGGCTACGAAGCGGTCGCCCGCCACGGCCTCTGGCCGGGCTTCTGGATGGTGCTCTTCCGTTTCGTGCGCTGCGGCCCGGGCGGCACATGGGGCTTCGATCCCGTGCCAGACAGGCTGGCATCTGAATTCCATTGGTACATGCCGTGGCGCTACTGGCGCGTCTCCAAGGCGGAGCGGGCGACGTGAGTGGCTATGTCGCGCTGCTCTATTCGATCGTTATCGATGCCAAGCGTCGCGTCGTGATGTCGGACCTCAGGTCGATCGCCGAAGGACTTGGTTACAAGAACGTCCGTACGCTGGTCTCGACTGGCAACCTGATCTTCGAGGCCGACAGAACCGCCGTTTCCTCGATCGAAAGCAAGCTGGAAAAGGCCTTCGCGGATTTCCACGGCAAGCATGTCGACATCATCGTCAAGACATCCGCCGACTGGAAACGCCTCGTCGCCGCCAATCCCTTCCTCACCGAGGCCGAAGCCGAGCCCGACCGCGTCGGCATCCGCATCATGCGCGATCCGCTCCGCCCCGACCTCGCCGACTTCCTCCGCCCCTACCAGACCGATGGCGAACGCGTCGCGATCGTCGATGGCCATGTCTGGGTGCATTATCCCGGCCAGATCAGCCTGTCGAAACTCGCCGGACAGCTGACGCCGAAGCGCATGGGCGGGGTGGGCACGGCGCGCAACTGGAACACGGTGAAGCGGCTCGGCGAGATGCTCGGCTGAGCCGCGTTCCGCATCCGGCCGATTATTGCCTGCCCCAAGGGTTGCCCCTTCATCCGAACCCGCTAAAGTCCGGGCGGGATTTGAGAAACGGGCGAGGGCGCATGGCATCCGGCATCGAAGACTTTTGCGGCAAGATCGTACAGAAGGGCGTGCTCAAACTCGTCCGCGCCTCGGGTACGTCGGTCACCTATGGCGATGGCTCCGAATCCGAGATCGTGCTGCGCTTCACCGACCCGGAAGCCGAGACGGCGGTGGCGACCGACCCCGCGCTCGCGCTCGGCGAGATGTTCATGCAAGGCCGCATGGTGCTCGAAGCGGGCAATATCTTCGACCTGCTCTCGCTCTTCGCCCGCAACGGCATCCGCAAGGCCGCGACTCCGCGCATGATCGCGCAGGGAATCTGGCGCATCCTCGTCAACCAGGCCGAGAACCGTCTGCCCATCAATCGTAACAAGCAGAACGTCTCCCATCACTACGACCTGAGCGCCAAGCTCTTCGACCTCTTTCTCGACAGCGACTGGCAATATAGCTGCGCCTATTTCGAGCCCCGCGACATCAGCCTCGATGCCGCCCAGCTCGCCAAGAAGCGCCATATCGCCGCAAAACTGCTGCTCGAAGAGGGCAACCGCGTGCTGGAGATCGGCTCGGGCTGGGGCGGCATGGCGATGTATCTCGCCGAGAGTTCCGGCGTTGACGTGACAGGGATCACGCTGTCGGAAGAACAGCTCAAGGTGTCGCGCGACCGGGCGACCCGCCGGGGGCTCGCCGACAAAGTCCGCTTCGAACTCCAGGACTACCGCGACCTCAAGGGCCAGTATGACCGCATCGTCTCGGTCGGCATGTTCGAGCATGTCGGCGTGTCGAACTACCGGTTCTTCTTCAAGAAGGTGGCAAAAGTCCTCGACAAGCAGGGCGTGATGCTGCTCCACACCATCGCCCGCACCAAGCCGAACTACGCCACCAACCCCTTCATCGAAAAATACATTTTCCCCGGCGGCTATATCCCGTCGATCGCCGAGGTCATGCCGGCGGTCGAAAAGGCGGGCCTGCTGATCAAGGACATCGAGGTCCTGCCAATGCATTATGCCTGGACGCTGCGGGCCTGGCGCGAGCGCTTCGTTGCCCGCCGCGCCGACGCCGTCGCGCTCTATGACGAGAATTTCTTCCGCATGTGGGAGTTCTATCTCGCAGCGTCGGAAGTCGCCTTCCGCCACGACCGCCTGTTCATCCTCCAGCTCCAGATTGCCCGCCATCAGGACCGCGTGCCTTTCGACCGCAACTACATTGCCGAGGCGGAGGAAAAGCTTAGGGCATTCGAGGCCGGCCGGCCGGAGATGGAGCCGGTGCAGTTCTGACACGCGGCTCGATCGACCACGTTATTGACGCTGTCATGGAAACCGCGCAATCTTCGCCTCCGGGGGTGCAGATTGGGATATTTTCCGAACCTTCGTTATGGCACCGGGCGCTATCCGGAAAAGATCGCGCGCCGTCTTCGCGTGGTCAACATCACGGCCTGGCTGGTTGCCTTTGGCGAAGCGATGTTCGCGATCAAGCGGCCGACCGATCCCGACAGGTTCACGATCCTGATCGCCATCTGCACCGCACTGGTGCCGTTGCTGCATCGCTTTGGACCAGTTGCGGCGCCGGTCGCGCTGATCCTCCTCGTCTATGTGCAGGCGACTCGCATCGTGCTGACCGTCGGAACCGGGGATGGAGTCTCGCTTGGCTTCCTGCTGGTGGCTCCGGTCAGCATATTCGTCCTTGGCGTCGAGCGGACCTGGGTCGCGGCACTGCTGGCCATCCTCGGCGCCATCCTCGCGATCTACCTCAACGTTACCATGCCCTACAGCACCGGCGACCTTCCGCTTGAGGCGCTGCAGATCAATTTCACACTGAACGTCGTGTTGAATATGGCGACCGCTTTCGCGGTCGTCTTCTATGTCGCGCGACAGGCGGCTCGCGCGGAGGCCCTGGTCGAGCGCGAACGCGACCGCTCGGACACGCTGCTGGCCAACATCCTGCCGCCCGCCATCGCCGAGCGGCTCAAGGACCGGGCCGGCGAAGCCGAGATCGCCGACGCCTATCCCGAAGCTACCGTGCTGTTCATCGACATGGCCGGCTTCACTGCGCTGACCGGCGCCACCACACCAGACCGGCTCGTCCGCTTCCTCAACGAGGTCTACAACCGCTTCGACGCACTGGTGGAGCGCTACGGCCTGGAGAAGATCAAGACCTCGGGCGACGCCTACATGGTCGTCGGCGGTGTCCCCGAGCCGCTTGCCGACCATGCTGCGCAGGTCGCCGATTTCGCGCTGGCGGCCCGCGATGCCATGGCCGGCATTGCCGATCCGCTCGGCCGACCGATGCCCGTGCGCGTTGGCATAGCAACAGGCCCCGTGGTCGCCGGCGTCGTCGGAAAGCGCAAATTCTTCTACGATGTCTGGGGCGATGCGGTAAACACGGCCTCGCGGATGGAATCGACGGGCGAGATCGGCCATATCCAGGTTTCACCGACGACCCATGCGCTGCTGGTTGATCGTTTCGATTTCACCGAGCGCGGCCTGATCGAGGTGAAAGGCAAGGGGCCGATGCGCACCTGGTTCCTGGTCGGGCGCAAAGGCACCGACAAAAGCCCTTCAACTCCTGTTTGAGGACAGACCGAATGCTGATCCGAAAGGCTGCCCCTTCAGACGCCGCCGAACTCGCCGGGCTCCTCAACGAGATCATCCGCGCCGGCGGCACGACGGCCCTGGAGACGGAGCTGGCCGCAGACGAATTCGACGACTGGTTCATATCCGGCCAGTATGCGCTCGTATGCCACGTCGCCGAAGTCAGCGGGAAACTCTTCGGCTTCCAGTCGCTCAGCCTGTTCGGCGATCCGCCGCCGGGCTGGGTCGATATTGCCACCTTCGCCCGCTTGGCACCGCGGATGAAGGGCGTCGGCACCGCACTTTTCCCGGCCACGCGAAAGGTGGCCGAGGGCCTCGGTCTCAAGGCCATCAACGCCACCATCCGCGCCGACAATGTCAACGGCCTGGCCTATTACGAGAAGATGGGGTTCGAAACCTATCACCGGGTCGAGTAGGTGCCGCTGAGCCATGGGGCATTGGTGGATAGGATCAAGAAGCGGTATGCGATTGCCCGATGATCGACGAGCCGTGACGCCAGATCGTCCGCATCAGAACAAAAAACAATCCTTGCTGAGATCATCGACGTCGACGCCCTTGAGGACCAGCAGCGAGCCGTCGTTGGCCGTGATGACGAGGTCCTTGCCGGTATCCTCGACATGGTGCTTGATCAGGTCCCTGAAGTTCTTGATCCCCACCGCGCCCGAGAGGTCGATGATGTCGCCTTCGGTGGGGTCGAAATCGGTGATCGTGTCGCGGCCATAGCCCTTGCCGAACATGAAGGTGTCGGCGCCGTCGCCGCCGGTCAGGCGGTCATTGCCGGCCTTGCCGTCGAGAAGCTCGTCACCGTCGCCTCCTTCGAGGATGTTGTTGCCCTTGCCGCCGATCACGGTGTCGTCGATGTCGGTGATGGCGATGGTGAGGGTCTGGTCCGTGGTGGCGCCGGCCGCATCGGTGGCGCGGATGGTGATCGAATAGGACTGCTTGTCCTCGAAGTCGAGCTTGGCATCCTCGGCGACGACCAGTTGGTTGCCGACCAAGGCAAACCGGTTGCCGGCGCTGCTCACAAGCGAGAGTGTAGCAGTGTCGCTCGCGTCGGGGTCGGTGACCAATAGGTTGCCGATGACCGTACCGGCGGCGGAATTTTCGGCGATCGTGCTGGCTGAGAGCGCGACAGCGGTTGGGGCGTCGTTGGTGTTGGCGACGGTGATCGTGAACTCGTCCGAGGCGGTGCCGGTGATGCCATCGGCAGCCGTGACCCTGACGGTGATGGCGCCGACATTGGCGTTGAGGGGCGTGCCGGAGAAGGTGCGTGTCGTGGCATTGAAACTGAGCCAGGAGGGCAGGGCGCTGCCATTGGCCAGCGTCGCACTGTAGGTCAGCGTATCGCCGTTCGCATCGGTGAAGGTGCCTGATGGCACCACGAAACTGAAAGCGGTGTCTTCCTTGGCGGACTGGTCGGAGATCGCACTCGTGACCACAGGCGACGCGGGGGCAGCGATGCCGCGGACCTCGATAGTGGCCTGGCTTGCAAGCGACTTGGCGCCTGTAAGGCTGGGCAGGCTGAGGAGGGATGCATCGGACAGCGGTCCGGAAATCGTGCCGCCGTTCAAGGACAGGGCCGAGGTCGATGCGAAATTGAGGTCCGAGGCCGTGTCGCCGGACTGGACGGTGTAGCGGAAGGTCAGCGTGTTCGTGCCCGATCCGCTGACATAGGAGGCCTCGCGATCCGTCGTGCCGGTCTCGAGCAGCAGAGTCGGCGTGCCACTCACCGTGACGATCTGGTCGAACTTGACCGTTACATTGATGGTCTGGCCGAGCCAATAGATGCCGTCAGCCGAACTTGAATCGACGCTGACTGCCTGTGTGTAATATTCGTAGGCGCCGATGTCGCCTGCGGTCGTGCCGAGTCCGGGGACGTCGTTGGCCGGCAGAAGGCGCGCATCGTCCCTGGCCCCGCCGGTGTCGATCGCCGGATTGGACGCGACGGGATCCAGCGCGATCGTTTGGACCGGGCCGCCATTGTCGGCCAGAACGGGTGTGTTGGTGCCGAAGACTTCCAGCAGCGTCGCGGTCGCCGCGCCGCTCATATTCGGGTCGTCATCGAGGAGGTTCAACCCGGTGAACCACAATGTGAAGCCCGCCACACCACTGAACGAGTCTGCGAAGGCGATGCCTGTATTACCCAGGACGAGGGAGTTATCGACAAGGTAATTGTGGGCGGCAAAAACGCTGCCAGACGAAGCGTGACCGATGACGGTGGCATCATTCAGTTCGACGTAGGAAGTGGCAAATGCGGCATCGCCCATGGATGTCGCAGCGTTCTGATAGAAGGTCGTGTTGTTGGCGGTCACCATGAACGCCCATAATGCTCCACCGTCGCCGCCGGACACGTTTTCTGCAAAAGTCGAGGCATATGTGGTCAACAAGTTTGCCCGTATCGCACCGCCATCGCCGGCTGCCGAGTTGTTCGTGAAATACGAGTTTCTAATCGGTATGTCGCTCGTGCTGTAGATCGCGCCGCCGTTGCCGAACGTCGCGGTGTTGCCGGAAAATGTGGAATCCTCAACCACGAGGTCCTGGCAGTAAATGGCGCCGCCGTTTTGAGCGACATTGTCCTTGAATTCGGAATTGACGATCCCCAGAAAGCCTGTCGCGGAGATCGCACCGCCGGCCGTTGCTGACCCGTCTGTCATGACCAGCCCGTCGATAATGAGCTGCGCGCTGGCATCCATGATCTGCGTGTTCCCGCCGCCGTCGAGCGTGATGTCGGCCGCGTTGTCGTCGTCGATATCGCCAACGATTGTCAGACCGTCCGTGACGCCAAGGACGCTCGATAGATTGATCGTTCCGCCGGCGAGGCTCTCGTCGAAGGTGATTGTATCGGCACCGCCGTTGGCGTTTGCGAGGGCAATGGCGTCGCGCAGCGAGCCGGTGCCGCTGTCGGCGAGGGTGGTGACGGTAAAGGTGGCCATGGCAATGCTCCATCAATAAATTCGGTCGGCGGCTGGCGCCTGCTGTCAGGGGTCAAGTCTTCACCTTCGCCCGCGAGGCGCCTTAGCGCGATCCCGGGTGTGACGTTGAACAGCCGTATGACTTTGAGTTCGACCGCAAAATATGTGGAATTTTTTCAACTGAATAGGGAGGTGCTTTGACTATTTCTGGTGCAATTTGCGGTTGAATTGCGAGGCGCCGCAGTGGGAGCCACCCCAGGAAATCCGAAGCACAAGCTCAGAACGCGAAGCAATCCTTGCTCAGATATCCAGCGACTTCCGACTCTTACGGGAAGGTGTGAGGGCCACGAAATGTGTTAAGGCGGCGCTGGCCGGCCTATACCACATTTTCGAGTGGCGGGGAAAATTTCTTGTATCCGTTCATTTTTTCTTTCGTGTTATCAATTGCTTATAATTTTTCTCGCTTCATTTTCATCCCCGCCCTCCCGACCCATGCCATCATGCCCCCGTTCCCGCCACGGAGTGTATCGCAAGACGTTCGGTACGGGTGGGAGCGGGCGCCTTCAGCTGGTCCGTAACGTGCGGCGCCGGGTGAGGGAGGTGCGGGACGCTTCGGCGGGACAAAACCCGTCGTCGAATGTCTCCCCCGGTGGCATGCCCCGCCGCCGGTTTGGGTCCTCCATGCAAGCGAAGGCAAACCTTCGTGCAGCGAGACGGGACCGCACCTGAAGGAAGCGCGGGCCGCTTCCGAAGAACGCCCAAGGTTCGCGCGAAGGCGGAGCCACTTTACCCCATACCTTGAGGCGACGCCTTCGTGCGGACTCTCCGGAACCCATTCAGCCAAACCCCGGCGGGTTTTCCCGCGCGGCAACGAAGAGGCGTGCCCATGAACCAGTCGAAACGCGAAAAGCCCCTGCCGCCCATGTTCATGACGCGGGAGGTCTTGGAGGCCTACGAAAACGGCACGGAGGAGGAATTCATCGAACTCTTCCAGCCACAGATTCGCTATATCTGCACGCGCCTGGATTGCTGGCGCCATTGCCGCCTGCCGCGCTGCCGCCGCAGCCGTCGTTGTACCGGCAGCCACAAGCCCAGGACCTTTCACCCCACCTTCCCGCCTTGCATTTCGAGCAACGAACTGCATCAGGCGTGGCTATTGGAGCACAGGGTCTATATCGGGGAGGTGGAGGCGGCCTATGCGGATGCCGGCGACGAGAAGGGCGCCTGAGCCATGAAGGCGCGCCCCGCGAGCACGGTCCGCAACCACTCCTTAACCCTCCACCCATGGTCTAAGAGACATGGGCCGACGCAGTCCTGTAGAAATTTCGCCATCGCCGGCTGCTAAAGTCGGTAGGGTCGCGACAGGAGATTCGGAGGAAAACCATGGCCGTCACCGCTTCCAATTGGGGTTACCAGCTACAGGCCAAGGGCGGCCTCAAGGTCGACGATCTCGCCGCCCAGCCGCATGACATGCTGGTCATCGATCCCTCGCGCGACGGCACCGATGCCAGGCAGTTTTCCGAGGCGGAGGTGGCCGAGATCAAGGGCGGCCGCTCGATCCTCGCGGCCTATGTCTCGATCGGCGAGGCCAGCGATTTCCGCGACTATTGGGACAAGAACTGGACGACGACGGGCAAGGCGGACGGCAAGCTCACCGACGCGGCGCCGGACTGGCTCGGCCCGCTCAACCCCGACTGGCCGGAAAGCCGCAAGGTCCGCTATTGGGACGACGACTGGCAGGACATCATCTTCAACCAGGACGGCACCGGCGAACTTGACAATATTGTCGCCAAGGGCTTCGACGCTGCCTATCTCGATATCGTCGACGCCTACTATTTCTGGGGCGAGGAGATCAAGGACAGCCAGCGCGAGCCCGGCGATCCCAAGAACGAGAAGCAGGCAGCACAGCGCATGGTCGATTTCGCTGTGGAGATGGCCGAGCATGCGCGCGAGACCAATCCGGATTTCTTCCTGATCCCGCAGAACGGCGCCTGGATCGTCGATGCTCTCATAGGCGGCAAGCAGGAGGACACCGCGCGGATCGAAGCCTATTACGAGGTGATCGGCGGCATCGGCATCGAGGATCTCTATTTCCGCGGCGGCGACAAGGACGAGAACAACCGGTTCAAGCCCGACGAGCAGACGATCAAGGTGCTGCAGCGCGACTTTCTCGACCAAGGTATCCCGGTCTATGTGACCGACTACATCACCGGCGACAAGCGGATCGCGAAGTTCGAGAAGGCGGCGCTCGAGGACGGCTTCATCCCCTATGCCGCGCCAAGCCGGGAGCTCGACGTGATGGGGCCGCCCTTCGATGCGATGGCCGCAGCCGATCTCGTGATGTGAGCCTCAGGCCGTAAACGTCACCTCAAGGTGACGCTCGGCGCGGGCTACCGCCCGGCAATTGGTCTCGAAGCCGTCCGAGCGGATCAGCAGCGTGAAGTGCTCGGGAATGCCGGTCGCGGTGACGACATCGAGGCCGGCGCCATCCTCGCCGAGCGAGCGGATCGTGCAATCGATCGCCGACCGGCGGTCGTTGAACAGGATCTGTCCGGCCTTCAGCACCCGCCGCCGCGCCCCTTGCCCGCCTTCCGGCGTCGGCTCCCACATCGAATGCCGGTTCCGCCCCGCCGACTTGGCACTGTAAAGCGCGGTATCCGCCTGGGCCATCAGCGTGTCGAGGTCCTTGGCGATCAGCGACAGCCGCGTGAGCCCGAAGCTCGCGGTAATGCCGACGGGTTTGCCCTCGAATTCGAAGGCCAGTTCGGCGATCGCCTGGCGCAGCTTCTCGGCCACCGCCAGCGCCCCTTCGCGATCGGTATGCGGCAATATGATCCAGAATTCCTCGCCGCCCGTCCGACCGAAAATATCGCCCGAACGCAGCGTTGCCCTGACCGCCCCGGTCACGCCGACCAGCACCTCGTCACCGGCCGCATGGCCATATGTGTCATTGACCCGCTTGAAGAAATCGAGGTCGAAGCCGATGACCGCGAGATTGGTGCGATGCCGCGCCGCCAGCGCAATGGCGCGCTCGCTCTCATCGCGGAAGGCGCGGCGGTTCAGCGCGCCGGTCAAGCCATCCGTCGTCGCCTGCCGTCTGAGCTCGATGAAGTCCATCGCCAGCTGCGTCAGATCCATCAGGATCATCTCCTCGGCCGCGGAGAACATGCGGGGCTTGCTGCCGATCGCGCAGACGGTTCCGACATTGTGGCCCTCCCGCGTCCTCAGCGGCGCGCCCGCATAGAAGCGGACACCACCCCGAGCGGTGACATGCGGGCTCTCGGCGAAGCGCGGATCCACGCTCGCATCCCGCACCACCAGAGGCTCCTGTCCCGCCATCGTGTGCCTGCAGAACGATTCCTGGCGATCCACCTCGCTGCGCTGCATGCCCTCCGAGGCCATGTACCATTGCCGATGGGAATCGATGAAGGACACCACTGACTGGTCGACCCCGAATATCTGGATGATCAGCCTGGCGATCCGGTCGAGCGATACATCATGCGGGCTGTCGAGAATGTCGAGTTTTTCCAGTGCAGCAAGCCGCGCACGTTCCCGGATATCGGCCGGGTCTGTCGGAAACTTGCCAAATACGGCGCCGCGTACCATGCGTTCCTCCGCTGCGTTCCGGATTTGTCCGGTGAATCATTCGCTCCTCCGGACAGGTACTGAAAGGTATTCAGTCTCGACGCGGATGCGTCAAGTCAACCGTGGCCCGTGGACGGTTGCGCCAGGTTGGAAAGCCGGGCGGCGGATGCTTTACTCGCGCCGGGAAATCCCGTATCACGCGCCCGTTCGCGGCCGGGCCATCCGGCCTAATCGTCATACCACCCGCATTGGTTGGCGGGATTGGATAGGAGAATGTGACAATGTCCCAGCCTGTTTCCCTTACATTTCCAGATGGTTCCATCCGCGAGTTCGCTGCCGGTACGACCGGCCTCGACGTCGCCGAATCCATCTCCAAGTCGCTCGCCAAGAAGGCGGTCGCAATCGCGCTTGATGGCACAGTCGCCGATCTCTCCGACCCGGTTCGGACCGGCCGGATCGAGATCGTCACCCGCAGCGACCCGCGTGCGCTCGAGCTCATCCGTCATGACGCGGCCCATGTGATGGCCGAGGCCGTGCAGGAGCTCTGGCCCGGCACGCAGGTCACGATCGGCCCGGTGATCGAGAACGGATTTTACTACGACTTCGCCAAGAACGAGCCCTTCACACCCGAGGACCTGCCGGTCATCGAGAAGAAAATGAAGGAGATCATCGGCCGCAACAAGGCTTTCACCAAGCAGGTCTGGTCGCGCGACAAGGCCAAGCAGGTCTTCAAGGACAAGGGCGAGAGCTACAAGGTCGAGCTGGTCGACGCGATCCCCGAAGGCCAGGACCTCAAGATCTATTACCAGGGCGACTGGTTCGACCTCTGCCGCGGTCCGCATATGGCCTCGACGGGGCAGATTGGCACGGCCTTCAAGCTGATGAAGGTGGCCGGCGCCTACTGGCGTGGTGACTCGAACAATCCGATGCTGACCCGCATCTACGGCACGGCCTGGGCCGAACAGGCCGAACTGGACGCCTATCTCCACAAACTTGCGGAAGCCGAGAAGCGCGATCACCGCAAGCTCGGTCGCGAAATGGATCTCTTCCATTTCCAGGAAGAGGGCCCCGGCGTCGTCTTCTGGCACGGCAAGGGCTGGCGGGTGTTCCAGTCGCTGGTCTCCTACATGCGCCGCCGCCTTGCCGCCGACTACGAAGAGGTCAACGCGCCGCAGGTGCTCGACAAGTCGCTCTGGGAAACCTCGGGTCACTGGGGCTGGTATCGCGACAACATGTTCAAGGTGACGGTCGCCGGTGACGATACCGACGACGAGCGCGTCTTTGCATTGAAGCCGATGAACTGCCCGGGCCACGTGCAGATCTTCAAGCATGGCCTGAAATCTTATCGCGAATTGCCGATCCGTTATGCCGAGTTCGGCAATGTCCATCGCTACGAACCTTCGGGCGCTCTTCACGGCCTGATGCGTGTCCGCGGTTTCACGCAGGACGACGCCCACATCTTCTGCACCGATGAGCAGATGGCGGCCGAGTGCCTGAAGATCAACGACCTCATCATGTCGGTCTATGAGGATTTCGGCTTCGACGAGATCATCGTCAAGCTCTCGACTCGTCCGGAAAAGCGGGTCGGATCCGACGCGCTCTGGGATCGCGCCGAGTCGGTTATGCTGGACGTGCTGAAGACCATCGAGGCGCAGTCGGGCGGCCGCATCAAGACCGGCATCCTGCCGGGCGAGGGCGCCTTCTACGGTCCGAAGTTCGAATATACGCTGAAGGACGCGATCGGCCGCGAATGGCAGTGCGGCACGACCCAGGTCGACTTCAACCTGCCGGAACGTTTCGGCGCCTTCTATATCGACGCCAATTCCGAAAAGACCCAGCCGGTGATGATCCATCGCGCCATCTGCGGTTCGATGGAGCGCTTCCTCGGAATCCTGCTCGAGAATTTCGCCGGCCATATGCCGCTCTGGTTCTCGCCGCTCCAGGTCGTCGTCGCGACCATCACGTCGGAGGCGGATGGCTATGGCGCAGAAGTGGCGGAGAAGCTGCGGCGCGCAGGGCTTTCGGTGGAAACCGACTTCCGCAACGAGAAGATCAATTATAAGGTCCGTGAGCACTCGGTAACCAAGGTTCCGGTCATCGTCGTCTGCGGCAAGCGTGAAGCGGAAGAGGGCACGGTCAACATCCGCCGCCTCGGCTCGCAGAACCAGACGTCGATGAGCCTATCGGAAGCGATTGCGAGCCTTGTGGACGAGGCAACGCCGCCGGATGTCAAGCGCGCGCTCGACGCCGCGTAAAATATCGATGTAGACAGCCGCTGTGGAACTGGCGGCTGTCTTCAAACTTTTACAATGGTTTCATATGGCCTTCGTGATCAGGCTCCCAAAGGGTGACCCCCGTGAAGTTCAAGGAATTGTCCTACGCCAATGAAACCGACCCGCTGCTGAAGCGGCTCGTCATCCGCTCCATCGAAAACCTTTCGGGACGGAACAAATATATCGAGGTCTACAAGATCTGGCGCAATGAGGTGGTCGGCAAGTCCGACCGTGTCTTCTCACGCATGCTGGAACTCATTGACATAGACCTCTCGGTTCGAGGCAACTGGCCGCCCAAGGATCTGCCGGAAGGCCCGATCGTCATGGTCGCCAACCACCCTTATGGCATCGCCGACGGCATCGCGGTGCTGTCCCTGGCCGAACAACTCGGCCGTCCGTTCAAGATCTTGATCAACGATCAGCTTTTGAAGGTGCCGGAAATGCGGCCCTATTCCCTGCCGATCTCCTTCGAGGAGACCCGGGAAGCGCTTGCCATAAACCTTGCGACACGCAATGAGGCGCTGAAGCTGCTCAAGGAGGGAGTCACCATCGTGATTTTCCCCGGCGGCGGCGTGGCGACTGCCCCCAAGGGTTTTGGGCAAGCCGAGGACCTGCCATGGAAGATGTTCCCGGCAAAATTGATCCAGTCGGCCAAGGCTAGCGTGCTGCCGGTCTATTTTGAGGGCCAGAATGGACGGCTGTTCCATCTTGCCAGCCGCTTCTCGCTGACGCTGCGGCTTTCGTTGCTGATCCGCGAATTCTGCCGTCTGTCGGGCAAGACGATTTCGTCGAGCATCGGCTCGGTGATCGCATGGGAAGACATCGCTTCGCTCACCGACCGCAAGGTGATGCTGCAATATCTTTACGACACGGTATTTTCCCTGGGCGGCGTTGCGCCGCGCGTACCGGCGGCCTGAGCGCTACCTGCTCAGCATGACCTCGACGTCCTGGTTGCGACCGGACGTCACTGTAAAATCACGCTGGTAGATATTGTTCTTGTGGCGCGCGACGACGGTGTAGTTGCCTTCTGCCAGCACGACGACCGGGAAAGCGCCGACGCTTTCCGCGACCGAGTCGCCCGCTGCCGTCAGGATCGACCAAGCCGTGTCGGCAATCGCCTCGCCACCGGCCTGTGACACGAGCTTCAAGGTGATTTTTGCGGCGCGGTGCTGGATTACGGCCTGCGTCAGCCGGCCCGCCTCGATCTTGATGTCGGCGCGGATGGTGGCGTTGACTTTGCCGTAATCGGAAACGACGTGATAGGTCCCGGCATTGAGGCGGACCACCTCATTGGGCTTCACATTGTCCATGATGAGGCCACGCTCGCCGTCTTCCTTGACCTCGGAGGCATAGATCTCGAAGGACAGTTCGTCCGGCGGAATGCGGACATTGTTACCCGAGATGGCGTTGAGCACCATGCCGCCGGCATCGAGCACCAGCGTCTGTGTTGCAGGTTCTGTCGACGCCGAGATCTTGAGCTTCTTCGTGGCGCCCGCACGGCCGAAGGCGACATGGACGAAATAGTCGCCCGGGTCGAGATCGAAGGATGTGGACCCGCCTTCGGACGAAGCGATCATCGGCAGCTTGCCATCGGTCCCGGGAATCGGGCTAAAGATGCGCCAGGAGAGGCCGTATTTCATCGGCTCGCTGCCTTCGGCGAGTTTTGCCTCGAGATGAACCATCTTGCTGCGCTTGACCGGCTGTGTCGGCTGCGCGATCACCGGCGAGAAACTGTTGAGCTTGGGGTCGTTGAACTGCTGGATTGGATCGGTCAGCGAAAACGGATCCTGAGCGCGCGCAATGCCCGTCTGGGCAATCAGGGCGGCGGCAACGAATGCAGCAAGTGCGGAAAGGCTACGCGGCAACGCTCGCTCGCAAATATGATGGGTTGACTCTTGATTTGGCGCGCCCCACTTGTCCCGCAAGCTTGGGGCAAATTCAAGACAGAACTTCAGAGCATGCCGAGGATCGAATGCCGCGCAACGAAAAGCTGATCGAATATCTGAAAACCCGCCGCTCGATGCCGGCCTTCCAGATGAAGGAACCAGGTCCCTCGAAGGAGGAAATTGAAGAAATCCTGACACTTGCGACTCGGGTCCCCGATCACGGTAAACTGGCGCCCTGGCGTTTCATCGTCATGACCGGTGATGCCCGCAAGCGGATCACAGACGAATTGGCCGCGATCGCCAAGGGGGATAAGCCGGATCTCAGCGCGGAGATGATTGAGGTCGAAGAAACGCGGTTCCTGCGCGCGCCTGTCGTCATCGCCGTCGTGTCCAGAGCCGGTCCGCATATGAAGATCCCGGAATGGGAGCAGATCATGTCGGCAGGCGCTGTGTGCCTCAACATGGTGATGGCGGCCAATGCGCTTGGCTATGTGTCGAACTGGCTGACGGAATGGATGGCCTTCGACGAGCGGGCGCATCGCGTTCTCGGCGTCGAGCCGGGCGAGAAGGTGGCCGGTTTCATCCATATCGGCTCGACCGATTTTCCTGTCGTCGAGCGGCCGCGGCCGGTCCTGGCCGATATCGTCACCTGGCAAGATTGAAGCATGTTCTACCGCGCCGACACCAGGGACCACGGCATGCGCTACGATCCGTTCAAGGCGATCGTGACGCCTCGGCCGATCGGCTGGATCGGGACTAAGGGCAGGGATGGCTCGCTCAACCTGTCGCCCTATTCCTTCTTCAATATCGTCGACGACGATCCCAAGATCGTGATGTTCTCATCCGGCGGGCGCAAGCACAGCGCCCGCAACGCCGAGGAGACCGGTGTCTTTACGACGAGCCTGGCGAGTCGCAATCTCATCGAAAAGGTCAATGCCTCGTCGGTGGCCGTGCCTTATGGGGAGAACGAATTCGAGATCGCCGGGCTGACACCCGTCTTCGGCGAATTGGTTGACGCACCCTATGTCGGCGAGGCCTTTGTTGCGATGGAATGCATCGTGACCGAGATCATCAGCCCGCGCGACCGGCACGGCAATCGCACCGAATCCTACATGGTCTTCGGCGAGGTCGTCGGCATTCATATCGATGAAAGCGTCATCCGCGACGGGCGCCTCGACATGTCGCTGGCCCAGCCAGTCGGCCGCATGGGCTACATGGACTATTCCGAGGCAAGCGAAGTCTTCGAATTGATACGACCGAAACCGCCGACAGACGTTTCTTAGCCGGTTAACGCGCTGCAAATGAACATGGTGAACGAATCTTAAACGATTTCCCTCTAGCCTCGATTCAGAGAGTTTAGAGTGAGGGCGGCGCACCGTGATCATCCAGAGTTTTCTTCGGTGGGCAGAGACAGCAAAGACGAGTGACAGGGCCCGGGCAGCAAATGCACTGGGGCGGGCATGGCTTCATTCCGACATGAATGCCGAGGAGCGCGAAGCGGCACTTATGGCCATGACCTGGCTGCTCGACGATCCCTCGCCGAAAGTGCGACTAGCGCTGGCAGAGTCGATTGCCGATGCCGAGGACGTGCCGCGCGCATTGGTTCTTCCTCTTGCCCATGACCAGCCGCAGATCGCCTGCCAGATCATCGCCCGCTCACCGGTTCTCTCGGACGTCGACCTCGTCGATCTCGCGGGTCGTGGCGACTCGGTCACCCGCGTACTCATCGCCTCGCGTTTCATCGTCAGCCTGCCGGTCTGCGCTGCCATCGCCGAAGTCGGCGATGCGCCCGAAATCGAATCGATGCTGGACAATCCAGGCGCAATCGTCGGGCGCGGCAGCCTTCGTCGGATCACTGAACGTTTTTCTGACCAGCCGCAGATCCGCGAAATGCTGCTCGAGCGCGAGGAGCTTCCGACCGATGCGCGGCATCAGCTCGCCGTCGGTGTCTCTGAGTCGCTGGGCGCTTGCGACCTCGTCCGGCAGATCGTCGGCGAGCGTCGACTCGAATGGATCAAACGCGAGGCCTGCGATACCGCGACCGTCGTGCTGGCAGGCAACGCACCGGCCGAAGACATGCCGCAACTGGTGGAGCACCTCAGGCGCGATGGACGCCTGACGCCGGCTTTCCTCATGCAGGCACTCTGCATGGGGCGGCTCGACTTCTTCACGACGTCGATCGTCAATCTCTCGGGAATGGAAGATCGGCGCGTGCGCTCGATCGTAACCGACGGCCGATTCCACGCTGTTCGGGCACTCTTCGAGTCGGCCGGCCTCAACCGCGACATTTCCGAGATTTTTGTCGAGGCCACTATGCTCTGGCGCAAGGCCGAGGGTCTCGGCCACGGGCTGTTCGGCGGTCTTGCTACCAAGTTGATCGCGGGCTTCCGCGCCGCAGGCAGGGCGGATGGCCAGGCTTCGGAACTAATCGACATGGTGGAGCGGCTGCACATCACCGAACATCGCCAGTCGGCGCGTGCCTATGCGTCGTTCCTTGCGCTAGCTGCAGCCTAGTTGGTGATCTTACGAGCGACCCAGGAATAGGTGTCGGTCACGACGTGAACCGGATAGGTCACGGTTTCCTTCAGCCCCCGGGTCGTCGGCAATGATTTCGTCATCAACTCCAGCGCTCGGGCAGTGATACCCTTCCTGCGCTCGTCACTGAGCGGCGGCTGCGGAACAGGCGCGACCGAGCGGCTCGCAGTCTCGAATTCAGCAGCATCCTCGGTGGAATCGGCCAGCGCGGTGCTGTTTGCCGTCTGGCAGACAGCGACCACCATCGGATGGTTGACGTTGGTGTAGCGCGCAAGATGGGTCTCAGATGCCGCATCGCAGGCGGCAATTGTCTGCCACTGCTGCTCCACCTGCGCGATGGGCGTGCATGTTGCACCCGCGTCGTCGCAGCCCAGAATGCTCATCACGATGAATGCTGCCTTCATGGCGTCGGTCCTTCGATCAGTGGACCCGGGGTCGCACCCGATCGTGGTTATTTCATGAACTGAATTTCATGGCCTCGCGGATCAGTTCGGCATTGTGCGCGAGCTGACCGCCATCCTCATGCGAACGATTGTGATGCTTAAGCTCGACGCCTTCATAAATCGGAACGACGTGGAAATGCAGGTGGAAAACGGTCTGGCCGGCAGGCGCTTCGTTGAACTGAATAACCTGGATTCCATGGGCATGGAAGGCGCGCTTGGCGGCGCGGGCGATCTTCTGCACGGTGGGCATCAACCACATGAAAGTGGTCGGGTCGGCATCGAGCAGATTGCGGGACGGGACCTTGGGAATGACGAGCGTATGGCCATTCGATTGCGGCATCACGTCCATGAAGGCAAGCGTATGTTCGTCCTCATAAACTGCATGACAGGGGATCTCGCCGCGCAGGATCTTGGCGAAGATGTTGTCCGGTTCGTATGGCGTCCCGTGCATGGATGTCTCTCCCGCAGTGTTTGGCCTAAGGTGAACCGGAAACTCTTTCGTTTCAAGTCTTTCAGCCGAATGCCCGGCGCGGGCCTTCTGGATCAATCCTGCTCTTCGACCAGATTCTTGCGGAAAGGGCCATGATCGCGGAGGTAGTTTCCAACGGCTTCGACATCGGCACGCTCATGCTTGAGATAGTCGTCGATGGCGCGGCGCAGGCCCGGATGGGCGATGAAATGTGCAGAATGCGTGGTCACGGGCAGATAACCCCGCGCGAGCTTGTGTTCGCCCTGTGCGCCAGCTTCGACGCGATCGAGTTTGCGGGCGATAGCGAAGTCGATGGCCTGGTGGTAGCAGACCTCGAAATGCAGGAAGGGATGGTCCTCGACGCATCCCCAGTGACGTCCATAGAGCGCATCCGAGCCAATGAAGTTGATCGCGCCTGCGATGTAGCGCCCCTCGCGTTTCGCCATCACCAGCAGGATGTCGTCGGCCATGCGCTCGCCGATCAGCGAGAAGAAGTCCCGCGTGAGATAGGGCCGGCCCCATTTGCGGCTGCCGGTATCCATGTAGAAAGCGAAGAACTGGTCCCAGATCGGTTCCGTGATGTCGCTGCCCGTGAGCCAGTCGATCGAGATGGCGTTCGACAAGGCCTCACGCCGTTCGCGCCGGATCGCCTTGCGCTTGCGGGAGGCCAAAGTTTCGAGGAAATCCTCGTGCGTGCCGTAACCGGCATTGGCGAAATGGAATTGCTGGTCGGTACGGTGGAGATAGCCGTGCGCCTCCAACACTTCCCATTCCCCGTCGGGCAGAAAGGTGAAATGGGCGGAAGACAGGCCGAGAGAGCGGGTTTCTTCCTTCACCGCTTCGGCAAGTGCCGCCATGAGACGAGGCCGATCGCCACCGTTGATGGTCAGGAGGCGAGGGCCGGTGGCGGGCGTGAAGGGGACGCTGTGCTGTAGCTTCGGATAATAGCGCCCGCCGGCGCGTTCGAAGGCGTCGGCCCAGCCGTGGTCGAAGACATATTCGCCCTGGCTGTGGCTCTTGGCGTAACCGAAAGTGGCGGCAACGAGCGCGCCGTCTTCCTCGATCAGCACGTGCCGCCCTTGCCATCCAGCCTTCGGAGTGGCCGAACCAGACTCTTCGAGAGAAGACAGATAGGCGTGTGATGTGAATGGGTTATAAGGGTTTTCTAAATTTGTCTTTGAGGCTCCGGCAAGCGCTGCCCAGCGCTCGGGCCGGATCTCCTTGAACGAGGAAACGATGCTGATATCCAACGCCAATCCTATGCCGGGTCGAAGCCCTCGAAGGTGATTTGCTCGGCATGGGCCGCGCTATGCGCCTGTTGAGCGGCATTGCGCACCGTCCAGGTGATGACGGGCAGGCCCTTGCTGCGCTGCAATGTAATGTAGTCGTTGGGCAAATGCATGATGTTGTAGGAAATAAAGTCGAGGCCCAGCGACATGGCCTGCTCATGGACGATGAAATCCTCGGGTTTGGTACCTTCGGCGGTGAGGCCAATCGGTCGGGGAGTGCCAATTTCCTTGAGGTCGCGCAGCAGCCAGTGGTCGAAGCTCATCAGCGCCAATGGCCCCTCGTAGTCTTCGATGAGCTCGATGACGGAGGACGCAAACCCGTCGTCATCACCGTCGCGGCCCTTGAGTTCGAGCACGATGGGCACGCGACCGCGGACCAGTGAGAGCATCTTGGGAAGCGATGGCACCTTGTCCTTGGTGCTGCCGATCGACATCAGTCCAAGTTCGCCCGAGGTTTTGGCGCGCACGTCGCCCTTCATCCGGCAGAGCCGTTCCATGTCGTCATCATGGAAGACGACGGGAACGGCATCAGCGGCATATTGCAGGTCGCATTCGATGGCGAAGCCGCCCGCAATTGCGGCTTCGAAGGCGGAAAGCGTGTTTTCCCAGATGGCGTGGTTGCCGTCGTGGAGGCCGCGATGGGCGACGGGCTGGCGGATCAGCGCCTCGAGTTCGGCATGCATCAGGCGACCTCGATCACCGCATCGATCTCGACGGCGGCATTGAGCGGCAACGCCGCCATGCCGACCGCGGCGCGCGCATGCTTGCCGGCATCGCCGAGAACATGGGCGAGAAGGTTGGAGGCACCGTTGGCAACCAGATGATGCTCGTAGAAATCAGGCGTGGACGAGACGAGGACGTTAATCTTCACCACGCGCTTGATGCGACCGAGATCGCCGAGTGCCGCCTGGGCCTGCGCCAGGATGTTGACGGCGCAGAGTTCCGCTGCACGCTGTCCTTCGGGCGTATGGACGCCAGCGCCGAGCTGGCCCGTTACGGCAAGCGCACCTGCTTCCATCGGCAACTGGCCTGAGATATAGAGCATGTTGCCTGAGAGCACATAAGGCACATAATTGGCTGCAGGCGCTGCTGCGGCCGGTAGCACGATGCCCAGGGAAGCCAGTTTGCCGTCGATTTCAGTGCTCATGAGGAACTCTCCCGGAAGATTTTTCTTTTGTCGGTCGAACGGATCAGATATTTCGCCACTTTCATGACGGTTACTCTGCCGACTCTCATTAGCGGCATTAGAGCCCGGTGCAACAGGAGAATTGGATGGCATTGAAGCGGATTATCCTTCTGACCCTCAATGCGACGATTCTTGGCGGCGTGGCGACGGCAGCCATGGCGCAAGGGCTTTCCGGGCTGGTGCCGCACCGCGCCGTCTATGATCTTCAGCTCAAGGACGCTGCCGAAAAGGCGGGCATCAAGTCGATGTTTGGCCGAATGGTCTATGAATTCACGGGCTCGGAATGCGAGGGCTATAAGGTCAATTTCCGCTTCGTTACCGAGACGGAAGTCGGCGAAGAGAAACGTCTCTCCGACCAGCGCAGCACGACCTTCGAGGACATCAAGGGCGGGAGATTTGAATTCGAATCCCAGTCCTATACCGATGACCGGCTGGACAAGGAGGTGCAGGGCTTGGCCGAAGATCAGAAGGACAAGATCACGGTTGCGCTGACATCGCCAAGCGAAAAGCAGGTCGACCTCCAGCCGAGCCGCTTCCCGACCGAGCACATGCTCGAAGTGATCAAGATGGCTCGGTCCGGCAAGCATTTCTTCGAGGCGCGCGTTTTCGACGGGTCCGACAATGGCGACAAGACCGTGTTCACGACAACGATCGTCGGCTCTCAGACGAGCGTTCTGCCTGATGATCCGGACGCAAAGTCGGCCGGAAAGCTCAAGGACGAGAAGACCTGGCCAGTGACGATCGCCTATTTCAACGATGAGAAGGTGGACGGCCTGCCGACCTACCGCATGTCGTTCAAGCTCTATGACAACGGCGTCTCGCGCGATCTCACCATGGACTATGGTGACTTCGCTCTCTCGGGTCATCTGGTGAAGCTTGATTTTCTGCCGGAATCGAAGTGCCCGGCCCAATAAGCCGGCGTTTCCGAGTTTTTTCGTGGTCCGGACTTGCGTTTTCAGCACTTCCGGTTTAAGGCCGCGGCCATTCCACACGTGAAGTCTGGGGCTTGCCGGGAGAAATCCGGCTGGTTCCACCCGGTGGCAGGGTTTCGATCCCGCTTCAAGCTTCACGGAGGTTCAACCGGAAAAGGATAACAAGGCATGGCATTGCCCGATTTTTCTATGCGCCAGCTTCTCGAAGCAGGCGTTCACTTTGGTCACCAGACGCATCGCTGGAACCCCAAGATGAAGCCTTTCATCTTTGGTGACCGTGGTGGCATTCACATCATCGATCTCGCACAGTCCGTTCCGTTGCTGCATCAGGCCCTCAAGGTCATCAGCGACACCGTCGCCGGTGGCGGCCGCGTGCTCTTCGTCGGCACCAAGCGCCAGGCTTCCGAGCCGATCGCCGACTCGGCCAAGCGTTCGGCCCAGTACTTCGTGAACTCCCGCTGGCTCGGCGGCATGCTGACCAACTGGAAGACGATCTCGAACTCGATCGCCCGCCTTCGCAAGCTCGACGACATCCTGTCCTCGCAAGCGTCCGGCTACTCGAAGAAGGAGCGTCTGACCCTCGAGCGCGAACGCGAGAAGCTTGAAAAGGCTCTTGGCGGTATCAGGAACATGGGCGGCACGCCCGATCTCATGGTCGTGATCGACACCAACAAGGAAAAGATCGCGATCGACGAAGCCAAGCGCCTCGGCATTCCGGTTGTCGCAATCATCGACTCGAATTGCGATCCTGATCTGATCGACTATCCGATCCCTGGCAACGACGATGCTTCGCGCGCCATCGCGCTCTATAGCGATCTCTTCGCTCGTGCTGCTCTCGACGGCATCTCCCGTCAGCAGGGCGCTTCGGGCGTCGATCTCGGCGCTGCCGCCGAGCCGCTTGCTGAAGAAGCGATCGCCACCGCCGAATAACGGCAAGCGTTCGACCATTCGCGGGGCAAAGGCTGCGACCTCAGGGATAGCGGCCTTTGCCCTTTGAAGTTTCTGGGATGCGTCTGTCTGTCACATGACTGTTACGCATCTCGATACACTCCGCGCGGAAACGCCGGAGCTGGCAGTCCGGGCAAGCGTCCGGCACATCCGGACATAAAGAGGTTTGAAATGAGCACTATCACGGCTGAAATGGTGAAGACCCTGCGCGAGCGTACCGGCGCGGGCATGATGGATTGCAAGAAGGCGCTGAGCGAAACCGCCGGCGATATGGAAGCCGCGGTCGATTGGCTGCGCGCCAAGGGCATTTCTAAGGCCGAGAAGAAGTCCGGCCGCACTGCGGCTGAAGGCCTTATCGGCATCGCTTCTGGCGGCCACAAGGCTGTCGTCGTCGAAATCAATTCCGAGACCGACTTCGTTGCCCGCAACGAAGCATTCCAGGATCTCGTCCGCGGCATTGCCGCTGTGGCGCTGAGCACCGACGGCAAGGTCGAATCTGTCGCCGCCGCCAACTACCCGGCGACCGGCAAGTCGGTCGACGACTCCATCAAGGACGCGATTGCGACGATCGGCGAAAACATGACGCTGCGCCGCTCGATACTGCTCGAAGTCTCCGAAGGCACCGTCGCCACCTACATCCACAACGCTGCCGGCGACGGCATCGGCAAGCTCGGCGTGCTGGTTGCGCTGAAGTCGGCCGGCGACAAGGAAGTGCTGTGGTCGGTCGGCCGTCAGGTCGCCATGCACATCGCTGCCACCAACCCGCTGGCGATCCGCCCGGAAGAAGTCGACGCCGCTGTCGCCGAGCGCGAGCGCAATGTGTTCATCGAACAGTCGCGCGCCTCCGGCAAGCCGGACAACATCATCGAGAAGATGGTGGACGGCCGTATGCGCAAGTTCTTCGAAGAAGTCGCGCTGCTCTCCCAGGCTTTCGTGATCAACCCCGACATCACTGTCGGCCAGGCGATCAAGGACGCCGAGAAGCAGGCTGGCGCCTCGATCGAAGTGACCGGCATGGCCCGTCTCCTGCTCGGCGAAGGCGTCGAGAAGGAAGAGACGGACTTCGCTGCTGAAGTCGCAGCTGCCGTCAAGAAGTAATTATACACGTCTGTTGAACAGGCGCACAAAACTCGGGGCATCGCGTGACAACGCGGTGCCCTTCGTGTATCGCCGACTGCCAGTGCATTCGATTCCTGCATGCGGTGCGCCCAGCGCCGCTTGTGCTTTCCGGCTACAGTCGATCTTGCCGTCGAAAGTCAGCAGAGCGTCGCTGCCATCCCCGCCGGGCGCCGCCCGTGCCGACCCAAAGTGACGGGAGAGACCATGACAGCCAGCCCCATCTACAAACGCGTACTTTTGAAGGCGTCCGGCGAGGCCCTGATGGGCAGCCAGGGCTTCGGGATCGACGTTGCCGTTGCCGATCGGATCGCGGCGGATATTGCCGAGGCGAGGGCGCTCGGCGTGGAAGTGGGCGTGGTCGTCGGCGGCGGCAACATTTTCCGCGGCGTTGCCGTGGCCTCCAAGGGTGGCGACCGGGTGACCGGCGACCACATGGGCATGCTGGCGACGGTCATCAACGCGCTGGCACTGGCGACGTCACTGCGCAAGCTCAATATCGACACGGTGGTGCTGTCGGCGATCGCAATGCCGGAGATCTGCGAGAGCTTCTCGCAGCGCGCAACGCTCTATCATTTATCGCTCGGCCGCGTGGTGATCTTCGCCGGCGGCACCGGCAATCCGTTCTTTACGACCGATTCTGCCGCAGCCTTGCGTGCAGCTGAAATGGGTGCCGAAGCGATCTTCAAGGGCACCCAAGTGGATGGTATCTATTCTGCCGATCCCAAGAAGGACCCTCATGCGACTCGCTTCGACAGCCTGACGCATACCGAGATGCTGGAAAAAGGCCTCGCCGTCATGGACGTGGCTGCGGTGGCACTCGCTCGCGAGAATCATATTCCGATCATCGTCTTCTCGATCCATGAAAAGAGCGAATTCTCGAAAATCTTGACCGGCGGCGGCCGCCGCACCATCGTCAAGGACAATTGACATAGAAACGGCTCGATTCCCGGTGGATGCCGGGTCAAGGCCGGAATAGGAGTGGGACCATGGCCAATTTTGATCTCAATGAAGTGAAGCGCCGCATGGAAGGCGCCGTGAATGCCTTCAAGCACGATATCGCCAGCCTTCGCACCGGCCGCGCCTCGGCCAACGTGCTGGACCCGATTACAGTGGAAGCCTATGGCTCGCGCATGCCGCTGAACCAGGTCGCCAATATCACCGTTCCGGAACCGCGCATGCTGTCGGTCTCGGTCTGGGACCGTTCGATGGTCAAGGCCGTGGAGCAGGCGATCCGCGAATCCCATCTCGGCCTCAACCCGATCGTGGAAGGCCAGAACATGCGCATTCCGCTGCCGGAACTCAACGAAGAACGCCGCAAGTCCTTGGTCAAGGTCGCGCATGAATATGCGGAAAAGGCCAAGGTCGCTACGCGCCATGTTCGCCGTGACGGCATGGATAGCCTCAAAAAGGCCGAAAAGGACGGGTCGATGAGTCAGGACGACAGCCGTTCGACCTCGGACAAGGTTCAGAAGTTCACCGACGACACGATTTCCGAGATCGATCGCTTGCTTCAGGACAAGGAAAGAGAAATCATGCAAGTGTAGGACTTTCGAAAGGCGGCAGCTTCAATTTGAGCGCTTGCCTGGCTGAAAGAACTCACTTCTCGCCTGACGGAACCTCAATGATCAACGGACATCCGGTTCGCATCCCGCAGCACGTCGCCATCATCATGGATGGCAATGGCCGATGGGCACAGCAGCGCGGGCTGCCGAGAACCATGGGGCACCGCAAGGGCGTCGAAGCTGTGCGCGAAGTCGTCCGCGTCGCGGGCGATGCTGGCATTTCCTATCTCACGCTCTTTGCCTTCTCCTCCGAGAACTGGTCGCGGCCCGAGACAGAGGTCAATGACCTGATGGGGCTGCTCAAGGCCTTCATTCGTCGGGACCTTGCCGAACTTCACGCTGAGAATGTGCGGATTCGCGTCATCGGTTCTCGCGAAAATCTGCGCGGTGATATTCTTCCGCTGCTGCTTGAGGCGGAGGAGACGACGCGCCACAATACCGGGCTGACACTGGTCATCGCCTTCAATTACGGCGCGCGGGACGAGATCGCACGCGCGGCACGGAAGTTGGCTGCCAAGGTGGTAAGCGGCGAAATCAGGGCGACCGACATCGATGCCGTGGCGCTTGATCGCCAACTCGATACCTATGGCATGCCCGATCCCGATCTCGTGATCCGCACCTCAGGCGAAGAGCGGCTGTCGAACTTCCTGCTTTGGCAGGCGGCTTATGCCGAACTGCTGTTCGTGCCGGAATTCTGGCCGGATTTCACTCGGGAAATCTTCCTATCTGCACTTGAGACATATGCGCGCCGCGACCGCCGATTCGGTGGCGTGAAGTCCGTCGCCGCGGCGGTCTCCTGATGAGCCGGGAATTGCAGTTGCGGATTATGTCCGCCGCCGTGCTGGCCGCAATCGTGCTGGCTGCCACTTGGATCGGCGGGATGGTGTTCGCGCTTGTCGCCGCTGCGATCTCGCTGCTGATCTTCTATGAATGGACGTCGATCACCGGCCAACAGAAGCTTTCGAGTCGGCTGACCGCATTCGGCTGGGCGAGCGTCGTCGTCGTGGCAGTCGAGACTCTGTTTCGCGGCGCCAACAGCGGCTATTTCAGCAGCCTGGTGATTCTGGTCGCTTTCGTGGTCGTCGCGATCATCATTGCGGCCGTGCGCAGCAAGAGCTACTGGCTGGCCGGCGGCATCTTCTATGCAGGTCTGTCGGGCGTTTCCCTGACTGCCTTGCGGGGATCGAGCGAAGCCGGGTTGATCGGCATCCTCTTCATCTTCGCGATCGTCTGGGCGACCGACATCCTGGCTTACTTCGTCGGTCGCGCCATCGGTGGGCCGAAGCTCGCGCCGCCCATCTCGCCCGGCAAGACCTGGTCGGGCGCCATCGGCGGCACCCTTGCGGGTATCATCGCTGGCTGCATCGTCGTTGTGGTGGCAGGTTTCGACCTGACCTATGGTCACGTCGTGATCGCCGCACTGCTGTCGATCTTCTCGCAGATCGGCGATCTCTTCGAATCGTTCGTCAAGCGCAAGTTCGGGGTCAAGGACTCCAGCCATCTCATTCCGGGCCATGGCGGCGTCATGGACCGGGTCGATGGGCTCGTTTTCGCTTGTTTTCTTGCCTTTATCGGCACGCTCGCCTTCAATGCCGTCTCTGGTCATTTGGGGTCAGCCCCGGGCGAGATTATATCTGGCAAATAGCCACCGAAATCATATGGACCGTCTGACATGAGTGGAATGCTGAGCAATCAATGGGTGCTGATGGTGCCGGCGTTTCTGCTGGTGATCTCACTGATCGTCTTCATTCACGAGATGGGCCACTATCTTGTCGGCCGCTGGAGCGGAATCAAGATTCTCGCCTTTTCCTTCGGATTCGGACCAGAACTCTGGGGCTTCACCGATAAACACGGCACGCGCTGGAAGGTTTCGGCGATTCCGCTCGGCGGCTATGTGCGATTCTATGGCGATGCCGATGCTGCGAGCACACCTGATTTCGAGGCGCTCGACGAATTGCCGCCTGAAGAGCGCGCCAAGACATTCACCGGCGCCAAGCTCTGGAAGCGGGCGCTGACGGTCGCGGCCGGCCCGGCCGCAAATTTCCTGCTCGCGATCGTCATTCTCACCGGGATCTTCACGGCTTATGGCAAGTATGTCGCAGATCCCGTTGTCGTCCAGGTGAGCAAGGACAGTGCCGCGGCAGCGGCCGGCATCATTCCCGGCGACCTGCTGCTGCGCATCGACGGCAACGTGATCGAGACCTTCGACGACGTGCAGCGCTATGTCAGCATACGGCCAAGCGTGCCGATGGTGCTGACAGTCCGGCGCCAGGGCAACGAGATCAACGTGCCGATCACGCCAAAGCTCACCGAGATCAAGGATCGTTTCGGCAACCGGATCGAGCTCGGCATCATCGGCATCCTGACCAGCAAGTCCGCCAGCAATCTGCGCGTCGTGCATTTTACGCCGATGGGAGCTGCGGTCGAAGCGGTGAAGGAGACGGGGCACATTGTCACGGGCACCTTCCGCTATATCGGCAACATCTTCGCCGGTCGCATGAAGGCTGACCAGCTCGGTGGTCCGATCGCGGTTGCGCAGGCGGCAGGGCAGGTGGCGACACTTGGAATCATTGCGCTTTTGCATCTTGCGGCCGTTCTGTCGGTATCGATCGGATTGCTCAATCTGATGCCGGTCCCGGTACTTGATGGCGGCCATCTAATGTTCTATGCGGTTGAAGCACTGAGGGGAAAACCGGTCGGGGAGACGGCCCAGGGAATAGCCTTCAGGGTCGGCATGTTTTTGGTTTTGTCTCTGATGGTCTTCGTGACCTGGAACGACATTACGAGAAACATAACCGGCTGGCTCGGGTGATAACGGACTATTACAAGGCAAGGAAATATTTACCTTAATTCGGTCTTGGCGTGGCGATTCCGTCACGCTTCCGAACGAAGTAAATAGAATTTAACCAACTCACTTGCTTGTAAGGGAAAAGCGGTTAAAACGGCGGAGTGGCCCGGAAAGGCACTAAAAGTGCTGTCCGGGTAGCGGGAAAAGGGTGTGAAGTTTATGAATGGTTCGAGATTTCTGAACGCGGCGTCTGCCATTGCGATGACCGCCGGTGTTTTGACATCTGCCGGAACAATGGTGCTGGTCTCGCCCGTCGCCGCTGAGGCAGCGGTGGTCCGCAATATTTCGGTTCGCGGCGCTGACCGCACCGGCGCAGATACAGTCGTCTCCAGCCTGACGATCTCGCCCGGCAAGAGTTTCTCGAACGCCGATATCGACCAGTCGATCAAGCGGCTCTACGCGACGGGCCTGTTCTCGGATGTCAGAATCAGTGTCTCCGGCGGCACGCTCGTTGTCGTCGTCAACGAGAACCAGCTGATCAACCAGGTGGTGTTCAACGGCAACCGCAAGATTAAGGACGACAAACTCCGTCTTCTCGTGAAGACCCAGCCGCTCGGACCTTACAGCGAATCCCTCGTCGAGGCGGACCTGCAGGCCCTGCGCAATGCCTATGCCGAAATCGGTCGTTCGGATGTGGAAATTACCACCCAGACGGTTGCGGTCGGTGATGGCCGCCTGAACCTCGCTTTCGTGATCAATGAAGGTGGCCGCACAAAGATCGACGTCATCAATTTCGAAGGCAACAACGCCTATAGCGACTACCGCCTTCATTCGGTTATCGCCACGAAGGAATCGGGTCTCCTCTCGTTCATCACGCGTCGCGACATCTATTCGGAAGAAAAGCTGCGTGCCGATGAAGAGGCACTGCGCCAGTTCTATTACAATCATGGCTATGCCGACTTCCGCGTGCTGTCGTCGGACGCTGTTCTCGATCCGGCGACGAACACCTATGTCGTGACGTTCCAGGTCGATGAAGGCGAGCGCTACGAGTTCGGCCCGATTTCCGTCGAGACGACCGTTGAAGGCGTGGATCCGGAAGAACTCAAGGCGCTTACCGAATCTCGGGAAGGCAAGACCTACCGTGCCAAGGACGTGCAGGATTCCATGTCGGAAATCTCCAAGCGCGTTGCGGCCAAGGGCTATCCTTTCGCTCGCGTCACGCCGCGCGGCAACCGCGACATGGCGAACAAGACCATTGCCGTCGACTACGTCGTCGACCAGGGCGAACGCGCCTATGTCGAGCGGATCGAAATCCGCGGCAACACCGCGACTCGCGACTATGTCATCCGTCGCGAGTTCGACATGGCGGAAGGCGATGCCTATAATCAGGAGCAGGTCTCCGAGGCCAAGCGCCGCCTGGAGCGCCTGGGCTATTTCTCGAAGGTCGATGTGACGACACAGCCGGGCAGTGCGCCGGATCGTGTCGTCGTTGTCGTCGATGTTGCCGACCAGTCCACGGGCGCCTTCGGTATCGGCGCCGGCTATGCGACAGGCGGCGAAGGCTTCATTCTCGAAGCGTCGATCGAAGAAAAGAACTTCCTCGGCCGCGGCCAGTATATCCGCGTGTCGGCGAGCGGTGGTGCACTGACCCGCAACTACTCGATCTCGTTTACCGAACCTTATTTCCTCGGCTATCGCCTGGCAGCTGGTTTCGACCTGTTCAAGTCGTCGAGCTCGATCATGGAGAATTACGCCTACGCCGACCAGGGCTTCTCGCTCCGGGTGGCAGCACCGATCACCAATGATATCTCGACAACGTTCCGGTATAACTACAAGGAACTGCGTTATACCTCGGACAGCTATTACCGTCTGTCGCAGCCCTATCGCCGCGTGGTCGATGGTTCGCCCTGGCTTCAGTCGTCGGTCTCCAATACGGTCACCTACAACACGCTCGACTCCACCATGCTGCCGCATGAAGGTATCCTCGCTTCGCTGACGCAGGAAATTGCTGGCCTCGGCGGCGACTCGCGGTTCTACCGCGTGAGCGCACGTGCTCGCGGTTACTACACGCTGTCCGACGAGATGGATCTGGTCAGCTCGCTGTCGGCGTCCGCCGGCCATGTCGTCTCGCTTGATGGCACTTCGCTCAACGTATTCGACCAGTTTGCACTCGACTCGAACGACATCCGCGGCTTTGCCGACTCCGGTATTGGTCCGCGCATGCGCGGCGACCCGATCGGGGGCACGACATATTTCACCGCGTCTGCTGAAACGACGTTCCCTCTGCCGGGCGTGCCGCAGGATTCGGGCTTCCGCGGCGGCTTCTTTGTCGATGCCGGCACGCTGTTCGGTAACGACGTGAAGGTCAAGGAGCCGACCAAGGGCGTGCTGAAGGGCGCCGGAATGGACTGGCGCGTCGCGACGGGCGCTAGTTTGATCTGGGCGTCTCCATTTGGTCCGCTTCGCGTCGACTATGCGATCCCGATCATGAAGCAGGATCACGACATTATTCAGAACCTCAAGTTCGGTATCTCTACCGCGTTCTGATTTATCGGACCGGCGCCGCCTGAGTCGGCGCCGGGATGGAGAAAGATGATCCCTTCGGAATTTTTCCCACCCCACGAGGGGATGCGCCTGGTGGATCTTGCCGGGGCGCTTGACTTGCAGTTGGTGGATCCAACGTCGGCGGGCCACGTCGTACGGTCGGTCTCTCCGATCTATCGCGGCGCGGATGGCGACGTCTGCTATATCCTGAGCCGCAAGAGCCGGTCGGAACTCGAGACCTGCCGGGCGACCGCCATCATTTGTGACGAAGCGATGGCGCCGCTGATTCCCAGTCATATCGCCGTGCTTCTCACCAAGAATCCGCATCTGGCATTCGCACGTGCAGGGGCGCTGCTTCATCCTGCTGCCATGACGCCGGCGGAGTATGTGCCGGGCGCGGGCATCAGTCCGCTTGCCACGGTTCATCCGGAGGCGCGGTTGGAAGAGGGGGTGTCGGTCGAACCCTATGCCGTTATTGGCGCGCATGCCTCAATCGGCGCCGGCACGCGCATCTCGACTGGCGCGAGCATCGGTGCCCACGTCAAGATCGGTCGCGATTGCTCGATCGGTGCCCAGGTCAGCATCCTCTGCAGCTATATCGGCAATGGGGTCATCATCCACGGCGGTGTGCGGATCGGTCAGGACGGGTTCGGCTATGCACCGGGCCCGGGCGGCTTCGAGAAGATTGTGCAGATCGGACGTGTCATCATCCAGGACAAGGTCGAAATCGGCGCAAACACGACGATCGATCGCGGTGCGATGGACGACACCATCATTGGCGAGGGTACCAAGATCGACAATTCCGTGATTATCGGCCACAACGTCCAGATCGGTCGCCATTGTGGCATCGTTGCCGGCGTCGGCATTGCCGGCAGTACACGGATCGGCAATGGTGTCCTGATCGGCGGCTTGGTCGGCATTGCCGGGCATGTCACGATCGGAGACGGCGTGCAACTCGCGGCTATGACGGGCGTGGCAACGGACCTGCCTGCCGGTGGAAAATATGGTGGAATCCCGGCGAGACCGATGAAGGACTTTCTCCGCGACTCGGTAGAGCTGCTGGCAAAGTCCGAGCTCAATCGAAGGAAGGGGAAGAAGGCTCATGAGTGAGGACGTGAAGACCAGTCTCGGGACGGCGGAAATTCTCGAGATCATGAAGCTTCTGCCGCATCGCTATCCCTTTCTGCTCGTCGACCGTATCATCGAGATCAACGGCGACGACTCCGCCATCGGCATCAAGAATGTAACGGCCAACGAACCCCAGTTCATGGGGCATTTCCCCGGCAATCCCATCATGCCCGGTGTTCTTTTGATCGAGGCGATGGCGCAGACGGCGGGCGCGATCTGTGCCCGAAAGATCAGCGGAAACACCAACCTGGTCTATTTCATGACGATCGACAACGCACGCTTCCGCAAGCCTGTCGTGCCTGGCGACCGCGTCGAATTCCATGTGACGAAGCAGAAGCAGCGCGGAAACATCTGGAAGTTCCATTGCGACGCCTTGGTCGATGGCCAGAAGGTCGCGGAGGCAGACGTTGGCGCCATGATGGTTCCGCAAGGTAAGGGTTAATGACGATTTCTTCTACCGCTCGTATTCATCCGCTCGCCCTTGTCGAGGACGGCGCGGTGATCGGCGACAATGTTTCTATCGGCGCCTTTTGCCATGTTGGGCCGAAGGTCGTGCTCGGCGACGGCTGTGCGCTGTTGAGCCATGCCGTCGTGACCGGCCGCACGACAATCGGCAGGAACTGCAAGATCCATCCCATGGCAGTCATCGGCGGTGAACCGCAGAGCGTACACCACGCGGGTGAAGAGACGACGCTCGAGATCGGCGACAATTGCACGATGCGGGAGAATGTGACGATCAATACCGGTACGGTCGATGGTGGCGGCCGCACCGTGGTCGGCAGCAACAATCTGTTTCTCGCGGGCTCGCATGTCGCCCATGACTGCCGACTCGGCAGCCACATCATCCTCTCCAATGCCGTGCTTCTCGCCGGACACGTGAAGGTCGCTGATCGCGCGATCATTGGCGGCGGCGCCGCGGTGCACCAGTTCAGCCGTATCGGTCGCCAGGCATTCATCGGAGGCCTCTCCGGCGCTGCTTATGATGTGATCCCCTATGGCATGCTCAATGGCAATCCCGGTGTGCTCGAGGGTCTCAACGTCGTGGGCATGAGCCGCGCCGGAATCGAGCGGGCGACGATCCATCGCGTCCGCAAGGCCTACAAGGAGATCTTCGAAGGCGGTGGTTCGGCGCGCGCCAATGCGGAGAGGATCCGTCCCGACTTCGAGGATTGCAAGGAAGTCATCGAGATTCTCGATTTCATCGCCGCCGATGCGGACCGGGCGCTCTCTTCGCCCAAGCGCAACAAAGGTTAGCGCTTGATGGACCGGCGGGCGGGGCAGGGCCGGCTGGCAATCGTCGCAGGAAGCGGCAAACTGCCGGTTTGCGTAGCCGAGGCCGCCCGCGTGAATGGCGAAGAGCCGTTGATCTTCCCGCTTCTCGGCGAATCCACTGCCGACTGGACGGGTTTCGAGGCCTTTGCGGTCGGCATCGGCGATATTTCCGGCTTCAAGGCGAAAGCCCGGTCGGCAGGCGTCGATCGCATCGTACTCTCCGGCGGCGTAAGGCTGCGGCCGGCGTGGCACGAGATCCGGCTCAACCTCGGTACCATCTGGCGGCTTCCGAAACTCGTCGGCACCCTGATGCATGGCGGCGACAATCTTGTCCTGACGACCGCCATCGGCCTCCTGGAGGGCCAGGGCATGCGCGTGATCGGCGCCCATGAAGTGGCGCCCGGGCTGGTGGCGAAGATAGGATCGCTCGGTAAACACGCGCCCGACCAGCATGCTCGGGCCGACATCACGGTGTCGATCAAGGCGGCCCGCCTGCTCGGCGAACTGGATATCGGGCAGGGCGTGATTGCGGTCGGCGGCCGTGTCGTGGCAATGGAGGGGCCCGAGGGCACAGATGCGATGATCGATCGGATCAACGAACTCCGGACGCGCGGCAGGATTTCCGCCAGGCGGAGGGGTGTTCTCGTCAAGCTCTGCAAGCCCGAACAGGATATGCGGGTCGATCTGCCCTCGGCAGGCCTTTCGACGGTCACCCACGCGCTTGCAGCCGGGCTCGCCGGGATTGCTCTCGAAGCCGGCCGGTCCCTGATACTCGACCAGCCTGACGTCATCGACTTCGCTGACCAGCATGGCCTGTTCATCGTCGGTATCGACCCCGAGGCGGTCGGAGCGGGCCAGTGGTGAAAGTTGCCATTATAGCCGGCGAGATATCGGGCGATCTGCTCGGCGCAGGCATGGCATCGGAAATTCGTCGACTGACGGGCGGTGACGTTGCATTCGTCGGCGTGGGAGGCCCGGCTCTGGCTGCCGAAGGACTGAATTCGCTCTTCGACTTCGAGGAGATCGCCATCATGGGCATCACGGCCGTGATACCGCGTCTGCCGAATCTGATCCGCCGAATTCGCGAGACCGTGGATGCCGTGATTGCCGCAAGGCCCGATGTGCTCGTCATCATCGACAGCCCCGGCTTCACCCATCGGGTTGCCAAGCGCGTGCGAAAGGTACTGCCCGGCCTGCCTATCGTGCAATATGTCAGCCCGACCGTTTGGGCCTGGAAGGAATACCGCGCCGCGAGGATGACGGCCTTTGTCGATCATGTGCTTGCCATATTGCCATTTGAGCCCGGCGTGATGCAGCGGCTCGGCGGTCCGCCCACGACCTATGTCGGTCATCGCCTGCGCACGCTGCCTGCGTTGCTGGAGGTGCGGGACAGGCAGCGCGAGTGGAAGGTTCGGGAGGGGGAGAAGGCGATCCTGCTGCTTCCGGGCTCGCGAAAGACCGAAGCGTCGCGGCTGCTACCGACCTTCGGCGAAACGGCTTCGATCCTCGCTTCCCGCGGCGACTACCGGTTCGTCATCGCCGCCGTTCCCGGCCAGGAGCGCCTGATCCGCGAAACGGTTGCCGACTGGACAGTGAAGACGGAGATCGTGACCGGAGACGGCGGGAAGTGGGCGGCCTTCGCAACAGCAGATGCTGCGCTGGCGGCAGCCGGAACCGTTTTGTTCGAGCTTGCGCTCGCCGGGATTCCTTCTATCTCAACCTACAAGACCGATTTCTTCATTCGTCTGATGTTGAACCGCATCCGGGCCTGGTCGGCGGCGCTGCCCAACCTTGTCGCCGGTTATCCCGTGTTCCCGGAATTCTATGACGAGTTCGTTCGACCCGAAACGCTCGCCCGCATGCTGGAGCGCTTGTCAGACGATACGCCGCAACGGGCCGCAGTGATTGCCGGTTGCGACGACGTCTATGCCAAGATGACAACAGAGAGGCCGGCCAATGCGGTCGCGGCCGAGATTGCGCTGCATTATGCGCAAAGAAAAAGCCCGGCGGGGTAGCCGAGCTCCTTCCAATTGCAAGAACGTCGTTCAGCCGCGCTTGGAGAGCGGCATGTAGTCGCGCGGCGGCTCGCCGATATAGAGCTGGCGTGGACGGCCGATGCGCTGTTCCGGATCTTCGATCATCTCGTTCCACTGGGCGATCCAGCCTACGGTGCGGGCGAGCGCGAAGAGAACGGTGAACATCTCGGTGGGGAAGCCCATCGCCGACAGCGTGATGCCCGAATAGAAGTCGATATTCGGATAAAGCTTCTTCTCGATGAAATATTCGTCCGAAAGCGCGATGCGCTCCAGTTCCATCGCCACTTCGAGCAACGGATCGTCCTTGACGCCGAGTTCGCCGAGCACTTCATGCGTGGTCTTCTGCATGATCTTGGCGCGCGGGTCGTAGTTCTTGTAGACGCGGTGACCGAAGCCCATCAGGCGGAACGGGTCGTTCTTGTCCTTGGCCTTGGCGACATAGTGCGGGATCTTGTCGACGGTGCCGATCTCGCGCAGCATATTGAGCGCCGCTTCGTTGGCGCCGCCATGGGCAGGGCCCCACAGGCAGGCGATACCAGCCGCGATGCAGGCGAAGGGGTTGGCGCCCGAGGAGCCTGCCAGACGGACGGTCGAGGTCGACGCGTTCTGCTCGTGGTCGGCGTGCAGGATGAAGATGCGGTCCATGGCGCGGGCCAGCACCGGATTGACGACATATTCCTCGCAAGGCACGGCGAAGCACATGCGCAGGAAGTTGGAGGCATAGTCGAGGTCGTTCTTCGGATAAACGAAGGGCTGGCCGACGTGATACTTGTAGGCCATCGCAGCCAGCGTCGGCATCTTGGCGATCATGCGCAGGCTCGCCACCATGCGCTGGTGCGGATCGGTGATGTCGGTCGAGTCGTGATAGAAGGCCGAGAGCGCGCCAACGCAGCCGCACATGACGGCCATCGGGTGAGCGTCACGACGGAAGCCGGTGAAGAAGCGGCTCATCTGTTCATGCACCATCGTGTGATGCGTGACGCGATGGTCGAAGTCCTTCTTCTGGGTGGCGTTCGGCAGTTCGCCATAGAGCAACAGGTAGCAGACTTCGAGGAAGTCGCCATGCTCAGCGAGCTGGTCAATCGGGTAGCCGCGATGCAGCAGTATGCCTTCATCACCGTCGATATAGGTGATCTTGGATTCACAAGACGCCGTCGACGTGAAGCCGGGATCATAGGTGAAGGACTTCGTGTTCTTGTAGAGCGGCGTGATGTCGACGACATCGGGACCAATAGACCCGGATCGTACCGGCAACTCCACCGACGTATCATTGATAGTGAGAACCGCTTTTTTATCAGCCATGAGTGCCTCCGGTCTGTCGAGGGCGGTGAGGGGACCGCTCCATCTCGAGATTTTGCTATTATATCTCGGTGCTTATGCCAACCAATACGAATGGATGAATGTTGCATCGCCGCAGCAGTTTTGGCACCGCAATACACCGAAATCAAAGAGAATCTTATTGCCGCCAAATTTAATCGTTTGAAGCTTTCCGCAACATTGCGCCCCTTCCAGGCCATTTGTCGCAGTACCGCCGGTAGTTGCCAAATTCCTCTGTCGGTTGCACTATAGACCTGGGCACAGACGGCGGCAGTGAGGCGTAGCCGTGGTACGGGCGGGAGATATCGCTGACAGGCTGAAGCCGGTTCGCGGAGAGCGGCCCGACGCGGTTGATCTGCTGCCCGAAGCATTCAACCGCCACGCATCCACCGACCATGAACGCGTCTCAGGCGGGCCGCGCCGGTTACGCGATCTAATCGGCCGCGTCGGCGACCTGCTGCGGTCCTGGGTGGCGGAAGAAGTCGAGTTCGGCCATCTCTTCTACTGGAGCCCGGTTTTCATGGGCGTCGGTGCCGTCTTGTGGTTCTCGGCGACAGAGACGCCGTCGGCGGCCTACATCGCTGTCGTCTCCCTGCTATTTTCGGTTGGTGCCCTGGCGCTGCGATATCGCCGTCCTGTGATGGGCGCCGCCTTCGCCGCGCTTGCACTGCTCTCTGTCGGAGCTCTGCTGGCCGTCTGGGAGACCTCACGCGTTGGCACCGTTATCCTGGACACCGCCGTGACCACGACGATCACCGGGACGGTCACTGGTCGAGAGGCGGTGGCCGGTGGGCGGTGGCGCTACATCATCGAGGTGAGCGGTACGGAAAAGCCGAATCTAAAACGCGCGCCGGCACGCGTGACGCTGACGGCCTCAGGAGGAAAGGCACCTATCGCGCTCGGTACGACGGTTCAGGGCAGGGCGCGGCTGCTGCCGCCTTCGGGACCTGCGCTGGTTGGCCTCAACGACTTCGCGTTCGATGCCTATTTCTCAGGAACGGGCGCCATCGGCTTCTTCTACGGCAAGCCGGAGACAGTGGCGGCTGTCAATCCAGATTCACGCTCGTTCTATCAGCGCGCCCGCCTGATGCTCGAGAACCTGCGCGGCACGATCAGCGCACGCATCCGCGCGGTCTTGCCGGGAGATACAGGCGCCTTCGCTGCCTCGATGGTGACTGACGACCGGCGAGCCATCAGCGAGGAGACGACGGAAGCCCTGCGATTGGCCGGGCTGTCGCATATCGTTGCGATCTCCGGGCTGAACATGGCGCTGGCAGCCGGCATATTCTTCGTCGGCATTCGCGCGCTGCTCAGCTTGAGCCAGGAAGTCGCGCATCGCTATCCGGTCAAGAGAATCGCAGCCGCTGGTGCGCTGGTCACGGTTACCGGCTATTACCTGATCTCCGGTTTCGCCGTCTCGGCCGAGCGGGCCTATTTGATGATGGCGATCATACTCACGGCGGCGATCGTTGGGCGGCCCGCGATCAGTCTGAGGAATGTTGCGCTCTCGGCTATCATCATCCTTGCGCTGTCGCCATCGGCCGTGCTGGGGCCGGGTTTTCAGATGTCCTATGCGGCGACGCTGGCACTTGTCGCAGGCTATTCCTTGTGGCAGCGGCGTGGCGAGGGTGGCATCGAGACGACGTTGCCGGGCTTCCTGAGGCCGCTATCCTTCTTGTGGAAATTCGCCACCGGCGTCTTCGTGACGTCCCTCATCGGGGGGCTTTCGACCGCTCTGTTCTCGATAGAGCATTTTCATCGAATTGCCGTGTGGGGACTGCCGGCCAATCTCCTCGCGATGCCTGTTATCAGCATCGTCGTCATGCCGGCGGGGCTCGCCGCCCTTATCCTGATGCCGATCGGCCTCGACTGGTTGCCGCTGAAACTGATGGGTATGGGGCTTGATCTCGTCATCGTCATCGCCAAGTGGGCAGCCTCGCTCGGCGGTGACGTCGTGACCGGGCGCATCCACGCCTGGCTCTTCGTCGGTCTGACCATCTGCCTCATCGCCACCGGCATTCTGCGATCAAGGCTCCGGATCGTAAGTGCGTCTTGCGGCGTCTTGCTCCTTGCTACGAACTGGATGGTTCCGGGCGCACCGCGTCCTGACATCGTCGTTTTCGAGGACGGCCGGCTTGTCGGGTTGATCAAAGGCGACCGAATTGCAACGACCGCGGCGCGGCCAAGCGGATTCATCTTCGAGCAATGGCAACGCGCTTTGCCAGTGACGCGTCACGTGAAGCCATTGGAGAAAGAGTCGGCACCACGGTCGCGAAAGAGGAAAATCCTCAGTGACATCGAAAGGCGCGCCGAAGTGGCAACGCTTGAGCGCGATCTCGAAAAACTGCCGAACGGCCGGTTTCTCTGCCGGAATGAAAGGTGGTGCGTCGCGCGCGTCGGCAACGGCACCCGAATCATAGTGGTGCAAATGCGCGAGCTTGTCGGCGCGGCATGCGACCGGGCGGACCTCATTATTACTCCTGCGCGATTGTCATGGGACAATTGCCATTCCGGCGCGAAACTCCTGTCGCAGGACGGGCTACGCCGTTCCGGAACGGTGGAAATTTGGCTCGATCCGGAAAACATTCGTCAATTTAGCCTCCTTTCCGCCTTGGGTGAGGGAGACCGGCCGTGGTATGTTCATCGGACATATGATTGGCGAAGCGGGGAATTCGTGCGCAGGGAACGCCAGTCGAGAGATTAGCTATGAACGCAAGAACCGGTGCTGCCACTGCTCGGCGAAAGCGGAGCCCCGCCGGATTGGCGGAAACAACCGAGACAGAATTTCTCGACGCCGCAGAACGCCAGTTCGCGGAGAACGGCTACGCCGGTGCCAAGATTCGCGCCATTGCGGACGAGGCCAAGGCCAATCTCGGTGCACTGCACTACTATTGGGGCAGCAAAGCCAGCCTCTTCCGCGCGGCCTGCGCCCGGCGCATGGCGCCGATGATTGAAAATCGCATGTCACGTTTTGACGTGCTTGCGGCGTCCCCGAGTTCGATCGAGGACATACTTCGCGCCTATTTCGAACCTGCCTTCCTGAGCCATCGAGAGGATCCGGCAAAGCGAGCGTTATTCTGCCGGACATATACCCGCATCCTCACCGACCCGGCACCTGAAGTCCGAGCGATCGTGGTGGAGATTTTTACCGAGCCGACAAACCGTTTCGTGCATCTGCTTCGTGGCGCATGCGGCCATCTCGACGATGCGACTTTCTACTGGCGTCTCCACTGTGTATTCGGTGTGTTCCAGCATGCGGCCGGATATACGGACGATATTGGAACGCTCGCCGAGGGACGTTTCGACACGGCCGACCTGGATTCCGGCATCGACCGCATCGTCCAATTCGTTGCCGCCGGCTTGAAGGCGCCAAGCATCTGATCCCTCGGGCAATTGTCCCGGATTGACCCTTAGCGATCTCGCAGCATGAGGATCGGGCCGCGCGCGCCAGCCTCTAGAGCCGGGGCATGCGGCGGCCTGATGATCAGGCAGTCGGCGCGGGCAAAGATTTTCATCTGCGATGAATCCTGCTTGCCGAAAGAGCGAGCTTCCAGTTCCCCATCCTCGCGCCGCAGCAACGTCGCCCGCAGATAATCCTGTCGTTGATCGTTGGCCGCAAGATCGGTCGTCGTGAACGCTGTCGCAAGGCGATGTGGGGCAGGGCGGCGCGCCAGATGGGCGATGAGCGGCTCTAGGAAGAGGAGTGCGCAGACCATGCTGGACACCGGATTTCCCGGCAGGCCGAGCACGCGCGCGGGCCCAAGCGAGCCGACCATCAGCGGTTTGCCGGGTCGCATGGCAATCCGCCAGAAATCGAGCTGCATACCCGCAGCGACCAATGCCGCCTGCACGAGGTCATGGTCGCCGACAGACGCTCCGCCGAGTGTGACGATCACATCTGCACCGGCCACACGGGCCTTGTCGACGGCGGCCTCGATCGCGGCTCGGTCGTCGGCGATGATCCCGAAATCGATCACGTCGGCCCCCGCCTGGCGCGCCAGATGCGAGACGCCGAAGATACTCGATGCGATGATCTGATGGGGACCGGGCTGGCCGCCGACTTGTACCAACTCATCCCCGGTGGCAATAACCGCAACGAGCGGCCTGGCGAAAACGTCGACCTCGGCATGGTTCATCGCGGCCGCGACAACGAGATTGCCCGCGTCCAGCAACGTGCCCGTCGGGAGCACTTTCTCACCTTCGAGAAAGTCCTGGCCGCGCGGGCGGATATGTCGACCCTTGCTCAGCACGAAACCGTTCTCGATAAATCCACCGTCGAGCTTTTTCGCGTCTTCCTGCAAAAGCACCGCGTCTGCGCCCGCGGGTATCGGTGCTCCGGTAAAGATCCGGACGGCCTCTCCGGCGCCCACTGCGCCTGCAAAGCCCCGGCCGGCGGCCGACTCGCCGATCACATGCAGGTGGTTGCCGAGTTCGGCGACATCGTCGGCCCGAAGGGCATAGCCATCCATGGCGGAATTATCGAATGGCGGCTGCGTCAACCGGGCCGCGAGCGGCGCCGAGAGGACGCGGCCAGATGCTGTTGCCAGCGGGAGCGTCTCAGTCCGTTCGAACGGCTGCGCGCCGTCGATCAGCCTGCGCAGTGCTTCCTCGACTGATATCAGCGACATGTCATGCTCCGCGGATGTAGTCGCCGGATTTGCCGCCGGACTTGCTTTTCAGCCTGATGCCGCCGATTTCCATGCCCTTCTCGATCGCCTTGCCCATGTCGTAAAGTGTGAGGCACGCAACGGATACGGCAGTGAGTGCTTCCATTTCGACGCCCGTCTTGCCTGAGATGCTGACGGTCGCCTCGACATGCAGCCCCGGAAGATCCGGATCGGGCGTGATATCGACCGAGACTTTCGAGATCAGCAGGGGATGGCAAAGGGGGATCAGATCGGAGGTCTTCTTCGCGGCCATGATGCCGGCGAGTCGGGCGGTGCCGATGACATCGCCTTTCGCCGCGTTGCCCGACAGGATCGCCTCCAGCGTCGAGGGCAGCATCCTGACGGATCCTTCGGCGACGGCAGTGCGGGCGGTCTCGGACTTGCCGCCGACATCGACCATATGCGCCTCACCGGCCGTGTTGAGATGAGTGAGGCCTGACGTCATGACTATTCGGCCGCTGCAGGAGCGGCACCGTTCAGGAGCTCCGCGGTCGCCGCGGTCACATCCGTTTGGCGCATTAGGCTTTCACCGACAAGGAACGTGCTGATGCCGGATCCCGCGAGCCGGCGGCAATCGTCATTGGTAAAGATGCCGCTTTCGCCGACCAGGAGACGGTCGGCTGGCACGAGCTTCGACAGCCGTTCGGATACTGCGAGATCGACTTCGAAGGTGCGGAGGTTTCTGTTGTTGATACCGACCATACGCGACGCAAGGCGGAGCGCGCGCTCCGTTTCCGCCTCGTCATGGACCTCGATCAGAACATCCATTCCGAGTTCGAACGCCGTGTCCTCGAGTGCTCGGGCTTCATCATCCGACAGCGAGGCCATGATCAGGAGAATGCAGTCGGCACCCCAGGCGCGCGCCTCGAAGACCTGGTAGGTCTCGAACATGAAATCCTTGCGCAAGGCCGGCAGCGAGGTCGCGGCTCGTGCAGCGGTCAAAAATTCGGGCGCACCCTGAAAGCTCGGGCCATCGGTCAGTACTGAAAGGCAGGCAGCGCCGCCAGACTCATAAGCTTGCGCCAGCACGGGCGGATCGAAGTCCGGGCGAATGAGGCCCTTGGAAGGGCTGGCCTTCTTGACTTCGGCGATCAGGCCGAACTGGCCACGGGCCTTCTTGTCCTCGAGTGCGGCGAGAAAGCCTCTCGGCGCGGCAACGTCGCGAATACGGGCCTTGAGTTCACTCTCCGGCACCGCAGTCTTCGCCGCGGCGATTTCCTCGCGCTTGTAGGCTTCGATCTTTCTCAGAATGTCAGCCATCACATTCACCCGTTCGAGACAGTGACGAGGCGATCAAGTGCGGCGCGTGCGGCGCCGCTGGTGATCGACCGCGAGGCCAGCGCCACGCCCTCGCGAACATCCGCTGCCTTGCCTGAAATGACAAGGCCGGCGGCCGCATTGGCGATAGAGACGTTACGATAGGCGTTCTCCGCACCGTCCAGAATCGCCTTGAGTGCCGCGGCATTATGCTCACCGTCACCGCCGCGGATCTCGTCGAGAGTGCAGCCCGCCAAGCCAAAATCATCCGGCGTCAGCGTGAATTCTCTGATCGTGCCATTTTCGAGCGCGACGACATCGGTCTTGCCGGTCAGCGTGATCTCGTCGAGCCCGCTACCGTGCACCACCCAGACGCTCGTCGAGCCAAGACTCTTCAGCACCTCGGCCACAGGGCGCAGCCAGTGGGGCGAGAAGACGCCGAGCAATTGGCGCTTGACGCCGGCGGGATTGGAAAGCGGGCCGAGAAGGTTGAAGATCGTGCGGGTACCGAGTTCGACGCGACTCGGACCGACGAAACGCATAGCGGTATGATGCGCCTGGGCGAACATGAAGCCGATGCCGGCCTGATTGATGCAGCGTTCGGTCACATCAGGCGTGATGTCGAGCTTGACGCCGAGTGCCGACAGCGCATCTGCGGTGCCGGATTTTGAGCTCTGCGCACGATTGCCGTGCTTGGCGACAGGCACGCCAGCGCCGGCTACAATGACGGAGGCGAGCGTCGAGATGTTGTAGGTGTGGGTGCCATCCCCGCCGGTACCGACGATGTCGATAGCGCCATCGGGGGCATTTACCCTTAGCATCTTGGAGCGCATGGTGGTGACGGCGCCGAGGATCTCCTCGACCGTCTCACCGCGTACGCGGAGCGCCATCAGGAACCCGCCGATCTGGCTCGGCGTGGCTTCGCCCGACATCATGATGTCGAATGCGGCGCGTGCTTCTTCCGCACTGAGCGCCGCTCCAGTCGAGACCTTGGCGAGAAGCGGTTTCAAGTCACCCATATCAGGAAGGCCCCGCGATCAGCGTTGGATCATCAATTGTTCGGCCAGCGTCCGGTTGAAGGATACGCCGTATTCGATCTGCAGTTCGCCGACCATCTGGTTGAGAAGATCCTGGCTGGCATTTTGCGCCAGTTCCTTGATCTGCTCGTCCTTGTTCTCCAAGGCATCAGCGGGTGCGTTTGCGTTGATTTCCTTGACCAGGATGACGATCTGGGTGTCGCCGCCCTCGGCCGCCGCATTCGTCGCCAGACCTTTCGGTCCGTCGAAGGCGGCGCTGACCGCGTCGGTGCTGAGCACGGCGTCGCTCGCCCCGCGACGGAGACCGGCCTTGGATTCGACGGCGATTTTCAGCTCGGTCGCCACGTCGGCAAGCGCCTTGCCACCCTTGACCTGAGCGACGATATCCTGCGCCTTCTTGGCCAGAGCGGCCTTCTGCTGTTCGGCAGTCCAATCGGCGACAGCCTTGTCCTTGACCTCTTCGAGCTTGCGGTCGCGTGCCGGGACGATATCAAGGACTTCGAACCAGACATAACCGCCATCCTGAAGCGCCAGGGGCAGGGGCTCGGTGCCAATTTCAGCCTGGAAGACATCATTGACGAGCTTCTGGGCGCTAGGAAGGCCTGCGACCTCGACGCCTTTCATATCCTTGCTCTCGGCGTCGATCGCATCGATCGTCACGACCTTCAGCTTTTGTTGCTTGGCGCTCTCGGCGAGCGAGGCACCCGACGCGCGGACATCCTCGAAGCTCTTGTAGACATTCTCGATTTCGTCATTGGCGAGAACCAGCGCGAGTTCCTTGCGGGTGGCGTCCTTCACTTCGTCGAGCGTCTTGACCACTTCCGGGCGGATGTTGGTCACGCGCAGGATGACGGGGCCGACCAGACCGTCGACGACGCCGCTTGTACCGCCATCGGTCTTCACGCCAAACGCAGCGTCAGCCATGGCCGGAGTCGGCATCGTATCCTTGCGGAAATCGCCGAGCAGCACATCCGTTGCGGTCTTGCCCTGTTCGGCGATGAGCTGCTCGAACGTGGTGCCGGCGGCGAGCTTGGCGGCAGCAGCATCTGCCGCAGCCTTGTCCGGGAAGCTCAACTGCTCGATCGTGCGGGTTTCGGGCGTGCGGTAGCTTTCCTTGCGCTTTTCATAGTCTTCCTTGACCGCCTCGTCGGAAATGGCCGTTGGGTCGGCGATGTCTGCGGGCTCAAGTTTGACGAAGCTGAACTTGCGGTATTCCGGCGCCTTGTACTTGTCCTTGTTGGCCTCGAACCACTTGCCGAGTTCGTCGTCGGACGGCGGCTTGATCGGCTCGATGTTGGATTTGCCGAGGAGAAGGTATTCGATGTCGCGGCTTTCGTTGCTGTAGGCTTCGAGCGCGCCTGTAAGAGTCTGCGGCGCGACAAAGCCATCAGAGACTGCATCGACGATCTGGCTACGAACGGCTTGCTGCGTGACCGAAAGGAGATAGTCCTCCTGGCGGATGTTTCCGGCCTGGAGCTGCTCCATCATGCGGTCTCGGCTGAAGGCGCCGGATACCGGATCCTTGAAGGCCGGCTCCTGCTGGATCAGCATCAGAATGCGATCCTCGGAAAGCCCGAGCTTCATGTTTTCGGCGAGCTGGTCCAGCGCGGCGCCTGAAACAAGGCGGCCGTAGACCATCTGTTCGGCACCGAACATCTTGGCCTGTTCCAATGTCAAGCGGGTGCCGAACTGCTGGGAAATCATCTGCACGACATTATTGAAGGCAATGCGGAATTCGACATCCGAGACCTTCTGGTTGCCGACTGTCACAACAGCGCTAGCCGAACCCGCAAACATTGATGCCTGCACACCCCAGATGCCGAATGCAAACACCATTACGATCAGCAGCAATTTGGCGGCCCAGGTGTCGGCGGCTCTACGCAGCGATTGAAGCATCTCTTCCCCGTCCAATTCCCAATAAGTGCCGGCATTTGGCGCACATATACGCCATCCCGCGGAGATATGGCTTTTAGAGAGCGGAACCTGAGGGAGCAAGATGTTTTTGCCGGGGCGAATTCGAGGCCAAAAGCGGCTCTGAATAAAGTATGATTTTTGCGTTCTGCGTCTTTACAATAATCATATTATATGATTTTAAAACTGCGCTGCCCTACGCAGCAACCATTGGGAGGTAATCATGAAATTATTCCACGCACTTACGAGTGCCACGGCTCTTGCTGTCTGCATGTTCGCGGCGACCGAGGCCAGCGCGCTGACTGTCGGCTTCTCGCAGATCGGCTCGGAATCGGGCTGGCGTGCCGCCGAAACCACCGTGACCAAGCAGGAAGCCGAGAAGCGCGGCATCGACTTGAAGTTCGCCGACGCGCAGCAGAAGCAGGAAAACCAGATCAAAGCTCTCCGTTCCTTCATCGCCCAGGGCGTCGATGCGATCTTCGTCGCTCCGGTTGTCGCAACCGGCTGGGATGACGTGCTGCAGGAAGCCAAGGATGCCGAGATCCCGGTGATCCTGCTCGACCGCACCGTCGACAGCGACAAAGAACTCTATTTGACAGCTGTCACGTCCGACCTCGTCCATGAAGGCAATGTTGCCGGCAAGTGGCTGGTCGACGAGACCAAGGGCAAGGATTGCAACATCGTCGAGCTTCAGGGCACGACGGGTTCGTCCCCGGCCATCGACCGCAAGAAGGGTTTCGAGCAGGCGATTGCCGACGCGAAGAACCTCAAGATCATCCGCAGCCAGACCGGCGACTTCACCCGCACCAAGGGCAAGGAAGTCATGGAAAGCTTCCTGAAGGCTGAAGACGGCGGCAAGAATATCTGCGCGCTCTACGCCCATAATGATGACATGGCCGTCGGTGCCATCGAAGCAATCAAGGAAGCCGGCCTGAAGCCCGGCAAGGACATCCTGGTCGTGTCGATCGACGCGGTGCCCGATATCTTCAAGGCGATGGCAGCCGGCGAAGCCAATGCGACCGTCGAACTGACGCCGAACATGGCCGGCCCGGCCTTCGACGCTCTCGACGCATTCCTCAAGGATGGCAAGGCTCCTCCGAAGTGGATCCAGACCGAATCCAAGCTCTACACGCCGACCTCTGAAGATCCGATGAAGGTGTATGACCTCAAGAAGGGCCTCGGTTACTAATTTACCACGAACTGGTGTGCCGCGAGTTTTCTCGCGGCACACCATGCATTGCGTGACCCGTTGCGTCGGATATGCTGTGAGGCTCGACGTTCGGGTGGGGAGGGCGTCTATGCCGGTAGGCCAGGAAAGTGTGCTCGTCGCCACGGGCATTTCAAAACAGTTTTTCGGATCGAAAGCCCTCGACGGCGTCGATTTCGATCTCAGGCGCGGCGAAGTCCATGCTCTCTTGGGCGAGAATGGGGCGGGCAAATCGACGTTGATCAAATGCCTGACCGGCGCCTATCGACGCGATTCCGGCACGCTGGCCCTCGATGGCGAGGCGATCGATCCGCATAATACATTCCAGGCGCAGAAGCTCGGTATTGGCACGGTCTATCAGGAGGTCAATCTCCTGCCGAATCTCACGGTCGCCGAAAACCTCTTTCTCGGCCGGCAGCCCCGGCGGTTCGGTTTGACATGGACACGGGAGATGAATCGCAAGTCGCGGGCTCTGCTCGCGCAATACGGGCTCGATATCGATCCAGCAGCGCCGCTTGCGCAGTTCTCGGTCGCCGTCCAGCAGGTGGTTGCCATCGCCCGTGCCGTCGATCTCTCGGGCAAGGTACTGGTTCTCGACGAGCCCACCGCCAGTCTCGACGCGCATGAGGTCGATCTTCTGTTCCGCATCGTCGGTGAACTGAAGGCGAGGGGGTTGGGGATCGTCTTCATCACGCACTTTCTCGAACAGGTCTACCGGATCTCGGATCGCATCACGGTTCTGAGGAACGGCAAGCTCGTGGGCATGCGCGATACGGCATCGCTTGAGCGGCGCGACCTCGTGGCGATGATGCTGGGTCGCGAGCTCCGCGAAGAGACCAGCCATTCGGCAGGTCCGCAGGCGAAGGTTGGACCGGCCAGGTTTCGATTCAGGGGCGTTGGACGACGCGGTCACATCGCTCCGTTCGATCTCGATATTGCGGAAGGCGAAGTTGTCGGGCTTGCCGGCTTGCTCGGGTCCGGGCGTACAGAGACGGCGGAGGTCATGTTCGGCTGGAAACCCGCCGATGCCGGTGCGATCGAGGTCGATGGCCGAGAAGTGACACTTGCCTCGCCTCAAGCGGCGATCGCCGAGGGTTTCGGTTTCTGCCCGGAAGACCGCAAGACCGATGGCATTATCGGTGACCTTTCGGTGCGGGAAAACATCGTTCTTGCGCTGCAGGCGCGGCAGGGTTGGGCCAAGCCGATCTCACGCTCCGAGCAGAACGACCTTGCCGACAAATACATCCGTGCTCTCGATATCAGGACCGATGGCCGCGAGAAGCCGATCAAGCTGCTGTCCGGCGGCAACCAGCAGAAAGCAATCCTGGCCCGCTGGCTCGCCATGGATCCGAAACTGCTGATCCTCGACGAGCCGACACGCGGCATCGATGTCGGGGCACATGCCGAAATCATCAAGCTGATAAGGGATCTTTGCGAGAAGGGCATGTCGCTGGCGGTGATTTCCTCCGAACTCGAGGAACTGGTGGCCTATAGTTCGCGCGTGCGGGTGCTGCGGGATCGGCGGCATGTCGACGAACTCTCGGGTGACGAAATGACGACGGAAGGCATTGTCGCGGTAATCGCGGCTTCGGACGGGCAGGAAGCAGTGCAATGACGAAGAACCTGCCGCCGACCCTTGTCCGGCTTCTGCCGCAGATCGCGACGCTCGCCGCCGTGCTCATCTTCAACGTCATCCTGTTTCCGAATTTCTTCGACCTGTCGTTTCAGAATGGCCGCCTCTATGGCAGCCTGATCGACGTCTTCAATCGCGGCGCACCGGTGGCACTGCTCGCTGTCGGCATGACCCTGGTCATCGCGACCAAAGGCATCGATCTCTCGGTCGGCGCGGTGGTTGCGATTTGCGGTGCCGTTGCGGCAGCCTCCATCGCAAGCGGACACTCGGCAGCCGTTGCCGTCATCGCCGCGCTGGCGGTCGGCATGATTTGCGGCATCTGGAACGGCTTTCTGGTTGCCATTCTCGGCATTCAGCCGATCATTGCCACGCTGGTCCTGATGGTGGCGGGCCGCGGCATTGCCCAGCTTGTCACCGAGGGCGCGATCCTCACCTTCACTGATGAGGGGCTGATCTTCATCGGCAGTGGCACTGCCTTCAGTCTGCCAATGCCGATCGTGATCTGGATCGTCTTTGGCCTGCTGGTAACCCTGCTCGTTCGTCGCACGGCGCTCGGCCTGCTGATCGAGGCGATCGGTGTGAACCGGCAGGCGAGCCAGCTCGCGGGCGTGCGCACGACGGCCTTGCTGATAGCGTCCTATCTGCTCGCCGGCCTCTGCGCTGCGATTGCCGGGCTCATCGTCGCCGCCGACATCAAGGGCGCGGACGCCAACAACGCGGGGCTCTGGCTCGAGCTCGACGCCATCCTGGCCGTGGTGGTGGGTGGCAATTCGCTGCTCGGCGGGCGTTTCAGCATTCTCGGATCGCTGCTCGGTGCCGTAATCATCCAGTCGGTCAATACCGGCATTCTGACCTCGGGTTTCCCCCCGGAATACAATCTCATCATCAAGGCGGTGATCATCGTGGCGATCCTCGTCATCCAGTCGCCGCGGATCGGAGACCTGTCGGCATTGTTCAAAAGCAACCGCACAGGCGAAAACAATCGGCAGGGCAATCCATGACGAAGTCGAAATATCTGCCGCTGATAGCGACAACCGTCATTTTCGTCGTCGCCTATGCGCTCTGCTATCTGCAGTTCCCGAATATCCTGTCGACCCGTGTCATCGGCAACCTGCTGACCGACAATGCCTTTCTCGGCATTGCAGCGATCGGCATGACCTTCGTGATCATCTCCGGCGGGATCGATCTCTCGATCGGCTCGGTGATTGCCTTCACCGGGGTCTTTCTCGCGGTCATCCTCAAGAATACGGATATTCATCCGCTGTTTGCCTTCGCGCTGGCGCTCGCAATCACAACGGCCTTCGGGGCGCTGATGGGCGCAATCATCCACTATTTGGAAATGCCTGCCTTTATCGTTACGCTGGCCGGCATGTTCCTGGCGCGCGGCATGGCATTCGTGTTGACGATCGATTCCGTCCCGATCGTCCATCCGTTCTACAAGACGCTGAAAGCCTTCTATTTCAAGCTGCCGGGCGGCGGGCGGATCACGCTGATCGGCGGCGTGATGCTGGTGATGTTCGTCATTGGAATCATCATCGCGCATCGCACCAAATTCGGAACCAACATCTATGCGCTTGGCGGCGGCACGCTGACGGCGCGACTGATGGGTGTTCCCGTCGGGCAGACGACGATCGCGATCTACGCGACGTCGGGTTTCCTCGCCGGCCTCTCGGGAATTGTCTTCTCGCTTTATACATCGGCCGGCTATTCGCTGGCTGCCGTCGGTGTCGAACTCGATGCGATTGCTGCGGTGGTCATCGGTGGCACGCTGCTCACCGGTGGCGCTGGCTTCGTTGCCGGCACGCTGATCGGCGTCCTGATCCAGGGTTTAATTCAGACCTACATAACTTTTGACGGTACACTTTCGAGCTGGTGGACGAAAATCGTGATCGGCCTCTTGCTCTTTATCTTCATTCTTATGCAGAAAGGTATCTTGCTCGCTTCAAAACTAGAAAGAAGAGCATGATGCCTTAGGGGAGGCGAAGGGTGCGCAGGGGACCTTTGGAGACCGAGATTTCGGGTAGGAAGACCAGGACGAGTCACGCTCAGGTCGTGGACGAACTCGGTCGGGAAATCATCTCCGGCCATTATCCGGTCGGCACGACTTTGCCTGGTGACCAGGATCTCGCGCAACGCTTCAAGGTGTCACGAACCGTTCTCCGGGAAGCGATGAAGACGCTGGCTGCCAAGGGCCTGATCGTGCCGCGTGCGCGGATCGGCACAAAGGTGACCCCACAGAACCAATGGAACCTCTTCGACAGCGATGTGCTGACCTGGCATTTTCACAAAGGCGTCGATCGCGAATTCCTGCAGCACCTGACGGAGATCCGGATGGCCTTCGAACCCTTTGCCGCCAGCCTCGCTGCTGACAATGCGGATGAGAAGGATATCGCTCAGCTGTATCGTCTGGCCGACGAGATGGGTGATCTGGCGCACACACCGGGAACGCTCGCCGTCGCCGACCTTAAATTCCATCTCGCCATTGCCGAGGCGTCGCGCAACCCTTTCATGCGCACGGTCGGCAGCCTGATCGAGGCCGCGTTGGTCGGCATCTTCAAGCTAAGTTCACCCAAGAGCAGCGAGAACCGCATTACAGAGGTTTCCGCGAATCATCGCTTTATCGTCGATGCCATTGCGCGTCGCGATCAAGAAGGTGCGGCACAGGCGATGCGTGACGTGATTCTCTCTGGGCGCGACCGGGTAAAATCCGTTATCGCCTGAGAATATCGTGCTTTTTCGCTTCTAGCCTTGAAGTATGCGGAACGGGTCTTTAGTTTACCGGTCGATTGCAATCGGCTCCCATTCCGTGACAGAAATCATCATCATCTTCTTCCTACTGGTATTGAACGCGTTCTTTGCCATGTCGGAACTGGCAATCGTCTCTGCCAGCAGGCCGCTTCTCAGACAATTGGCAAAACAGGGCAACGCCCGCGCCGCCACCGCTCTTGGCCTTGCGGAGGATTCCGGAAACTTCCTCTCCACGGTACAGGTCGGTATCACGCTGGTCGGCATTCTGGCCGGCACTTATGGCGGCGCCTCGATTACCGAAAAGCTTGGGCCGGTACTCAATGCCTATGAGATCATTGCGCCGTATGGACATGCACTGGCCGGCGCGATCGTCGTCGTCGCAATTACCTATTTTTCGGTCATCATCGGCGAGTTGATTCCCAAGCAGCTTGCGCTTCGCAATGCTGAATCCATCGCCATGTTCGTGGCCACACCGATGTCGGTTCTTTCGAAAATCACCGCTCCGGTTGTCTACCTGTTCGAGATGTCGGCCAAGGTGCTGCTGAGACTTTTCGGTATGACGGCGGCGGATGGAGAAGAGGTGACCGAGGCCGAAGTCCACGCAGTGCTGGCCGAAGGTGCGGAAAGCGGCGTATTCGAAAAGTCGGAGCACGAAATGCTCCGGCGGATCATTTCACTGGCCGACCGCTCGGTGAAGTCGATCATGACTCATCGGACGGAAATGGTGGCTATCGATGTGGGGGACAGCTACGAGGAAGTCGTCGCTACGGTCCACGAAGCCGGCCATTCCCGCTACCCCGTCATCGATGGCGATTCCGACAATGTCATTGGCGCGGTCCGGGCCAAGAATATCCTGCGGGCGACGCTGCATCCAAAGTCATTCCACCTGAAGGATTACGTCGAGGATCTTCCGAGTGTTCCGGAAATGACGACGTGCCTCAAGGCGTTCGAGTTCTTCAAGAGCTCCAATATCCATATGGCTGTCATCGTCGACGAATATGGCTCGACCGAAGGCATCGTTACCTCTGCCGATCTTCTTGAGGCGATCGTGGGCATTCTCCCGTCGAATTACGACGATGTCGAGGATATCGCTATTCGCGAGCGACATGACGGCACCTGGTTGATCGACGGCCGGACGCCGATCCATGAAATGCAGCTGACCTTAGGCTTTGATCAACTCTCAACCGACGATGGCTATGAGACTATCGCCGGCTTCGTCGTGCAGAATCTGCGCAAAAGTCCGGAGGAAGGCGACAGGTTCGAGGCCTTCGGCTATGTGTTCGAGGTCATGGACATGGATGGTCGTCGCATCGACAAGATTCTGATGAGCCGCGCCGGCTCGCGGCATAGCGATGGCGACGGAGTCTGAGTTGCGCGGCCTTGGCCGGGGCGCTAATTCAATCCCGACAGATTGGGGAGAATCGGAATGAGCGATCGCGTTCTGGCGGTGGTGCTTGCCGCGGGCGAAAGCACGCGGATGAAGTCGTCCAAATCCAAGGTGCTGCACACGATCGGCAATCTGCCAATGATCTCCCACGTGATCTCCGCTCTTGAAAAGACGGGGGTAAGCGAAGTTGCCCTGGTTGTCGGGCGTGATGCCGATCCGGTGATTTCTGCTGCGCGCAGTGGCAAGCTCAACGTCACCGCCTTCGAGCAGAAGGAACGGCTTGGCACCGGACATGCCGTCCTCGCTGCCCGCGAGGCGATCGCCAAGGGCTATGATCAGATCATCGTCGCCTATGGGGATGCACCCTTGATCGAGCCGGGTCCGCTTGGCGAGGCGCTGGAGAAGGTGCGCGCCGGCTTCGATGCTGCCGTGATCGGATTCGAGACCGACAAGCCCACCGGCTACGGCCGACTGCTGGAACGCGATGGTGAACTGATCGCAATCCGCGAAGAGAAGGACGCGACATCAGAGGAGCGGAAGGTCACCTTCTGCAATTCCGGCCTGCTGGCCATCGACGGGGCAAAGGCGCTCGATCTGCTCGGCAAGATCACCAACAACAACGTCAAGGCTGAATATTACCTCACCGATATCATCGAAGTGCTGCGCGCCGCGGGCGGCAAGGCGGCGACCGTGGAGGCTCCGGCAGACACCGTGGCCGGCTGCAACAACCGCGCCGAATTGGCGGAGCTCGAAGCGATTTGGCAGCGCCGTAAGCGACATGAGCTCATGGTGGCGGGCGTGACAATGATCGCACCGGAGACGGTATTCCTCTCATTCGATACTGACATTGCCCAGGATGTAACGATCGAACCGAACGTGATCTTCGGACCGGGCGTCCGTATCGACACGGGAGCCGTGATCCACGCCTTCTCGCATCTTGAGGGGGCTCATGTTGCCTCAGGCGCCAATGTCGGCCCCTTTGCCCGGCTAAGGCCCGGCGCCAACCTGCACGCCAATGCCAAGGTCGGCAATTTCGTCGAGATCAAGAAGGCCGAGATCGGGGAGGGCGCCAAGGTCAGTCATCTGACCTATATCGGCGATGCCACGGTCGGCCAGAATACGAACATCGGCGCAGGGACGGTGACCTGCAACTATGACGGTTTCAACAAGTTCGACACGGTGATCGGTGCTGATGCCTTCATAGGCTCGAACACCTTGCTGGTCGCACCGGTCAGAGTCGGCAGAGGCGCATTGACGGCGTCAGGAAGCGTCATCACGGAAGATGTACCCGACGATGCCGCCGCCTTCGGTCGTGCCCGCCAGATCAACAAAGAAGGCTATGGCGCAAAAATCGCCGCTCGGAACAAGGCGATCAAGGAAGCCAACAAGAAGCCGCGTTAACGCAAGAATCCGAAAGTGATAGCCCGCGCGTTGCTAGGCCACTATTTTGCGCTAAGACGCGAGACAGCAAAACGGATCAGGGGCAGCTCATGTGCGGAATTGTCGGCATCGTCGGAAATCATGCGGTGGCGCCGCGCCTCGTCGATGCCCTCAAGCGGCTGGAATACCGGGGATACGATTCGGCAGGCGTTGCTACGGTCCATGAAGGCCGGCTCGAGCGCCGCCGCGCCGAAGGCAAGCTCTTCAATCTCGAGCGCAGGCTGGCCGAAGAACCGCTGGCCGGCAATTCGGGCATCGCCCACACCCGCTGGGCCACCCATGGCGCGCCGACCGAAAGCAATGCCCATCCGCATTTCGTCGATGGCGTGTCGGTGGTTCACAACGGCATCATCGAGAATTTTTCTGAGATCAAGCAGGAACTGGCCGCATCCGGCGCCACGTTCCGCACCCAGACCGATACGGAAGTCGTCGCGCAACTGCTCGCCCGGTATGTCAAGGATGGCAAGACGCCGCGCGCGGCCGTCGAGGATATGCTCAAGCGCGTCACCGGCGCCTATGCTCTGGCGATCCTGTTCGAGCAGGAGCCTGGCAAGATCTACGCCGCCCGCTCCGGTCCGCCGCTCGCGATCGGCTATGGCAATGGCGAGATGTTCCTAGGTTCCGACGCGATCGCGCTTGCCCCGTTCACCAACCAGATCGCCTATCTGACAGATGGCGACTGGGCTGTGATCACCACCACGTCGGCCGAAATCTACGATGCCGCCGGCACGCCGGTGAAGCGGCCGCGCCAGCAATCCTCGGCAAGCGCTTTCCTGATCGATAAGGGCAATCACCGGCACTTCATGGAAAAGGAAATCCATGAACAGCCGGAGGCAATCTCGCACACGCTGGGGCATTACATCGATTTCGCCGAAAGCCGCATCAAGCCGGTCGACGGCATCGATTTCGCCAATATTTCGAGCCTTGCCATTTCGGCCTGTGGCACCGCCTATCTCGCGGGCCTGACAGGCAAATACTGGTTCGAGCGCTATGCACGGCTGCCGGTCGAGATCGATGTCGCCTCGGAGTTCCGCTATCGCGAGATCCCGCTCAACCCGAAGTCCGCGGCACTGTTCATATCGCAGTCCGGCGAGACGGCGGATACGCTTGCCTCGCTCCGCTATTGCAAGGAAGCCGGTCTCAAGATCGGCGGCGTGGTGAATGTCAGGGAATCGACGATTGCGCGCGAATCCGATGTCGTCTTCCCGATCCTGGCTGGTCCCGAGATCGGCGTCGCCTCCACCAAGGCCTTCACCTGCCAGCTGACCGTGCTGGCTTCACTCGCCATCCAGGCAGGCCGGGCGCGCGGGACGCTGACGCCGGCCGCTGAGAAACAGATCGTCAAGCATCTCGCCGAGATGCCACGTCTGATGGCAAAGGTGCTCAACACGATCCAGCCTTCTATCGAAGCATTGGCGCGCGATCTCTCGAAGGCCAACGACGTGCTCTATCTCGGCCGTGGCACAAGCTTCCCGATCGCCATGGAAGGCGCGCTGAAGCTCAAGGAGATTTCGTATATTCATGCCGAGGGCTATGCCGCCGGCGAGCTGAAGCATGGGCCGATTGCGCTGATCGACGAGAACATGCCGGTTATCGTCATCGCGCCACATGATCGTTTCTTCGAGAAGACGGTGTCGAACATGCAGGAAGTCGCCGCGCGCGGCGGCCGGATCATTTTCATCACCGACGAGCGCGGCGCTGCCGCCTCCGACCTCTCCACCATGGCGACGATCATCCTGCCTGATGTCGACGAGGTGATTCAGCCGATGATCTTCACCCTGCCGATCCAGCTTCTCGCCTATCACACCGCCGTCTTCATGGGCACCGATGTGGACCAACCGAGAAATCTCGCCAAGTCGGTCACGGTCGAGTGATTGGTCCTTGTGCGACGCAATAGTCTGACGCTATTCCTTGTTCTGGCCGATGAATCTGGGTCGACGAAACTGGGACAGACGGATGACTGAGGCGCCGCATAAGCCATCGTTCAGCGTCAGACTTCGCAACAATTTTCTGACCGGGCTCATCATCTGCGCCCCGATCGCGATCACGATCTGGCTGACCTGGACGCTGATCCAGTGGGCTGACAGCTGGGTCAAGCCGCTGATTCCAGTGCAATATCGGCCGGAGCACTATATCACTTTCGCGGTTCCCGGCTTCGGCCTGCTGATCGCGGTGATCGTCATCACCATCATCGGCGTTCTGGCGAAGAACTTCATCGGCCGGGCCATCGTCGAGTCCGGTGAATCCGTACTCGACCGGACGCCACTGGTGCGGTCGCTCTACAAGGGTCTCAAGCAGCTTTTCGAGACTGTGCTGCGGGAGCGCTCCGACTCGTTCAAGAAGGTCGGCATGATCGAGTATCCGTCGCCCGGTCTCTGGGCGCTGGTCTTCGTGGCGACCGATGCCAAAGGCGAAATTGCCTCTCGTTTCAGCCAGAACGGCATGGAGATGGCCATCGTCTTTCTGCCTCCGACGCCCATACCTACGGCGGGCTTTCTGATCTTCGTCGAGAAGAAGAAGATCATGGAATTGGACATGTCGACCGAAGATGCTGCCAAGCTGCTGATTTCTGGCGGTCTTGTCTCGCCAGACTGGACTCCGAAGAAGATACCGGCGCCGCCTTCGATCTCGGCGGCTTAGCCGGCCTTTAGAAAGCGGATCGCCTCGTCGCGGCGGAAGAGGTAGAGCAGCACGCGGATCGCCTGGCCGCGCGCGCTTTCGAGTTCCGGATCCCGATCCAGCAGGTAATGGGCATCCTTGCGGGCGATTTCGAGCAGGTCGCCATGGGCCTCGAGACTCGCGATGGCGAAACCCGGCGTGCCCGACTGCCGCGTTCCAAGCAGCTCGCCTTCGCCGCGGAGCCTGAGATCCTCCTCGGCGATCAGGAAGCCATCCTCGGTCTCCCGCATGATCTTCAGCCGCGCTTCGGCATTCGGGCTCAACCGGCCGGAATAGAGCAGGATGCAGCTGGACGCCTCGTTGCCACGCCCGACGCGGCCACGGAGCTGGTGCAGCTGGGCGAGACCGAAGCGCTCGGCATGCTCGATCACCATGATGGTCGCGTCGGGCACGTCGACGCCGACCTCGATGACGGTGGTGGCGACGAGCAGGCGCGTCTCGCCGCGCTTGAAGCCGGCCATGACCTCGTCCTTCTCTTGTCCGCTCATGCGGCCATGTATAAGAGCCACCTGACTGCCGAAGAACTGCGACAGGACGGCATGTCGCTCCTCGACCGACATGAGGTTGCTTTCCTCGGTTTCCTCGACCAGCGGGCAGATCCAGTAGACCTTGCGGCCGTCGGCGACGGCGGTTTGCAGGCGATGGATGATCTCGTCGAGCCGCTCACCCGGCACGATCACCGTCTGGATCGGCTTGCGACCAGCCGGCTTCTCGGTGAGTTTTGACACGTCCATGTCGCCAAACGCGGCGAGAACCAGCGTTCGAGGAATTGGTGTCGCCGTCATCACCAGCATATGCGGGGAGATGCCTTTTGCCGTCAGCCGCAGCCGCTGATGGACGCCGAAGCGATGCTGCTCGTCGACAACGGCGAGCTGGAGATTGTGATAGGCGACATTGTCCTGGAAAAGTGCATGGGTGCCGATGACAATATCGATCTCGCCGGCGGCGATGCGCGCGAGCAGATCGTCGCGCTCGCGGCCCTTGGTGCGGCCGGTGAAGACCTCGATCCGGGTGTCGGTGTTACGGGCCATTGTTGACAGGGTAGCGAAATGCTGGCGCGCCAGGATTTCGGTTGGCGCCATCAACACCGCCTGGCCGCCCACCTCGACCACCGCCATCATCGCCATCAATGCCACGACAGTCTTGCCCGATCCGACATCGCCCTGGAGCAGGCGCAGCATGCGATCCTCGCCGGCCATGTCTTTCAGGATGTCAGCCACCGCGTCCGACTGGCTGCGTGTCAGTGAGAAGGGCAGGGCGTCGATGACGAGCTTGGACAGCTTGCCGGTGGGATGGATCGGCACGCCGGGCGACTTGCGCAGCCGTGAGCGGACGAGCGCGAGCGAGAGCTGGCCGGCGAGGAATTCGTCGTAGGCGAGGCGGCGGCGAACCGGCGCCTGCGGGTCAATATCCTTCTCGTCGCGAGGATGGTGGATCTCCCGGAGCGCTTCCGATGTCGTCTTGAAGCCCTCCTGCTTCAGGAGGCTGGGGTCGAGCCATTCCGGCAGGTCCGGCACCTTGGCGACCGCTGCTTCGATCGTCTTGCGCAGAACCTTGGCAGACAAGCCAGCGGTCATCGGATAGATCGGTTCGACCAGCGGCAGGCTTTCACCCTCTGCAATCCGGGCGACATGATCGGGATGGACCATCGATGGACGGCCGTTGAACCAATCCACCTTGCCACTGACCATAACTGTCTCGTCGACAGGCAAAGATTTCTCCAGCCAGTTGCCCTTGGCGCGGAAAAAGACGAGAGCGAGTTCGCCGGTATCATCCTGCAGGAAGACCCGGTAGGGCATATTCGGATTGCCGCGCGGCGGCGGCTGGTGGCGATCGACTCGGGCGGTCACGGTGACGATCGTGCCTTGCGGCGCAAGGGCGATTCCCGGCTGCTTGCGGCGATCGATGATCGACGTCGGTGCGTGCAGGACGAGATCGATGATCCGGCAGTCTTCGATGGTGTCACGCCCGAGCAGCCGCGCGTAGAGTTCGCCGGTCTTTGCGCCGATGCCGGGCAGGGACGAAAGCGAAGCAAAAAGCGGATCGAGGAGCGAGGGGCGCATGAACCCTTCTTCCCAATTCAGACGTCGATTGGCAAGGCTGACAAGCCCGTCGACAGGCTATATAGAGGCGCCATCAATTCAAGGACTCTTGCCCGATGACCGGCAGTACTATCACCAGCGCTGAACTCGATCCCCGCCGCAGGCGGCTGCTGTTTCGCGCCTGGCACCGCGGCATCCGCGAGATGGACCTGATCCTTGGTCAGTTCGCGGACAACGAGCTTGCCGGTATCGTCGATGCCGACCTCGACGAGTTCGAGGCCATTCTCGGCGAGGACGACAACGATCTCTTCAAGTGGATCTGCGGCAAGGCAGAAACACCGCCGCATCTCAAGACGCCCCTGTTTCGGAAGATTACCGCCTTCCGGCCGGAAGAGGCCTTCCCGTCCATAGCAATCAAATCCTGATCCATTCGCAGTCATTTCAAGGCATTCCCATGATTCCCGGCTTCGATCCCAAGGCATTGCTCGGGGATAACAAGAGCTTCACCATCGGCAACGTGCCGCCCGGCATGGAGGCGCTGGTGCTGGCGCTGCTCGCCCAGACCGGCCAGCCGGTCGCCTATGTCCTGTCCGACGGGCAACACATGGCCGATGTCGAGCAGATGCTCGCCTTCCACGCGCCCGAGATTCCGGTACTGACATTGCCGGGCTGGGACTGCCTGCCCTATGACCGCGTGTCGCCCGGCACGGATATTTCCGCAAGAAGGCTTGCGGCACTTGCGGGACTCGCCTCCTTCCACAAGAAGCCGCATCCGGCGATCGTGCTGACGACCGCGAATGCGATCGTGCAGCGCCTGCCCCCGCAGGATGCCATTGCCGCGATGACGTTCTCGGCCCGGCCGGGGCAGGTGATCCGCATGGAAGAGATTGCTTCGATGCTGGAGCGCAATGGCTTCGAACGGAACTCGACAGTGCGCGAGGTCGGCGAGTTCGCCGTTCGTGGCGGCATTCTCGATGTCTTCATGCCCGACAGCGATCAGCCGATGCGGCTCGACTTCTTCGGTGACACGCTGGAGACAATTCGCTACTTCGACCCGGCGACCCAGCGCACCACAGGCACGGCGAAATCGCTGTCGATCAATCCGATGAGCGAAGTGTCGCTCAATCCCGACTTGATCAGCCGGTTCCGGAAGAACTACCTGACGCTGTTCGGCGCCGCGACGCGGGACGATGCACTTTATCAGGCCATTTCCGAAGGACGCCGCTATCCAGGCATGGAGCACTGGCTGCCGCTCTATTACGATCACTTGGAAACCGTGCTCGACTACCTCGAGGGTTTCCGGGTCTTCACGGACCACACGCTGCACGAGTCCGTCGAGGAACGCTTCAAGCTGATCTCTGATTACTACGAGGCCCGCGTCGATTCCGCCAAACCGCAGAAGGGCACGACTCAGTCCGCACCCTACAAGCCGCTGCCGCCACACCAGCTGTATCTCTCGGGTGAACAGGTTCGGCTTGCCTTGAGGGAAAAGGGCGCCATACGCCTCTCGCCCTTCAACGAAGCGGACGCGGATGCGAGAAGGGTCGTGAACATCGATGCCCGGCCAGGCGTGCAATGGGCAACGGCGGCAGCTGAAAAGCCGGGCGAGGAACGCGAGAACGTCTTTACCTCTGCCGTGAAGCACGTGGCTGATCATCGGGCGCGAGGCGACAAGGTGCTGGTGTCCGGATGGACCGAGGGCTCCTTGGATCGCTTGCTTCAGGTGTTGGCGGAACATGGCCTGGAAAAAGTCGTGCCGGTTGCGAGCCTTGCCGAAATGGGCAAGCTCAAGCCGGGCGAGGCCGGGGCAACCGCGTTGTCGCTCGAACGCGGTTTTGAGACCGGTAAACTGATCGTCATTGGCGAGCAGGACATCCTTGGCGACCGCTTGGTCCGGCGCTCGAAGCGCCGCAAGCGCGCTGCCGACTTCATTTCCGAAGCGACGTCGCTCGAAGCCGGTTCGATCGTCGTCCATGCCGAGCATGGCATCGGCCGCTTCATGGGCCTGACGACCATCACGGCCGTGGGTGCGCCGCATGAATGCCTCGAACTGCAATATGCCGGTGGCGACAAGCTGTTCCTGCCGGTCGAGAATATCGAACTCCTGTCGCGCTATGGCTCCGAAGGGACCGAGGCCTCGCTCGACAAGCTGGGCGGCGTTGCCTGGCAGGCGCGCAAGGCCAAGCTCAAGAAGCGGCTGCTCGACATGGCGGCGGGTCTCATCAAGATCGCAGCCGAGCGCACGATGCGCCGCGCGCCGGTGCTCGCCGCACCGGAGGGGCTGTATGACGAGTTTGCCGCTCGTTTCCCCTATGACGAGACTGACGACCAGGCCACCGCAATCGACTCCGTCAAGGACGATCTCGCGGCCGGCAAGCCGATGGACAGGCTCATCTGCGGCGACGTCGGCTTCGGCAAGACGGAAGTGGCGTTGCGCGCCGCGTTTATTACCGCAATGAATGGCGGGCAGGTCGCGGTCGTGGTGCCGACGACGCTGCTCTCTCGTCAGCATTTCAAGACCTTCAGTGAACGCCTTCGCGGCTTCCCGATCAAGGTGCGGCAAGCGTCGCGGCTGGTTCCGGCCAAGGAGCTGAACGAAACCAAGAAGGCACTTGCCGAGGGCAAGGTCGATGTTGTCGTCGGCACGCATGCACTGCTCGGCGCCGGCATCAATTTCGCCAATCTCGGCCTTCTGATCGTCGACGAAGAGCAGCATTTCGGTGTCAAGCACAAGGAGCGGCTCAAGGAACTTAAAAGTGATGTGCACGTGCTGACGCTGTCGGCGACTCCGATCCCGCGCACGCTGCAATTGGCGCTGACCGGTGTCCGCGAGCTGTCGCTGATCACGACGGCGCCGGTCGATCGCATGGCGGTGCGCACCTTCATCTCGCCGTTTGATCCGCTCGTGATCCGCGAGACGCTGATGCGCGAGCATTACCGCGGCGGCCAGAGTTTTTATGTCTGTCCGCGGATCTCCGATCTCGACGAAATTCATATCTTCCTGCGCGAGGCAGTGCCCGAATTGAAGATCGCGATCGCGCATGGACAGATGCCACCGGGCGAGCTCGATGACATCATGAACGCGTTCTATGATGGCAAATACGATGTGCTGCTGTCGACCACGATCGTCGAATCCGGCCTCGACGTGCCGACAGCCAATACGCTGATCGTCCATCGCGCCGATATGTTTGGATTGGCCCAGCTCTATCAGATCCGCGGCCGTGTGGGCCGGTCGAAGGTCCGGGCATTCGCGCTGCTGACGCTGCCCGTGAACAAGGTTCTGACCACCAATGCCGACAAGCGGCTTAAGGTGCTGCAGTCGCTCGATTCCCTGGGTGCCGGCTTCCAGCTCGCAAGCCACGACCTCGACCTGCGCGGCGCCGGCAACCTGCTTGGCGAGGAGCAGTCCGGTCACATCAAGGAAGTCGGTTTCGAACTCTACCAGCAGATGCTCGAAGAGGCCGTTGCCGAGGTCAAGGGCGACGAGGAGATCAGCGATTCCGGCTGGTCGCCGCAGATCCAGGTTGGTGCGGCCGTGATGATCCCGGAACACTATGTGCCGGATCTCAATCTGCGCATGGCGCTCTATCGTCGCCTTGGCGAACTCACTGAGCTCAAGGAGATCGATGGCTTCGGAGCCGAGTTGATCGACCGTTTCGGACCGATGCCGGTCGAGGTCGAACATCTCTTGAAGGTGGTCTACATAAAGTCGCTGTGCCGCACGGCGAATGTCGAGAAGCTAGAAGCGGGGCCGAAGGGTGTGGTCGTGCAGTTCCGGAACAGGGAGTTTCCGAACCCGGCCGGGCTGGTCGAGTACATTTCCCGCCAGGGCACGCTCGCCAAGATCCGGCCGGACCACAGCGTGTTCCTGGCGCGTGACCTGCCGGCACCCGACAAGCGTCTGACGGCAGCTGCGCAGGTCATGACCCACCTGGCCGGGATCGTGGCGAGAGCGGCCTAGGGATCTACGACTTCATTCCGGCGATCTGCCGCAGCGCGTTGGTGAAGACATCGACGCCCTGGGCACCTGAAATCGCGTATTTTCCTTCGACCACAAAGAAGGGCACGCCGTTGACGCCCATGCGCTGGGCATTGGCGATTTCCTGCCGGATCGTGTCGCGATCCTCGTCGGTGGCGAGACGTTGTGTCACCTCCTCACCATCCATGCCGCAGGCGCTTGCTATCTCGGCCAGAACCTCATGGTCGCCGACATTGCGGCCCTCGACGAAGTTCGCCGTGAAGAGAGCATGCGCCACGTTGCCCTGCAATTCCGCTCCTACCTGGCCGGCCCAAAGTAGCAGGCGATGGGCATCAAGCGTGTTGGGAAAGACCTTTGCCTTGTCCAGTGCGAATGGCAGACCGATCTCCGCACCCATCTTGGTCAGCATTTCATGCGATTGGCGAACGCGCTCGGGGCCGCCGATCTTGCGGGAGAGATAGTCGAAGGTGTCGAAACCTTCAGGTGGCGCGTTGGGTTCGAGTTGATGGGGCTTCCACGTGACATCGGCCTTGATTTCTGACGAGAGTGCTTCCAAGGCCAGCCCCAGTCGTCGCTGACCGAGATAGCACCACGGGCAGACGACGTCGGAAATGATATCGATTTGAATATGCTGCATGAGGATTTCCCTACTGCGCCCTCTGATCCCACCAGGCCGGCAGGTAGGCGCCGTAGAGCGGAATGCGATCGGGATGGTTGATGTGCTTCCAGCGCGCGTACCATTGTTCACCAATGTGGTATAGCGGGATCAGATAGTGTCCGGCCACCAGGAGGCGATCATGCGCCCGGACGGCGGCTTGGAACGCGTCGTCGGTCTTGGCCGTCAGGATATTCTGGATCATCCGGTCGATATCTGGACTGGCCGCGCCGGCAAAATTCTCACTGCCTTCGGTCTCACGTGCCTTCGAATCCCAGCGACGGATCTGTTCGAGGCCCGGCGATAGCGAGGCCGGATAACTCTTGAGGATCATGTCGTAGTCGAACCTCTGCGTGCGCTCCTGATACTGGGAGTCGTCGACGGTCCGGATCGAGACGGTGATGCCGAGCGGCGCCAGATTGCGCTGATAGGCGAGCGCGATCTTTTCCTGCTCCAGGTTCTGGCTCAGGATCTCGAAGGCAAACGGTTTTCCGTCGGGCGCGAGCATCTTGCTGCCGGCGAGCTTGAAGCCGGCGGATTTCAGCAGGTCGAAAGCCTGCTTCAGGATCTTTCGGTCCCGGCCAGAGGCGTCTGTCACCGGCAGCTGATAATCGCCCTTGAGGATCGCGGACGACAATTGCTTTTGCGCGTTGCCGAGAAGTTCGAGTTCCAGCGGGTCTGCCGGCACGCCAAGACTTGAAAGCGACGAGTTCTGCCAGAAGCTCTGGGTTCGCTTGTAGGCGTTCTCGTAGAAGTTCTTGTTCAGCCATTCGAAATCGAAGGCCAGGGTCAGCGCCTCACGCACCTTGGGGTCTGCGAAGATCGGCCTGCGGGTATTGAAGACCATGCCGAACATCGTGGCGGGCAGGCCGGGTTTGAACGTGTCCTTGACCACTTTGCCTGACGTCACGGCGGGAAAGTCATAACTGCGCTTCCACCGCGTCGGCGATCCCTCGACATAAAGATCGACCTCGCCCTTCTTGAAGGCTTCGAAAAGGGAGTTGTCCTGGAGAAAATATTCGACCGAGACCTGATCATAGTTATCCAGGCCGATCTTGGTGGGCAGGTCCTTGGCCCAATAGTCCGGGTCGCGCTCGTAGACGATCTTCTCGCCAGCCCGGACCTGCTTCACGAGATATGGCCCCGACCCAATGGGCGGAACGAGGCTGGTCTGATCGAAGCCATCGACCTTCGTGGCATGTTTCGGGAACACCGGAGAGAGCGCGAGGAGAAGCGGGAATTCACGGTCGGCGTCCGCGGTGAAGGTGAATTTCACCGAGCGCTCGCCGATTTTCTCCATCTTCGCGACCTTGTCGAGGCGCGTCGAGAAAGGCGGGCGTCCTTTGTCGCGCATCAGTTCGAAGGAGAAGATGACGTCTTCCGGCGTGACCGGCTTGCCGTCGGACCAATGGGCCTTGGGGTTGAGATTGAACTGCATGAAGGTCCGAGCATCGTCCCATTCGACCGTTTCGGCGAGAAGGCCGTACATGGTGAAGGGCTCGTCCTTCGAGCGCATCATCAGGGGCTCGATGATGAAGTTGCCGTATTCCGGATCCCACATGCCGCGGGCCGTCGTGCGGAAGCCTTTGACGATGAAAGGATTGAGCGAATTGAACGTGCCTACAACGCCATAGGCGATCTTTCCGCCCTTCTTGACGTCTGGATTGACGTAAGGGAAGTGCGTGAAGCCCGCGGGCAGGGCAGGCGTGCCGTGCATGGAAATGCCGTGCAGCGGTTCTCCAAGGGCGAGACCGGTGTAGAACAGGGATGCGATGAGCGAAAGGAGCAGTCTGGACACGGGCGTTTCCTGTTGGAGGCGTGCGATTCACGGTGGCCGAATCTATCAATACCCGCCGCCTTGTCCAACGTGGCTGCTGAAATTAACAAAATGCCGAAAGCCTGAGAAACTAGGGCTGGATATTCTGTCAAGGCCGATGTAACAGGTGCTTCCATAACTTCTGCGGGTCATGTATTTGCCTCATTTGACCGGCAGGACGGCTTCGGTTTCGGACGGCCCACCAGGCGCCGCCCATTGGGATTGCGAAACGGGAAAACACTATGAACTTGACTTTCAAGACCGCCATGCGGACGGGTCTCGCCGCGCTTACCTTCCTCTCCGCAGCGGTGAGCTTGCCGGTGGTTGCCTCGGCGCAGACGGCGCCCCAGGCGCCGCAGGGCTGGTTCAAGGTCTGCGACAAGCAGAATGAAAACGAAGTCTGCTCCATCCGCAACATTCTGACCGCCAATACCGGGCAGCTGATCACCGCTGTTGCGATCATCGACGTCAAGGGCAAGGTGAACCGCAAGTTCATGCAGGTCTCGGTACCTTCGGCGCGTCTCGTGCCTCCGGGCATCCTGATGCAGATTGATGGCGGCAAGGGCTCCAAGCTCGATTACGCTGTTTGCATGCCCGACCTCTGCATCGCAGAGTTGGCGCTGACCGATGGCATTATTGCCAACCTGAAGAAGGGCAAGGAAGTGGTCTTCACTTCGATCAACTTCCAGCGCGCCCCGAACCCGATCAAGATGTCGCTGCAGGGCTTCACCGGCGTGTTTGACGGCCCGGCCATGGAACAGTCCAAGCTGGAGGAGCGTCAGCGCCTGCTGCAGGAAGAAATGCAGAAGAAGGCCGAGGAAGCGCGCAAGAAGCTGGAAGACGCTCAGAACGCCGCCAAGGCGCAGTAAGACTTGATCCAACACGGATCATGGAAGGCCCGGGATCGTTTCCCGGGCCTTTTCATTTGTGGCGACGGCGGCGCTGGATTGATAGCCTCTCGCGACGATTCTCCGATGCGGACACAATGGAAACTTCACTCTATCAGCCAGTCAAGATGTTCCTCGAGGCCGCCGGCTATGAGGTCAAAGGCGAAGTCGGCGGCTGCGACCTCGTCGGACTGAGTGCCGTCGATCCGCCCGTTGTCGTGATCTGTGAGCTCAAGCTGACCTTCAATCTGGAACTTATCCTGCAGGCTGTCGATCGGGCAGCGGTATCGGACGAAGTCTGGATTGCCGCCAGGATCTCGGCCAAGGGCAGGGGGCGCGAAGCGGATCGACGCTATCGCGATCTCTGTCGCCGGCTCGGCATCGGCATGCTGGGTGTTTCGGACCGTGGCGAAGTCAGTATCATCGTGAGCTCCGTCTCTCCGATGCCACGGACCAATCCGAAGCGTCGCACACGGCTCGTGCGCGAACACCAGCGGCGGCGCGGAGATCCGACATTGGGCGGCAGCACGCGAAAACCGATCATGACAGCCTATCGGCAGCAGGCCGTGCTTTGCGCCGAAGCGCTCCGGGCTGGGCCGCTGCGGCCGCGGGACATAAAGGCTCAGGTTCCCAACGCGGGAAAGATCCTGCTGAGCAATGTCTATGGCTGGTTTGAACGGGTAACGCCCGGCATCTACCAGCTTACGGAGGTGGGCTACACGATGCTATCGGTGGCGGCAAAGGACAAGGCAGGTGATCACTAGGCGACGCGATCTTGCCAGGCGGCGGACATATCGCGAGCGTTCCCCATATGCCGGTGGTGCCAACGGTGGCTGCGGCCATCAGCGCAATAGCGAGACCACGCATTGCATTGTGCAGACGTCCCAGACATCCAGGCCTGTTTCGAACCGGTCAGGCCAAGCCTCTGATCTGAAAGTATCAATTTCAGTTCCATAATCTATCTTATGCGATCTTTGTGTATAGGCGGAGACGCCACCCGATCTGCACTTCAACGCCGTCAGATCAAGAAGTTTGCCAGGGTCTCGTTTTCGCTGATATCCTCATAGGATAGCCCTGCCGCTTCGATGCGCTCGAACAACCCGGTGAAATTCTGCGACGATGTCGTTTCGATGCCGAGCAGAACCGAGCCGAAATTGCGCGCCGACTTCTTCAGATATTCGAAGCGTGCAATGTCGTCGTCCGGGCCGAGCAGCGTGAGGAAGTCGCGCAACGCGCCGGGACGCTGCGGCAGACGCAGCACGAAATATTTCTTGAGCCCCTGGTAGCGCATGGCGCGCTCCTTGACGTCGGGCAGCCGTTCGAAGTCGAAATTGCCGCCTGAGACGACGCAGACCACGGTCTTGCCCTTGAGTTGTTCCCGGCCCATCCGATCGAGCGCGGCAATCGAAAGCGCACCGGCGGGCTCGAGCACGACGCCTTCGACATTCAGCATATCGATCATCGTCACGCAGATCGCGTTTTCAGGCACCAGCATGACCTGGATGCTGTCGAACTTGGCGAGCGCCTTGAAATTGAGCTCGCCGATCCGGGCCACGGCAGCGCCATCGACGAAGTTGTCGACCTTGGGCAGCGTCACGATATGACCTGTCTCGAGGCTCCGCTTGAGGCTGGGTGCGCCGGAGGGCTCGATGAACAAGAAGTCCTCGTCCTGGATGATGCCTTCGAGATAGCCGGTCATGCCCGCCGAGAGGCCGCCACCGCCGACTGGCATCACCATGAAATCAGGCACGGCGTCATCCGGCAGCTGGGACATGATCTCGGCCGCCACAGTGGCCTGCCCTTCGATTATATCGGCGTGATCGAAAGGCGGAACCATATAGCCGCCAGTCACCTCGACGAAGGTGCGGGCTGCGGCATAGCACTGATCGAAGATGTCGCCGACGAGCTTGATCTCGATCATGCCGCCGCCGAAGATCCGGGTCTTCTCGATCTTCTGCTGCGGCGTGGTGACTGGCATGAAAACAACACCCTTGACGCCGAAGTGGCGGCAGACGAAGGCGAAGCCTTGGGCATGATTGCCGGCTGAGGCGCAAACGAATGTCTCGCCGTTTTCAGGCTTCTGGCCGCCCTTGGCGATGACCTTGCGCATGAAATTAAAGGCGCCGCGGATCTTGTAGGAGCGGACCGGCGTCAGGTCTTCGCGCTTCAACCAGATATCGGCACCGAAGCGGTTGGAAAGATGCTGATTGTATTGCAGCGGCGTCTCGGGAAAGAGCCCACGCATCACCTCAAGCGCCGTTTCAACATCTGCCCTGTTCATTGTCGTCGTCCCATTCCCGATATCGGCCATCCTATCGCATGAAGACCGGACAGCAAAAAGCGTTTCACGCGGCCAAGCGGTACGGTGCGGCGATCCGCGCTGCGGATTTGCACATTGCCACCGCTCGGAAGGCGTGAAACACTGGCAGTGCTGGAATGTTACTCAAGTGGGAGGACTTGCGATGACAGTTGCCTTGCATCCATCTATCGACAATGGCGTCAAACCGGGAAGCGGAAGCTTTGCCGGCGGTACCCTCACCTGCCTTTGCACGTCGAGAACCGTCAAGCTGAAGATCAAGGGAGATGTTGCCCACAATCACGCCTGCGGCTGCACCAAATGCTGGAAGCCGGCGGGAGCCATCTTTTCGGTTGTCGCCGTGACGGGCACCGAGAATGTCGAGGTCGTTGAAAATGGCGACAAGCTCGCTGTCGTCGATCCAGCCGCCCTCATCCAGCGCAACGCTTGCAAGGAATGCGGCGTTCATATGTATGGTCCGGTGGAAAAGGAACATGGCTTCAAGGGCTTGAGCTTCATCCATCCGGAGCGTTTCGCGGAATCCGGATCTGCCGCGCCGGGCTTTGCCGCCTTCGTTTCGTCGGTCATTGAGTCAGGTGTCAGCCCGAGCCGGATGGATGCAATCCGCGCGCGATTTAGGGAGCTTGGGCTCGAACCCTATGATTGCCTTAATCCGCCGCTGATGGATTATTTGGCGACCGTTTCGGCGAAGAAGCTGGGGACGTTCAGGGAGTAGCCTGACCTATTCAAGAACGAACCCCTCCTAAGTCTTCCGCTTGTCGAGAGGATTTGGGAGGGGTTTTGGCCGAGCGCTTAAGCCGGCTCGAGATCTCCCCTCGCCCAGTTCTCCTGCGTCTCCGCCATGAAGTCCGCGAACCGCCCCTCGTCGATCGCCTTGCGGATGCCGCTCATCAGGTCCTGATAGTAGCTTAGGTTGTTCCAGGTCAGCAGCATGCTACCGAGCGCCTCGTTGGAGCGGACGAGATGATGCAGATAGGCCCGCGAATAATCTCGCGCGGCCGGGCATGACGATTCGTCGTCGAGCGGGCGCATGTCCTCGGCGTGGCGGGCGTTGCGGATATTGACCTTGCCGCGGCGGGTGAAGGCCAGGCCGTGGCGGCCAGAGCGGGTCGGCATCACACAATCGAACATATCAATGCCGCGGGCGACGGATTTCAGGATGTCGTCAGGCGTACCGACGCCCATGAGATAGCGCGGCTTCTCGGTCGGCAGGTGCGGATTGACCGTGTCGATCATGTCAAGCATCACAGCCTGCGGTTCGCCGACGGCGAGGCCGCCGATAGCATAGCCCTTCAGATCAAGGGCGCGCAGCGCCTCGGCGCTTTTCACGCGGAGACCCGGCTGATCGCCGCCCTGGACAATGCCGAACATCGCCTTGCCGGGCTGGTTTCCGAATGCGACCTTGCAACGCTCGGCCCAACGGATGGACATTTCCATGGCCCGCTCGATCTCCTTCGGGTCGGCCGGCAGTGCGATGCATTCGTCGAGCTGCATCTGGATATCGGAACCGAGCAGGCCCTGGATCTCGATCGAGCGCTCCGGCGACATGTGATGCAGCGAGCCGTCGAGATGGCTCTTGAATGTCACGCCCTTCTCGTCGAGCTTGCGCAGGCCCGAGAGCGACATGACCTGGAAACCGCCGGAATCGGTGAGGATCGGATGCGACCAGCGGATCAGTTCATGCAGACCGCCGAGGCGGGCCACACGCTCGGGACCGGGCCGCAGCATCAGGTGATAGGTGTTGCCGAGGATGATATCGGCACCGGTATCGCGCACCTGGTCGAGATACATCGCCTTGACCGTGCCGACGGTGCCGACAGGCATGAAGGCGGGTGTTCGGATCGTGCCGCGCGGCATTGAGACCTCCCCTCGCCGCGCCTTGCCGTCGGTCTTCAGCAATGTGAACTTGAATTCGCTGTTCATCGGTCTTTCCGGAAAAGCAGGCTGGCATCGCCGTAGGAATAGAAGCGATAGCCGGATTGGATGGCGTGATCGTAGGCCGACTTCATCGTTTCTATGCCTGAAAAAGCGGAGACCAGCATGAAGAGAGTCGAACGCGGCAAATGAAAATTGGTGAGAAGCATATCGACCGCGCGGAAGCGGTAACCGGGCGTGATGAAGATATCGGTGGCGCCTGCCCAGGGACGGATCAAGCCATCCTCGCCTGCGGCGCTTTCAAGCAGGCGGAGTGACGTCGTGCCGACGGAGATGATACGGCCGCCCCTCGCCTTCACGGCATTCAACCGCTCCGCCGTCGCAGCATCGATATAGCCGCTCTCGAAATGCATCACGTGATCTTCCGTGTCGTCGGCCTTGACGGGCAGGAAGGTCCCTGCCCCGACATGCAGCGTGACGAAGATCCGCTCGACGCCTTTTTGATCCAGCTTTTCAAAGAGTTGCGGCGTGAAATGAAGACCGGCGGTGGGAGCCGCGACCGCGCCCTCTTCCCTTGCGTAAATCGTCTGATAGTCGGCGCGATCCTGAGCATCTTCGTCGCGCTTGGAGGCAATGTAGGGCGGCAGCGGAATGTGGCCGACGGTGGCGATCGCCTCGTCGAGGGTAGGGCCGGAAAAATCGAAGTGCAGCGTCACTTCGCCGGCATCGCCCTTTTCTTCCACTGTGGCATCGATCGCTCCCAGCAGGCAGAGATCGCCCCGATCGCCGAAGCGAATGCGGTCGCCGACCTTGATACGCTTGCCGGGGCGGGCGAAGGCCTTCCAACGATCCGGGCCGATCCGCATATGCAGCGTGGCCGAAACGCTTGACAGATTTCCGTCGCGTTCGCGCATGCCCTCAAGCTGGGCCGGGATGACCTTTGTGTCGTTGAAGACGAGCGCATCACCCGGACGAAGCAGGTCGGCGAGATCGCGCACCTGCCGCTCTTCGAACCTGTCCCTCGAGGGGTCGACGACGAGCAGTCGCGCGGAATCGCGCGGGTTCGCCGGTCGCAAGGCGATCCGTTCGTCAGGCAGGTCGAAGTCGAAGAGGTCTACGCGCATGTGAGCTTGTGGGCGGGGCTCCCCTGCTGAGGGAACGGATGGGAGAAATAGAAAACCGCCCCGGCGCATAAGCCCCGGAGCGGCTGATGTCTACTGCTTTCGATCAGGCGACGTCGGCGGCGACCTTCACCGAGACGATGGAATCCGGATCGGTGACGGGCTCGCCCTTCTTGATCTTGTCGACATTGTCCATGCCCTCGATGACCTGGCCCCAGACCGAGTACTGCTTGTTGAGCCAAGGCGCGTCGGTGAAGCAGATGAAGAACTGCGAATTCGCCGAGTTCGGGCTCTGCGAACGTGCCATCGAGCAGGTGCCTCTGATGTGGCTGATGTTGGAGAACTCGGCCTTGAGGTCCGGCTTGTCGGAACCGCCCATGCCGGCGCGCGCCGGGTTGAAGTCCTTGCCACCCTTCTTGCCGAACTTGACATCGCCCGTCTGGGCCATGAAGTCGGGGATGACGCGGTGGAAAACAACGCCGTCATAGGCGCCTTCGCGCGCCAGTTCCTTGATCCGCGTGACGTGGTCAGGCGCCGCGTTCGGCATCATTTCGATGACGACCTTGCCCTTCGTGGTCTCGACGATGAGGGTGTTTTCCGGATCCTTGATCTCGGCCATATGCTTTCTCCTTGTCTAGCTTCTTTGGGCGTAACTTATTGGGGCCCAGCTTATTGCGCTTATCTTACTTGCCGACCGTGACCTTGATCATGCGATCGGGGTCGGTCACGCTGCCATTGTTGTCCTGATCGCCGCGCTTGATGTCGTCGACATGCTCCATGCCGGAAAGGACCTTGCCGACGACCGTATACTGGCCGTTCAGAAAGTCGCCAGGCGCGAACATGATGAAGAACTGCGAATTGGCGGAGTTCGGATCCTGCGATCGAGCCATGCCGATGATGCCGCGTTCGAAGGGCACGTTCGAGAATTCGGCCGGTACATCCGGCAGGTCGGAACCGCCCATGCCGGCCATCTGCGGTTGGAAATTCTTTGACATGTTGCCGTACTGGACGTCGCCTGTCTGGGCCATGAAGCCGTCAATCACACGGTGGAAGGCGACATTGTCATAGGCACCCTTCTTGGCGAGTTCCTTGATGCGGGCGACATGCTGCGGTGCCACGTCGGGCATCAGCTGGATCACGACCGATCCATCCTTAAGCTGGATGGTAAGCTGGTTCGGATCGGCCGAAGCCTGGCCGGCGAAGCCGAGGACCAGAAACAGGCCCGCAGCGAGAGTCTTGAAGATGTTCATGTTTCTCCCTTCCTGAAGGATCAGGACTTTCGTTTGTTCTGAAGCGCGGCGAAGACTGCCGGCGGTACGAAGGCGCTGACATCGCCGCCCATCGCGGCGATCTGGCGCACCAATGTGGCCGTTATGGGCCGTGAAGCGGGCGCCGCCGGCAGGAACACGGTCTGAACATCAGGCGCCATCTGCCGATTCATTCCGGCCATCTGCATTTCATAGTCCAGGTCGGTGCCATCGCGCAGGCCGCGGATGAGAACCTTGGCGTCGAACTGCCGGGCGGCATCGACGACGAGGTTCTGGAAGGCGACCACCTCGATGTCATCCTTGCGCTCGGGCAGCGCACCGGCGAGTGATTCCCGGATCAGGGCCGCGCGTTCCTCGAAGCTGAATGTTGGCTGCTTGTTGGGATTGACGCCGATGCCGACGACCACGGTCGGGGCAATGCTGAGCGCCTGAATCAGAACATCGAGATGCCCGTTCGTCAGCGGGTCGAACGATCCGGGATAAAACGCCTTCGTCATCTCGCCTTCCGTCACGATTTCGCGACGCCTTGTGTCATGGAAAACCCGGCCACGCAACTGATTTTCCAGTGCTTTGACGGAACCTGAACGCCAGATGAACGTTCCATTCAGGCCGATTTCAGTGGGCTCGTGTTTATCTAACGTCAAGTTCGCGGAACGGTTGGTTACTCCAGTGCCAAAGCCGGTTCCCCAGGAGACAGCAACAACGCGCTCTGCGTGCGACGACGGTCGCATGCACGGCGCCCACGGATGAGAGGACGATGACGATGATGTATGCGACGCTTACTTTTATGGCTGCCATAATTGCCGTGATGTTCGTTGCTTCAGCTGTTTCCTCCGTCATCAACGCCATCCGTGAAAACGAGGCCGTGAAAGACAGCATGCGCCGCAACGCGGCACTCTGATCCCCCTGGAGCGATAGGCATTCCCCTCCCTGCCCTTCGCCCTTCAAAGCAGCCGGACGGTCCCCTGCCGTCCGGCTTCTTCATGTCTGCGATAGAGACAGACAACCCGCGCGGCGCACTGGATAGACAATGAGGGCGCCACTCGCATAGAGCGCCCGCGCCGCCCCCGCATCTACGCCGGCGAGAATCGCCTGCCGGCCATTCCAGCGATCGATCGTGACGCCGTCGGGTAAGGTCGAAAGGTCCGGCACTTCCAGAAAAATGACGCGCGCCGCCTGTGCCGGGCCTGCCAGCGGAAGAACGAGCGCCGGAAGTGCGATGGCAGCGATTGCCGCCATTATCGTCAGCAACAGGCCACGGCCCAAGCCTATCCCCTCAGTAGTCAAACACGTGCTCGAGTCCTGGATCGCCGGGCGTGCGGGCGGCGAGAAGACGGGCGAGGTCAGAGACCTTGGTGTCGACAAGCACCCGCTCGGACCAGAAGCCGTCCCGCGGCATCCGCTCAATCACCTCACCCGGTCCGACATATTCTTCGCCGGGCGGCAGCGTCAGCGCCACCATGATATCGTCATTTCCGGCGATTTCACGAATCGAACCGCCGGCACGTGCGATCTCCGACAGGATCTGCGTGAATCGCGCGTAGCGTGGCGTCTCTATGACCATGCCGTCGGGTGCCTCGGAAACGACTTTCACATCGGGGATGATACCAAGTTGAGTCGCATCGAGCCCGGTGACGACCGATTGGATGGTCAGCTTGGCTTCGCCGGTCGCCGCAACGCCCGCAGCGATCAGGTCGGCGTAGAAGATCTTTGCCTTCCATTCGCCGCCAAGCGCCAGACGCCGCTCCCAACCGCGCCAAGGATCGACAATGGGGATATCCCACAATGCATCGACCATCCGCTGGAAATTGTACTTGTACCAGGGTGTTTGGCGGAGAAAGGCCGCATAGTCCGCCGCCATCGTGGCCGCCACGACGTCCTGCGGCGACTTTACTGGTCCACGAACGGCGGCGAAAACACGGCCCACCGTTTCTTCATAGGCAGCCTTCAGCCCCATCTCGAGGGTGAAGCTGGCACCGATCGTATAGAGCATCAGCCGTGTGTCGCCGTCAGCACCGCCATGGGCATCGGCAACACGCGTCAGCGCGCAGGTCGATTCCCAGAACCGCCAGACGCTCGAAGCATAGTCGAAATCGTACTCATCCGAGGTTTTCAGAACCTCAGCCAGGCCGTCATAGGCATAGACAATATGCCATTCCGGATAGGTCAGATACGTGTTCGCCTCGCGTCGCTGCTCGTTTGGATCGGTGATGACGGGCGCATAGGATGCGTTCGTCACCGGAATATGGCAGGAAAATTCGACATAGCCGATCGGTGCGGCGAGGCCGACAGCGGTCAGCAGGACCAGAATTACGACCCATTTGACGAGCTTGCCGATGAACCGGATCATGCTGCGTCATTCCGGAAGAAGAAACCGGAGAGGATCGCAAGGCCGCCCAGGCCGAGATGCGGCAGGTTGGCCATGATCTTGAAGCTGAAGGGTAGATCCTGGATGCCGTAATTAATGATCCCGAGATCGAGATAGCCAGACCCGGTGATCAATCCGAGCAGGCCGTCGCCGAAGTAAAGCACGCCAAATGCGAGAAGGAAGGTACGCGAGGCGCGGGCGCCAAGCCATGCCGCGATCCCCGCCCAAAGCGCCGAGGCAAGATGCAGCGCGTCATCGTAGATATCGAGCGCGAAAATGCCGAAGGTCTTGCCGTCGGTGACGGGAATGAAGGGCAGATAGTTGAGCGACGCCGCAAACAGCAGCACGAGAAAGTAGAGGATGGCAACGAGCCTTAGGCGATTCATGGTCGTCCTCATCAGATTTTTGAAAGGTAGTTATCCCAGAAACGGTTACGGAAGGTCATTCCTTTGTCGAGCTCGCGCTTTTTTTGCGCCAGCTCCCCTGCTCTCGGATAACCACGCTTGAATTGTTCGATCGTCGCATGCGGGCGATAGGGCAAGTAGTAAGTCCCACCGATCGAGAGGACCCGCTCGATCAGGTGATGTGTCATCCGTGCCATATCCGCCTCGGCGCGCACCGATTTCTCCTGCGAAAACAGCATGACGGAGGCGATGCGTGGTTCCGGCGCGTAACTCAGCACGCTGTCGTTGTCGGCTGCAACGTAGCGCACCGTGATGTTCATGAGTTGCTGATACGAGGCGGGAATCACCTGTTGGCAATGCGCTACGAACTCGCGGAAGCGGTCGGGTGGCACGAAATATTCATGCAGGATGTCGGTCCGGCCAGTATCGCCGTCCGCCAGGGTCGCGACCGGCTCATTCATCAAGCTGTTGCGCGTCGAGTCGCCCACGATCCCGGGCCCCACGGTGGTTTCTGTCCACCAGCGGAAATGCTTGGTGGAGTCGGAGCCGAGCTGGGCGCGGAACAGACCGGCCGAAACATAGCTGACAACACCGCTGCCGGCGGCCGGCGGCAGTTCGTTCTGGTCCGCGCTGGGCCGATACGTGATCAGCAACCCGTCATTGAAGAATCGGTCGATCGACACATCCAGCCGCCCATAGGCCATCTGGATCGTCGGATCCTTGGCCAGCGCCTCGGCGAAGGCCTTGCCGACATCGGCGCCCGGCATGCGGGTATAGGTAGGGGTGAGCCGGGCATTGGGCACCATGTCGAGTTCGAGATCGGTGATCAGGCCAAACAGGCCGTAGCCGCCCATAGCGAGCGAAAACAGTTGCGGATTGTCCTCGCGTGAGCACTTGATGACATCGCCGTCCGCACGCATCAAGCGGATCGACCGGACGGTGCTGCCCATCGGCCCGAACGGAACCGGCCAGCCATGGGCATTCACGGAAAAGGTGCTGGCCACGCCGAAATCGTTGTTGGACTGCATGACCGCAGGCGAAAAGCCGATCTTGTCGAGTTCGGCTATGACTGTCGACCAGCGCGTGCCGGCCGTCACCCGATAGGTCTTCTTCGCGGTGTCCGCCTCGATCCATTTCTGCGACAGCGTGAGTGCCAGGCCTTGGTCGGGAAGGCTGTGACCACCCATTGAATGCCGCGCCGTGCTTGCCGCAAAGGGCCGATCATTGTCGACGGCGTCGGAGAGGAAAGTGCGAAGCCGGTTGGTGTATTCCGTGTCCAGGCCGGAATTCAGGGTGGCGTGCTTGTAGATCTTGGTCGGATTAAGTTCGCTCGCATCGTTGAGGACGCTGCCATCGACCTGGGCAAAGCTGTCCACAATCGGAAATTTTGGGCCGGGATCGCTTTGCGGTGCAAGCCAATTGCGGCCGGCGGCGATGCCGGCAGCCGCGGACACACCCGCCAGCATGACCCGCCGCGTGAACTTGCTCATCAAGGCCCCCGAATTCTCAATGCAAAATCATACAAATCGCCGCTGGAAGTTAGGGCATGGCCGATGCAATCGCAATGTGACCGATAGCATCCATCCGAAAAAAGTCTGTGGCCGCGAAACCAATTCTCGCGATGAACGTTGGATGAACGCGCCATTCAGAGCCGTTTCAGTGCCTCAATGCTTTAATGGCTTCAAGTTCGGAACAGCAAAGACCCTTTGGTACCGACCCTGTTCCTTTTGTAACAGCCGCGTAGCCTTCCAGATGGCATAAAGACATCAAGTTAAAGGCGAGACGCCAAAGAGGACGACGAGATGATGCAGATGACCCTGACCCTGATGGCAGCCTTGATTGCCACGATGTTCGTGACGACTGCGGTTTCCTCGATCGTCAACTCTATCCGCGAAAGCAAAGGCATGAAGGAAGCCTCTGCCCGCCGCATGGCATTCTGAAGTTTACGACCTCCCCGACGCGCGGGTTTCCCTCCCCCTCCCCTTGTTCCCGCGCAATTTAGAAAACCGGACGGCTTCCCCTGCCCGTCCGGTTTTTTCTTTGTCTGGACGCCGGATTTGCCGTCCCGGACCACCAGCCATGCACGCCGGGCATTTGACCCTTGGCGCTGGGGCCGATAAAGTATGAGTAGTCCGGCGGGGACGACCTCGCCAGCGCGGACTTTGACCAGGGACGACCCTACTGACCAAGGAGGGTCGCTCATGAACTGGTTTCTTCTCTTCATCGCAGGCGTCTTAGAGATCGGCTGGGTCTATGCACTCAAGCAATCCGACAATTTCGCCAATCTGAAGTTTGCGGCACTGGCCATCACTTTGCTTGTGCTCAGCATGGCCTGCCTCTCGCTCTCGCTAAGATCGATCCCCGTCGGCACGGCTTACGCGATCTGGACTGGCATCGGCGCCGTCGGTGCGGCGATGCTCGGTATCATGGCTTTCGGCGAACCGGCGACGGCGCTGAGATTGACCTGCATTGCGCTGATCGTGGCAGGTGTTGCGGGGCTGAAGCTGGCGGCGGCTTAAGCCGGTCATGGCCTTACAATCGCCTGATTGCCTCGTTGATCGTGATGCTGGATTGCGATTGAAAGGCGAGGTTTGCGATGCGCTCTCTAAGGACATGGTTTGCAGTTGCTGCCATGCTTGCTCCCAGCGTCGCGGCGACCGCTCCGTCGCTGAAGGCTGTCGGCGCAGCGGCAGGCGGGTTCGGCGCAGGCCACAGTTGGATAATGGGCCAGTTCGACGAGACGCCAAACCAAACGCTGAAGCTGTCAGACTTTGAGCGAACAACACTGGCGGCGTTTCACGCGCTTACGGGTGGAACCGATGTCCTGACTGCTACCGGTGTTGAGGCTGTCACGGCTGCGGTCGAAGAAAACGCGCGCTCCGCTCACAGCAAATACCTCGCCAAAATGGACCTTGATGCCGATGGAAACGTCTCCGAGTCCGAGGTCCGGTCATTCGTCTTGGCGACGCCATCGCGCTTTGGTGAGGACTACCGGATCAACAGAACAATGAAGGCGGACCGAGACAAGAACGGGATGATCGATCCTCAGGAAAGTCAGCGCGCGGCGCAAGAGTCGGCGGAGTTGATCGCATTGAACGCCAAAGCCGCCTACCAGATCATGTCTCTTGATAGCAACGCTGACGGCGAACTTACCAACGTGGAGATTTTGACCGCCACCGAAAGAGTCTTCGCCTTCGTCGATACCGATAAAGACGACTATGCGAATTCCGGGGAGATATGCATTGCCCGCGGGCCACTGATCGACCGCAAAGGATTACACTTTGGCACTAAGACATGTTTCTGAGGCCGGCCTCGTGATCCTGTCATTGAATGAGCCGCCACGCTCATTGTCTCGGCGGCCCATCATAATCGTCACGACTTAGCCTTCAACCGGACCTTCAGCTTCCGGCGTGCCGGAAGCCTCTGCCCCGGTTTCGCCTTCGGCCTCTGCGCCCTCTTCTTCCTCCGGCTCGCTGATCCGCTCGACGGACACGACCTTTTCGTCGGCGGCTGTCGAGAAGATCGTGACGCCCTTGGTGGCGCGGCTGGCGATGCGGATGCCGTTGACCGGAACGCGGATCAGCTGGCCGCCATCGGAGACCAGCATGATCTGGTCGGCGTCTTCCACCGGGAAGGCGGCAACGAGTTCGCCGATCTCCGCGGTCTTGGACGTGTCAGTGGCGCGGATACCCTTGCCGCCGCGGCCGGAGATGCGGAAGTCATAAGATGACGAGCGCTTGCCGAAGCCCTTCTCGGACACCGTCAGAACGAACTGCTCCAGCGCCTTGAGAGCGGCATAACGTTCGTCGGAGATATCGCCCTCTTCGGCAACCTCCTCACCTACAAGCTGGATGTCCTCCTCGTCGACACCAAGGGCCCGACGCTCCACCGCCGACCGCTTCAGGTAGGCGGCGCGCTCGAAGGCTTCTGCATCGACATGACCAAGGATCGTCATCGAGATCAGGCGGTCGTTTTCAGCCAGCGTTATGCCTCTGACGCCGATCGAGTTGCGGCCGGCAAACACCCGGACCTCATCGACCGAGAAGCGGATCGCTTGGCCCAGCGCCGTTGTCAAAAGCACGTCATCGCCTGGATCGCCGATGAGAGGATCGGGACCGTTGCAGGTCTCGACCGAGAGGATTTCATCGCCCTCTTCCTCGAGCTTCATCGCGATCTTGCCGTTGCGATTGACCTGGACGAAGTCCGACAGCTTGTTGCGCCGGACGGTGCCCCTTGTCGTCGAGAACATGACGTCGAGATTGGCCCAGCTGTCCTCGTCTTCGGGCAGCGGCATGATCGTGGTGATGCGTTCGCCCTTCTCGAGTGGCAGCATGTTGATGAGGGCCTTGCCGCGGGATGTCGGCGTGCCGATCGGCAGGCGCCAGACCTTTTCCTTATAGACGATGCCACGCGAGGAGAAGAACAGCACCGGTGTATGTGTATTGGCGACGAACAGGCGCGTGACGAAATCTTCATCCCGCGTCGTCACGCCCGTCCGACCCTTGCCGCCTCGACGCTGAGCGCGATAGGTGTTGAGCGGCACGCGCTTGACGTAACCCGTATGGGAAACCGTCACCACCATGTCTTCGCGGGCGATCAGGTCCTCGTCATCCATGTCAGGACCGCCATCGGCGATCTGGGTGCGGCGCGGCGTACCGAATTCGTCGCGCACGGCGCCGAGCTCGTCCTTGACAATTGTCAAGATGCGAAGGCGCGAGGACAGAATGTCGAGATAGTCCTTGATCTCGGCACCGATCTTGTTGAGCTCGTCTGCGATTTCATCCCGACCGAGCGCGGTGAGGCGCTGCAGACGCAGTTCGAGAATGGCGCGGGCCTGCTCCTCGGAAAGATTGTAGGTGCCGTCGTCGTTGATCTTGTGGCGCGGATCGTCGATCAGGCGGATCAGCGATTCGACGTCATGCGCCGGCCAGCGACGCTCCATCAACTGCTCGCGCGCGGTCTGCGGATCGGGTGCGCGGCGGATCAGCGCGATCACTTCGTCGATATTGGCGACGGCAATGGCGAGACCGACCAAGACATGCGCCCGCTCGCGCACCTTGCGAAGCAGGTACTTGGTGCGGCGCATCACCACTTCCTCGCGGAAGCTGACGAAGGCGCGCAGCATGTCGAGCAACGGCAGTTGTTCCGGCTTGCCGCCGTTCAAGGCCACCATGTTGCAGCCGAAGGAGGTCTGCAGCGGCGTGTAACGATAGAGCTGGTTGAGAATGACGTCGGCGTTGGCGTCCTTCTTGAGCTCGATGACGACGCGGTAGCCCTCGCGGTCGGACTCGTCGCGGATATCGGAGATGCCCTCGATGCGCTTGTCACGCACCAGTTCGGCCATCTTCTCGATCATCGTCGACTTGTTCACCTGATAGGGAATCTCGGAGATGATGATCTGCTCGCGGTCGTTGCGCATCGGCTCGATGCGGGCGACGCCGCGCATGATGACCGAGCCGCGGCCCGTTTCATAGGCCTGGCGGATGCCGGCACGGCCGAGAATCTGGGCGCCTGTCGGGAAGTCCGGCCCGGGAATGATCTCCATGATTTGCAGGAGGTCCATCGCTGGATTGTCGATCAGCGCAATGCAGGCATTGATGACTTCGACGAGGTTGTGCGGAGGAATGTTGGTCGCCATGCCGACGGCGATGCCGCCCGCGCCGTTGACCAGCAGGTTGGGGAACTTGGCCGGAAGGACCACCGGCTCCCGCAACGTGCCGTCATAGTTCTCACGGAAGTCGACCGTTTCCTTGTCGAGGTCGTCGAGCAGGGAATGCGCGGCCTTGTCGAGGCGGCATTCGGTGTAGCGTTCAGCCGCAGGCGGATCGCCGTCCACCGATCCGAAATTGCCCTGCCCGTCGATCAGCGGCAGGCGAAGCGACCAATCCTGCGCCATGCGGGCCAGTGCGTCATAGATCGCCAGGTTGCCGTGCGGGTGATATTTACCCATCACGTCGCCGGTGACGCGGGCGCACTTGACGTACTTCTTGTTCCAGTCGATGCCCAGCTCGCTCATGCCGTACAGGATGCGGCGATGGACCGGCTTGAGGCCGTCACGAACGTCGGGTAGCGCGCGGCTCACGATCACGCTCATGGCGTAATCGAGGTAGGAACGCTGCATTTCCTCGATGATGGAGATAGGTTCGATGCCGCTCGGGCCTCTGCCGCCCGGGGGTGGAGTAATCTCTGACAAAGCGCTTACGTTTCCTTATTCGGAATCACTGCCTGACTTATAGCGGAAAGGGTTCGGATAGGCCAATTTTGCGGCTCGTTTATGAACAGCTTTGGCGGATTTTCCAATGCCTTGCGCCATCCCTCGACGCAGAATTCGACCGCTTGTCGCGCCATTCGGGAAAGGCTATCAAGAAAGGGGGAACCAGGGGGCTCATATGGCGACGACGGCGGAGTTGATCAATGCCTTCACGACGCTGCTGGTGACGACCGATCCTCCGGGGCTTGCACCAATTTTCCTCGGTCTGACTGCGGGCATGAATGCCGCCCAGCGCAAGCAGACCGCCATTCGCGGCACGCTCATCGCCTTCTGCATCCTGCTTGTTTTTGCCATCAGCGGCGCGGGCGTGCTGTCAGTGCTCGGAATTTCGCTGCCGGCCTTCCGCATCGCGGGCGGCTTCCTGCTGTTCTTCATCGCTTTCGAGATGGTTTTCGAGAAACGCCAGGAGCGTAAGCTGAAGGTCGGCGAGGTCGCCATAACCAAGGATCACATCCAGAATCTCGCGGTCTTTCCCTTGGCGATCCCGCTGATCACCGGGCCTGGCTCAATTTCGGCCACCATCCTGCTGGCGGGCAATTTCCCGACGGCTTTCCAGCGCGTGCAGCTGATTCTGATCATTGCGGTCGTCTTTGCAATCATCCTGGCAGCCCTGATGGTTGCCGACCGCATCGACCGGCTTCTCGGCCAGACCGGCCGGGCGATCCTCACCCGGCTGCTCGGCGTGCTGCTCTCGGCGCTGGCCGTGCAGTTCGTCATAGATGGCGTTCGGGCAACGATGACGGTCTATACCGGACCCTAATGCGGTCTATGCTGATCGAAGCCGCGCTTGCGGCCGCTTATGAGGTATTTCTCGCCTTTGCGCGGCGCCCGAGCTCAGCCAGGTTATCGGCTCGCTCATTACCGGGATTGCCCGCATGACCTTTGCACCAGACAATGTCGATCCGACGGTACTTCGACAACACGCTGTCGATTGCGATCCAGAGCGCCTGATCGGCTATGGCCCGGCTCCGTGCTTTCGGGTCCGGCCCTTTCTTCCTCCAGCCCCTGCTCCTCCAGACATGCCGCCACTGATTGCAGCCTTTCACGGCATATACGGAATCGGACCAAAGGATTGACGGTTCGCCCGCAGCATTGACGTTGATCCAGGTCGCCGCTTCCAGCAACGCGATCAACTCCATCGCGTTGTTCGACGAGCGCGCGATATGGCCAGATTCGGAAGCGATTTCCACACCATCGCGATAGGCCACGAAAGCCCAGCCACCGGTACAGCTTTCGGGCTCGTAGCAACCATCAGCGTAGACCTGCAGACTGCAGCCGCTCGAAATTCGGCCGGTATCAAGGACGGTCATCGGTTCGAGCGCCGTCGGTGTTCGTCGTCAGGCAATGCATTCCGTGCGGCTCAGAAAGGAATGTCGTCATCCATGTCGCGCGAGAAGGACGGCACGGGGGTCGAGCTGCGGCTGCCCTGGTTCGACGAACGAGCAGGCGCGCTGCTGCGGCCACCGGTATCACCACCATAGTTCTGGTCGTAATCGTCGGAACCGCCCTGGCCGCGGCCGCCGCCCTCGCCACGACCGTCAAGCATGGTCAGGGTCGAATTGAATCCCTGTAAAACCACTTCCGTGGAATAACGCTCGTTGCCGGACTGGTCTTGCCATTTACGCGTCTGCAGCGCGCCCTCAATATAGAGCTTGGCACCCTTCTTCACATATTGCTCGACGACCTTGCAGAGGCCTTCGTTGAAGACCACGACAGTATGCCACTCAGTCTTCTCCTTGCGCTCGCCGGAATTCTTGTCGCGCCACTGTTCCGAAGTTGCAATGCGGAGGTTGGCGATCGGCCGGCCGTCCTGCGTACGCCGGATTTCGGGATCTGCACCCACATTGCCGATGAGAATGACCTTGTTGACACTTCCCGCCATAACTATCTTCCTTGCAACGCGGGATCTTCCCGCAGAAATATCCAGACATCCATAAACGCTTTGCGCCAGCGATGCGCCCTTAGTGGGGCGTCATCCACAGCTAAAGACCGCGATGGATCGGCTGCCAGAAATTTGTTCTTTTTTTGTTCTAGTTTTGGCGGTAGAGTTTGTCAAACGGATTCGCACCGATGCTGACACTTTTTGGCAGACTGACGTTTGCCAATGCCGGTTCGTTTGCGTTAGTTAGAAGCAGGAAAATGGGCCGGCGGAACTGTCACCGGCCAGTGATCAATCCCGTGATCCCCAAGACCGGAATTTCTCGTTCATGAGCGAACTGAAGACTATCTCGATACGCGGCGCGCGCGAGCATAACCTGAAGAATATCGACCTCGACCTGCCCCGCAACAGCCTGATCGTCATGACCGGCCTGTCCGGTTCGGGCAAGTCATCGCTCGCCTTCGACACGATCTATGCCGAGGGCCAGCGTCGCTATGTCGAAAGCCTGTCGGCTTATGCGCGCCAGTTCCTTGAGATGATGCAGAAGCCCGATGTCGACCAGATCGACGGGCTGTCGCCCGCCATCTCGATCGAGCAGAAGACGACATCCAGGAACCCGCGCTCGACGGTGGGCACGGTCACCGAGATCCACGACTATATGCGCCTGCTGTTCGCGCGCGTTGGCGTTCCCTACTCGCCGGCAACGGGGCTGCCGATCGAGAGCCAGACGGTCAGCCAGATGGTCGACAGGGTGCTGGACTATGAAGAAGGTACGCGGCTCTACATTCTTGCGCCGATCGTGCGCGGACGAAAGGGTGAGTACAAAAAGGAACTCGCCGAATTGATGAAGAAGGGGTTCCAGCGCGTCAAGATCGACGGCCAGTTTTACGAGATCGCCGATGCGCCTGCTTTGGACAAGAAGTACAAGCACGATATCGATGTCGTGGTCGACCGCATCGTCGTGCGGCCGGACATGGCCTCGCGGCTTGCGGATTCCTTCGAGACGTCGCTCAAGCTCGCCGATGGCCTCGCAATCGCCGAATTCGCCGACAAGCCTCTGCGGGCGGAAGACACTTCGGAGGGCGGCTCGGCCAACAAATCGCTCAACGAGACGCATGAACGGGTAATGTTCTCGGAAAAATTCGCGTGCCCGGTGTCCGGTTTCACTATTCCTGAGATTGAGCCTCGTCTCTTCTCGTTCAACAATCCATTCGGTGCCTGCCCGAGCTGCGACGGCCTCGGCTCGCAGCAGAAGATCGATGCCGACCTGATCGTGCCGGAAGCGCATCGCACGTTGCGCGATGGCGCCGTCGCGCCCTGGGCCAAGTCGTCCTCGCCCTATTACAACCAGACGCTCGAGGCGCTCGGCAAAGCGTATGGTTTCAAGCTCTCGAACCGCTGGAACGAGCTGACCGAGGAGGCGCAGGACGCCATTCTGAACGGCACCGGCAAGCGCGAAATCACCTTCCATTATGCCGACGGCGCCCGCTCCTACCAGACGACCAAGACGTTCGAAGGTATCGTCCCCAACCTCGAGCGCCGCTGGAAAGAGACCGATTCCGCATGGTCGCGCGAAGAAATCGAGCGCTACATGAGCGCCGCCCCCTGCCCGGCCTGCGCCGGCTACCGGCTGAAGCCGGAATCGCTGGCGGTGAAAATCGACAAGCTACATATCGGGCAAGTCTCGGAAATGTCGATCAAGGTGGCGAATGACTGGTTCATCGCGCTGCCGCAACACCTGAATTCGAAGCAGAACGAGATTGCGATCCGAATCCTCAAGGAAATCCGCGACCGTCTGAAATTCCTCAACGATGTCGGCCTGGACTACCTCTCGCTGTCGCGCAATTCCGGCACGCTATCGGGTGGCGAAAGCCAGCGCATCCGGCTTGCCTCGCAGATCGGCTCCGGCCTGACAGGCGTCCTCTATGTGCTCGACGAGCCGTCGATCGGCCTGCACCAGCGCGACAATGCGCGACTGCTCGATACGCTCAAGCACTTGCGCGACATCGGCAATACCGTGATCGTCGTCGAGCATGACGAGGACGCGATCATGACCGCCGACCACGTCGTCGATATCGGCCCTGCCGCCGGTATTCACGGTGGCCAGATTGTTGCCGAGGGCACACCGTCCGACATCATGAACAACCCGAACTCGCTCACCGGCAAATATCTGTCGGGCGAGCTTTCGGTTTCGGTGCCGTCCGGGCGCCGCAAGCCGAAGAAGGGCAAGGAAATCAAGGTCGTCGGCGCGCGCGGCAACAATCTCAAGGATGTGACGGCGGCGATCCCGCTCGGCGTCTTCACCGCCGTCACCGGCGTGTCGGGCGGCGGCAAGTCCACCTTCCTCATCGAGACGCTTTACAAGTCTGCCGCCCGCCGTGTCATGGGTGCCCGCGAAAACCCGGCCGAGCACGACCGCATAGATGGCTTCGAGCATATAGACAAGGTTATCGACATCGATCAGTCGCCGATCGGCCGTACGCCGCGTTCAAATCCGGCGACCTATACCGGCGCGTTTACCCCGATCCGCGACTGGTTCGCTGGTCTGCCGGACGCCAAGGCGAAAGGTTACGCGCCGGGTCGTTTCTCGTTCAACGTCAAGGGTGGCCGCTGCGAGGCCTGCCAGGGCGACGGCGTCATCAAGATCGAGATGCACTTCCTGCCGGACGTCTATGTCACCTGCGACGTCTGCCACGGCAAACGCTACAACAGAGAAACGCTCGACGTGCATTTCAAGGGCAAGTCGATCTCCGACGTGCTGGATATGACCGTCGAGGAAGGCTGCGACTTCTTTGCCGCCGTGCCGGCCGTGCGCGACAAGCTGACCGCGCTGCGCGAAGTCGGCCTCGGCTATATCAAGGTCGGCCAGCAGGCCAACACGCTTTCGGGCGGTGAGGCTCAGCGCGTCAAGCTGGCCAAGGAGTTGTCAAAGAAATCCACCGGCCGCACGCTCTATATTCTCGACGAGCCGACCACCGGCCTGCATTTCCACGACGTTGTCAAGCTCTTGGAAATGCTTCACGAACTGGTCAACCAGGGCAATTCCGTCGTCGTCATCGAGCACAATCTCGAAGTCATCAAGACCGCCGACTGGATCATCGATTTCGGCCCCGAGGGCGGCGATGGCGGCGGTGAGATCATCGCCGAGGGCACGCCGGAACAAGTGGTCAAGGAGAAGCGCTCCTATACCGGGCAGTTCCTGAAGGAGTTGCTGGAGCGGCGGCCGATGAACAAGGACGCTGCGGAGTAGGGTCAGGTCCGGACATGGCTGGCGAGGATTTCCGCCGTCAGCCCTGTCCCCGCCCGCTGCGCCGCCTCGCCATGATGCCAGACCGCGGCGCAAGCTGCTTCGTAGACGGGATAACCCTGGGCCATCAGCGCGCCGCAGATGCCGGCCAGCACATCGCCTGAGCCTGCCGTGGCGAGCGTAGGCGGTGCATTGGTGTTGATCGCGGCGCGACCGTCGGAACCGGCGATCACGGTATCCGAACCCTTGTAGATGATGGCGGCATTGGCCCGCCTGGCTGCGGCGATGGCCTTATCGACTTTCGAGAGGCCGACATTCTTGGCGATATCGGGAAACAATCGCGCGAACTCGCCTTCATGCGGTGTCAGCACGAGCCGCGGCTCTCCTGAGAAAGCCTCAAACAGTGTTTGCGGATCATCCTTGAAGCTGGTGATGCCATCGGCATCGAGCACCAGTTTACGATCGCCGAGCGCCAGCGCGAAATCCCGTGCCTTCTGGCCGATGCCGAAACCCGGGCCCAGCACGAATGTGCCGAGGCGGTTGTCGGTCAGCCACTCGCGAAGATCGCTCGAATTGTCGATTTGTCGCAACATGACCGCGGTGAGATGAGTCGCATTCTCTTCCATCGCATTCGGGGGGCACGCAATCGTCACCAGACCGGCCCCGGCGCGCAAGCCTGCCTCTGCTGCCAGGCGGGCTGCGCCGGTATGGGATGCTTCGCCGGAAAACACGACCAGGGCCCCGCGCGTATATTTGTGGGCCGCCGAACGGTGTCGGCCTGTGAAGGCGGCCCAGACATCCGGGCCATTGATGGCGACGTCGCATTGGTGCGCTTCCACATACCGCCGAGGGACGCCGATATCTGATATCTCGACCTCGCCGCAATGGTCGCGGCCCGGCAGAAGCAGCATGCCGGGCTTGAGCGCCATGAAGGTGACGGTGACCTCGGCGTCAAAGGCGGCCCCGTGCACGTGGCCCGTTCGGCCATCGATGCCGCTCGGCAAATCGATTGCGATCACCGGAAGGCGCGCGTCTTTCACCTTGCCGATGAAAGCCACCAGCGCAGCTGGCACATCGCGTGCCAGCCCGGCGCCGAACACGCCGTCGATCACGACGTCTCCCAGTGCTGGCTGATAGGCCTCAATCGGTGCATTCACGATGCCGCATTCAGCCAAGGCTCGTCTCGCGTCGGCTGTCGCGGGCGCGCCTGCTTTGAGCTGGTAAAGGGCGACCTCGGCGCCCGCATCCTTCAATCCCCGAGCAGCTACATAGGCATCACCGCCATTGTTGCCGGGTCCAGCAACGACGACAAAACGACAAGCACCAGGGTGCCGCTTCAGCGCGCAAGCGGACACCGCTCGACCTGCGGCGGTCATCAGGCCATAGCTCGATATTCCGGACTCGATGCAGGCGGAATCGATCTTGGTGACGGCATCGGGAAGGATCAGCATGAAATGACCGTTTGCACGCTTTTTTGGCAAAAATGACGAGGTGCAACAGCAACCGGCACCCGCATAGGGAGTCTGCCCTGCCAGTCGGGAAAAAGCAAATGACTGAAAACTAAGCAAATGCACAAGATTTGCCCCGCGCAGCATGCGCCGACCCAAGCCTGTCTATGGTGCGGGGGTCAAAATCTGCGAAAGCGGCAAAAAAACTCCACGACGAGGCGATTTTCATCTGGTTTTTTGCCGAGAAACGCGCAACATCACCACCGTTCGGCTGATTTCTGGCCCCAAAAACAAGAATCTCGCTCCTGACTGGCATACAAAATGCATCGGAGGCGGCAGCGGGCCAGACCTGCAGAAACGGGAGAAGCGGAGAGAACTTTCCTCATGAAAAAGATCGAAGCGATCATCAAGCCTTTCAAGCTCGATGAAGTGAAGGAAGCCCTTCAGGAAGTCGGCCTGCAGGGTATTACCGTCACCGAAGCGAAGGGTTTCGGACGGCAGAAGGGCCACACGGAACTTTATCGTGGTGCCGAATATGTCGTCGATTTCCTGCCCAAGGTGAAGGTCGAGGTCGTGCTTGCAGATGAGAATGTGGAGCGTGTCATCGATGCGATCCGCAATGCGGCACAGACCGGACGTATCGGGGACGGCAAGATCTTCGTCTCCAATGTGGAGGAAGTCGTCCGTATCCGCACCGGCGAGACCGGCGTAGACGCCATCTGATTGCCCACGCATATCCGCGTATGGGCGGACATCGTCATAACCATAGGGAAGAGCTAAATGACGACAGCAAAAGACATCCTGAAGCAGATCAAGGACAACGACGTAAAATTCGTCGACCTCCGCTTCACCGACCCCAAGGGCAAGCTGCAGCATGTGACGATGGACGTTATCGCCGTCGATGAGGACATGTTCGCCGATGGCGTCATGTTCGACGGCTCGTCCATCGGCGGTTGGAAGGCGATCAACGAGTCCGACATGGTGCTGATGCCCGATGCGTCGAGCGCGCATATGGACCCGTTCTTCGCGCAGTCGACCATGGTCGTCCTCTGCGACATTCTCGATCCGATCTCGGGCGAAGCCTATAATCGCGACCCGCGCGGCACGGCCAAGAAGGCTGAAGCCTATCTCAAGGCCTCAGGCCTCGGCGATACGATCAATATGGGCCCGGAGCCGGAATTCTTCGTGTTCGACGACGTCAAGTACAAGGCGATGCCCTACAATACCGGCTTCAAGCTCGATTCCTCCGAACTGCCGGAGAATGACGATACCGACTACGAATCCGGCAATCTCGGTCACCGTCCGCGCATCAAGGGCGGCTATTTTCCGGTTCCGCCGATCGACAGCCTACAGGACATGCGCTCGGAAATGCTGACCGTGCTCACCGAAATGGGTGTAACGGTCGAAAAGCAGCACCATGAAGTCGCCGCCGCGCAGCATGAGCTCGGCGTGAAGTTCAACACGCTGGTGCGCAGCGCCGATCACATGCAGATCTACAAGTATGTGGTTCATCAGGTCGCGAATGCCTATGGCAAGACGGCTACCTTCATGCCGAAGCCGGTCTTCGGCGACAATGGCTCGGGCATGCATGTGCATCAATCGATCTGGAAGGACGGCAAGCCGACCTTCGCGGGCGACGAATATGCAGGTCTCTCCGAGAATTGCCTCTATTACATCGGCGGCATTATCAAGCATGCCAAGGCGATCAACGCCTTCACCAACCCGACCACCAACTCCTACAAGCGTCTGGTGCCGGGTTATGAAGCACCGGTTCTGCTCGCCTATTCGGCCCGCAACCGCTCCGCCTCGTGCCGTATCCCGTTCGGCTCTTCGCCGAAGGCCAAGCGCGTCGAAGTCCGCTTCCCCGATCCGGCCCAGAACCCCTATCTCGGCTTTGCGGCAATGCTGATGGCCGGTATCGACGGGATCAAGAACAAGATCCATCCCGGCAAGGCCATGGACAAGGACCTCTACGACCTTCCGCCGAAGGAGCTCAAGAAGATCCCGACCGTCTGCGGTTCGCTGCGCGAAGCGCTGGAAAGCCTCGACAAGGATCGCAAGTTCCTGACCGCCGGCGGCGTGTTCGATGACGACCAGATCGACAGCTATATTGAGCTCAAGATGGCTGAAGTGATGCGTTTCGAAATGACGCCGCACCCGGTCGAGTTCGACATGTACTATTCCTGCTGATTTCGATCAGCCGGTATTCAAGAGCCGCCGGGACTCGTTTCCGGCGGCTTTTTCGTGCCGACCGTTGGCCGAGTGAAAATTTCGCTGCTATTTTCCGAGGCGCTGTCGAATCCCGTTCGACCCGTTCGACCATTGATGTCAACAACGGAGGACGTCGATGAAGTATCTCTGCATCGTGCATCTCGACTACGCAGTCTTCTCGGCAATGTCGCCGGATGAGATCGCGACGCTCGAGCGCAGCAACCTGGCCTATGACACAGAGCTCGGAGAACGCCACCAACTGATCGCGGGTCATGGGCTCGAGCCGCCCGATAGTGGGCTGATCGTCAAGGTCCGCAACAGCGAGGTCTCGATGACCGCTGGTCCTTTCTCCGAAGCCAAGGAGCAGATGGCCGGCATCATCCTGATCGAAGCCCGCGACATGAACGAGGCAGTGGGCATTGCCGCCGGCATTCCGCTCGCAAAATATGGGCAGATCGAGATCCGCCCCGTCTACACAGTTCCAACCAAAGCCTGAATCGAAAGCACGGAGAAAGACCATGAAATTCCTCTGCATCGTGCATTTCGACGGCACTGTCCTCGATAGGATGGATGCGACCGAAAAGCGTGAATTCGACCGCGAGTCGCTCGGCTATGACCAAAGTCTCCATGGCAGCGGCAAGCTGGTCCACGCCGAGGCGCTGCAATCGCCCTCCTCTGCCTCGCTGGTCAAGGTCCGCAACGGACAGATGTTGGTGACCGATGGCCCCTATGCGGAAGCCAAGGAGCAGATGGGCGGCTTCATCCTGATCGACGCCATCGATAGAGCCGAAGCAATCGAGATCGCGGCTGGCATACCTCTCGCCCGGCTCGGCACGATTGAGGTGCGTCCGATCTACGAAATTCCGGATCCGAATGGCTGATGCAGGACATTGATCGCGCCTATCGGACGCATGCGCCCTATGTGCTGGCGACGCTCATCCGGCTGCTCGGCAGTTTCGAACTGGCCGAGGAGGCGGTGCAGGCCGCCTTCCTCACCGCGGCCGAGCGATGGCCGCGCGAGGGTGTGCCGGCCAATCCGCGGTCGTGGCTGGTCTCCGCGGGGCGATTCCGGACGATCGACAAGCTCCGCCGCCGCGCGCGATTCCGCGAACTCGAACCGGAGATCACGCGCTTGATGGAAGAGGATCAGGATGAGCCGCTCGACCCCGACATGGTCAAGGACGACATGCTGCGGCTGATCTTCACTTGCTGCCATCCGTTGCTGCCGCCGGACCAGCAGGCGGCGCTCTGCCTGCGAGAGGTCTGCGGCCTGACGACGGAGGCGATCGCAGCCGCCTATTTCGTTCGGGTGCCGACGATGGCGCAGCGCATCGTCCGCGCCAAGGGACGGATCAAAGCCGAGGCGATCCCCTATGAGATACCGAGCAAGATCGAACTTGAGGAAAGGCTGGAGGTCGTGCTGCGCGTCATCTACCTCGTGTTCTCGGAAGGCCATGCTTCCGGCGCTGGCGAGGCGATCCTGCGTACTGACCTCTGCGAAGAAGCAGTCCGGCTGGCGCGGTTGTTGCTTGGGCATATCCCGCATCCCGATGTGGAAGGGCTCCTGGGGCTGATGCTGCTGCAGCATTCGCGTCGCTCGGCACGGCTCGATGCAGCGGGCAACCTCACGCCGCTCGACGAACAAGATCGTTCGCTTTGGAACGCTAGCGAGATAGAAGAAGGGAGCAGGTTGGTGCGCGCCGCCCTCGCCCGACCGCCCCTGTCGACTTACACGCTTCAGGCCGCCATCGCTGCTGTACATGCGGCCACCATCGATGGGAGAGCCCCCGACTGGAGCGCAATCATCGGCTGGTATGACCTCTTGATGATTGCCGACCCCGGACCTGTGACCGAGCTCAATCGCGCGATCGCGGTCGGCATGCGGGATGGGCCGGCTGCCGGCCTCTCCATGGTTGACACGATTATGACACGCGGCGAGCTACCAGACTATCGCTACGCGGAACTCACCCGTGCAGATTTTCTGCGCAGACTTGGTCGAAAAGTGGAGGCTTGTGCTGCGTATCACTCGGCGCTTGAGCGGACGCCGGCGCCCGCGGAAAGGCGCTTCATCGAACGCCGTCTTGCGGAGCTGAGCAAGGCTAACCGGCACAGCGACTAGCCGCGATGGTGCCGATAGACGAAGCAGGGATCGCCGTTCGGCGTCGGCGCCTGCGAATCCAGCACTGCGCCGAGTCGCTCCGCGAGACGGATCGAGCGTATATTGTCGCGATCTATGTAGGAGACGAGCGACGACAGACCGCGTTCGTCGAACGCCCACTGTCGTGCCGCGAAGGCCGCCTCATGGGCATATCCCCTGCCCTCGAAGCCCTCGAACAGCAGCCAGCCCAGCTCGATTTCCGGGTAATCAATCGGCCGATGCACCGCGACTTCGCCGACAAGCGCGCCGGAAGCTGCCTCCTCGACGGCCCAACCGCCGAAACCCAGGACATTCCACTGCCCGATGCAGTTCATGAAACCATCCCAGACTTGCCGCGGCGAAAGCCTACCGCCGATGAAAGCCGCCCGATCGGTTTCGTAAAGCGCCATAAGATGTTGAAAATCCTCCGACCGGTAGGGCCGTAGGACGAGATTGTCGGTCTTGATCAATGGGGCGAGCAGTGTTCTTCTCTTTTTTCTCTCAACATGTGCCGTGCAAGGATTTGACCAGGCGGCCGACGACGGCGTCATAAGCCTTCAGCTGTGAGCGATCGTATTCAAGCCGGAAGTAGATGACCGCATCATCGCAGCCCGTCATTGCCCTGGCATAGAACACCCGGCCGCCTTTGCCGCCCGACCAACTCGCATTCTTTGCCGTTCGGCGATCATAGGAGATATCCCAGCCTTCGGACAGATCTGACCGTACACGGCCCGCGATATCGGACTTGAAATCCCGATCGACGAGATAGGCGCCCCACACCCGCAGTTCAGCATTTCCATCCGCGCTCGTGGACACGCCACCATCGCTGTTTTCGGCCTCGGACACGTCAGAGAAGCCGGACGGAATATCGATCGCATAGGCGAAGCGGGGATTGTCATATCGCCTCCAGTCCTCGGCGGACGCCTGCAGCGGCGCCACCGCCAGTCCAACGCCGACCAACTGACCGATAAACCCGGAACGCATACCTCGCCCTTGCCTATTGTTTCTTGAGCCGCTCCTTGAGCAGCTTCAGATAATCGTCATTCTCATCGGTCGCATCCTCGGCCGGCGTCGCCACGGGCGTCGCGCAAGTCGGCTTGTAGGCAGCCGCAAGCCCTTCCTTGACACAGACGCCGACCTTCCAGCCGGGAGGAACCGCGGTGAGGTCCACTGTCTTCCACTTGGGGTGTCCCGTCGCCTGGAGCTTTTCCATATTGGTGATGATGTAGTTGGAGAAATCGGCGACCGCCTTGCAGGAATCGCGGTGATAGGCGTTGCGCTTCTTGTCATAGTCGAAGGTCATCAGCACGGCCTTCACAGCCACCGTATCGACCGCCTGTTTCTCAAAGGTGTAAGTGCCGGGCTCGATCTTGGCTGGAATGTAGGTCGCGAGCAGCGGCGCCTCGGTGATCGGCACAAGGTGGAATTTCGCGCCGTCGATCGCGTCGCCCTGGAATAGCGACGCGGGCGCGCCGGCGACGTAGAAAAAGGCGTCGATCTCGCCGGATTGAAGCTGTGGCAGCGCCTTGTCCGGGTTCACCTCGACCTTCTGGACACCCTTGATCTGAAGGATGTCAAGCATCAGCGATGACGTAAGATAAGTGCCGCTGTCCTTGACGCCCACAGCGACCTTCCTGCCCGCGAGATCCGCCATCGACTTGATGTCGGTTTTGGCGAGAACATGGACCTCTTCGTTGTAGAGCGGGAACATGATGCGCACGCCGCGGACGGCCTGCTGGATCTCGGGGTCATTTGCCTCGAAGGTCTTTAGATATTCGAGCACGTCATTCTGGACGATGCCGAACTGCGTGTTCTTGCGGTTGCGGACGCCGCTGAAATTTTCGAGCGAGCCTGCGCTCTCCACCACATTCAGCGTCTGGCCGCAGGCCTTGCCGAGACCGGCGATGTCGCGGCCGATCTTGATATAGGTGCCGGTCGGGCCGCCCGTCATGATATTCTTTTCGAGTTCGGCAGCGCGGGCCGGCGCGACGAGCAGCAGAACCAGCGGCAGGACCGCGAGCAGTTTTCTCAGCATAAACTCTCTCCCAAAGATCAGCATTTGCTTCCAAGGTCGCGGATCAGGTTGCGTAGTGCAATGGCCGGCACGCGGCCGAGCGTCGTCTTCAGCGCATCGGCAGCGCATTCGCCGTCTTCGAGGCGGCGTGCAAGCTCGAACTGCTTGTCAGGCGTCAGCCGGCTATAGCCCGGCATGTCTTCGAGGGCGGCACGCACATCGTCTGCGTCGCGGCGGGCCGCCGGCGTGTCATCGCCACCGGTGTTGACATCGGGCTGCGGCTTGTCCTCGCGCTGGGCGGCCTGCAGGCTTTCGATCGTTTGCTTGAGCACGGCGACCTCGCCCTCGAGCTTTTCCTTTTCGCCCCTGATAGCACCGAGATTCAAGCCCATCATGATGCGTTGAGAATCTGCGAGGCTCGCCCTTCCATTCGCATCATCGAGATCCTTTTTCATTTCGGCAAGACGCGCTTCCAGCGTGCGAACATCGCCGTCCCGCGCGGCGAGTCGTTCCTCCGCTGCGACGAGCTCCTTTTGCATGGCCTCCGACTCGCCGCCCTGGTCTTTTACAGCGGCCTGTGCAGCAGCAAGATCTTTCTTGACTTTCGTCAATTCCGATTTGGCCTTGTCGATATCCTTCTGAAGCGACGTCGCAGTGTTGCGAGCTGTGCTGGCTTCAGCGGTCTTCTGCGCGACATCGTCTTCGAGCGAAGCCACCTGCTTGCGCAGGTCGGCGGCAGCGGCCGCCTGTTTGCGGCTCTCGGCCAGTGCTGCCTCCAGGGTCTTGATCTGATCACTCAGTGCCTTGTTGCCGGAATCGCCCTGTGTTGCCGCGTCGGTGAGGCTCTTACGAAGATTTTCCATTTCAGCGCGCTGGGTCTTGATCTCGCCTTCGAGTTCTATGATCTGCAGTTCCGACACCTGCAGTGAACGCCGCGCGCGATTGAGCTCGGCCCTGACGTCGCCGGCCTCCTCGATCGTCTTCTTGAGCGCTGCGATCTCCGCCTGGGTGTCGGCGCTCACCTTGCTATCGTTTTCGTCGACCAGCGCCTTCAGCGTCTCATTGGCTTTGGTCAGTTCCTTGACCCGCTCGCGCAAGACGTTTTCCTGGTTGGCATTGCCCGAAGTGGTGAATTTCAGATCCGAGACCTGCTTCTCGAGATCGCCGATCTTCTCATCGCGTGCCTGGAGATCACTCGCCGAAGCTCCGCCCAACAAGCGCGCGCCCGTATAGCCGCCGCCCGCGCCGAGAAGCAGCGCCACGATTGCGGCGATAACGATGCCGACACCCCCGGACGAACGCGAGCCCGAGGTGGAGAAATTGCCGTCCCGACCCCATTGATTGACCACGGCTCATCCTTTGCGCATTTTAAGCCCTATCGGGCAATTGATCGACGGACGAAGTCCAGCGGAAATTCACCATCCCTCGCCCACGCCAGCGACATTCGGCCGGAAGGGCCGACCGCCGCCACTAACACCTTGAAATGTGGTAAATTCATCCCAAATCTAAAGTCAATGAGACAAGGTAAAAAGATGCGTGAGCGCTACGCCAAATACAATATCGGCCAGGTCGTGCGCCACCGGATATTTCCCTTTCGCGGTGTGATCTTCGACGTGGATCCGGAATTTGCAAATACCGAGGAATGGTGGAATTCGATACCGGCGGAAGTGCGGCCATCGAAGGATCAGCCCTTCTATCACCTTTATGCGGAAAATACCGAGTCGGCCTATGTCGCCTATGTTTCGGAGCAGAATCTGCTGCCCGATGAGGACGGTGGCCCAGTGAAGCATCCGGCCGTGCTCGAGAACTTTGTGTCCGAGGCCGGTGGTATCTATCGCCCCAAGGCTCTTCTTACCCACTGAGCAAGGGCTTTTTGCGAATTGCAACCGGATTCGCCAGTGAACGCCCTTGACCTTTTCAGGCGTCGCTGATTTACCGCGGCCATCACTTCAGCCTCAGATGCAAGGTCGGTCCCATGGCGCCTCTCCCCGTGCTCGACGACGCTTTCATTCCGGAACTGCCCAATCGCTACAAGGGCAAGGTCCGCGAGAATTACGACCTGCCGGATGGCAACCGCGTCATCATAGCAACCGATCGGATCAGCGCATTCGACCGAATCCTCGCCTGCATTCCCTTCAAGGGCGCGGTGCTGACCCAGACGGCACGCTACTGGTTCGAGAAGACGGCCGATATCTGCCCTAACCATGTCGTGTCCTATCCGCATCCGAATGTCGTGATTGGCAAGACCCTCAAGATTCTTCCCGTCGAAATCGTGGTGCGCGGCTATCTCGCGGGCACGACCTCGACGTCGATCCTGACCAAATACAAGGCGGGCGAACGCGAAATGTATGGTGTGACGCTGCCTGATGGCATGCGTGACAACCAGAAGCTCGACCAGCCGCTGATTACGCCGACGAGCAAGGAGTTCGACGGCGGCCATGACGAGCCGCTGTCGCCCAAGCAGATCCTCGACCAGGGCCTGCTCACGGCCGAGCAATGGGATACGGTCTCACGCTACGCGCTGACGCTTTTCGCCCGCGGCCGGGAGTTGAGTGCGAAGAACGGTCTCATTCTCGCCGACACGAAGTACGAGTTTGGCACCGACATCGACGGCAACATCATTCTGGCCGACGAAATTCACACGCCGGATTCGAGCCGTTTCTGGATCGCCGACAGCTATGACAGCGCCTATACATTGGGCAAGCGGCCGAGGAGTTTCGACAAGGATTTCATCCGCGCCTGGGTGAACGAGCGTTGCGATCCTTACAAGGATCCGATCCCGGCGATCCCGGAGGACCTCATCCTTCAGACCTCTGACGTCTATCTCCAGGCCTACAAGATGATCACGGGCAAGTCGTTCCAGCGCGACATGAGCCCGAGCCCGCTGACATCAATACGCGCGGCACTTGCTCCCTATTTCTCGTGATTGTGCTGGTTAGCAGGTAAGGTTAAGTTACGGAAGCGGTTGCTAATAAGCGCCGTTTCACCTGATATCACGCCATGACCCTGCAACCGCCGAAATTCCATCCCACTGACCCCCGCCGCACGCGCGAAACGCGGGATGCGTTTCAGTCCGCGCTGCGTGATCTCGTGGTAGAGGCTGTGAGCGCTGGTTGGCGCGAGGCGGAGGTCGCCATGGCTCTGGCTGACGCCGCGGACGATTATGTGATGTTCCTCTCGGAACGGCCGCGACGCAACCACGCCGCTGCCAACAGCAACTGAACCCACTCAGACGTTCACTTCGATAGTCATGCCGTCAAAAGCCGGCTCGATATGCGCAGGCGTTTCCCGGCGCACGGTCTCATAATCGAGCGGGATATGCATGTGGGTCAAGATCGCCCGCTTCGGCTTCAGCGTCTCAATCCAGTCCAGCGCCTGCTGCAGCGACAGATGGCTCGGATGCATCCGGTATTGCAGGCAGTCGATGACCAGGGTTTCGAGCCCGGCAAGCTTCGGAAGGCTTTCGGCCGGAAAATCGCTCACATCGGTGCAATAGGCGAAATCACCAATGCGGAACCCCAGGGAATGGGCATCCCCGTGATGCTGGACCACAGGCAGAAAGGGAACTGCACCGCCCGGCCCTTCGACCTCGAAGACACCGCCGATATCGATCGTCATCACGCGCGCGATCGGTGGATAGTTGCTCCCGGGCGGCGTCTCGAAGACATAGCGAAAGCCCTCCATGACTCGTTCCATCGTCGCCGGATCGCCCCAAACTGGCATGCGATGCTCGTTCTTGTAGACGAAGGACCTGATGTCATCGATCCCATGCAGATGATCGGCATGGGCGTGCGTGAGAACGGCGGCGTGCAGATCCTTGGCGCCGACTGCGATCATCTGGCTCCTGAAGTCCGGGCCGGTATCGATCACGATCGAGGTTAGCGCGCCGTCGTCGGCGAACTGTTCGACCAAGAGCGAAGCACGTGTGCGGCGGTTCTTGGGATTGGCAGGATCGCAGGCGCCCCAGTCACCCGTAATGCGGGGCACGCCAGGCGACGAACCGCAGCCTAGGATCGTGAAGCGCCGCTTTGGCATCAGGCGGCCAGCCTCGGCATCTTGGAGAAGCAGCGGAAGGCATTCTCAGTCGTGATCTCGGCAATCTCTTTCATGGATACGCCGATAGTCTCGGCGAGCACCTCAGCCGTGTTGACAACATAGGATGGTTCGTTGCGCTTACCGCGCCATTTCTTCGGCGCGAGATAAGGTGCATCCGTCTCGACCAAAAGCCGGTCGCGCGGCACGGTCTTGGCGATTTCCCTGATATCTTCGGACTTGGGGAAGGTCAGGATGCCGGAGAAAGAGACATAGCCGCCGAGTTCGACGCCAATGCGGGCAAGTTCAGCGCCTGAGGAGAAGCAATGGAGCAGGAAGGGAAAGGCGCCCTGCCCGGCTTCGTCCTTGAGTATGGATATCATGTCATCGTCGGCCGCTCGGGAATGGATCACGAGCGGCAGACCGGTAATGCGGGCGGCAGCGGCATGCCGGCGAAGACCCTTGGCCTGCACTTCCGGCGGCGCATAGTCGTAGAAATAGTCGAGCCCCGCTTCGCCGATCGCCACGCATTTCGGGTGCTTAGACAGCTCTACCAGTTCCTCGGTCGTGATGTCGGGCTCTTCATGTGCGTTGTTGGGGTGGACGCCCACCGAGCAGAAGACTTGGCTGTAACTCTCCGCCAGACTTTTGATCTGGTCGAACTTTTTCACCCGCGTCGAGATGGTGATCATCTGCTTCACGCCCGCATCGAGCGCGCGCTGGATGATCTGGTCCCGCTCTTGGGCGAAATCCTTGAAGTCGAGATGGCAATGCGTGTCGATCAGCATTCCGGCCGTTACTCCTTCGGCGGGAAATATTTTGGGAAAACCGGCTCTGGCTTGTCGAGCGTGATGCCACCCTTGAGTCGGCCGGCCTTGCCGAGATGGTCAAAATCGCGCTCGTCAGCGGGAATCTTCAGGAGATCCAGCAGTTTCGAAGCGGATTCCGGTACGAAGGGTTGCAGCAGTATGCCGATCTGGCGAACCACCTCCACCGTCACGTAAAGCACCGTTGACATTCGCGCCACGTCGCCGCTTTTGGCGAGTGCCCAAGGAGCCTGGGCGGCAAAATAGCCGTTGGCTTCCGAGGACAATGCGAAAATCTGCTGCGTCGCCTTGTGGATCTGCTGCTTGTTCATCTCGACGCGGCAAGGCTCGATCACGGCATCGGCAGAAGCGATGATCGCCTTGTCCTCGTCCGTCAATGGACCGGGCTCGGGCAGCACACCTTCGAGATTCTTCACGATCATCGACAGCGAACGCTGCGCGAGATTGCCGATATTGTCGGCGAGGTCGGCATTGATCCGGTTGGCGATCGCCTCCTCGGAATAGGAACCGTCCTGGCCGAAGGGCACTTCGCGCAGGAAGAAGTGCCGGACTGGATCGACGCCGAAATGCTTCACGAGATCGAAGGGGTCGACGACATTGCCGACCGACTTCGACATCTTCTCGCCCTTGTTGAGCAGAAAACCATGCGCGAATACCCGCTTCGGCAGTTCAAGACCTGCCGACATCAGGAAAGCCGGCCAATAGACCGCGTGGAAGCGGATGATATCCTTGCCGATGATGTGGGTCGCCGGCCAGAATTTCCAGCGCGGATCCTTGGTATCGGGGTAGCCGGCGCCGGTGATGTAATTCGTCAGCGCATCGACCCAGACATACATCACATGCTTGGTCTCGTTGGGGACCGGAATGCCCCAATCGAAAGTCGTGCGCGAGATCGAAAGGTCCTTGAGACCTGATTTCACGAAGGAAACAACTTCGTTGCGGCGCTCGTCGGGGCCGATGAAATCGGGATGTGCTTCGTAATAGGCGAGGAGCTTGTCGCCGTAGTCCGAAAGCCGGAAAAAATAGCTCTCTTCCTGCACCCATTCGACCGGCGTGCCCTGTGGACCATAGCGGAGGCCGTCGGCGCGGACTTCAGTCTCTTCTTCCTGGTAATAGGCCTCGTCGCGCACCGCGTACCAGCCGGCATAGCTGTCCTTGTAGATGTCGCCGGCATCGGCCATCTTGATCCAGAGATCCTTGACGGACTCGTAGTGGCGCGGCTGGGTGGTGCGAATGAAATCGTCATTCGAAGCGTTGAGCAGCGTGGTCATGCTTTCGAATTCGGCTGCGTTCCTATCGGCGAGCTCGATCGGCGTGATACCCGCATTGCGCGCCGTCTGCTGCATCTTCTGGCCGTGCTCGTCCGTGCCGGTGAGGAAAAGTACCTCACGACCATCGAGCCGTTGGAAACGGGCCAGAGCGTCGGTCGCGATCAGTTCATAGGCGTGGCCGATATGCGGCCGGCCATTCGGATAGGAGATCGCGGTGGTGATGTAGAAAGGTGACGTGTCTTTCATTCGGTCGCAACGCCTGCAAGCGGGAAGGATGCTGCGGCTTCTAGCGCATGTTTCCGCAGGGGGAAACATCAACTTTGCCCGGCGGGGGCGAAATATACTGCTTGCGCCATCCACATTGGCGATCGCCTGACATTCGAGGCTCGCTTGACTTGCCCCATTGCACTCTATATCGCCGTTCGCTGGTCTGTCAGGGGATCGCACATTGGAATTCTTGAGTTCGCTGAACCCGCTCTATTCGGTGTCGGGTCTGCTAGTCGGCATGCTTGTGGGGATCACAGGCGTAGGTGGAGGGTCGTTGATGACGCCCCTGCTCGTGCTTCTTTTCAATGTCCATCCCGCGACCGCCGTCGGCACCGACTTGCTCTATGCGGCCATCACCAAATCTGCCGGGACGGCGGTGCACAGCCGCAACAAGACTGTCAATTGGCGGATCGTGGGAATGCTGGCGCTGGGCAGTATCCCGGCAGCCCTGGTGACCCTTTTGCTGATGTCGGGGGTCGATCGTGATAGTCTGTCGTTCAAGTCGGTGCTCACGCAAGCACTTGGCTGGATGCTGTTTCTCACCGCCATCCTGCTCATCTTCCGCAAGCCGATCGTCGACAAGGTGGCCGATTGGCGTCGCCACCATAAACCTGTCGAACCGCGCACGATTGCAATAGCCACCCTGGTCCTTGGGTTGGTGCTCGGTGCGTTGGTTACGCTGACCTCGGTCGGCGCTGGAGCACTCGGCGTGACAGCACTTCTGATGCTCTATCCGCGGCTCGAAATCCGCGACGTCGTCGGTTCCGACATCGTCCATGCCGTGCCGCTGACGCTGGTCGGTGGGCTCGGTTACTGGATGATCGGCGAGATCGATTGGGCGCTGCTGATTTCGCTGCTGATCGGCTCCGTTCCCGGCATTATCTTCGGCAGCCATCTCGCGCCACGTATGCCCGACAAAGTGATCCGCCCCGTTCTGGCGGTCACGCTTGCGCTGGTGGCGCTGAAGCTCGTCACGTCATAACGCGACGGCAAGATCCGTCAGCAGGCTGAGCACGGTCTGCTTCCGGTCGAGATTGTAGGCATCGGAGACCGATATCCTCTCCGTCAGGGCAGAGTGCAGGGTGGACAGGCGATAGGCGCGGTCGAGATCGCCCGCGTCTGCCGCCAGCCGCGCGGCACCAGAGACGTGGTCACCGGCATGATCGACGAAAAAGCCGTAGAGCGTATCGCTCCCGCGCGCGGCAACAGCGTCAGCAATCTTGTGCATCGCCTTACGCTGCTCGGCGCCGTTGGCTCGAAGAATGGCCTCGAACGCCTCAAGTATGTCGAGCCCGCCATAGTTCACGAGCTTGATCGCCTGCGAAACGCTGCCCCCCGCGGCTGCCATAAGCTTCGCTTCAACTGCCGGCGCGATTGCCAAGCCGAGAGCCTGCAACGCTTGTCTGAGATCGTGGTCGTGCAGCGGCCGCAGCACAAGCGGCAAGCAGCGCGACCGAATGGTCGGCAGCAATCGCCCTGGTGCATGCGAGAGCACGAGGAACATAGACCGGCGCGGCGGCTCCTCCAGCATCTTCAGGATGGCATTGGCGGCGCTGCGGTTCATGTCATCCGCGGGATCGACGATAACGATGCGCCAACTATCGCCGCCGGATGTCTGTCCGAAGAATTTTCCTGCGCGACGCACTTCGTCCACGGTGATGGCGGTCTTGAACTTGCCGCTCTTGGCATCGAAGGGCCGCGTGATGTGAAGCAGGTTATGCGAAGCGCCGGCAACGATCTGCCGGAACGCGGGCGACATGGGATCCGGATCGGAGATATTCTCGGGCGCCTCGCCCGGCTTCGGATAGGCGAGCACGTGGTTTGCAAAGCGGAAGGCCAGCGTCGCCTTACCGATGCCTTCCGGTCCCTCGATCAGGATCGCGTGATGGCCCTTGCCGGAACGATAGGAGCGCGCAAGAAAATCCTCCGCCGCTTGGTGACCGACGAGACGGGTATTCGCGGCGGGGTGCACGGCCCCGTCCAGCACCAATGTTTCGCTTTCTGCGCTCAAACCTTGCCAGCCTCCTTGGCGCGGGTCGCGTGAATGGGAAGCAGCGGCTCGACGATCGCGAACACCTTCTCCGCGATATCCTCGGCCGTGCCCGACGCGTCAACGACACGGCAGCGCAGCGGATCGGCCTCAGCTATGTCGAGAAAGGCCTCCCGCCGCTTCTCATGCGTGCCCAGTTCTTCCTTTTCGAACCGGTCGGGTTCCTCGGGTACGCTGGTGTCCCCTGACCTCAAGCGCGCGCGCCGCAAACCTTCCACAGCCGGAATGTCGAGAATGATCGTGCAATCCGGGATCACGCCGCTGACGGCAACGCGCTCCAGATTCTGCACAAAGGCCGGTTCGAGATTGCCTGTGATGCCCTGATAGACCCGCGACGAATCCATGAAGCGATCGCAAAGCACGACCGCACCACTGCCGAGTGCCGGCCGAATTATCTCCTCGACGTGATCGTTGCGGGCTGCTGCAAAAAGCACGGCCTCCATGCGGGTGCCATATTCCTCGGCGGCGCCCGAAAGGATGACATAACGCACGGCCTCGGCGCCCGGCGAGCCCCCGGGCTCGCGCGTCACCAGCACATCGACGCCGCGACGGCGCAGCCGATCGGCAAGCAGGCGGATCTGGGTACTTTTGCCCGTACCCTCGCCGCCCTCGAACGTCACGAATAGTCCCTGCTTCGGCACACGCTATCCTTGCTCAACACGATTCCGCCGCATGGCCTATTGCACCTAGAGCCAGAAGAAAAGCAACTCTTTCAGGCCGTCATAGGCCTTGCTTGTCAATGTGCCCGTTCCAACTGCGGAAGAAGCGTGAACGGCCATGTTCCGCACCGGCCTTTCTCCAAGAGAAATCACCAGCGTGCCGATCTTCTGCCCCTGCTCGACGGGTGCCTTCAGCGGCCATCTATAGGAAATTCTGGCCCGAATTCTGTCCGGATTGTCGTTGGGCACGTAGATATCGATGTCCTGGGAGGCGACCAGCGACACATGGCCGCTGTCACCTCCGAAGACCGGCGCGTCAGCGATCAACTCGCCTTTCTTGAACACGACCTGCTTGTGGAAATTCGTGAGCCCCCAATCGAGCACGCGGCGCGCTTCTTCGGTCCGCTCCTTGTCGGTCTTGAGACCACCCATGGCGAGGAACAGCCGGACACCGTTGCGTTCAACCGTGGCGACGACAGTATAGCCATAGCCTTCGGCAAAACCCATCGCCATGCCATCGACATCGATATTCTGTGTCACCAGTGCATTCTTGTTGCGCTGAAAGATCTTGTTCCACTCGAAGGATTCCTGGGCGTAGAGCTTGAAATAGCTGGGATATTCGGCCTTGATGTGGCGGGAAAGCTCGACAAGTTCGCGCATCGTTGACGTGTTGCCGGGATCAGGCAGCCCGTTCGAATTGACGAAGACAGACTTTTCGAGGCCGATCTCGCGCGCCCGTTTCGTCAGGAGTTCAGCGAATTTCGGTTCCGAGCCGGCCAATCCTTCGGCCAGGATGATGCAGCCGTCATTGGCGAGCTGGACGATGACACCCTGGAGGAGATCCATGACGCGGATGCTGGAATTAAGCGCCGCGAACATCGTTGAGGTCCGCGACAGCGCACCCCCCGTCCGCCAGGCATATTCCGAGACCTTGTATTCGGTATTCTCGCTGATCTTTCCCGTTTTGATCTCATGCAGCACATATTCCGCCGTCATCAATTTGACCAATGATGCAGGCGGAACCGGGTCGTTCTCGCCGCGGGCATATAGAACCGTGTTGGTCGATGCCTCAATGAGATAGATCTGCGTGGCCTTCGGTTCGAAGGCGGTGACCTGCTGCGCCGCGGCGGGGCCCACGCCAACTAATGCCGCGGCCAGACAGGCCAGAATTGACTTGAAGAAACGCGTCACTGCGCAGTCCCGTTTTCGCTGAGCCCGCATAATGTCCTGAAAGACCCGGCGTAACAAGCCTGACTAGAAGAGGCCGGGCTGCCGCTTTTTCACGGACGCACGGATGGAATCGGCATCAAGCTTATTGCCGTCGGCCAGCACATATTCGAACGGCTCAGACGCAGTGTCGATCCGATCGGCCGCATAGGCCGAAAGCAGGATATTGTTTTCGCCCAGTTGTGACGGACGCTCGCGCGGCACCGGCCCGAGCTCCGGCAGCTGGACAAAATCCTGCATCAGATCGAAGGAAGTCGTCACCGCCTTGGTCGACTGAAGTGCAGTCGCCGACGGTGTGAACTCGACGGCATCTTCTTCATGCGTATCGCGCGGCACGGTGAATTTCTTGTCAGCAGAAGCCACCATCACCCCTGTGGCGATTTGCCCGGGATTGAAACGCTTCATGCGATCGCCCTTTTGAGTGAAGGACGCCAGAAGCATCGGCATATCCTTGCCGTCCATGCGGGCACGGCCGACATATTGGACGCGCACCTTCACAGTGCCCTTGTTCTGCACCTCCAGCATCTCGGCGGCCTTGTTAGAAAGGTCGATGATACGTCCGGGATGATACGGACCGCGGTCGTTGACGCGGACGATCACCGAGTCGCCATTTTCGAGATTGGTCACACGGGCATAGCTCGGCAGCGGGAACGTCGGATGAGCAGCGGAGAGGTGATATTGGTCGTAGATCTCGCCGTTTGCGGTCTGCCGGCCGTGGAAGGCCGAACCGTACCACGAGGCTAGGCCCATCTTGTCGTACTTTTTGTCTTCCTTCGGGACGTACCACTTGCCCTTCACCTTATAGGGCTTGCCCGTGACGTCCCGGCCGCCGCCCTTGGGAACGTGGCGGCCGTAATAGAGGCGCGGCGAGGCCTTCACGCCATATTCCGTCTCGGAGAAATATTCCTTGCTGCGCTTCTTCCTCGGAGTAGGCGCATCCTTCGTCGAAGCGCACGATGCGGCGAAGGCACATATCAAGGAAACCACGAGCAGGCGCGCCGCGCCCCTCAAAATTCGTCCGTCACCCGTCATACGCAATACTGTCTTATTCTGCGCCACTGACGACAGGCGAAAGCCCGCTCACCTATGGCTTCATTAACCACACTTGCTCAGACCATGCCAATAAAGGAGCGGAATTGCGAATGATTTCCGGATGTTGGACTAGGATTTACGATTTATGGTTTCGGAAGGGTTAAACCCCGAGCGTTTTGCCGGCGCGACGCTTGTGCTCAAACGGTAGGCGACACCGCATATGAAAGCTGCTGACCGCCGCTTGATCTGCATCCAATCTCACCCCAAAAATAGTCACCGCAGCGCCTTGATACGTAGCCCTTTCAAGTGAACAGTGATGCCCTCTGGGGAGGATTGGTCATGCGCGCCCGAGTTCGTATTCTGGCTTGCTGTGTTGGACTTGCGATTTCGCCATTCGCACTCGCAGGCGAAAGCATCTATCAGGACCTCCCCTTTGGCAAAGAGCGGTGCGTGGACCTCTCGCCGATCTCCGAAAAGGACCAGAAGGAAATGGAGGAGATGGGTCAGGACATCCCTTGGGCGCTGCATTGCCAAGGATACAAGGAATACAAAATCCTCAACAAATGGGACCGGCGCGCGAAAGTATTGTTCGGCCATCTCTCGGATCAATTCCTCGCAGAGCACAATGAGGACTTCGACGCCGATAGTCTTGCAGGCGACAAGATCGAGTGGCGTCTCGACGACACGGGCACGCCTCGCGCAGCCATCCTTCGCTACAAGTTTTCCAACTATAACTTCAACGAGAAGCCGCTGCCCGAGGTCCTGCTTGTTTCGAAGGTCGGCCAGCCCGACAGCCCGGTGAGTTGCGCCATCGGCATGGTCGACGCTTCCGCCAACAAAAATGCCAATGAACTGGCGCGAAAGGTGGCCGATGAAGTGGCCGATGGTTTCCAATGCGGCCGCGATATGCCCGAATATCACGGCAAACGCAGCAAAACCGCGCCTAACATGCATGTTCAATTGAACTGAGACCCTCCGACGCTCCACGTGATCGTGAGAGCCGAGGCTGGCCACAGAACAAGTTGACGCCGTCTCGCAAGCCGCTATAAGCGCAGGGCGGAAATGAAATGATTGCAGGCCTATCGCAAGCCGGGGCCTGATACCTTTGTCCGGACGGTATCTCAATCATTTCAACGCGTTGGATGGGTGTCCGAGTGGTTTAAGGAACCGGTCTTGAAAACCGGCGTGCGGGAAACCGTACCGTGGGTTCGAATCCCACCCCATCCGCCAGAAGCCTTAAAAATTTTTCCCAATCCTTACAAATTTCTCCGTAAAATCAATATCTTGGGGCGACATCAGTTGCCTGATGTTACCGCATTTTACGCCTACATACCCCATCGCACCCCGTTTTACTCGGGGTATCAAATGGGGTATCTTTTGGCATGTCGGGGTATTTTGGAGATCACCGCATGCTGACGGATACCAAGGTTCGCAACGAAAAGCCGCGGGACAAGGCTTTTAAACTCGCTGACTCGGGCGGCCTGCACCTCTATATTACGCCGTCAGGCGGCAAACTGTGGCGGTTCAAGTACCAAGTCGCCGGGAAGGAAAAGCTACTGTCGCTCGGCCCATACCCCGCCCTCAGCCTTGCTGACGCGAGGAAGGCTCGAGACGATGCAAAGGCGTTGTTGCGTGAGCACCGCGACCCTGGCGTCGAAAAGAAGCTCAGGAAGATCACGGCCAGCGACAGCAATGCCAATACCTTCGAAGCCATTGCCCGAGAATGGTTCGCACTGAATAAGAGCCAGTGGGTGCCGCGTCATGCCGACGACGTCATCACAAGCCTTGAGAATGAAGTCTTCCCATTTGTCGGCGCCATCCCAATCCGGGATAACACTGCCTCGGCCGTGCCTGGTGTTCTTCGGCTGATCGAGGCGCGGCCTGCAATCGAAACCGCCCGGCGCGTACGCCAGCGGATGTCGGCGGTCTTCGTCTATGCCATCGCGTCCCAGCGCGCCGACGCCGACCCGGCTGCGGCTATTCAGAAAGCGATGGCGCCGCTCAAAAAGGGTCGACAGCCGGCAATTATCGATCTGGCCGCCGCTCGCGTCATGCTGCAGAAAGCCGATGACGAGCCTGCGCATCCCGTGACGAAACTGGCGCTGCGCATCCTCGCGCTGACTGCCGTCCGACGCGGCACGCTTGCCGAAACGCCTTGGTCGGAATGGGCCGACATCGATGCAGAGAATCCGGTATGGCGCATCCCGGCGGCCCGAATGAAAATGAGGCTCGCCAACAAAGACGACGAGTCCCGCGATCACCTCGTGCCGTCATCAAGCCAGGCCATTGCCGCGATCGATGTCTTGTGCACCGTCACCGGCAAAGGCCCCCTCGCCTTTCCGAACGCTAGACACGCTCATAAGCCGATGTCCGAAAACGCGATGGGGTATTTGCTCAACCGCGCGGGGTATCATTCAAAGCACGTGCCGCACGGCTGGCGCGCAACGTTCTCTTCCGTGATGAACGAGCGGTTCGCGGCCGACAAGCCGATTATCGACCTCATGCTCGCCCATACCGCCAAGGACCGCGTCGAGAGCGCCTATAACCGCGCCCTGCATATCGGTCGCCGGCGCGAACTGGCTCAACTGTGGGCCGACCTTATCCTTGAAGGCGCGAAGCCAGCGGCGGAACTGATCGACGGGCCGCGGCGGTAGACTACTGCCTCGGGATCGAGATCACGCGAAGCATGACCTGCTTGTGTGTCCTGTTGCCGACTTTGAACTCTTCCAGCGCCGCGTCCAACTCCAGACCCACATCGGCGGCGGCTTGAATCGCATGCGTCAACTCCCTTGCAGCTTTCAGGGCTGCACGGAATTCGGGCAACTCGTTTTCAGCCTAATCATTCATTTGAGGCTCTCAACTTTACGCCCGAGCCATTGATGAACTCGACGCCGGCAGATTCCAGTGCAGCCCGGATGGCAGCAACGGTTGCCACTCTTCCGGCGAGGTCTCCGTCGCTAGATTCCAGCCTTTTGATCGTTGGCTCTGATACCCCGGATTGTTGGGCGAGGTCGGACTGGGACCAATCGAGTAAGGCTCGGGCGGCCTTCACTTGCCGAATTGATACTTTTAGTATTGACACGCTTCGGCCCTTCATCTAATACTATTCGTATCAAAGCTTAAACAAACCCGCAACCCAAGGACCAGATCATGATTAACGCCGCATTCAAGGCGACCGGCGAAGCCGTGCCCGCCAAAAAATCCGACCCCGCGGGATGACATGATCGACGCGCTCAACGACCTGACGATGAGAATGTATATCGCAACTCGCCTGGTCGACGATTTGCTCAACAATGTCGCGGCCATTCGGGACATATTCTCGCTCGCCGACGACCTGGGCGCAGAGGAGGTGTCCTACCAAGTTTACGAGCTTTCCGGTGCGGTAAATCGAGGAACTTCTCACCGAGCACTGAACCTAGTTTCGCGCGGGCCAACCTGCCCGGTTCCCGCGCCTTTTGCCCGCCGTTGAGCCTAGCTCCGGCGGGTCTTTTCTTTTCCACGTTCCCGATCTGGACTCTATCATCGCCACAGCATCAGCATAGACTCCGTTTGCTTCGCAGGACTTCGCGTTGCATGCGGGGAGATTGGCGGGTTTGCCCGCAACTTTCATAGGGTGAACACCCTCGCGGATCGCCGCGGGCATTGCGAAGATGCTGGCGCTACCTAGCCAATCTGCATGTGGGTCTTTTCGAATACCAATTCGTCGAGAATGCACCCCAGAATCAAGGCTGCCGGTAAGGGGCCAAGATAGTGTACGGGCTGCGCCACCACATGCCAGGTCCAAGCTCCGAGATTTATTGCATTAGGCGGGACCGTGGAGTAGCGTCGGATGCATGGGAGCAAAGATACTTGGGATAGTTGCAGCAGGAATAGCCTCGTTCGCGAGCTACTCTTCTGCTGCTGATGTCGAGATCACCATCAAATCAGAAACGAAGCAGCAAGTAGTCGAAGACTTCATAGAAGTGCCCACTACCGTATTGCTGTTCCGTCCGCTGCCGATCAAGCCAGAGGACGCGGACATGTATTGTTCTCCGACGTGGTTCGGGTCCTTCTTGATCATCGAAGGAATCGCCGTCGCGCTTAATGCTGCCGCGATCGAGGCGACCCATCGCAGATCCAAGCTTACCTTCGATGGAGTGGTGCTCGAATTTGTGGACCCTACATCTATCAAGTCGCCGTTGCGCACGAGTCCAGATGCCGTGCGTAAGTTGGTGGCGCGCGCGGGTCGAGTCTGCCACAAGATTGAAGAGGCGCCCAAGGTAGTGGCCACGCCAACAAGACGGGCACCAGAGGACGCGCTAGCGACCGCCTACATTGTTTGCGGCGTGGTAGATGCGGCCGGATTTGCATCAAAGCCTTGTGAGGTGTCGGCGTGGCACGCTGCGGTTCAGGTGACCGCGGACGTTCGTGGACTTGAAGCGCGAGCAATCTGCGCTGAGGTATCCAAAGCAATCCGTAAAAACGACTGGCCATTTGGCGGGTGGAAGATCGAGATCTACTCGCCCTTCAGCGGCGGCAATACGGTAGCGTTCTGCACTCCGTGAAAGGCGACTTGAGAGGTCGAGGAATTCGTCGACGCCGCATAGTTTCCGAGACTGCGCGAGCGGTGCCATGAACTTTCCGTCCGTGTCATAGCGGCCGGTTTTCCGTTGTGGCACCATTAGAAAATTTTGACTACCGTCAAATTCTTTTTATTTGATCGCGCGTCCAATCCACCCCACAATCTTCGTAATTAAGTCGGCTACTACCCCGCGCTCTCGCGCGCCGACTTGGCCATCGCTGGAGGTTTCCATTGTTCGATCTCGCCCAGGTCTTGGTAGTGTTGGCCCTCGTCGGTGTTCATGCGCTACGAGCCATCGGGTAACAGGTCACTGGTTTCCTATTTTCGAAACGCCGGGCCTAACTTGCTTCGGCACCTTGTATGAAAGATCCGTCGCCCCGCTCGTTCCCTGGGCCATCGCGACGGACATCTAGCCGGCCGCTTCAGCCCTGTCGCGGCCGGGCTTTTTCTATCCAAAATTGAGCCTGGTCAAAGATGAAACATTCGCGATCGCTTATTTTGGTGGACGACCGAGTGATGTGGCGGCATCACGTACGGGACGGTCGGCGAAGCCGGTGCACTTTTGCGAGTGTGCCGGCTTTTCGGCCGAGCGCACTATTCCGCGCCGTCCGATCGGCGGGCGTTGGCGAACGTACTCGGATCTGCGGCGGGCGTTTCGAAGATGCTTCTTAACTGCTCATAATACCGTGGAAACTGAGTGGCTCGTGTGCCTTTTCAGGCCCCTAGATTGTCCAATGCTTCTGCCCGTTGTATTCAAAATAGAACGGAGATTTGCGCATGACCAATGATACCGATGCGAGGCTAGCCTCCATAATGCAATTGGCTGCCAAAAGAAGCGGAAGAGGGATCGTAGCCAAGCCAAAGCGAAGGACGACGAAGCATGGGCCGCATTTGTAGACACAGTTGCATCGCGGTGCGCAGGCCTGAATAATACGGTCGGGCAGAACGACCTTGAGTTACAACCAGCTATTGAAGACAAACTCCTAGCTATTACTGTCTCTGAGGCGGGAAGGCGCAGTGAAGCAGTAGTCACGCTGACCTTAACTGAGGTCGGCGCCATTGCGATCAATTGCAGGACGCGCGATATCGGCGACAGTTTTTCAATTGATGTTCATCATAACGCCGCATCAAAAATAGACGACATTTTGCTTCGCTGCTCGATTATCAAACGAGGCAGGAATAGGTAAGCACGCGGGGTCGACGAACGGGATGTACTACCACGTATCCGCGCAGCCGCTTGCCGTTGGCACAGAGCTTGCGCCTGGGGAATACGGCAGAAAACTTCTTGAGGTCGGCGTCGATGGCGTCTTCGCCATTAACCAAGAAGTGTTCTATTGGGAGGTGGCCTTGGAGACAGCCGGACTCGCAATCGATCCAGCTCTGCCGTCACGCCTAACATCGACATTTCTTTGGACGAGCCTGCCTGCCGCAATGGTGTTCAGGCATAGGTTTCGCAAGGGAGGGCATGTTTACGAAGTCGAAGTCCTAGAAGCGCACCCCATCTTCTGCGGCGACTTCAATATCATAACCACTCCGCGAGTGAATCAGCCATACTTGGGCTACATGCCAGAGATTGCTGGGAAGTATTGGCAACTAGCCGGGGAGCCACAAATTGCCGAATACCTTTACGCCGGCCCGATACGCATCATTCGTGAGCTCGAGCAGGTTTCCGAAGACATTCAGGCCCTCATCAACAAACTACACCCGCCGGCCTAATCGGCTGTCCGACATCAGAATCACAGCAATTTTAGATACAACTATGCCGACCAAGCCGCTCACCCTCGACGACCTCCCGCTTTTCGCGATCGACATGCAGATCGCCGTTGCGATCGTCGGCAAGGACAGGGCATCCTACTGGCTGACGACGGTTCTGCCGAGCTTGAAGGGCTTCCCGCGCAAAGACGAGGCCCACGCCGGTTGGCCGGTGCCATTGGTCAAGAAGTTCTATGATGGCTATCTTGGGTCATCCACGAATTTTCCTCTAAGGGCGCAAGCGGCGCGGAGAACCTTGACGTATGGAAACGGAAGAAGCCTCGGCTCAGCAAAGAGGCGACCGGAAAGAAGACGAGCGCCGGATGGTAAACTCTCACCCAATGATGTCACCGCCCCTGCTTGGAGCGAAGGAGGTGATCTCATCGTTCCACTGTGTCTACAATAATCAGTCTGCGACCTGCTTTTTACATGGCGATCCCGGGAAAACGTACTTTGTGACCGCCAAGCATGCAGTTAAGGGGGCGCAGGTCGGCGACAACGTACTGTTCCGCAAGGCTGACGATTCGTATTGGAAGATGCCGATCCTATCTATCATGCATTCCACAGAGTATGACGTGACCGTGTTTTCTTCGTCGGGTCTTAAGTTTCGCAGATCTTTCGGCCTTAACGAGCCGGCGCAGGTTCTGCCAGGGCAAAGGATTGCTTTTGTCGGCTTCCCACACGGCTTGGCGACAAACTACCCTAACGAAAATGGATTTGCCTCGCCACCGGTGACGGGTGCCGGCTTCAGCGGAATTGTTAAAATCAACGGCTACGAGGTACTCGTCCTCGACGGCTTCAACAACCCAGGATATTCCGGCGCGCCGGTATGGGCCAACAATCAAAATGGGCAACCCGCGGTCCTTGGTGTCGTGGTGGAATACCGCTTTGAGCGGGAAAGCCATAGTAAGATCTACACCAAGAAGAACGGCGTCGAGGAGGAAGTTCCAAGCCTGTACACAAAGCCGAACAGCGGAATGATCTACGCAGTACCAATGCATCATGTTCAGTCGCTTGCGAGGCAACTAGCTATTGTCAATGAAGTTCTACCACAGGACTGACAAAAGCCATGCGACGTGTAGTACCCTCCCGCCCAGGTTAAAAGCAAAGCGCTTCCAAAAAATTGCAATCAAGCTCAAGGCCCGGCGTCCCCTGCCGCACCGGGCGCCGACTCCATGACGACGCCCGGTTCCCTTTGTACGCTACCGCACAAAACCTCTTTCCGTAAGGTTCCGGTAATGCACTGGGCGCACGCTGACTTTCTCCATGTTGCTCGGCCGAGCGCGATCAACGCTCGGCCATTCTTCACAGTCGCGCCCAACTTCGAAGCCACGCCGCTGTCCGCGGCCACGCTGTTCCAAGCCGGTTCACGGTAGGTTCAGCCTTACCCACATATGTTTTCCACAGTGTTCCCAACGACACAGCCTTCAGGCACACGTTGAGGTATTGTCATATTATCGGTGGCGTCAGTTGCCGGTTGCGCCGGCATGGAGCGGCGAAAGAGCCCGCTCGCGCATTGCCGCGGGCGGGGTTTCGTTGTTGAACAAGTCCCTCCAATCTCAACAGCAATAGACTTGCAGTTGAATCAAAATGAGATCTCAATCGCATCGGCGGGGCGCCAGAAGACGGTTGGTATTCTGGGCTGGAGGGCCGGTTATGACTCCATGCGTGGCCGGCCCTCTTCTTTCTGGCCGACTTAGTCCGTGTGCGTCGCCGAGACAGCATTCTTGACCGCCGCACCGAGCTTTGACGCAACGCTACTTTCGGCCGCCTCCGGATTCATAACGCCGTTGACGGTGATGGGAGCGCTCACGGAGACGTTCGGAACCATCGAGTTGGTCACATGCACCTGTTGAACCCCGGAGGGCGCCACCATGGCGGCAATAGACGCGCCGTCGATTGACACGACCTTGCGGCCCATGTCGAAGTCGTCTTTTTGCTTGCCGGGGAACTGCGAGTTCTGGATGGCGAGCTGCTGGCCGACGCCGGTCTGAACGGTCGGACTTGTGACGCTTAGGCGCTGGTCAATAGCGGCGAGCAGTTGCGCCAAGCTTGGTCCAGTGCCGGCCTGCAGTGCGGCTCCGTCAACCGGCTTTGCCGTGAAAGACTCGTCAGCGATCTTGTCGCCAAAAAGCCAACGAGTCATCGAATTTGCGAACGAGCGCGTGTCGTTGACGTTACCTTTCAGTCCGTCGAACATGCTGTTCTCGATGGCATCGAAGAGGCCGCTGACCGTCTGGAGGACGGTCGCGACCTTGGCAAACTTTCCGAGCTTGTCCCATTCGGCGGCCAGTTTCGCACCGAGCGCAAGGCACCAGGCTTGGCGCCGAGGAGTGCCTTACTGCCCGCCGACGCCGCATTCATTACGGTGCCGGACGAGCCGCTCAGCGCAGAGAACAGGTTGGCTAAACCCTTTGCGCCGCCAACGACCAAAGCGCCGCCTGACAGCACCCACAGTGCCCGCCCGAGAGCAGCAATGGCCCCGGCAGCCATACTGATGCCGATCGACGCAGCGCCCAACGTAAGCCCCCAGCCGCTGATCTGGCTGATGGTGTCGCCGACGGCGCCGTCTTTCAATTTGAAGGCTTTTTCGAACTTAGCGATGCCATCAGCGACGTCCGCGCCGAACTGTTTTACTTGCTGCCCAAACTCTTGGAACCGGACGAATATTTGGCCCAGCCTGTCAGCGGAAGCGGAACCATCGGCGGGGCCAAGCAGCAGATCGCCGAGCGCCTTGATGCCGTCAGCCACGCCGCCCTTGAAGCAGAGGCCGTTCAAAAAACCCTTCACGGAATACTTGAGGTCGTCGAGCACGCCGGCGCGATCACCCATGGTATCCAGCAACTGGCCTATCGCAAGGGCACCTTCCTTCACGGTTGGTAGCCACGAGTCGCCGATACTACGACCCAATTCGCTGAATTTGTTCTGCAGAATCTGCAGGACGGTCGCCGTGGTCTTGGACCGCTCGATATATTCCTTATACGCCGACCCAGCGTACTTCGCGCTGTCCGCCACACTATCCAGCGCGTCATCCAGCAATTTGATGTTCCCGACCAGCGGCGCAAAGGCTTTTCCCTCGTCGCCGAAAAAGTCCGACAACAGCGAAGTGTGCCGGCCTTTCGGCTGCTTCGCAATAGCCGCCAGCACCTTTTTAATGGCGCCGGGGGCGTCTTTCTGCATTTCCTTCGCCAGGGCGGGAAGATTCAGGCCGAGTGCTTTCGCGACCTTCTTCTGCGCCGCCTTGGCGGAGCCGCCGCGCGTCATTGCTTTGACCACGTTCTGCAATGCAGTCGCCGCGACTTCCGGCTCTGCGCCAGCGGCAATCATGGCTGAACCGAGTGCGGCGATTTCTTCCGCAGCCAGACCGCCCATCTTACCGAGGGCGCCGACGCGAAGCTTGAAGGCTTGAATATCCGAGGCTTTGGACGCCATGTGGTTCGAGAGATGGTTCATCGCATCCGCGAGCGAACCGGTCTCGGTCAGGGTCAAACCCAACTGCGTCTTGAGTTTCGCCAGCTGCTCGCCGGCGTCCGCCATGGGGATATCGAACGCAATGCCGACCCGCGCCGCCATCTCGGCGAACTTGGCAAATTCCGCAGTGGCAATGCCGCCCTCGGCACCGGCCGCAAACAACGCCGCCAGGTCATTCGCCGTCGACGGCATGACGGTCGACATCTGGCGGATGGTCTTGGCCATCATCTCAAGCTGGCCGTCGGTCGCGTCAACAACCTTCCGCACGTCGGCAAATGCCGACTCGAAGGAGATCGCCGCGCCGATGGTGGTCTGTATGCCTTGGGTGACGCCCACATATGCGGCCGCCATCGCCATAAACTGAGCGATGCCAGAGTTCATGGGTGCTAGTAGGCGGTTGGTTTGCCGGTTGAGGCCGTCGAGGGACTTGCCGATCAGCCTTGCTCAAGCTGATACTTGGTCAAGCAGGGTGAGCTTCAGCGTGCTAGAAAGTGTGGCCATCCTAGAATCCGACCCTCTCTTGGAATTCTTGGACGTGCTCACCGAGGGCCAGAAGGGCGCTATGGACGTCCTCCATTGTCATAAAGGAAAGAACGTCGACTGGCTCACCCGAGAGCCGAGGCAGGAAGCTCATCGCGTCGGGCAACTTACCGCGCGCCATCAGACACGCCATCGGCGAGTGGAATCGTTGTGGGCATGTGCCCTCCTAGAAATGGAAGAATCCCCGCTCAAAGGCGGGCTTGGTGAATATTTCGGCCACGCGGAACGTCACTGGTTGATTTGACTTTGCTGACGTAGACTGGGCCGGTCAGACGTGGTGTTCCGACCGGCTCGACTGTCTCTCACTCCATCTCAATTTTCAGCCGAGAAGCGTCCGCGCCCGCGAAGATCGTTGTCGTCGACGCGCTATCGAACGCGATGTGAGCGGTTACGCGCGTACCGGCTTCTAGCCAGACATGCTCGGCCGCGAACCGCGGCGAGGGATTCGTAAAACTTTAGGGATTTGCAGTTAGCTTACTGATCGGGGACAACTTCGCCATTTCCCCCGGCGTCACACAGCGCCGCAAGCTTCAGGCCGGGAATTGTAACGCGTTCCCGGCCATTTTTCGTTGAGTGCCGCGAGCAAAACCGAGAAAGCAAAGCGGGCTCAGAAATTCTCATCTCTGCCCAAGCACCGGGATGTATCGCCCGCGTGGCCGGGCGGGGGCGCCACTGTGACCCTACTAGGGCGTGCCCTCACGACGGCATCAAGCGAAGCGCTCGGCCCGCTCAATCAGCATGACGGCTCATTCAGGCAGCCCTTCCCTATTCCATTCGCGAAGCGGTGACGGAACTTCGGTCGACCGTCCGGCAACGGTTGTCTGGGAGATGTCAGCGCACATCCGCCCATAGATCGCTTTGCGAGCAGTGGTCGCGTCGCGCACAAGGTCGCCCAACCGGGCAATCTCGTTCACAGCGGGCACCAGCTTCGAGGCTAGTTCCTTCGTGACCGTTTCGCATTTTGTAACGACCGCAGCGCGGTCTTTTTCGAACTGAGCGTCGAATTCCTTGGCAGACGCGGCGGCAAGTTTCTCCTCGAGCGCGGCCAGCGCCGCCGTGCCTCGCTCGAGACTGAGGCGTTTGGCGGTGATGTCCGCCTCGGCCGCCAGGATCTTCTTGTCGTCGGCGGTGAGCAGCAACTGTTGTCGGCTGGCTTCAGCGGAGGCAAGGTCGGCACGCAAGGCGTCGAGGTCAACGGAGGCGATTGCAGCCTTTATGTTGGTTGAGGTCTCAGACGTCAGTAGTTTTCGAAGTTTTTCGAGCATGTATTGTCCTAGATTTTGACGATAGCGACGACGGCCGCTTCGATGTCGGAGATGGTGTGGGCGTCCCATTCGGCGTCGGCAGCAGATTGCGGAAACAATACCTTAGTGCGCCCCCGATCTTCGGTAGTCCGGCAGCCGGTGATGATCTCGCCATTGAGGTCGACGTCAAATGTCGAGCCGGCCGGCGAGAATTGGAAATTGCGGATTTCGATCATTGGTCCTCCGCGACAGCACGAAGGCTGCCGAATTCAAGATGTTTGGAAATGACGGTTTCAGCGGCGTCGCCGGTGAGAATGTGATCGGCGAACAGCAGGTCGGCCAGTTCGGATACGGCGGCCCTAACGAAAGTAAGGGCCAAAAGGCCTTGAGCTTTGAGCTCGGCCTGCCGCCACTTGACGACCGCTACATCGATGGGCGCTGACACACCGGTAAGATGCCAGATGTTTAACGATGCTCGGCACTGGTCACAGTTTCCGGCCTCGCACTGACGGACGCGATCTAGATAGTCGATAACGTTAGCGTCAGTTTCGTCGTAATACCAAGCGACGCGCTCGTCCTCGCCAGCCGGGCCGCCAAGCGAGTTGATTACGGCGAGGTGCGGTTCTCGTTTCGAGCCAACGGCCCAGCGTACAGACTCGGGCGGAACGACGAAGACGGTTTCGATATTCCAACCGAATCCGTAACCTAGAACGGCGTGCGCCGCTTCATGCCAACACGTTCTCTCGTCGACTTCGTGCTCGATCTCGGCGATAGGTGGACCCGGCGCAGAAGACCAGCCGAAGCCTTGGCCGGCGATGGGCGGCGCATCGGCGTCGGCCACATAGCCGCGACCGCGCTCGAGGCCGGCTGAGCAGCAGGCGCGCAAGATGAATTTCATGTGGATCCTTGAAAGTGCGGACATGTACCGCGGGCACTGCGGACAGGTCAAAGAGCTGAGAAGCCTAGCGTTGTCGACCGGGGTTTCCATGGTGCGGACACCAATCCGATCCACGCAATCTCACGGTATCGAGGGTTTTGTGCCCGCGGGGTCGGCGGGGGGGCAGAGGGACCCGACCGAGGGGTACCCCTCCGCTAGGTTCTCCTCCGCGTCTGGCGGGTAGCGGGGGTAGCGGCCCCGGCAGGTCGTTCGCTGCAAGAAGTCTCCAGAGTCGTTTCCTTCCTTTTGCAACGCTGCTGGTCCACGACCTTCAGCGTGTTCGGCCATAGCGAAAAGGAAATTGTGACAGTCGGCGGGTCTTAGCGCGCCCGTGCATGCCGAAGCGCGCGAGTCTCGTCTGCTGCAGAGTGATAGACGCGCCCGATGTCTATCTCGACCTCGCGATCAGTGCCGACCATTGCTGCGCGGTGCATCTTGACGCCACCATCGCCGCCAAGATCTGCCAAGGCGGACAATGGTCCGGTCCACTGATCACCCGGGGTGATACCGTCCCTGGCCATGACTGCGGCGGCACGTGCGGCGAAGTTCATGGCAAGGCCGTGCCGCATCAGCTCGCGTGCGAGAGATGTAACCCCGCCTGCATTGTCGCCACCTGCATTGACGCCGGCCCAAGAGCGGACGGCGCGGTCAATGTCGGTGTCTGTGTTCGGGCGGTGGCGTTTCATCGTGTGTACCTCGGAATGCGTTGGGGGCTTGTGGTGCGGACTAGACGGGCAGTCAATGCAGGCAGCGGCAAGCAAACCGTGGGCTCGGGCGGCTGGCTATCACTGACGATCACCTCGCCCCCCGGCGTCGATGTGACCCACACTGTGCGCGATAGATCTCCCCGGACGATGCGCTCGGCGGTCGGTAGCACGATATATGGCTGCGCAATGCCGCGGGCGATCATTTCACCTGCAACAATGAGCGTCAGCGCCTCGCGATGGCTGTAGGCCTTGGCCAAACCTGTGTACCGGCCGATAACGAACCCCGGGGATCGTGCAAGCCAACTTCTGATAGTTATGCGCTCGACGGCGCACGCGGCGGCGATTGCGGCCGACGAGTATTCAGTCATTCGTTCTTCTCCTGTTGCGAAAATCGCCCGCAACATTGGCAGGCAATAAAAAGCCCGACGTCGTCGGGCGGAAACCAGGCCGGCGCTACGAGTTGTCGCGCGCACGGCGGATCGGGCGGCCGTCAAGGAGGGCAGCCGCCGATTGGAACTTTTAAAACTGTTCACGAACGGTTCATACGGACGTATCTAGAAGCGTACCATGGGGTGAAGGCGGTTCGCGTCGTCCCCGTGATCTGCCTTCGGTCATAGGGCTCGGCGGCATTGCCGGGCCCGCTCCTGCACTTTAGCATTCATTCATGCAAGGTTCAGGGCGCTCTGGTTACGCAGACATATCGTTAAAGCGGAGAGCATCATGAAGAAACTAATTGTTGGCGCGATTGCTGCCCTGATTGCGACCACATCACTGACAACTGCGGCCGAGGCCGGGCAGCGCTGGAAGCGTGGGTGGCATAAAGGCCATCATCACGCATGGCACCATAAGCGCGCCTGGAAGCGTCACGCCGGCTGGCGCCATGGTCGCTGGCACCATCGTCACGCTGGCTGGCGCGCTGGTATCTGGATTGGCGGTCCCAAGGTCGTCATCGGAAGCGGCTGCTTTGTGAAGAAGAAGATTAACCGCCACGGCGTTGTCGTTAAGAAGCGCTTTTGCTGATTGATCGAATGAAGAGCCCGGCAATGCCGGGCTTTTTGCACTACTTACTACGTAGCGTGATGCCGAACTCGGCGAGATGAGCGCGGACGGCGTTGATGGTCATCATGCGTTGGCGAATGAACAGCATACGGGTACGATGAAGCATCAGGATTGACTGCTGATCCACTGTTTTGATCGGGACAAACCGCATTTTCGGGCGCGTCACCGCTTCGCAAATGGCCTCAGCATCAGCAGCATCGTTCTTGTTGCGCTTGACGTAAGGCTTCACATAGCGTGGCGGCATCAACCGAACCTCGTGGCCAAGTTTTGCCAACTCCCGCCCCCAGTGATGGGCTGTTGCGCAGGCTTCTATGCCCACCAGGCAGGGTTTGAGGCCCGCGAAGAACTGAACAACATAGCGGCGCTTCAGTTGTCGGCGAACGACCACCGTGCCAGTTGCGGAAACGGCGTGCACCTGGAACACCGACTTGGCAATGTCGAGTCCAATCGTGGTAATCTCTTCCATGGATGGCTCCTCCCATGCGGTTCCTAACAACACCGCAATGATGGCACATCGCGATGCCGGCTGAGGAGCCGTCCACAACATCACCAGCGGTCACAGCACTGCTTGTTGCACCCGAAGCGCAAACCGACAGTGCTGGCCTGAGGTAGCTGGCGAATGATGACTCTTGTGAAAGCGGCATTGTTCGCAAATTTCCGTGAACCTCTTCCCAACCCAATCGGCCCGTGCCAATCATGAAGCCGATGAAACCCTGGTCAATCCTCCTGCGCCTCCTGTCGCTTCTCACCCTCATCGGGATGCTGATTGTACCCGTGAGCACGGGCGCGGCCGAAATCGCCATGGCGGACATGTCGGTGAAAGCCTCCGTCGAGATGGCGGAGATGGCCGGAACGATGGGCGACATGTCCTGTTGCCCGGACGAGCAACCCGTGAAGCCGGATTGCGACAAGAGCTGCCCGTTCGTCGTCATTTGCACCACCTCGGCTCCCCTCGCGCTCCTCAAAGCCGATTGGACGTCCGCGACGCTTTCATGGACTGACAACACCTACGGCGAGCAGCGCTTTGAGCGATTGAGCTCTCTCGCCGCCGAACCGCCCGCGCGACCTCCCAAAGCCTGACTTCACATCATCCGAACGAACGCTGCCCGTGGCCTCCGCCGCGGCCAAGCGCGACCGATATCAGCAAGGCCGGACCATGTCTGCCAGCATGAAGTTGTGAAACCATGAACACCCTTCTCTCGACCGCGAGGATCGCCTTCGCAACCCTTCTCCTTTCCGCATCCGCCCTCCCGGCTTTCGCTGGAGCGGCCGACTATGAGTTCCAGCCTGTGAAGACCGAGCTTCCGACCGGACCGGAATCCGAGTTCGCCGTGAAGATCATCGACAAGCGCACGGGCAAGCCAGTTCCTGACGCAGTGATCTTCTCAACCCGCCTCGACATGGCCCCTGATGGTATGGAGACGATGAGGTCGACCCTCGACCCGCTGCCCTCCGCCGAACCGGGAGTCTACAAGTTCAAGCTCAATCTCAACATGGCGGGGGGTTGGCGTTTTCTGATTGCCGCCAAAATCCAGGGAGAGGAAGAGACGGCCAAGGGCGAGATCATCCTCAAGGCGACCGAGTGATCCGATGATCAGGACGCTGTTGATCACCGTCTCCCTCGCCACAGCGGGCGGGGGAGGATATCTCGCGGGTACAGGCGACTTGCCGTTCGACTACGCTGTCGTCGCCGAGTGGCTTCCGTCAGATTGGACGGAGGCCGCGGAGAAACTGGAGGGCACGGGTCCGATCGTGTACTACAGGCATCCGGATGGGAGGCCTGAATATTCCGGCGCTGCCCGCAAGACCGCGGACGGACGCGACTACGTCCCCGTCCGCGCGAGCGAGGACGTGAGCTTTGCCGACCTGGGCAAGTCCGAGGAGAAGGTCGCGACCGACGCGGCTCCGGGCGTCCGCCGAGTCCTCTACTACCGGAACCCGATGGGTCTGCCCGACACCTCGCCTGTTCCGAAGAAGGATTCCATGGGGATGGACTACATCCCCGTGTTCCAAGGCGAGGCCGACGACAGCGGCACCGTGAAGGTGTCGCCTGGCAAGCTTCAGCGGACGGGTGTCCGCTCGGTGGACGCCACGCTTGCTCCGATCGTGCGCCGCCTCCGGGTTCCCGGCACGGTTACGTTGGACGAGCGGCGCGTCCGCATGGTCGCGATGCGCACCGACGCCTTCGTGGAGACCGTCGCGGACGTGACCACCGGAGACAGGGTGCGGAAAGGCCAATCGCTCTTTCAGTTCTTCTCCAAGGACATTGCGGCCGCGGCCGCCGAGTTGGTGACGCAGCAGGAAACCTCGGCCAAGGGCGGCGCTCTCAAGCTCCGCAACTTCGGCCTCTCCGACGATGTGATCGAAGGCATCCAGCGCAGCCGGAAGGTGCCGGACAGGCTCGACTTCGACGCGCCCGTGTCCGGCGTGGTCCTCGAGCGGATCGCGATGCCGGGCATGATGGCCGAGTCGGGCCAGACGCTGTTCCGGATCGCAGACACCTCAAGAATCTGGGTGGTCGCCGAGGTGCCAGAGAGCCAGCTCGACGCTGTCGCCGGCGGCGCGAAGGCGACTATCACGGTCCGCAGCCTGCCGGGCAGGACGTTCATGGGAACGGTGACGGTCGTCTACCCGGAAATCCGGACCGAGACCAGGACGGCAAAAGTGCGTGTCGAACTCGACAACGAGGATGGTGCGCTGCTCGCCAACATGTTTGCCGATGTCGCCATCGAAGGCGGCAAGGTCGAGCCCGTGGTCACAGTGCCGGACGCGGCCGTCATCGACACTGGCGATCGGCAAGTGGTGTTCCTGGATCTCGGCGACGGGCGTTTCGAGCCGAGGGACGTGAAGACGGGCTTGCGCGGCGACGGTCGCGTCGAGATCGCCGAGGGCGTGAAGGCCGGAGACCGCGTCGTCGTTGCCGCCAACTTCCTCCTCGACGCCGAGAGCAACCTGACCTCCGCCCTCAACGCCATGACTGCCGGGGAGCCGAGGCCATGATCGCCAACCTCATCTCCTGGTCGGCGCGCAACCTGCTGCTCATCATCGTCGCTGCGGCGCTTGCCGTCGCCGGCGGGCTCTATGCGCTCCGCAGCCTTCCCCTCGACGCGATCCCTGATCTCTCCGACGTCCAGGTGATCGTCTTCACCGACTATCCGGGCCAGGCCCCGCAGGTCGTCGAAGACCAGGTCACCTATCCGCTGACCACGTCGATGCTGACGGTACCCAAATCGAAGGTCGTCCGCGGCTTCTCCTTCTTCGGCGTCTCCTTCGTCTACGTGATCTTCGAGGACGGCACCGATCCCTATTGGGCGCGCAGCCGGGTGCTCGAATATCTCAACGCGGGGGCGAGCCGGCTGCCGCTGGGCGTGACGCCAACTCTCGGACCCGATGCCACGGGCGTCGGCTGGGTCTACCAATATGCGGTCGTCGCGAAAGAGCTGTCGCTCGCGGAGCTCAGGTCGCTGCAGGACTGGGTCATTCGCTTCGCGGTCGCGAAGACGGAGGGCGTCGCCGAAGTCGCCAGCGTCGGCGGCTTCGTGAAGCAGTATTCCATCGTCGTCGATCCTGTCCGCCTCAAGGCCCAGGGCGTCTCGCTGCAGGACGTCGCCGACGCGGTCCGTTCAAGCAACCGCGACGTCGGCGGCCGCACCGTCGAGCTCTCGGAATTCGAGTTCATGGTGCGTGGCCGGGGCTACCTCGAAGGCGTCGAGGACATCGAAAGCATCGGCCTCCGGAGCCAGGACGGTGTTCCGCTCAGGCTGTCTGACGTCGCCAAGGTCGAAGTCGTCGGCGACGAGCGCCGGGGCATCGCTGAGTTGAACGGCGACGGCGAAGTGGCAAGCGGCATCGTGCTCCAGCGCTTTGGCGAGAACGCGCTCGCGGTGATCGAGAATGCCAAGAAGAATCTCGAGCTCGCCGAGAAGAGCCTGCCGGGCGACGCGAAAATCGTCCCGGTCTATGACCGTTCCCGGCTGATCGAGGCGGCGATCGAGACGTTGAAGTCGACGCTGGTCGAAGAGTCGATCGTCGTCGCGCTCGTGACCGTCATCTTCCTTCTGCATGTACGGAGCGCGCTCGTCGCCATCATCATGCTGCCTGTCGGCATCCTGGTGGCATTCATTGCGATGCGCCTGCTCGGTCTCGGCTCAAACATCATGAGTCTCGGCGGCATCGCCATCGCCATCGGCGCGATGATCGACGCGGCTATCGTCATGATCGAGAACGCCCACAAGCATCTCGAGCGCGCGCCGCCCGACAAGCCGAGGACCGAGGTGCTCATCGAGGCGGCGTCCGAGGTCGGCCCGGCACTGTTCTTCAGCCTGCTGATCATCACCGTGTCGTTCCTGCCTATCTTCACGCTGGAATCCCAGGAGGGACGGCTGTTCGCTCCGCTCGCCTTCACCAAGACCTTCGCGATGGCGGCGGCGGCCCTGCTCTCGGTCACCCTGGTTCCGGCGCTGATGGTGATCTTCGTCCGCGGCCGGATCGTGCCGGAGCATCGGAACCCGGTGAACCGCGCCCTTATCTGGCTCTACCGTCCGCTCATCTCCGGCGTGCTCAAGGCCAAGGCGCTGACGATCGTGCTCGCGCTCGCCATCCTCGCCGCCACCGCCTGGCCCGCGCGCCAGATCGGCAGCGAGTTCATGCCCACGCTGAACGAGGGCACGCTGATGTACATGCCGACCACCCTGCCCGGCCTGTCCGTCACCAAGGCGGCGGAGCTTCTCCAGATGCAGGACCGCATCATCAAGTCCTTCCCGGAAGTCGAGACCGTGTTCGGCAAGGCCGGCCGCGCGCTGACCGCGACCGATCCCGCGCCGACCGAGATGTTCGAGACGATCATCACGCTCAAGCCGAAGGAACAGTGGCGGCCGGGCGTCACGGTCGACAGCCTCAAGCAGGAGATGGACGCGGCGCTCCAGTTTCCCGGCGTCTCCAACGCCTGGACGATGCCGATCCGCGCGCGTATCGACATGCTGTCGACGGGCATCCGCACCCCTGTCGGGGTCAAGGTCTTCGGCACCGACCTCAAGGAGATGGAGCGGATCGCCCGCGAGATCGAGACGACCCTCAAGACAGTGCCGGGCACATCGTCGGCCTATGCAGAGCGCGTCATCGGCGGCTATTACCTGGACATCGTCCCCGACCGTGTCGCGCTCGCCAGATATGGGCTGAGCATCGACTCCGTCCAGGATGTCGTCTCGATGGCGCTCGGATCAGAGACCATCACATCCACCGTGGAGGGACGCGAGCGCTACAGCGTCGCGATTCGCTATCCCCGGGCCTACCGAAGCGATCCGAAATCGATCTCCGAGAACGTGCAGGTCTCGCTGCCGGGTGGCGGCACCGTACCCCTCGGAGAGGTCGCCAGGATCGAACTCACCCGGGGCGCGACCTCGATCCGGACTGAGAACGGACAGCTGGCGGTTTACGTCTTCGTCGACATTGCCGAGCGCGATCTCGGAGGCTATGTCGCCGACGCGCAGAGGGCAGTGGCAGAGCGCGTGTCGATGCCTCCGGGTTATTCGGTGGCGTGGAGCGGTCAGTTCGAATATCTCGAGCGGGCAAAGGCGCGGCTCTCGATCGTCGTACCGCTGACACTCGCGCTGATCTTCCTGCTGCTCTACCTGAACTTCGGCAGGCTGACCGAGACGCTGATCGTGATGCTGTCACTCCCTTTCGCGCTGGTCGGCGGCATCTGGCTCATGTGGTGGCTCGGCTTCAACGCCTCGGTCGCGGTCGCCGTCGGCTTCATTGCTTTGGCAGGAGTGGCAGCAGAGACGGGCGTGATCATGCTGATCTACCTCGACCAGGCGCTCCGTGAGCAAAGGGAGACCTGCGAGCGCGAGCGCCGCCTCTTCGGTCGCGCAGATCTCAACCGTGCGATCATGGTCGGCGCGGTCGAGCGGGTACGGCCCAAGATGATGACCGTCGTCGCGATCATGGCGAGCCTGCTGCCGATCCTCTGGAGCACGGGTACCGGATCGGAGATCATGCAGAGGATCGCAGTGCCGATGATCGGCGGCATGGTCTCGTCGACCTTGCTGACCCTGATCGTCATCCCCGCCGTCTACGGCATCGTCAAAGGCTTCGGTCTCGGGAAGACCGGAAGAAATCAACCAACCGCGCCGGAAATCGTTTCCAGGCAAGCATTGAAAGGAGCATGAACATGAAACGCAGAGAGTTCATCGTGGCATTGGCGGCCACTGTCACCCTTCCGGCGAGCCGGGTCTTCGCAGCAGCGGAACCGGATGTGTTCACAGTCTACAAGGACCCGAACTGTGGCTGCTGCTCGCTCTGGGCGGACGCTTATAAAAAGGCGGGGTATCGGGTCGAGATCGTCGAGGAGCGCGACCTGATATCGCGCAAGCAGAAGCTCGGCGTGCCGCTCGACATCCAGGGCTGCCACACTGCCGTCTACCGTGGTCAGTTCCTCGAAGGACATGTGCCGCTCGGGGCCGCCCGCATGCTCGAGGGCCGGACCGACCTCGCGGGATTGGTGGTGCCCGGCATGCCAGCAGGGTCGCTCGGCATGGGCGACGATCCATCGGCGTCGTACGACGTCATCGGTGTCGGAAAGGATGGCAAGACGTCGGTGTTCCTGGAGGTGCGTCCCAAGGCCTGAACAAATTACTTTGGCGAAACCGGGTTTCTCAATTCCGCGAAGGCCACGGCGAGCAAATGCGATGTCGTGGCCCTGTGGATTGCCGCCCGCACCAGGCGTGATCGTCAAGGATGTCGAAGATGGCGCCCGATTCGGCTGCGACATCCGTCGTCTCCTCTGCGTGGTGGTGGCACTTGTGTTCCGGGGCCATTGCGTGATCCACCTACGGACATTTGCACCATCCGCTGTGAACGTCACCTTGATTTGTCGCAAACGTGCTCCAGACTGATAGTCTGACGGTGTTCGACAGCATTGCTGTGGCAGGGCGAGACCGATGCCAGGCCAAGAAGTTCTCTTCTCAGTGTCTGAGCGAAATCAGTTTTGTTTGATTTCGATCAAGGTTGACGGACGACAATGGCGCAATCCTGCTTCCATGGTCCGAGCGCTTTTCCAACTCAGAGTCTTCATAGCCGTGCTGGCGCTCGGCCTGGCAGTGGCGTTCAGCGCCGCGCCCGGCATTGCTTTTGCCGCCACGGCGTGCTCCGAAGCGGCCCCGGGCACCGAACATGCAGTCAAGGCCGACGTTCACATTTCTGATGCCCAGGCCAATGCCATAGATGGCGGGCACGCCAACTGGGCAGACTACTGCTGCATGTCGGGCATCGCCGCGCATTGCTGCGGGTTCGCTCTGACCCCCGCTGACGGCGAATATGCGACAGCCGATTTCACAAGCGTGAGATGGCCAGTCTCGTCGGCGCACAGCCTGGCGGGCATGGGTCCGTTCGGCGACTTCCGTCCTCCCAGATACATCGGCTGATACGGCGCACCGCGCCTGCAACCGCATTACGTGCCCGGCGTCGAGGCGCGGCAATGTCTTGCCCTCCTACCTGTCTGCGCAGGTGGATGAAGAAAGCCGAATGAGATGTCCATTTCGCTCGCGTCCGAGCAACCGGCGGAGCTCCGTCCCCTTGTTCCCGGCCTGGCTCGATCGCGCGTTCGCCGTGCTCGGCGGATTCGCGTTCGCGACAGGCGTTCTGGCAATGACCCTCGCTGGCACTTCCTTCCGGGCACGGAGCCCATGGCTTTCGCCGGAGCCACGGCTGCAGGCGCGTCTTCGATCGGGCTCATGAGCGCGGTCAACGCCGCCATCGATTCGGACTTCAAGTGGTTGCCGCTCTGATTCGCGGCCGTCTGGGCGTCGAGCCTCGTGTCCTACCGCATAGAGGCGCAAACGCCTCGATCCTCCGCCCAATCCAATCAGGAGCATAATCATGAAACGCCATGAATTTCATCCCGCCAGCGCGCTCGGTGACGATCTCGGTCGACGCCGACAATCCAGGGCAATGGGCGTTCCATTGCCATCACCTCTACCACATGGCGACCGGATGATGGCGACATTCGCCTACTGAACTTGAACGTGGCGCGGAAGGAAGACGAGATGAAGACTATCAACATGGAATTGGGCGGCCTGTTTGGAGCGCTCGACCACGCCGCCATAACCAAGAGGCTCGGAGCTGTGAAAGGCGTCGCCTCGGTGGCGATGAACGCTGCGTCGGCATCCGCGTCGGTGACCTTCGACGAAGCCGTTATCGATGAGGCGGCACTCCGGCGAGAAATCGAATCCTGCGGCTTCCATTGCCGCGGCGAGGCGGTGCCGAAGCACCTCTGCGAAGCGGAAGTCGCGCGAAATGACCATCACGGCATGCATGGACATGCGGGCCATGCGAAGCCATCGAAGGCGGCCCATTCAAGCCATGATGAGATGTCCCATGATATGGGCCACGGCGCTGGCAAGGACATGCAGGACATGGTGCGGGACATGCGCAACCGCTTCCTGATCAGTCTGGTCTTTACCCTGCCGATCTTCGCGATGGACCCAATGGGGCTGACCGAACCGTTGTTCGAGCCGCCGTTCGGCATCGGCATGGACAGGGCGATGTTCGTGCTGGCGAGCCTCGCCATCCTCTATCCCGTCTGGCCGTTCTTGGTGGCATCCTGGCGGGCGTTGCGCAACGGCGTCCTGAACATGGCGGTCCTGGTCGTTTTGAGCGTCGGAACCGGGTATCTCTTCAGCGTCGGTTCGACATTTCTCTTCGAAGGGCAGCAGTTCTACGAGGCTGCGGCCCTGCTGCTCGTCTTCATCCTCCTCGGGCATTGGCTCGAGATGAGAGCGAGAGCGGGCGCTTCGGCCGCGATCCGCGCGCTGCTCGATCTCGCGCCTCCCAAAGCCTCGGTTCTCCGGAACGGTGACGAGATCGAAGTCCCCACGTCCGAGGTCGTTCTCGGCGACGTGGTGGTGCTGCGGCCCGGCAACAAGCTTCCAGTCGATGGCGAGGTGATCGAAGGTGAATCCACCATCGACGAGTCCATGCTCACGGGAGAGTCGATGCCCGTGACGAAGACCGTCGGAGACCAGGTGATCGGCGCGACGATAAACAAGAGCGGAACACTCAAATACCGCGCCGGTAAGGTCGGTGCCGATACCGCGCTCGCGCAGATCGTCAAGCTCGTCCAGGAGGCCCAGAACTCCAAGGCTCCGTCGCAGTTGCTGGCCGACAGGGCGTCCCAATGGCTTGTTCTGGCCGCGGTTCTCGTCGGGATCGTGACATTCGGGGTCTGGTTCTGGGTTCTTGGCCAGCCTCTCCTGTTCGCGCTCACCCTTACGATCACGGTGTTCGTCATCGCCTGCCCTGACGCGTTGGGCTTGGCCACGCCAATGGCGGTCATGGTCGGCACCGGCCTTGGAGCGTCGAACGGCATCCTGTTCAAGAACGCCGCCGCGCTCGAGGAGGCCACCAAGCTGGATGTCATCGTCTTTGACAAGACGGGCACGCTCACCATGGGCCAGCCGAAGGTCATCGACGTGGTGCCGGACACGACGGTGACAGCGGACGAACTGCTCGCCTCCACCGCAGCCATTGAGGGCAACTCGGATCATCCCATCGCGCTCGCGATCATCGAGCGGGCGGGTGGATTAGCCCGCCCTGATGTCTCGCATTTCCTTTACATGGACGGCCGGGGCGCGAGCGCCGAGATCGAAGGAAAGCGCTATCTCGTCGGCAACCTGCGTCTGATGCAGGAGAACAACGTGGCTCTCGGCGACCTCGGCGGGCGTGCCGAGCAACTCAAGGGCGAAGGCCGTACCGTAACCTATGTCGCACGCGACGGTCGGCTGGCCGGATTGATCACCGTGGCAGACGCGCCAAGGCCCAACTCGGCGGCCACGATTGCGAAGCTGCATGAACAGGGGGTTCGGGTCGCAATGATAACCGGCGACAATGCCGGGACGGCAAAGCGGATCGCCGGGCAACTCGGTATCGACATCGTGCTGGCCGACGTCCTGCCTGGGCAAAAGGCCGAAAAGATAAAGGAGCTCCAGGCCCAGGGGCTGAAAGTCGGGATGGTCGGAGACGGCGTGAACGACGCACCCGCCCTCACCCAGGCCGATGTCGGCTTCGCCATCGGCGCGGGGACCGACGTCGCGATCGAGAGCGCCGATGTCGTGCTCATGAAGAGCGAGCCTTACGACGTCGTCGGCGCGATGACGCTGTCGAAGGCCACTCTCCGGAAGATGCACCAGAACCTCTGGTGGGCGATCGGCTACAACGTCATCGCGTTTCCGTTGGCCGCGGGGGTCTTCTATCCCTTTGTGCTCAGCCCCCAGGTCGCCGCCCTGGCAATGTCCGGAAGCTCGGCGCTTGTCGCCATAAACGCGCTGATGCTCAAGAGAACGCGGCTCGATGGCATCCGGCAGGCCAGGCCGCCGGCAGCCTCGCCGCGGGCGCTTACATTGGAGACCGCATGATGCGCCAGGCTCATTCGCGACCGCTGGTCTTCGCATTGCCGGGCAACGAGGAGTTGGCCCTCGTGACCAACATCTATGACGACACCCTGTCCGTGCTCGACCTTTCGAACTTCAAGGTTCTCGCGACTGAGAAGGTCGGCAAGGGGCCGAATGGCGTGACCTATTCCGAATGAACGCACGCCGCGGGCGGGCGGCGGGCGGAAATCCCACGGCTCTCCGCTCCGGCACGAAAGGAGAAAGACATGCTTCACCAAGGACATCAAAGCAACCAAACCAACGACGCCGATGGGGGCGGCAGTTTCTGGCGCTCGCGCACGGGACTTGTTTTCGCTGCCTTCCTCGGAATCGCCCTCTTCCTTTTGCTGAGCGAGCACCGGGCACATGCGCTCGGCTTCCTGCCATTCCTGCTGCTGCTCGCCTGTCCGCTGCTGCATGTCTTCATGCACTCGGGACATGGCGGCCACGGGAATCATAAAGACGTCAAAGGAGATTGAACATGGACACGGCAACCCCCTCATATGGCCTTTGGGGCCTGGTGCTGCTGAACTCGGCTGTTTTCATCATGTTCGCGTTCAGCTTCTTCAAGCCCAAGACCGCGCGGGACTGGACGTCCTTCGGGACCTTCAGCGCATTTCTCGTGGCTCTGTTCGTGGAAATGTACGGCTTCCCGCTGACGATCTATCTGTTTTCCGGCTGGCTACAGAGCCGATATCCGGGTGTCGACTGGTTCTCGCACGATGCGGGGCACCTGCTCGAAGAACTGTTCGGCTGGCGCGCATATCCGCATTTCGGTCCGTTCCATATCCTAAGCTTCATCTTCATCGGCGGCGGCTTCGCCCTTATCGCGGCCGGATGGCGGCGGCTGTTCGATGCCCAGAAGCTGGGCACGCTGGCCACTGACGGTCCCTATGCTTTTGTCCGGCATCCTCAATATATCGGCTTCGTGCTCGTCCTCCTCGGCTTCCTGGTACAATGGCCGACGCTTCTCACCCTTCTCATGTTTCCAGTGCTCGTCGTCATGTACGCAAGGCTCGCGCGGACAGAAGAGCGCGAGGTGCGGAGGAAGTTCGGGGACGAATACGATCGCTACGCGCGCCGCGTTCCTGCCCTCTTTCCGGCCTGGCCGTGGTTCGGCCGGGCATCCACCAGATAACCCTCCAACTCACCCTGGGCAAATGCCCTCAACCACAGGAGACTACCATGCTGAAATCGATCCTCACTGCGGCCATCCTTTCGACCGCCCTCGCCGTTCCCGCGCTGGGAGCAGAAATGAAATGCGACGAAGCGTCGATGAAAATGATGGAGAACCAGATGATGGGAATGAAGGATATGGGCACGAAGGACAAGGCGATGAAAGAGATGGAGATGGCGAAAGACGCCATGAAGATGAACAAGATGGACGACTGCAAGATCCACATGAACAAGGCCATGAACGACATGATGTGATACCTCCGGCGAGCAGACGATGAAACGGCCGAGCCGTTCGCCAGTCATCGAGACGCCGCAGGTCACGCTTGCGGCGTCTCGTCCTTCTCGAGATCAAAATCGCGCGAATTCTTAATCTGAATCAAGTCGCGCATCTTCCTCCGCTACTAAACTCCAAGTCGTCTTGAACTCGAACGAGCGGTGCACCCGGCAGCCGCTTTCCACGTTCGCGCGGCCAAACGGCAGATTTCGAATGCAAGGGACGAATTCCTTGGCGGAGGAGATAAGAATGAGCACTGAGAATATCGTTGTCATGCCTGCAACAATCCAAACGGCCGACCGAAAGCTTGGTCTCCTGCCGCTGGTGGCTCTGGTCGTCGGCTCCATGATCGGCGGCGGCGTCTTCAGCCTTCCGCAGAACATGGCGAAAGGAGCATCGCCGGGCGCGATTTTGATCGGCTGGTTGGTCAGCGGTGTCGGCATGCTCGCTTTGGCTTTTGTCTATCAACAGCTTGCGACACGCAAACCCACGTTGGATGCCGGACCCTACGCCTATGCTCGCGCGGGATTTGGGAACTTCGTGGGCTTCAACAGCGCCTGGGGATACTGGCTCAGTGCCTGGATCGGCAACGTGTCCTACGTCGTGTTGATTTTCGGCGCTCTCAGCTATTTCTACCCGCCTTTCGGAGCGGAAGGGAACACGACCCAGGCAATCATCGGAGCGTCGGCTGTTCTGTGGGGTACCCACGCGCTCGTCTTATTGGGGGTCCGCCAAGCCGCGATCATAAACTTCGCGACAACGCTCGCCAAGCTCGCTCCAATCGCACTGTTCATCGTTCTGGCTCTCGTCGCCTTCAGCCTTCCGCGGTTCAATCTGGATTTCTGGGGTGCCGGAACGCCTGATCTCGGCAGCGTCATGGCCCAGGTTCAGAGCACGATGCTGGTGACGCTTTGGGTCTTCATCGGCATCGAAGGTGCAAGCGTCGTTTCGGGGCGCGCTTCGAAGCGCACCGATATCGGTCGCGCGACGATCACAGGTTTCGCGATCGCCCTTGTCGTTTACCTGTTCGTATCACTCCTCCCGTTCGGGCTCATGAGCCAGCCTGAGCTGGCGGCGTTGCCAGCCGCCGCATCGATGGCGAACGTCCTTGAAAAAGTGGTGGGGCCATGGGGGGCAGTGATTGTGCGGATCGGCCTGGTCGTCTCCGTCGCCGGGGCGTTCCTGAGCTGGACCCTTTTTGCCGCCGAGATTCCCTATCGCGCCGCGCGCGAAGGCATTCTGCCAAAGGTCTTCGGAGCCGAGAACAAACACGGCTCTCCGGCGGGCGCGCTTTGGATTACAAGCATCTTCGTACAGATATTCTTGATCGTAACCCTCTATTCCAACTCGACCTATCTGGCGCTGTTCTACATCGCCTCGGCGGCCATCCTGGTTCCATACGTTCTTTCGGGCGCTTATGCGGTCAAGCTCGCCATGAGCGGCGACGGATATGCTGTTGGGGAAGGCCGTGGTCGTGACATGTTCACGGGCGCTGTCGCGACGCTCTACGGCATCTGGCTGGTCTATGCCGCTGGTCCGAATTACCTGTTCATGTGCGCGATTCTCTACGCCCTTGGCGTCCCGGTATATTGGTGGTCTCGACATGAACGGGGAGAGAAGGCCTTCTCGGGCGTCGAGTCCTTGATCGGCATCGGTATCGTCATCGCCGCCGCGATTGCCGGGTATCTGATGTGGACCGGCGCGATCAGCGCTCTGTGACTTTAACTCGGGAAAATCAAAATGAATGAACTCGCAAGACTCGGCGTCCATTCCGAGACTGGCAAGCTGCGTCAGGTGATCGTCTGCCGACCCGGTCTCGCCCATCGCCGCCTGACTCCGTCGAACTGCCAGGAGCTGCTTTTCGACGACGTGTTCTGGGTCAAGCAGGCCCAGAAAGACCATGACGTCTTTTCCGGCCTGATGCGTGACGAAGGTGTCGAAGTCCTGGACGTGAACGTGTTGTTGTCCGAGACGCTGGACTCGGAGGAAGGTCGCGCCTGGGTGCTGGACCATCGTATCGGCGCTGACCAGGTCGGTGTCGGCATGATCGCGGAACTTCGATCCTGGATGGACGAACTCAGCGGGGCCCGGTTGGCGGAACACCTCGTGGGTGGTCTTGCGGCGGATGACCTTCCCTTCAAGCCGACGGGACTCTTCGGCAGCTATCTCGGCCATCACGGCTTCATCCTGCCGCCCCTGCCCAACGCGCTCTTCACTCGTGACAGCTCCTGCTGGATATATGGTGGCGTGACGGTCAACCCCATGTATTGGCCCGCGCGGCGTCCGGAAACCTTGCTTTTGGCCGCGATCTACAAATTCCATCCGAAGTTCGCAGGCAATGTCGAGATTCATTGGGGTGATCCCACCATGGATCATGGGCTCGCCTCGCTGGAAGGCGGAGATGTCATGCCGATCGGAAACCGGACCGTGCTCGTCGGAATGGGGGAACGTTCTTCTCCCCAGGGCATCGGTCAGTTGTCCGAAGCGCTCTTTGCGAGAGGTGTGGTCGACCGCGTGCTTGCCTTTCGAATCCCGAAATCGCGGGCGGCGATGCATCTGGACACCGTGTTCACCTTGTGCGGCGGCGACGTCGTGACAACTTTCCGCGAAGTCGCCGATGAACTGCTATGCTACGACATCAGGCTTGGCGACGGAGCGTCGCCGCTGTCCTTCCGGCAAGACCCCCGACCGATCTTCGAGATAGTCGCGGAGGTATTGGGCTACAAGAAGCTGCAGATTGTGCCGACCGGCGGCAACTCCGACGAGGAACGCGCTCGCGAGCAATGGAACGACGGCAACAATGTGCTGGCGGTACGTCCCGGAGTGGTGATTGGCTACGACCGCAACGATGACACCAATGCGGCGCTGAGGGCAGCGGGTATCGAGGTCCTTGCCGTGCCCGGAGCCGAGCTAGGTCGAGGCCGAGGGGGCGGCCATTGCATGAGCTGCCCCACCATCCGGGATGCCGTCTGAAATCAAGGAACAAGGTCATGGCTTTCAACATAAAGAACCGCAGCCTTCTGACGCTCGCCGACTACACGCCGGAAGAGATCGGCTTTCTTCTGAAACTCGCCGCCGATCTCAAGGCGGCGAAGTATGCGGGCACCGAAATTCCGAGGCTTGTCGGCAAGGACATTGCTCTTATCTTCGAGAAGGATTCCACCCGTACCCGAGTGGGCTTCGAGGTGGCAGCCTATGATCAAGGGGCTCGTGTCACCTATCTGGGGCCCACAGGAAGCCATATCGGCCACAAGGAATCGGTGAAGGACACGGCGCGGGTCCTGGGCCGCGTCTATGACGCGATAGAATACCGTGGCTTTGGTCAGGAGATCGTCGAGGAACTCGCCAAATACTCTGGCGTGCCGGTCTATAACGGGCTGACCAAGGAATTTCATCCGACGCAGATTCTGGCCGACTTCTTGACGATGCAGGAACACGCCGAAAAGCCTCTGCACCAAGTGTCGTATGTCTTCCTTGGCGATGCGGCCAACAACATGGGCGACAGTCTGCTGATCGGCGGCGCCAAGATGGGCATGGACGTGCGGCTTTGCGCTCCCCGCGCCTGCTGGCCCTCCAACAGGGTCCAGGAAATTGCGGCAGACACTGCGCGGGAGACTGGCGCGCGCATCACGATCACCGAAGATATCGATGACGCGGTGAACGGGGTTGATTTCGTCTACACTGACGTATGGCTGTCGATGGGGGAACCAAAGGAGAAGTGGGCCGAGCGGATCAAGCTCCTTCTGCCGTATCAGGTGAATGCCGATTTGATGGCGAAATCGGGAAATCCCCGCGTGAAATTCATGCACTGCCTCCCTGCTTTCCATAACACCGAGACCGCTGTCGGCGCGGAAATACACGCCGAATTTGGCATCGACGCCATGGAAGTAACCGAGGAAGTGTTTGAGAGTCCGGCCTCGATAGTTTTTGACCAGGCCGAGAACCGGCTCCATACGATCAAGGCTGTACTCGTCGCGACGCTGGGAGCCTGAAATGCTGGTCGTAGCCGCGCTGGGGGGAAACGCCCTTCTCAAACGTCAACAACCGCTGACCGCCGAGGCCCAGCGGGCGAATGTGCAACTGGCCGCAAAGCCGTTGGCCGCCATAGTCCGGGCAGGCCACCGTCTGCTCATCACCCACGGCAACGGTCCCCAGGTCGGTCTTCTGGCGCTGCAGGGAGCCGCCTACAAGCCGGACGAAGCTTTCCCGCTGGATGTCCTCGGCGCGGAAACCGAGGGCATGATCGGCTACATGATCGAGCAGGAGGTCGAGAACGCGCTCGGCCACTCCCATCCCGTGGCGACGCTATTGACACAGGTGGTCGTCAGCGCAGCGGACCCGGCATTTCGACGGCCGACCAAGTTTGTCGGACCGGTCTACGCGAAGGATGACGCCGAGGCTCGCGCCGCGGCGGCGGGCTGGGTCGTTGCCCGCGACGGAGAGAATTGGCGCAGGGTTGTCCCCTCGCCAAGCCCCTTGGAGATACCCGATCTCAGGGTTCTCAAGTTGCTGTTGGATCAAGGCGTCATCGTTATCTGCACTGGTGGAGGTGGGATTCCGGTGATCCGGCGCGATGACGGCAGCCTGATCGGGGTAGAGGCCGTAATCGACAAGGACGCCGCAAGCGCACTTCTGGCGCGCCAGCTTGACGCTGATGCGCTGCTGCTGCTGACCGATGTCGACTCGGTTTATAGCGATTTCGGCACGAAAGACGCTCTGGCTCTCGCCAATTTGACTCCTGAAGGCGCGCGGGCGCTGGAAGCTCCCGCAGGGTCCATGGGGCCGAAGCTCGCAGCCGGAGCCGATTTCGCGGAGAATGGCGGTTTCGCCGGAATCGGTCGGCTTGAAGATGCCCTCGCCATCCTGGAGGGAACGGCCGGAACGCGAATTTCCAGACCTCGGTAGAGTATTCCACCGTGCTGGGGCGAAATCCCCTCATCGCTGGCACGACAACCTCTCTCTGTCTCAAGACACGCGATCCTGCGTTCGCACGCAATGCGTACCGTGGGCGGCATGCCAAGCTCGCCCCCTGGCGCAGCGCAGCGACTGACCACTCTCGCTCAAGACATTCACGCGCCTGCCGGACAACTTGACTGTCCTGCGGCTTTCATCGCTCCACATCAACGGCAGGCGTTCGCCGTTTCCGCCGGGGGCGTTGCCAGTTCGGGCCCTTCTGCACCCGCGACAATTGCACGGGTGGCTTGAAGACAGGTTGGATCACTCCACGTGGTAGACGGCGTCGGCAAGAGGTCAGGTCCCCTGCCGCGCCATCACAATCAGGTCGGGGCCTGGACCCTGTCTCGACATCATCGGTCGAGCCATGTCGCAGCCATCTCCGGGTCAACCCCGGCGACCTCGATGAGTCGGTCGGGATCGAGTATCGTGAGCCTTCGATAATGGAAGTGGACTATGCCTTCCTTGCGGAGTGTGCTGAGGACCCGGTTGACGTGAACAAATGTGAGGCCTGTCGCGTCCCCGATGTGTTCTTGGGTGATGGGTAGCGTCATCTCTTCGATACGGTTTCCCGGCCAGTGGGCGCGGTACCGAGTGAACAATTCGAGCAGGAGATGGGCGACACGCTCTCGCGCCGAACGGCGTCCGATACTCGTCATCCGATCGAACGCCAGGCTGCAATCGTGTGCGAGAGACCGCGCCAACCGCATGCTGATCTCTGGTTCGGCTCGCGAAAGCGATGTCAGCGTGGCCACTGGGACGACCGAAACAACGACGTCGGTGAGCGTCAGAGCCCCGATCGTCGCCTGCGCACCAGCCGATGGCCCGAGGCCGAGAATCGCACCTGGCAACGCAAACTGGACGATCTGACGTCGGCCGTCCTCATGGAGGGTGTACAATGCGACCCAGCCATCGAGGAGATTGAAGACTGCGCCGCCGGTAGAGCCGATACTGAATAGATCGCGTCCTGCTTCAATCTTGCGGTCGCCAAGCCGATAGGAGGGAATCAGCCTATGCCGTTCCGTCGAAAGCGGTACGACGGTCGAGACGCTTTCCAGAAGGCTTTCCGTTCCAGCATCCTCCTCGGCGGAGGGCATCGGCGGTTCACCATCTCCCCGGCAAAGTCCACATGCACAATCGACTTGCCGATACCCGTGAAGAGCAGATGCACTCCACATGCCTGCCGTCTCGATCTTCGGAGAGGCCCCGAGAGGGAACGCCCGCAGCGTGTGGTCGGGCAAAAACGTATTATCCAAATTCATATTACACCTCCCGGGCGCAACGCCCGTTTCGGCGGCCGCTTCCGCAGCCAATCAATTCTTTATGAGTGAAGCGCCGAGTCGCGAACGCTACGCGTCCGAGCATTCGGGATGGCACAATCAACCTGACCACACCGTCGAACCCGCGGACGCGAGCCGTGGCGGCAGTGCCAGATCAAAGTGTCGAGAAGTGATGAATTCTTGGAATTGGTGGGTCTCGAGCCAGGATTGCCGACCGAATAGCGTTGGCGTTCGGAAGTCGGAGAGGAACGGACTCCAGCGTCAGCCTGTCGACGACCATGAAATGAGCGCCCGATTGCGGTTGGCAGGGGCAGCATACGACCATGCAGCAGCTGTCCCCACCCATGCAGTCGTCCTGCTCAAGCGGAATGGATGCGGCGTTCGCGCTTCGATCGCAACAGGACGCGTCGATTGGCCGGCCAACCTCACTGTCGTGTGCCCAAAAGGGCGCGCCCTGCATTAACAAGGCGGCCGCGCAGACAATCAACACTGCCATCAACCTAAGCATGCCACAGCACCCACACCGCTCCTGCCCCGACGCCAGATAAAGCGTGACACCCATATACACGGATTTCGCGCTAACGTCCTACGCAGTCACCGGGTCTCAATCTCCTACGATGGCGTTCTCGCTGCTTTGACCCAAATCAAATCTACTCGCGAAGTCCCGCGGCGTTCTCGTGCCCCAACCCAACCCCTGTCAGTTGATTCAGATTAAGGTCAGGTCGATGTAAGAATGCGAATATCAGCACTATGGAATTCACCTTAGGGGCATCATATGGCAAAGCCAGCCCAGCATTTCACAGATCGCAGCCGCGGCATCGCCGTGCTTGTGACCCGTCATCGCAAGACGCCGATGCTGAGTCCCTTCTTTGCGAAATGTGACGGCATGCTGATATTTGAGGCCGATTCCCAATTGGGACCGTTCCGGGCTAACACCGAGCGTACAAACCGCTCCGCGTGCGAAATGGTTCTTGGAAGCTGCGCTGGCAAACTGGTGTGTGGTTTCATCGCTCCACCGGAGCGTGATCAGCTTGTCGCCAAGGGCATCGATGTGAGGATCGGCTCGTGCGCATGCCCTGTCGACATTCTCGTCCAAGGCTTCGAGACCCTCCCCTCCGCATAGCAAGACGGGTTAGAGGACTGGCACCCCTCCAAGCGGGAAGTTTCGACCTTGCCCGATCGGGTTTCACTTTGAAGATCGCTTTATCAGGAGTGTTCGCTCCGAGCTACTGTGACCGTTCCAGATCGGCCCGGAACCTCATGTCGAGCTGAATTCGGTACTGATCATTGCCCGGGAGGTTGACGAACCGCGGTAGGTTATCGTTCCGACAATTGACAACGGTTCGAGTTCCAAGCGCTGGCGGCCGGCATGACCAAAGCCTTCGATGTTCGCGATCATCCGCGCATTCTCAATGCGCGCCCGTCGAAGCGTCGAAAGCCGCGAAAAAGAGATGTTCCTGAGGCGCGCCCGGATCGGCACCGCAAAGATCAGCCGCGTTGCTCCAGCATCGCCTTGAAGCGGTGCAGCGCAGCCAGGAGGAAGAGCGCACCTAGGCCCACCATGGTCAGAAGATCGCGCCAGACCACATCGACACCAGCACCCCGATACAGCACCGATTGGGCGAACCGAACGAAATGGGTGGAGGGAGAGACGGACATCAGGACCTGGAGGAAGTCCGGCATGCTATCGAAAGGCGTGAACGATCCTGAAAGAAGGAACATCAGGACGAAAACCGGAATGGACAGCAACGCGAACTGCGGCATTGAACTGGCGACCGTCGCAAGGAGGATGCCGAGCGACGTCACGGCAAAAAGATACATGGTGGTTCCCGCCAGGAAGAGTTCGATCGATCCGACGATTGACGCGCCCAACGCGACTTCGACGACGACGTGCAGCGAGAAGGCGGCCGCGATGAGGATGACCAACCCGTTCGCCCACACTTTCGCCGCGACGATTTCGCTCGGCCTGATAGGCAGCACGAGCAGATGCTCTATCGTGCCGTGCTCCCTTTCGCGCATCACCGCCGCGCCCACCAGGATGATGGCGAGTATCGTTACATTGTTGATGACACCCATGCTCGCGGTGAAACTGATCGCCTCGAGATTCTGGTTGAACAGTGCGCGCACGACGGGGGTGATCGGAAGCGTGCTCGATGACGGGGGCTTTCGGAGAAAGTTCGCCGCCACTTGATCGACTATCTGTTGGATGTAGGCCGTGCCGACGGCCGCCTGCGTCACCGCGGTGGCGTCGACATTGACCTGGATCGCGGCTTGGCGGCCCGCGAGGAGATCGGCCTCGAATCCCGCGGGTATGTCGAGAACGAAGGTGTACCGCCCCTTGTCCATGAGACCATCAATCTCGGAACGGTCTATAAGATCGGCTTCACGGAAGTACGGAGGCTGCAAAGCATCCCTGATCCGCGACGACAGCGTGGAGCGGTCGCCATCCACGACGGCAACTTTGGCGTCGTGGACGTCCGTTCGCATCGCGGTCGCTTCGGCATAGACCGCAAATGTGAAGACATAGACGATCAGGACGACCATCACGACGTCACGAGACAGGCTGGAAAATTCCTTGACCCCGAGCCGGAAGACATTTCGCAACCACTGGCGCATCGCTAACTGCCCTGATTTCTGACCGACAGGCGGGCGGCCACGAGAAATACCACGCCAAACCCGAACAGGATCGATATCTCGCCAATGAAAGAGGCGGCGCTTAAGCCCTTTGCGAACACGCCGAGACTCACTGTCTGAAACCAGAGCGACGGGAACGACAGCCCCATCACACGTCCTAGTCCTTCGAGCGAGGAAGCCGGAAAGAGAAAACCTGAGTAATGCGCTGCCGTCATCGCCGTCACGATTGCCGTCCCGAAAATCGCAGCAACCTGGGTCGACACGAACGCGGAAACCAGCAGCCCGAACGCGGTTGCGGCGAAAACATAGGCGAGTGCAGCGACCGAGAGGGCGAGAAGCGAGCCCTTGGGGACGACCCCGAATGCACCGGCCGCCAGTACGAGCATACTCGCGAAGCTCAGGAGGCCGACCGCTATATATGGAAGCTGCTTTCCCAAAAGATACTCGCCGACAGTGGCGGGCGACGCGTAGACGTTGGTGATGGACCCCATTTCCTTCTCCCGGACAACACCGAGTGCGGTCAGCATGGCGGGGAAAACGATCAGCAGGAGCATCATGGACCCGGGCGTGATGGCGAACACGCTGCGGAAATCCTGATTGTAGCGAAACCGTGGTTCGACCTGCACAAGGGGGAAACTAGAAGCATATCCGGACGATCTTCGGCTTTGGTCGGCTGCGTATGCCTGGACGATGCCCATGATGTAGGCCCTGGCCGTTTCCCCCGGAAAGGTGTTGCCTCCGTCGATCCAGAAGCTCACTTCGGGCCGTCGGGCCTGCAGCATGTTCCGGCCAAACCCTGGAGGAATATCCAGCGCGAATTTCAATTCGCCGGAACGAAGGCGACGGTCAATCTCCACTTCGTCCCTCAGTGGCGTCTTCTCTATGAAGTACCGGGAATTGGAGAACTGCTTGAGAAACACGCGGCTATCCGAGGACCGGTCACGATCAAGCACGGCGTACGGCAAGCCTTCGATATCGAACGAAATGCCATAGCCGAAGGTCGCCATGAGCAAGAGGGGTCCGAGCAAGGCGAAGGCGAGCCGGACTCTATCGCGAGTGACCTCCATGGCCTCACGCCTCGCGAAGGTCCAAATGCGATTGAGCGATGCGGAGAGGTTTGATCGAGGTAGCGGGATTTCCGATTGCTTTAGGTCTGCGCGCGCAGGGTCAGACTGTTCGACTTCGGTTGGCCTGATGGTTGCCCCGCCTTCCGCCCCGCCTGCTGCCAATATGTAGTCGATGAAAGCCCCTTCGAGGCTGTGCGCCGCCTTATTGGCCTGCAGTTCCGCAGGAGTGCCAACAGCAAGAAACCGTCCGGCATGCATCAAGGAAATCCTGTCGCAACGCTCCGCCTCGTTCATGAAATGCGTCGATATGAAGATCGTCACACCGTCTCGTCGCGACATCTCCACAAGAAGCCGCCAAAATCGGTCGCGGGCCGCCGGATCGACGCCGGATGTCGGCTCGTCGAGAATGAGCACCTCGGGCCGATGCAGACAGGCGGCCGCCAGTTGCAACCGTTGCCGCATGCCCAACGGCAGCGCCGACGGCAATATTCCCGCCAGATCCGCAAGGTCGAAACGAGAGAGCGCCTCGTTGACGCGCGGTCCCAAATCCACTTCCTCGATGCGGCAGATGCGCCCGTGCAGTTCCAGGTTCGCCCTGACCGAGAGCTCATCGTAGAGCGAAAACGACTGGGACATGTAGCCGACGCGCATTCGCATCGAGATGTCGCGCGCGTCGACGGGTTTGCCCAGGAGCCACGCCTCTCCTTCGGTCGCAGGCAACAGCCCGGTGAGCATCTTCATCGTGGTCGTCTTGCCGCAACCGTTCGACCCCAGGAAGCCGAAAATCTCCCCGCGGCCGATCCGGAAGCTCACGTTGTCGACGGCGGTGAAGTCGCCGAACCGCATCGTCAGGCCGTTCGCGACGATCGCCGGCGAGCCGTTCGCGTGCGGCAGCGGCGGAATCACGAGGGCCTCGTGTTCACCGCGCCGCTCGGGCCGCTGCAGTTGGATATATGCTTCCTCGAGCGAGTTGCACGCGGTACGAGATAGCAGGCCCGATCGGCTGCCGTCGGCGATGATGCTCCCCTCGTCAATGGCCACGATGCGATCGAATCCCTCGGCCTCTTCCATGTAGGCGGTGGCGACGAGCACCGTCATGCCGGGCCGCTCGTCCCGAATCTGTCGGATCAGAGACCAGAACTGCTGCCGGGAGAGCGGATCGACTCCCGTGGTCGGTTCGTCGAGGATCAGAACGTCCGGATCGTGGACCAAGGCACAGCATAGGCCGAGCTTCTGCTTCATTCCGCCGGAAAGCTTGCCCGCCAGTCGATCGCGGAAGGGAGCCAACCCCGTCGCGGCGAGCAACCGTACGATCCGCCGCGACCGTTCCACCTCGGATTGACCAAACAGACGGCCGAAGAAGTCGATGTTTTCGACGACAGAAAGCGTGGGATAGAGATTTCGCCCGAGCCCCTGCGGCATGTAGGCTATCCTCGGCGCGATCGCCGCGCGGTCGGCAGACGACGCCATGTTCCGATCGAGAACAGACACCGACCCGCTCTGGATACGCCTGACACCCGCTATCAGCGCGAGAAGCGTCGATTTACCAACTCCGTCCGGCCCGATGATCGCAACACTCGATCCAGGCGCGACCGAAAGACTGAAATCGGCAAGTGCGATTGTCTTGCCGTATTGGTGCCGCACCAGATCGAGCCGAATGGCGGGCGATGCCTCAGCGGACATCGGGAAGCCCCTGGGTGAGATTGGTGGGCCAGACGGCATCGGTAGTGACCCTGATGTAGGCATCTCCCGTCATCCCGGCCTTCAGGAACACCCGATCGGCCTCCAGAAGCTGCGGATCGATCCGCAACTTGACGCGGTACATCAGCTTCTCGCGCTCATCCGCGGTCTCGACATATTTGGGCGTGAATTGCGCCTCGGCGGAAACGAAGGACACGGTGGCCGGAACGACACTCTCGGGCGCGCCGTCAAGGATGATCCGCGCCTCCGATCCGATCGCGACACGTCCGGAATCGGCCGTCGACAGGAAGACGGTCATATAGACATCCGACAGATCGAACAGGGTCAGGACTCGTTGCCCGCCCGCGACGATTTCTCCACCGCGGGCAAGGCGGTACTCGACGCGGCCGGACACGGGGGCTTGGAGGGTCATGTCGGCGAGCACCGCTTCGATCTGCCTTACCTGGGCCTCGGCCACCTCCACGGAGGCCCTCGCGTCCTCGACCATCGCCTTGGCACTCTCCAACGCGGCAACGGACGTCTCCCTTTGCGCTTTCTGGCGGTCCAGTTCCGCCTGCGGCGCTGCGCTCGTGCGCACGAGCCTGATCACGCGGTCCAGTTCGATCTGTGCGAGGTTCCTCTCTGCTTCGCGCACCGACACGCCCGCCTCCGCGCTGGCGACACTCTGGTGGCTTCGGTGTACTGACGCTTTGGCGGCCGCCAGCTGGGCGACGACCTCGGTCGTGTCGAAACGAGCGAGAACCTGGCCACGCAACACATCAGAGCCCTCGTTGACTGTGACCTCGGAGAGTCGGCCGGGATATTTCGCGGCGATGTCCACACGCTCGACTTCCACCCTTCCATTTGACCGTGCGAAACCCGCGGGAATGCGATCTCGCGCATCAAGCCAATATACGTAGCCACCGGCTGCGGCAGCGGCGAGCACGATTACCGAGAGTATGGGAACAAGGCGCAAGTTCGTTTCCTGACGTGGGACTGATATCGTAACAGCTGGGCAACCCCGAAGCGCTCACTGCGACGTCACGTCAATGTCGACACGAAACTGGCGGGCCTCTCTTTAACTTCGATCAAGGATGCAGAGGACGGGGGTGGGGAAATAATGTGATGTGCTGCTGGCGTTCAATTTCCACCCCTTCGTGCTTCTGCTGATAGGTCATCGCGCGAGTAGCGCTGCTCGCCGTCGACGCCTGGGTACGATCTTGTCCGAGGATGGCGGGCTGTCGGCTTGATCTGAGTTAAAGATCGCACCACGTGCGCCCGATACCACTTGCGCGACATCGAGGCACAGAAGGCTGCGCCGACAAAACTCAGGAGCAATGCAATGTCCCACTCGACTCCATCTGATCCCTCGCACTCGCCAAAGATCACGCCCAAGCCCAGGCACGACTGCTGCGGCGGACACGCCGTCGCCAATGTCCCTGCAGATACGAAGCATGCTTCTCATGACTGTTGCGACCACGTGCAAGCGGCGCATGCCGAATCCCAGTCCTGTGAGCCGGGATCGGCCCACGCGGCAAAGAATCCGTCTACTAACGGCATAAATGCCCGCTGACGCGCAGGCCCTCAAACTGTCCGTGTGACCACCTGTGCGTTCATCGACGCCTCTTCCCCGACCCGCTGTCGGACTGAGGAGGCGTACGACTCGGGAGGCGAATATGGTCCAGCAGGCCCCCCTGGGCAATTCCGCGCGCACGTGAGACAGATGGAGGGCGCAATGAAAACACTGACATGGCCTGCGTTCTTGTCGATCATCCTTTCCATGTTCGCCATCAGCATTGGCTACGGAGTGGTCCTGCCCATTCTCCCATTTCAGATCGAATGGGTCGCCGGGAGGATCGACGCGACGGAACTGTCTTGGCACACGGGTCTGTTGACAGGTGTTTACATACTCGCGATCTTCATCTTCGCTCCGCTGTGGGGGCGGGTCTCTGACAGTTGGGGTCGGCGACCCGTGATGTTGTCAGGTCTGATCGGCTTTGCCGTGACAGTTGCGCTTCTCCCGGCCGCGGGCGACCTGCCGCTGCTGTACGCAAGCCGATTTGTCAGCGGTGTCTTCGCGGCCGGGATCACCCCGGTTGCCTACGCGCTGGTGGGAGACTACGCACCTTCGAAGGCCCGGCGCGCCCGTCGCTTCACATTGGTGAATATCGCCGGAACAGCCGGGGTCTTTGTCGGTCCGCTATTGGGAGGGCTCGCCGTGCGGCTCTCGGGCGGCCTCTCTATCTCAACGAACAACGGGTCGCTATTCCTGGCCCTCCTTGCGCCTGCCATTCTGGCACTTGTCGCGGCTGTCATGCTGTGGGTGTCGCTTCCCGACAAGCCCCATCAGATGAGCCGGCCCGCCCAAACCCCGATGCGGTTGGACAATTCGGTCATGCACCGTCTCTGGATTATCGCGTTCGTTACGGCACTGGCCGTCGGCTCTTTCGAAGTCGGCCTGTCGCTTCGCGCAAAACAAAGTCTCGGTCTGGATGCGGAGCATATCGGCGCGATGTTCGCAGAATGCAGCTTGGTGATGTTCATTGCTCAGGCGCTGGTCTTCTCGCCCTTGATGGACCCTGCGCGTACCCGCTGGCTCATTTGGCCCGCGCTCGCGCTGCTTGCTGCGGGTCTTGCCACGGTCCCCCTCGCAGATACATCCATCGCGATGACGGTTGCGGTAGCTTTGATCGCTGCAAGCGCCGGAATTCTCTCGCCCATCGCCACCTACTGGGCGTCGCTCGGCACCACGGAAACCCAGGGTGCCGATCTCGGCCGAATGACGGCGGCATCGAGCCTCGGTCAAGCGCTCGGCTCCGCCGGGGGTGGGCTGCTGTTCAACATCCAGATACTTCCGGATGCTGGTTTCATTGTCACCGCCTTCATAGTCGCAGTGAGCCTCTTCGTGGGTTTTCCGTTGGCGAGATTGCTGACGCCGACCTCCGCCGAAGAGACGCCATCAACCCCGCCTCGGCATGCATCGCGTATCCACCCACGGGATTAGGTTGGCGACAGGAGCATCCCTGCATTTGCGGAACTGCGACAGGCTGATCCAGACGCGGCAGATACTCCCGAGCGTCCGTCAGCAGGCCAGTTTCAGCGACGCGCCCCCGCTGCACTATTCCTCGACTCTGCATTGGCCGCATCGAAGCACCAAGCATTCAACCTTGTCACGCCGCACGGCTCCACCCCGTCAACCCCTTCGGCTTGGCCACGGAGAGAACCAAGGTGACAAGCAAAGCCACCAGCCCTACCCCTGAATGGAGAAGCACTGAATACCGCGCAGCCCATTCCGCACTCCCGATGGCGGCTTGGGTGCCCGCTTCCCCCAAGCGTTCGATCGTGCCCGTCTGCAGAATGAGGACCCCCGCAATGACGATCGTCATCGCGAACTTCACGACGACCCAGTAGTGTCGGATGAGCCCCCACGGACTGAGGACGGATTGGAGGACGCCCACGGCGAGAGAGACGGCGGCGAGCGGCACGATGACGGACCAGGTGATCCGCGGCATGACCGCGTAGCTTGCGTTCGCCAACGCCACATCCGAGACCACGAGGCCCGTCAAGGCGAGGCAGAAGAAGACGGCGACCGCGCCGAAGAACCCGACCGACGTCGCGATGTGCGCGACAAGAAGCGGTGTTCGCAGACGACGGTAGATCATTTCGGATCGTCCACGGTCGTACCGAAATGACGCCCGGGGCCGTGACCCGTCACCATCATCACCACAGCCAAAGACGCCAGGATCAATCCTGCAACAACGAAGGCCTTCGCCCAACCTGGCATCGGGGGTCTCGGCCTGCTGTCCGACTTCATGGAGTCCTGTGGCATGTGACCTCCGGCTTTCATGCTGGTATTTATCTATACGATGTGTTTAATGTCAAATCACATTGTCAACCGGTGCGATGCGTCGAATGCCGAAGACTTGGGACGATACGCTGGAAGGCCACCGTCAGGCGGTTCGGCAAGCTGTCATGGACGCTGCGCTGGCGCTCGCCACGGAACGAGGATTTCAGAAAGTGTCGATGTCGGAGGTGGCGGCGCGGGCGGGGATCACCCGTGCGACCCTGTACAAATATTTCGGTGATGTAGACGCCATCTTCCAGGAATGGCATCGGTCCACTCTTCACGAGCACCTGGCGCACGTTGTCGAGATTGCCGACGGTGAAGGCGATCAGGCCGCAAAGCTCTCCGAGATTTTGGAAACCTACGCCCTGACCGTCTTTAGGCATCATGGCACACGGTTCGCCTCGATGCTCCATCGTCACGACCACGCCCGAAGAGCGGAAGACGAGCTGCTCGACGTGATTGGAAATCTTATAAGGCTGGGTGCTCGGGCAGGCGTGTTCAGGACGGACATTCCGCCGGAAGAGCTTGCCCGCTTCTGCCATTCATCGCTTTCGTCCGCATACATGCTCGCCGACGAGCCGTCCGTCCACCGTGCCGTGAGACTCCTGCGTGACGCCCTCATCAGTACGCGCGGATTATGATCGCGACGGTCACCGAGGGACGCTACATCGAGAGGAAGTCTTTTTGTTTTGCTCCAACAGCTTGATCTCAAGCCAAAACACTGTGCGTCCAACTTTCGTCAACACATGATCTGCATCCGCGGTTTGATCGTCGGGTTTTTCAGCTGCCGTCGCTGGCGAATTGGGACCGGCGTCCGTCGCCTTCGATTGTTTGCAGTTTGGAGACGAAGACGTATAAGTCGTTTTGGTATCATGTGACGAACAGGACGTTATCACCACCATTGCGAGCGCGGCATAGACAAATCTAGGTAGTAACATTGCGACCTCCATTCGATCAAAGTGCTTCTATCGATCACTAAGTTTCTCGGGACTGAGTTTCGATCCTGTATTTTGAGCACCTCCGCCGGTGTCTGAGAAATTCCGAGAATACGAAGGCCGCGAGGTACAGTTTCGGCTGTGTGATTTGTTTTCCAGGGCCAGCGCAATCTGGTATGATCTGCCACCATACAAGGGAGGCTTCGATGATCACGATCAAGCTCTTGACGGTGACTGTGCTGACGCTCGGTGGAGCGACGGCCGCGCACTGCCAGCCGCCTGCGTTTTATTCCGCGCGACTCTCCGACGACCAGACCGTCGGCCTCTTTCTCGAGCAAACGATCGCTGCCGCGGAGGCAGGCTTCGACTACGATGTGATGATCGGAGTCGGAAGCGTGAGGCCCGCCGGGAAGGATCACTATGTCGACCCCTCCGCACACCCCGCTGCCGTCCGGTGCTACGAGCCAGCGCTCGTGATGGTGGCGGGGCACGAATATGCCATCGATAAGCTCGATCCGTCCGACTGGAAGACCGCGCTCTGGAACACGGTCTGCCACGCTCCGATATCTTGATCGTGGGTGGCAACAGGTGTTCATCCTTCACCCCGCAGACTTGATGCGTTGATGGTCGGTCGCCTGGGGTAAATAGGCGACATCGAGGGAAAGCGAACGGCCGGGAATTTCGACATCCGCCGCATGTTTCCATGGCACGTCCGGCGGCGGCGATGACAATCTCGAGAAGACGTCGGCGGAAACCACGAGAGATGCCTCAAAAGTCTTGGACACGGTTTGAAGTCTTTGGGCGACGTTGACGGCGTCGCCGACAACGGTGAATTCGCTATGGCCGCCGGCGTCGAGGATTCCGCCCATGACCGTTCCGACGTGCAGGCCGATTCCGGCCCGCAAAGCCGGGAGGCCTTTGGTGTCGCTCGTCTCCTTCCAGCCCGCGAGCGCGGCGACCAGTTCCAGCGAGCAGGCAAGTGCCTTGTCCACATCATCCGGCCCGGGCGTCACATGCCCGAATACCGCCATCACGCCGTCGCCGATATACTTGTCCACTGTTCCACCGTGGCGTGTGATGATTGTGGAGGTGATGGCCCTGTAGCGCGAGAGAACGTATGTGAGTTCCTTAGACGTCGCGGATTCGGCAAATGACGTGAACCCGCGGAGGTCAACGAACATGATCGCCGCACGCCGCCGTTCCATCCTGAGCGCCGGACTTGCGTCCTCTATTTGGGAAACCACCTGCGGAGAGAAAAACCGGGCCAGGTTGTTGCGTCGGCGGGTCGATACCTCCGCATGTTCACGCGTGTGCCCGTGATCACGGGCGACCACATAGACGGCGAAAGCAGTGAAGCCAAAGCTGGCGGCGAGGCCGAGGTCCCGGTTGAGAAAGGCTCCGATCACGGCACCGGGCTCTGCGCCCTCGTGCCTTATGGCCATCGCCGCCAGAAATCCGATCCACGAGACGATGACGATCGACGAGAAGAGCAGGACCAGCTTGCGGTCGGAAGAGAGGCCGACATGGTTGAGCAGAATGAACGCCATCACGAGGCCCGTCGTGGTAAGATTATGGGTGTGATCGACGGGAGCCTGAAGGAGCTGGGCGTAAAGTACCAGGGTGACGGCCAACGCATCGAGCGTCACGAACGTAGTCCGG